>CAYZXD010000016.1:0-40249 GCA_964482325.1 uncultured Spirochaetaceae bacterium | reverse complement strand
CGGAGATTTCCATGACGGCTATCGGCGTCAACACCGCCTCACCGGTAAGTGATACTGATATAGGACTTACACCGAGGATTCCCTTGAATTTCACATTGTTGCCACTGAATAATGGACCATCACCCTGCAGAAACGGCATTTTCACGGTATATCCCGCTTCCACCTTTGCTTCAGGGGCGGTACTCCCAATAAGTTTGACGTTTCCCGTAATTTCACTCTCTGCTGCCCATACCGGGAAGCCAAGGAGAACTATAGTGAGGATGAGAATAACAAGCTTTGTGGTTGATTTCATACTGCAACTCCTTCTCTGTGTGCCATCGGTCTCAGCATATCACAAGGAAAAGGCAAGGGAAACTAGTTTATCTGCTTTGTCGGCTACCCTGAGCATAAATTGTGGTTTCTCAGTGCTTCAAGTGCCCGGTCAAGCTCGTTACGAAGATTGCTATACGTCTGTGACACGTCATCTGCACTACCGGTGAAGAGACAGGATGCAAGTTTCGAGGGAATCTGTTCTGCTCGATTGCGCAGAGCAAGTCCCTCAGGTGTCAGGGTGACAATCACCGTTCTCTCATCTTTGGGTGCCCGTTCCCGTTTGAGCAGTCCTTTCTGCTCCATCCGTTTGAGCAAAGGAGATACGGTGCCGGTATCAAGTCCCAAGTGATCACAGATTTCTGAGATGGTAAGCTCCCGATGTTCCCACAGTACCAATAGTGTAAGATACTGTGGGTACGTCACATCCAGTTCATTCAGCAAGGGTTTGTAAGCTGACTGAATAGCTCGTTCAAGCGAGTAGATCCGAAAGCAGATCTGGTTTTTCAGCAGTAATTGTTCATCCACCTTCATGCAAGCTCCCGCTCAATATCCTGCTTCATTGCTTCAGGTTCAATTGTGGGGGCATATCGCTTCACCGTTGTACCATCAGCAGAAACGAGGAATTTTGTGAAATTCCATTTAATTGCTGATCCCAAGGCTCCACGAGCTTGTTTTTTCAACCACACGTATACCGGATGCGCATCCTTCCCATTCACATCGATTTTTTTCATTAATGGAAAAGTCACCCCATAGTTTCGTGAACAGAACTGTGCAATATCAGCATCGGTCCCTGGTTCCTGATGGGCAAACTGATCACATGGAAATCCTATCACAACCAAACCTTGATCTTTGTATGATTTGTATAACTCTTCCAATCCGGCATACTGTCCGGTAAAACCGCACTTACTTGCCGTATTCACAATCAGAACGGGATGTCCTTCGAGCTCAGAAAAGGAAAATTCTTTCCCATCATTGGCAACTGCTGCAAAATCATATAGGTTCTTGTTCATAATTCACTCCTCTTAATGTAGCTTAAGTAATTTTTATATTGCGCACTATATAATTTTGCAAAATATTTGTCAAGTGTTGTGTACGATTAAAATAATGGTTTATTGAACGAAGGTGGAACCTGCTGTATACGCACGCTGCAGCGTAACGGTACATCCGGATGCAGAACCGACAGCAAAATGGCCGGCAAAGGTCATCGGCTGTGCCATACGATACCCGAGAGCTGCTATTGCATCGTGCATAGATACGACTGTGTACCCTGCTTCTTTGGGGTCGATTTGTTCGCACACACCGAAAACGAGCGCACGCTTGCCGCGATCAGCAAGACGCGAGGTATACGGACCCGGTCGTTCCGACGAGAACGTAAAAAAGGGATACAACCGATCAATAAATGCCTTCATCCAGGGAGTTACGTTGTAGTTGTATGCGGGAGAACCAAGAATTATCCCATCTGCCTCCTCTATTTGCGGATACAACAGATGCATTCCATCATAAAACTGCGTACAGATTTTGTCCTTTCTACACCGCTCGCATCCGATACACCCTGCGATCTGATAGGAAGGCAGATGCACATACCGTGTTTCAGCACCTGCGTCAGCAGCCCCTTGTAACATCTGCCTCATAATTGCTCCCGTATTTCCCGTTTTCCTGGGACTGCCGTTGAATCCGATAATAACCATAGCTTGAAAACCCTCCACACATGATTATATCATAGGTACCGTGTACCGAATGAAGAGTATGTGTTGCACTTTGGACATGCTTCACTGTGATACAGAAGGGGGAATTGATGAAGACACATCTAATACGTATCAGCATGATCGGGATTATGGTATTACTGGTTTTGATCCTCATGACATCCTGTCTGCCGGGAACTAAATCATCAGAAGAGGATAAACCTGCAGGATTCTTCATGGGAATCTGGCATGGATGGATTGCTCCTATCTCGCTCATCGGACATTTTTTTAATGGAGAAATTCGTATTTATGAACCGAATAATACCGGATGGTGGTACGATTTCGGATTCTATATGGCTATCGTAGGTGGATTCGGAGGGCTCTCTTTGGCACGAAAGAAAGAGCACCGCACGCACCATCGAGATCAACAATCTCGCTGATTTTGTTCACGGTACCTACTTTGTTTATTGCTTCTTTTGTTCAGCTATTGCCAATTTTGCTCATCACGCTCGGCGGGTATATTGTTGCCCGTATTTATACGGTCGATGTCCATTCACTGATCAAAATCGTCGCCGACTTTTTCATGCCGTTACTCATCTTTCATGCCCTCTATTACAGTGACCTTCAAGGCAATCTGATTCTTAGCATTGCTGGGGTGACCACGCTGGTAGTATTGCTGAACACCATTTCCGGATATGCGTATGCTCGGGCAACAGGAATTGATGCCCGGTCTTTTATGCCCGCTACGATCTTTATGAACTCGGGATTCCTTGGCATACCCCTCATGCGCCTGTGGGGTGGAATTGCTGCTATGAATATCGTGGTGATATTTGATCAGATCCAGACCATATACATCTTTACTCTGGGAATACTTATTATTACCGGAGGCCTGCATGCAAAATCGGTAAAAACCATGTTGCGATCACCGATTCTGTGGGCGATAGCCGCAGGAGCGTTCGTGCGAATTTTTTCGATTCCGGTATCGACTCCAATTCTGACTACCTGTGAGTTCGGGGGAAACGCCGCACCTCCTCTTGCAGCGTTTGCACTTGGGGTATCGTTGCGAAACACCAAATTGCACATAGATCGCCACGTAATTGCCGGTATCATATTACGGATGGCCGGAGGATTGCTCTTCGGATATATCGGCAGTGTCATCTTTGGATTATCAGGTATCAGTAGAACCGTTGTTGTGGTTTCCTCTGCGCTACCCGCGGCAGTGTTCACCTCCGTATTACCCCTGCGATACGGCGTTGAGAGTACTTATGCAAGTTCGATAGTAGTTCTTTCCACACTGATTTCTGCAATAACCATCCCGCTTACCTTCATGATAGCAGGGTAACTAGCTATGCGCGCTACCTAACCTCTGCTATAGTAGCTTCATGACTATGAAAGAACGCATCGTGAATGCCATATTACGAGGGATTTTTCGGCTCCTGTTTACCATGGATCTCTCTGAATTTGAAAAAGTTCCCCGCCAGGGACCTTTTATCATTATCGCCAATCATACATCTGCACTCGATGGTCCATTGATGTACGTATTTATGCGACCGAGAAACATGATTGCCATGGGAAAAAAAGAACTGTGGAACCATTGGGCAACCCGCTTTATCATGAACTTATGGAATACCATTCCGGTAGATCGGGGCAATATGGGTCGAGATACCATGCAGCAGTGTTTTACCGTACTTGACCGCAATGATATTCTTGCCATTGCCCCTGAAGGAACACGAAACAGTACCGGAGAACTTCAGGAGGGAAAGGCTGGTGTAGCTTTTATTGCCCATAAAAAACAGGTCCCTATGGTGCCGATCTTCACATTAGGTTTTAATGATATCAAGAAGAACATGAAGCGGCTCAGACGGACTCCGTTGACTATTAAAGTAGGCAAACCGTTTGAGATTATTCACAAGGAAGGTCGGCTTGATGCAGTACAACGGCAGCAATTGGCCGATGAAATCATGCTCAGGCTCGCTGAACTGATGCCCAAATCCCTATGGGGACACTATTCAGGACATCAGCTCAACTTTACGTATACCAGACAGATTGACCAATAATATATACCCAGTCAGTTGTTACTTGACTGAGCCCAGATATTGATATTGCCATCCTGTGCCCACCGATCTATCTCGGCCAGTTCATCTGCGGAAAACTCCAGATGGTTCAGGGCTCCGACATTTTCTACGATCTGTTCAGGAGAGCTCGCACCAACAAGCACAGACGTCACTTCTTTTCTTCTGAGTACCCAAGCCAATGCCATCTGGGCAAGGCTCTGTCCACGTCGCCTTGCAATCTCATCCAGATGTCTGATACGATCAAGATTATCTGCAGAGAGCATTTTCTTCGAGAGTGAATCGGCATGGGTGATTCTGCTTCCCTCCGGAATCCCATGCAGGTACTTATCACTCAACATTCCCTGCGCAAGCGGAGAAAAGCATATCGTTCCCAGACCTAATTCATACAACGTATCAAGCAATGATTCTTCCACCCACCGATTCAACATGGAGTACGAAGGTTGATGAATGATTACCGGTACATTTCTTTCCTTGAGAATCGCATAGGCTTCCCTGGTCTTCTCAGCCGAGTACGATGAAATACCGACATAGAGGGCCTTCCCCTGCCGATAAGCAGTTTCGAGAGCACTCATAGTCTCCTCAAGCGGCGTATTGGGATCAAAACGGTGAGAATAGAAAATATCGACATAATCCAACCCCATCCGCTTCAGGCTCTGATCCAAGCTGGCGAGCAAATATTTTCTACTGCCCCATTCACCATATGGACCCGGCCACATAAGATAACCAGCCTTGCTTGAAATTACCAACTCATCACGATACTTCCCGAGATCCTCCTGGAGGATTCTCCCGAAGTTGATTTCAGCTGAACCCGGTGGTGGGCCATAGTTATTAGCCAGATCGAAATGGGTGATTCCCAGATCAAATGCTGTATGGATCATCTTCCGCGCCCGATCCAACGGCGCAGTATCGCCAAAATTATGCCAGAGTCCTAATGAAATCGCAGGGAGTTTTAAACCACTTTTCCCACAATAGGTATACCGCATCGAATCGTACCTTTGCTCATGTGCTGTATACATAATGCCTCCTTCTGTATGTACTCTATATACTCTACTGCCGAAAGTACAATCGGGCAAGTTACGATATCGCGGATATTCACCTGTAATAAACGTTCTTGCGTTAAGATATATTTCGCTCTAAACTACATTAAATTGTGAACAGAAGGTGGTAATATCATCAAAGCAGGCAGCGTATCAAAACGGGTCAAATGGGGCTTTGGGATAGGGGATCTCGGTGGAAATCTCTTTTTCACAGTAATCGGCTTTTATCTCCTCTATTATCTCACTGATGTGGTAAGGCTTTCTGCTGCACTTGCCGGTACCGTCCTCATGATCGGCAAGATATGGGACGCTATAACCGATCCGATTACCGGATATGTCTCTGACCGAACCCGTTCCCGCTGGGGACGCCGCCGCCCCTATATGTTTATCGGGGCTATTATATCATTTTTCACTATGGGATTGATGTTCACAAAACCGTCGATGTCGAACCAACTGCCCCTATTCTTTTACCTCACGGTGCTCTACTGCCTGCTTAACACCGCCTATACCTTAGTGAACATCCCGTATGCAGCACTACTTCCTGAAATAACCGACGATTATAATGAACGCACCATACTCACCGGATATCGGATGAGCTTTGCCGTGTTGGGAACTTTCGTGGGTGCAGGTGCGGTGATGCCGCTTATCTCCCTGATCACTGATGTGACCACCGCTTGGTCAATCATGGGATACTTCATGGGTGGAGTGATGCTCCTTACGACCTTAATCACCATTTGGGCAGTGAGGGAACCTCAGCATCTAGACCCCTACCCCCCGACTAGTTTCATCTCCACTTATAAAGAGACGCTGAAAAGCAAAGTGTTCCTTACCGCGCTGATTCCCTGGTCGCTATTTATCATGGGAACCTCCATGGTGCAGGGAGCCCTGGTGTACTATTTCGCCTACATTTTTCATGATGAAGGTCTGTTTCAGGTAGCTTTGATATTTCTTTTGACGACCAGTCTCCTCTGTATTCCCCTATGGGTAAAAATTTCTGAAAAAATCGGCAAACGAAGCTGCTATATGATTGGCATGGGCATCATGGGAGTGGGCGTCATGACCTTCTCACTGCTTGGAGAACAACTGGGGACCACCATATCGGTAATCATCATGGGTTTAGCAGGTACCGGGTTATCTACACACTATGTCATGCCTCACGCAATTTTGCCCGATGTGGTCGAGTACGATGCCATCAATCATAATAATATTCGTCGTGAAGGCGTTTTTTCCAGCCTCTGGACATTTTCAAGCAAAATCGGACAAGCACTGGCACTTGCTTTAAATGGCTGGATTCTTGCCCTCTTCTCCTATTCACCTGATCGTACAAACGATCTTGCAGTGATCGGCATCAAACTCCTTTGCGGTCCTTTCCCGCTGCTCTGGTACCTCATCGGCATCGCAATATTACGATACTATCCGATCGACCGGGCATACTATACAGAGATGCTCAGTACACGGGATGCGTTATGATCAGACGATCCGATCGCATGATCCACGTTCCACGTGCTGCAGCTTCGCGTGGATTTGTAGCACCACGCTATTCCAGACGGGTACGACGATTTATGATCACCGTGGGGGCATGGTATCTTCGACTCATAGAAGGTGTTTCCAACATAGATATTCATAACGAATCATCTCTCATGGATGAACTTGAATCATTCTTTGCCAATGACCACCGATTAATCATCGCATTCCGTCATGCGGCAAAAGAGGATGCCCCGGTACTCATGTATGCACTCAATCGCAAATTGCAGCGTCTTGCGAGAAAACGGAACCGATTAAAAGAACCCACTGAGCGGATTATCCCTCATGCACAGTTCCTCTATGGAAGTGACGTTCTTGAATGGGCAGGAAAAGCTGCAGCTTGGCTGTTTCCCCGTGTAGGCTGTATCCCGGTACAGAATAGAATTTTGAATAAGCAGAGCTTAACTATGCTGCGAACACAAATACAGCAGGGGGCTTTCCCCATCGCTCTGGCTCCTGAAGGACAAGTTACCTACCACATGTACCGATGCAGTGAAATAGCTCCTGGAATTGCGTCACTGGCTCATTGGGCTGCACAGGCATCACAAAAAGTAACCATTCTCCCTGTAGCTATCGGGTATCGCCATGCAGGAAATCAACAAACATTCATCCGATCCGTGCTATCGCGCTGGCAAGATCAGATTGGCATCACCCTGACCGATTGTACCACTGCTCCGATACTCAAACTGCTTCTTGAGGCAACAGAGCATACGGTGACATTGCTCGAGTCACTTTACTGTATTGATCCGGAGCAGAAAGCCCCCGCATCAATTCGTGAACGGATTCTTATGATTTGTGAAGCTGCAATGAAACGTGCAGAAAACATCGCCCAGATATCGGGAGATGGTACGCTTCTTGATCGACTATTTCGATTGCGGTATCTCGGTACTAACGCCACTCGTCCGAAACAAAGCCATCAGCATCAATCACCTGTGATCAGGAGATTTGCCGATGTTAAGGCTCTGGAGGCTCATACCTACTTACATCACACACAGCTAGTCGATGTACTTGAATATATTGATCCAGATTACATCGCCCCTCCATGCAGCGCAGGAAGAGCCTGTGAATATGCACTCAATTTGCTTGATGTCACTAATCGTATACAGGAAGGTAACATCAACTCACGGTACAGCCCCCGAAGAAAGGGAGCCTACGTCTATATTGGGAAAGCGATTCACCTCGATAACCGAAAAAACCAAGGCGAGCCTCCATTTAGTAAAAACGATTACCATAAGCTTCTACAGGAAGTTCAGGAGGCTCTTGAAACAACATCACTTGCCATGGAAAATGACGTAGAAAACGAAATGCTCACCTAAAGCTGTTTCTGAGCTTTCAGATGATCTTCATACGCCCGTTCCATCTCAATCTTTCTATTCTCTACAGTTCGATTTCCACTATACCGCCAGACTTCACCGATCAGTTTGATAGCTTCATCGTAACGGCCGAAGGACTCAAGTATGATCGCTGCATTATATCCCGAGGGAACATGATTTGATTGTTCCCACTCCCGCTTGAATGTTTCGAGGGCCATGCCAAGCGAACCTTCCTTGGCTGCCTCATAAGCATTTTCAACTCGTTTATTCTCCGGTTTATTATCCATGAGTGCCACGGCCTTAGTTGTCCAACGGGGGGCAATCAGCTCAGAGAAAGAACGGGAGAAAGAATCGGCCATGCTAGCCATCCACCGGTATAATTCAGGAGCTCTACTTGCCCCGGTTGATCCGGGTTCAATTTTATAAGTCTGCTCTCTGGAGTCTGAGTAGCTTTTGGTTGCAACAGTCTGCCCGGTTCCGGTATCTACTACAGTGAACTCAACGTTTAATGCAATCTTTTGCGTCACATGATGCCGCAATTCTTTAATGGTGGTGGATTCTCCCCCCTCAACTTCCGGAGGCACTATAACAGTTTCTTCCTGAGCAAAGATATATTCTTCAACCTTCAGATCAGTAATATCAACCATGAGCAAAGCATCATATCCCTGTTCTTTGAACCGTTGATACCGAATTCCCAGCGCATCAGAATCCGGTGGAGTCATAAGATTGAAGTAGTCAGTTCGTCTGAGATCCTGAATGATCTTCTGTGTGAGATACTGCGCAATGCGCAGTTCTGTACTATCGCCAAACCCGCTGGCAACTCGATACGGAGAGGTTCCACTCATATCTTTGATGGTGGCACTTGGGCTCGTAAATGCGGTGAACCGATAAGGCTCAACAGAGACTACAGCGAGATTCGTATACGAGGCCATATTGATTTCAGCTGGTACCATGTATCGCATGGTAACCGTTGTCGCACATCCGGTAACGACAAGTAAGATTGCAACAGTGAGAACCAAAAGCAGTCGAGATCTGGTCTTTCTCATTTTTTCCTCCTCTGTACAAATGGAAGCAACACGATTGCTGATCAGCTCAAGTGCTCATTTTTTGTAACTTCTGACATCTGTTTTCATCTTAGGTGCCTTTTCCTTAAAATACAATCATTTTTTGTGACAAATATATAAATTACCTGATTGCCTGGACTCAGTTGAGTACTCACTTCTTGTGGCAAAATCCTGAAGAGACGGGGTATAAGCAACAAAATCAAGCAGATATTACCTGTATTGAATTTATTTACAAAGCGGCCTATGATGGTGCGAATGAAAAAGACCTATCTTCTTGCTCTGATTCCAGTCATTCTCTGGTCAACAGCATTCATTGGTGTAAAAAGTGGCCTGGCGTTTGTTACCCCGTTTGCCTTTGCGGGCATCCGGTTTATGCTTGCAGGGATTCTCCTCTCTTTGTTTATCCATGACTATCGCGGATTATGGGTGCATACAAAAAAACATTGGAAGTTGGTGCTGAAAACCTCCGTGCTGCAGACATCGTTGTTTTATGCGCTATACTATTACGGTATCGATAACGTACCTGCATCAATTGCAGCTATTATCATCGGATCAATTCCCCTATTTTCCGCAGTTACTGCTCATCTATTTTTACATAATGAACAGCTCAATGGCCGGAAGATCATAAGCCTGTTTGCCGCAATCGGTGGCATTGTACTGATCAGTATAAGTAGAAATCCCTCAACTGATAGCGGTCGGACTCAGATCTTTGGCATTGCCCTCCTTTTGATTGCTGCTGTCAGTGAATCACTGTTGCAGGTGGTACTGAAGAAAAACACCGAACCTTATGATCCCAAAAAACTGAATACTGTACAGATTTTCATTGGAGGGGCGACCCTATTTCTAATGTCACTTCCAACGGAAGGTCTCATGAGTTTTCACCAACCTGTCTCCTTCTATATCAGTCTCCTATGGCTCAGTATTGTCTCTGCAGTGGGTTTTTCGATCTGGTATGGTCTGATACAAAAAGCGGAAGTTCGTGTATCTGAACTGAATATGCTCAAATTTCTCAATCCGGTGCTTGGAGCAATACTGAGCTGGATTGTCATGGCACAGGACTCTCCTGATGTGTATACGGTGCTAGGCATGATCATCATCTCCCTGGCCGTACTGTTCTTCTATGGTTATCGTCCACGGATATCACGTACATAAGCTGCGTACGCATTCTCTGTTCATACACAACCTCTTCAGCAGCAATCAGAAAAACCTGACAGCCTCAGTTCCCAATAGTTCTGCATAATCTTGTAATCAAATGCATCCTGTCAAAAACGTAAGATAAGCGAGATAATCATTCAGACAAATTTCCATTGCGATATATTACTCTAGTAGAGTACTGTTAACGTAGTACTTGACGACAGCCTAATTCATACTGAAATTGTAGGTATTGGGTAACGTCGGTTACATCATGGTTGATACGATCTTTGAAACACCGGCACACCCTATGTTCAGGGAGGTATTTCATGAGTAAACAGGTTTTTCACGATCCCGATCCAGCAGAAACCCAAGAATGGCTGGAGTCGCTCGATGGAGTGATTAAAAACGAGGGTCCCGAAAAAGCAGATTTTCTATTGCAGGAACTTACGAGTGCGGCACGTAATACCGGAGTGAGAACCTCTCCTGGTATAATCAGTCCATATACCAATACAGTTATTCAGGATACACAGGCAGTGATCCCTCATGACGATTCAGAGGTTGCGAAAAATGTATCAGCATTTGTGCGCTGGAATGCCATGGCTATGGTAGCTCGGGCGAATGCTGACGGAAGTGGTATCGGCGGCCATATTGCCAGTTTTTCCTCCGCTTCTGCCATGTACGAGGTTGGGTTTAACTGGTTCTTTAAGGGTCCGGATGCCGAATATGGCCCGGATCTGATCTTCTTTCAAGGTCATTCAGCACCCGGGATGTATGCCCGGGCTTATGTGGAAGGCCGCCTCACCGATGAACAGCTTGAACACTTCAGACGGGAAGTCGGCGGTAAGGGACTATCCTCCTACCCCCACCCCTGGTTAATGCCCGACTTCTGGCAGTTCCCTACGGTCTCCATGGGCCTTGGTCCCATGATGGCCATTTATCAGGCACGCTTTATGAAGTATCTCGAAGCGCGAGGACTCAAGCAGGTGGGAGATCGAAAGGTATGGATATTTATGGGAGATGGAGAATCTGACGAACCGGAATCCCTTGGAGCACTGTCACTTGCCTCCAGAGAACAACTCGATAATCTCGTCTGTGTAGTTAATTGCAACTTACAACGCCTTGATGGTCCAGTACGGGGCAATGGGAAGATCATTCAGGAATTGGAGGGAAAGTTCCGCGGTGCAGGGTGGCATGTAATCAAGGTCATTTGGGGTTCGGAATGGGATGAAATTCTCGAACGTGATACCGAAGGGGTGCTACTTAAAAAATTTGCATCGATGGTGGATGGAGAGTTCCAAACCATTCAGTCTAAAGGACCGGCATACCTGAGAGAAAGAATATTCGGTGATGATCCCTATCTGCAAAAACTGGTAGAGGATAAAAGTGATCAGGAATTATGGCAGCTGACTCGAGGCGGCCACGATCCGCGTAAAATCTATGAAGCTTTTCATGCAGCGACTCACCATACGGGAGAACCTACCGTCATTCTCTTTAAAACAGTAAAGGGATATGGAATGGGTAAAGCAGCAGAAGCCACCATGGGGACGCATAACCAGAAAACCATGGACGCGGTATCCCTTAAAGCTTTCCGGGACCATTACCAAGTACCGGTGTCAGATGAAGATCTTGAATCGTTCCCTTTCATCAGACCCAAGCCCGGTTCTCCGGAAGAGGAATTCATTACCAGGCGAAGAAGAATCATGGGAGGACCGGTACCCTACCGCAAAGCTCATGCAGAACAGCTTACTATTCCACCATTGAAAGAATTTTCAGATCTGTTAGCTTCATCAAAGGATCGTGAACTCTCTACGACGATGGCCTTTGTACGGATGCTCACGAAGCTCGTGAAGCATAAGGAGATCGGCAATCGTATTGTTCCCATCGTTCCTGATGAAGCACGTACGTTTGGTATGGAGGGGCTGTTCCGTCAACTTGGTATTTATGCTCCCACAGGCCAGTTGTATGAGCCGCAGGATGCCGAATCACTTATGTGGTACAAAGAGGATAGAAAGGGACAGATACTGGAAGAAGGGATTACTGAAGCCGGTGCTATCTCATCATGGATTGCCGCTGGGACCTCCTATGCAAATAATGCGGTGACCATGATTCCGTTCTACGCTTTCTACTCCATGTTCGGATTCCAGCGGGTGGATGACTTTATCTGGGCAGCCGGAGACAGTAGAACCAAAGGATTCCTCCTTGGTGCAACAGCGGGCAGGACGACACTCAATGGTGAAGGACTGCAGCATGAAGACGGGCATGGGATGCTCCTTGCGGCAACCCACCCGACCTGTCAGGCTTATGATCCCACATTCTCCTACGAACTGGCGGTAATCATGCAAAATGGTTTGGAGCGCATGTATGCCGATCAGGAAGATATCTTTTACTACATCACCCTGATGAACGAAAATTATGTACACCCAGAGATGCCGAAAGGAGTCGAGGAAGGAATCATCAAGGGAGCGTACCTGTTCAAGGCGGCCGATAAAAAGAAAGCCACGGCCACTGTACAGTTGATGGGCAGTGGTACGATTTTACGGGAAGTGATTGCAGCAGCAGATCTGTTGCGTGATGATTTTGATATTGCAGCCGATATCTGGAGTATTCCCGGGATAAATCAACTGCATCGTGATGGGGTGGAAGCTGAACGGTATAACATGACCCACCCCACTGCAAAATCGCGGATCCCGTATCTTACCCAACTGCTTGCCGGTCACGAGGGACCGGTTGTGATCAGTACCGATTATATTCGGGCCTATCCTGAACAGATCAGACGACTGATTCCTCAGAAAGAGGTAACGATCCTTGGTACAGAAGGCTTTGGGCGTAGTGATTCCCGTGAGGCACTCAGAAGATTTTTTGAAGTGGATCGGTATTACATCGTGATTGCAGCACTCAAGCAGCTTGCTGACATGAAGCAGATCCCAGTCAAACGGGTAGCTGAGGCACTGAAAAAGTATAACATCGATGCGGATAAACCCAATCCGCTTATCAGCTGAAGGAGTCATCACATGGCAAAGCACCAGATAACGGTTCCCGATATCGGAGATTTTTCCGATGTCGCAGTCATTGAACTATATATTCGTGAAGGCGATACCATCGCGCTAGATGATCCGGTCATCGCGTTGGAAAGTGCCAAGGCAGTCACCGATATCCCCTCACCATATGCAGGGAAGATCACCGCTGTTCATGTCAAGGAAGGCGATCTCGTTTCAAAAGACAGCCTTCTTGCTGATATCGAGACAGCAGAAGAATCTGCTGATACTTCTCAAACTGAAAAAGAAGAACCTGAGGTTCCAAAACAGAAAGAACCGGCACCGAAACAAGAAACAACACCAGAACCAAAAGCTCAAGAGAAAACAGAGAAGCAACCCGTACCGAAACAACAAAGTACGCAACCTGCCAAACTTCCGTCAGATAGAGGAAAACAAGTTCACGCGAGTCCTTCAGTCCGAAGATATGCTCGGGAACTGGGAGTTGATCTTGCACTTCTCTCTGCATCGGGTCCGCATGGAAGGATTCTCAGGGAAGATGTGCAAAATGCAGTGAAACAGGCAATTTCTCAGCAGGGTAACACCCCTGTTGCTGCACAGCCGCTGGAAGATTTTTCGGTATATGGCCCGACGGAAGTTCAGAAACTCACTCGGATTCAGAAAATCAGCGGACCTCACTTGCAGCGAAGCTGGCAGACGATTCCTCTTGTTACCCAGTTTGATGAAGCTGATGTAACAGAACTTGAACAGTTCAGGAAACAGCTGAAAACAGAAATTGCGCAGCAGCCACAAGACCAACAGATTAAAATAAGTATACTGCCGTTTATTGTGAAGGCGGTGGTTTCGGCATTACAGGAATTCCCGGCGTTAAACGCTTCGTATGATGCAGCTCACCAGCAGCTTATCCTCAAGAAGTACTATCATATCGGCATTGCCGTAGATACACCTGACGGTCTCGTGGTTCCAGTACTACGCGATGCAGATAAAAAGAGTGTACGGATTATTGCCGAAGAACTCAGTCAGCTGGGAAAACAAGCCCGTGAGGGGAAGCTGAAACAGGATGATCTCACCGGAGCTTCGTTCAGCATTTCGAGTCTTGGCGGTATTGGGGGTACTTACTTCACACCCATTATTAATCCTCCCGAAAGCGCCATTCTGGGAATCTCGAAGATCCAGAAGAAACCAGTGTTCAACGGCGAGACGTTCGTCCCCCGGGATATACTCCCGCTTTCGCTGTCGTATGATCATCGGGTTATCGATGGAGCACAGGGTGCTCGATTTACCACCTATCTTGCCTCACTGCTGGGTGACATCAGAAGATTGATATTGTAGGAGGAATTTATGCAAAAACGTGATGCTGATATGGTTGTGCTCGGTGGAGGACCAGGTGGATATACTGCTGCATTCAGAGCTGCAGATCTGGGCAGATCCGTCATCCTCATAGAAAAACAGAAAACACTGGGCGGAGTGTGCCTTAATGTGGGATGCATTCCGTCAAAATCGTTGCTTCATATCACAGAAGTCATGCACGATGTAACACAGATTGCTGCCACCGGAATCACCTATGGAGATCCTGACATTGATCTTGATGCAGTGAGAAACCATAAGAAACAGACCGTTTCCCAGCTCACTGATGGGCTGGACGGCATGTGTAAAGCGAGAAAGATTGAACGGATTGAAGGAACTGGTGCACTTGTCAGCGATTCCGTACTTGAAGTGGAAACAGCTGATGGCAAAGTAGCATATACTTTCAAAGATCTCATTATTGCTGTTGGTTCCCGTCCTGCAAGAATACCGGGTATTCCTTATGAGGATTCACGGATATGGGATTCAACCCGAGCACTGGAACTACCGGAGATACCTCGACACCTTGTGGTTATCGGAGGAGGCATAATTGGATTGGAAATGGCGGCTATCTATCATGGACTCGGAAGCGAAATCACCATCGTAGAGATGACTGATTCGATTATCCCCCCTGCCGATAAAGCACTTAAACAGCCATTACTGAAAAAAATCAAAGCTGAGTATCGGGCAATATATACGTCAACAAAAGTTACTGGTGTTGATGCAGACAAAAGTCACCTGGTAATACATCTTGAGGGAAACAAAGTCCCGGATTCCATAGAAGCAGATGCAGTGCTTGTTGCTGTCGGGAGAAAAGCGAACAGTGACACTATCGGTATTGAACATACTTCGATACAGATGAATGAACGGTCCTGGATCATCACCAACGATCAGCAGCAAACCGCTGCATCTCATATTTATGCAATCGGAGATGTCACCGGAGACCCGATGCTTGCTCATCGGGCAGCACATCAGGGGAAAGTGGCAGCTGAAGTGGCTTCAGGGCTTCCGGCAGCATTCACCCCCATGAGTGTCCCGTCGGTTGCCTATACACAACCTGAAATAGCGTGGATTGGCTTGACTGAGGAAGAAGCAAAAAAGCAGAACATACCGGTAATGAAAGGCTCTATGCCATGGTTGGCAAGTGGAAGAGCCCTCAGTGAACTTGCCACCGAAGGAGTTACCCGGGCTTTATTTGATCCTGATACGGGAAGATTGCTCGGAGCAGGGGTTACCGGGAAACACGCTGGAGAGCTGATTGGAGAAGCTTTACTCGCTCTGGAGATGGGAGCGGTAGCGGAGGATATTGCGCTGACCGTGCATCCGCACCCTACTCTGTCAGAAACCTTTGCCGTGGCATCAGAATTAGCACTGGGAGTTGCTACGGATATGGTCAACAAATCATCGAAGGGACAATAGTAATACATCACGACTGATTCAGGGGGACAAACCCCTGAATCAGTACGTATACACTTGCCGAATTATGTGTATTCACACACCGGTTGCCTAACCGTTTTTCATACAACTCATGCTAAGTTGGATCATCTTTTATAAAAGATAATCAGAAAAAATGCCGACAAAGAAGCTCTATCATGAGTCAATAGGCAAAGCTCCTGTGTTGTAGTGCATGGAAAATGCAGGTGAATTAATATGCTATGTTGATACGTGAATCATGGCTTTTCGGTCCCATAAAAATGCAGGGGACTGCTTACCGGCAATCCCCTGTACGGTTTCTGAGAAATTCGTTTTAGCTTTGCATCCCTCGTTTGACCGCTGAAGCTACAGACAAGGTTCGCTTCACCTGATGGGCGATAGCCGGTTGCACATCCTCTATCATCTTTCCATCTTGCCCTATGGTGACGGAAGTCCCATAAGGATTCCCCCCTCCAGCAAATATTACCGGATCGGTATACCCCGGTGCCACCACGATTGCTCCCCAGTGATACATCATGGTATAGATGGACAGCAACGTTGCTTCCTGTCCGCCATGCGGGTTCTGTGCTGAAGTCATAGCACTCACCACTTTATTAACGGTTTTCCCCTGTGCCCACAATCCTCCTGTAGTATCAAGAAATTGTTTCATCTGTGCTGCCATAACCCCGAACCGTGTGGGGGTACTGAAGATGATAGCATCTGCCCATTCAAGATCCTCAGGTCGTGCTTCAAGAATATCTTTAGTGGCCTCTACGGTAGCCTTCCAAGCTGGATTGCTATCAATCACCGACTGGGGTGCAAGTTCGGTCGCTTTAACCAGTCGCACTTCAGCTCCTTCAGCTTCAGCAGCTTCTTTTGCCCATTGAGCCATCTGGTGGTTGGATCCACCCATGCTGTAATACACAATAGTAAGTTTTACCGAATCCATACTCATTCTCCTTGTACGTAACGTACTGTCTATCATTCCTGGGCCTTCCCAGTAAGTTTTTTCATGAACAGAATCAACTGTTTCTTTTCCTCTTCCTGTAGTATTGAAAAAATCCCGCTGATATTTTGCACATGCCGCGGAAACAAATCCTCCATCAGCGCTTCTCCTCGATGGGTCAGTGAAATAAGACGAGCCCGTTTGTCATGAGGATCGCTATATCTCGATATAAATCCTTCCTTCTCAAGATTCTCAATTACCACGGTCATGTTTCCTCCTGTGGACAACATACGTTCCATGATATCTTTTATCCGGGCATCCCCCCGATGATACAGATACTCAAGAACCCCGAATTGAGCCAGCGTGAGCTTCCCTTCTCGCACGGTCTGCATCTCCTGCCTGCGCACAGACTGCACCCCTCTTACCAATGCAATGAGTACCTTGAGATTCAGTTCATCTTGTTCACTGTACGATGGGGAATGTTTCATACAATGAATATACTACTAATTAGTACTATCGACAAGTATCATCAATGAGTTTTCTCATGCATGACGTGTATGTAAGTAGATGGTTGTATATGTTAGACGAAGCATCTCTTGAACAGAAAATACAGGATGTATTGCAGAATCGCTTTCATCTCACCTCTCTCTATCCCTATCAGGAATTGGTAATCCATACTATTTGTGAGCGCAATGGTTTACTTGGCAGAGAAATACAGCAGAACGCCTATGAAAAGCAGGTCGTGATACTCCCCACGGGAAGTGGGAAAAGTGTCTGTTTTATGCTTCCTTCCCTTCTGATCAGGGGGATCACAATCGTAGTCTATCCACTATTATCCTTAATGAATGATCAATCCCGCCGATTTGCTGAACTCGGAGAGAAAGCCGTGATTCTGCGTGGTGGTCAAGGCCGTGCAGAACGTAATGCTCTCTGGCATGCACTAGCAACTGGATCATCACGATTTATCATTACTAATCCGGAAACACTGCAGAACACACAGGTGATAAGCCATCTTTCACATCTTAGCATCTCTTTGATGGTTATCGATGAAGTGCATACGGTAACTCAGTGGGGGGAAACATTTCGCCCCGCTTATCTTGTCCTATCAGATATCATCCGCAAAATTTCTCCACAGCAGGTCCTTGCATTTACCGCTACTGCATCTCCACGTATAATTGAACGGATTACGGCAATCCTCTTTGACGGAAAAGAGCCGCACGTGATTAGGGGAAACCCTGATCGCCCCAATATCTTCTATCGGGCACTTCCGACTCTCTGCAAAAAGCATGCTATCGAGATGCTCCTTCGGTATTCGATAGCTCTTCCCGCACTCTGTTTCTGTATGAGCAGAAATCGGTGTGAACAATATGCATGGGAGATGAAGATGCGAATTCCTTCACTTCAAGTACGCTATTATCATGCAGGCTTGGATAAGACGGAACGGGAGGCAACTGAACAGTGGTTTTTCAGTGCAGAACATGCGGTACTTTTTTGCACAACGGCATATGGCATGGGGGTTGATAAGCGGGGGATCAGAACCGTGGTGCATGTAGATCTTTCCCAGGATGTTGAATCCTTTCTGCAAGAGTCCGGGAGAGCCGGGAGAGATGGAAAGAGATCTCTATCGATAGTGCTCCTTGATTATCTGTCTTCTGAAACACCTCGCCTTCAATCATCGACACCGCAAGAACAACTGCAAGCAGTCTTTTTACAGAGTGATCATTGCAGAAGGGAGGCACTGCTACAGATGATGGGCTTTGCACATGACAGTTGCAGTGGTTGTGATATCTGCAACGGCACGTCGGTCACTGTTCCGGATGGACTTGAACAGATTCTTGCATTATGCAGCATCTATCCATTTCGATTCACTGTGGAAATGGCAGCTTATACACTTTGTGGAGATACTTCGTATAGTCCCCGTTCATCACAACATCGGTTCAATCCATTCTTTGGTGTACTCTACCGTTGGGAACCGGATGATATAATCGCGGCAATTCATCAACTGATTCGTTTGCATAAACTCGGTAGAGGTACATGGCTTTTAGGGAAAAATCGATTATACTGCCGGAAGATCAAGCCTCTCCACGAGCGACTTTCTTCCCTTTTATCACGAGATGAATCAGTACGGCCACTACGATAGCCCCTATTCCTGCCAAAGCCGTGATGATAATCGGCTGAACACTGGAAAGACCGGTTCCACTCTGTTTTACAAAAATACCATACAGTGACCAGACCCCTACCAATGCAAACCAGATATCACCAGAGCGTATCACCACCAACAGGTTTATCAAAATGGCAGCGATCATTACGATTACCGTCCATATCACCTCCGATATCCCGAATTGGTTCCACTCGACCACCACTAACAAGGCGGTCACATTGGCGATCGTCGCCACGGTGATCCACCCAAGATATACACTGATCGGGAGCATAATACAGATACGATAGGCCAGAGAAGCATCATATACTCTACTGCGTAGGTACATGACCACTAACGATACAAGGAGGATAAGCATTACCACCAATGACCATACAAGATATTGCCAATGCCAGAGTACGATCCAAAGTGCATTTGCCGCACACGAGAGGAGAAACCAGAGATGAAGTGACTGAACCGGCTTCTCATGACTATCCGACCGATTGATCGTTACCCACTGGTAGATAATCAGCAGAGCAAGCAGGGTATAAATAACACCCCAGATGGCAAACGTTGCACCTGATGGAACAAATAGATTCTGTATCCCGTCAGATACTTCTCCGGTGGTCACGCCATTCAAGGGTAGAATATTTGCCAGTGCATTCACCGTAAGTGTGCCCAGTACCGCTAACGTGTTGATCACTGCTAACAGTTTTCTGTGTTTCATATGTCTCTCTCCAGATCGATATATCGGCTTTCCATGACTAAATCATACTGAGTTGTGCATGAAACGCAAGATTTTTCCGTCTTTTATGGCAATTTTTTCAGAAATCATCTGTGTTGGCAATCCGTAACCGATGGAAACCGGACCTACCGGGAAGACTTTCTCTTGACAGTTTACATCATTGGCAACTAATGTCCAAATGTCACCGGTGAGGAGGACCTCATGAAAGGAAAGGACCGACTACTGCATTTATTAGAAAGTAGATCACTGCATCAACTACTTGCATCACTATACGGCAGCCAGAGCAGTACTGAGTTTCATGTCAATCGTATATTCCGCCTGATTCATAACCATCCGATACCGGGAAATGACGAAACTGCGCTATTCAGTACTCCGGGAAGGACTGAACTTGCGGGAAATCACACCGACCACCAAGGAGGCAAGGTTATTGCTGCAGCTGTTAATCTCGATATGTTAGCAGTAGCAACAAAGATTACAGAACCTGTTATTTCAATTCAGTCTGAAGGATTTGCTCCCGTTACGGTGAATCTCAATCATCTGAATATCCAGGAAAGAGAAAGGGGAACTACCGATGCCATGGTACGCGGAATTGCAAAGGGTTTTGCAGATCGCGGATTTCCCATCGGAGGTTTTATTGCAAATACGCATTCACTTGTGGCTCCCGGAAGTGGACTCAGCTCTTCTGCAGCTTTTGAAGTGCTCATCGCCACTATCATGAATTCTTTTTATCATCACAACAGGGCAGATGCAGAAACATTGGCTGAGATTGCTCAAGATGCTGAACAACAGTATTATAGAAAACCTTCCGGTCTGATGGACCAACTTGCCTGTGCAGCCGGAGGAATTGGTTTATTTGATTTTTCTCATCACGTGCAACGCACTGAAATAGATTTCAATTTTGCAAACTCGGGATATGATATGGTGATTGTTCATACTGGGACCGATCATTCCTCCCACGCAAAGCAGTACGCTGCAATTCCCCGGGAAATGCGTGCAGTTGCCGCATGTTTTGATTGTAAAAATCTCAGCGAAGTCCCGTTTAGCCTATTCTCTGAAACAATTCACAGCATTCGGTACACGGTACAGAATGATCGGGCGTTGTTGCGGGCCTTCCATTTTTTCATGGAAAATAACCGAGTCAGCGCTATGTATCAAGCCCTTGAAGCACACGATATGAGATCATATCTTGCCCTGGTACGTGAATCAGGAATAAGTTCTGCTCAATATGTGCAGAATCTCTCTGTTCCGGAGGAACCTGCCGAGCAGAGTATTCCACTTGCACTTGCTCTCACGGAACTTTTCCTTGAGGAAGATGGAGCTTGTCGTGTACATGGAGGTGGATTTGCCGGGACAATTCAGGCATACATTCCGCACACCCGGATCAATGAATACACCAACACCATGAACAGCATATTCGGCGAGGGAGCTACAACAGTATTATCTGTTCGAAAGCTCCCTTCGATGCGAATCGATACGATCTGATCAACGAACAAGTTTCTCAATAAGTTTTAGAATCTCTTCGATTTTTTTATCGACATCTGCTCCTGAAACAAATGAGTCATGAACACAACTTTTAAGATGAGCCTCAAGAACAATTTTATTGGTCTTCTTGAGTAACGCTGTGGTTGCCAGAAGCTGGTTGGAAATATCGACACAGTATCGATCTTCCTCAACCATTCTGAGAATTCCATCAATTTGTCCCCGTGCCGTCTTCAACGCCTGAGAAATCTGTGCATGATCAGCTTTCATGTTTCTACATCTCCTCCACAAGAGATACCGAATAGCCGGCATCCGTTACTACCTGTATCAGCTTTTCGTTTGAAATAACTTCCGACGATCGGACAACGGCCTGCTTCTTCTCCAAGTCTACTGTCGCCTGAACATGATCAATTGAATTCAATGCCTGTTCGACCCGCTGTCGGCAATGCATACATGTCATCCCGTCTATCATAACTTTCTTAGTCATAGTACCATCTCCTTGTATATTCGTCTGGACTAAAGGTGATTTTTCCAGATTATTCTGTGATTCATTCTGAATAGATTGTTCATAAGCAAACGAAAATCGCTTTAATCGTAGTGCATTGGTAACAACGAACAAACTGCTGAGACTCATCGCAGCCGCGGCAACCATCGGACTGAGCGTCCACCCGAAGAAGGGATAGAAAACGCCTGCGGCAAGTGGTATCCCAAGCGTATTGTAGATCAGAGCCCAGAACAGATTCTGCTTGATATTCTTCAAGGTAGCCTTACTGAGTGAGATTGCAGCAACCACCTGATGCAGATTACTTTGCATGAGGATCATATCTGCCGATTCAAGGGCAATATCAGTTCCATTACCAATAGCCATCCCCACATCAGCTCGCATGAGCGCAGGCGCATCATTAATACCATCGCCAACCATGGCTACAATTTTCCCTTCCTCTTGCAGTGAACGGACAATTGCCTCTTTCCCATCGGGAAGAACAGAGGCATATACCCGATCAACGCCTGATCGATGTGCTATAGCCTGTGCTGTTTTCTCATTATCACCGGTAAGCATAATCACTTCCAGTCCATCATCCTGCAAGCGTTTCACCGCAGATGCACTCGTCTTCTTCACCACATCAGCAACCGCAATTACACCAAGTACGTGCTGACCGCGAGCGAAGAACAGCGGCGTTTTACCCTCACCTGCCAACCGATCGGCTTCCAGCTGCAATGCAGTTATAGACAGGTTATGCTCATGCATGAACGAGGCATTCCCACCATAAACGGTTTCTGAACCTATCGTACCCTGCAGTCCCTTACCGGGAACGGCTGAAAAGTCTTCCACTGATTCAAGGTGAAGCTCTCGTGCCCCGATATATGCACTTATCGCTTCAGAAAGCGGATGTTCACTCAACCGTTCGAGAGCTCCTGCAATCTGGAGCAATTGGCTGACAAGACTCGCATCAACGGGAATCACATCAGTGACCTGAGGTTTCCCTTCAGTGATCGTACCAGTTTTATCAAGCACCACCGTATCAACTGACTGAGCTGTTTCCAATGCATGGGCATTACGAATCAGTATCCCATGTTCAGCGCCTCTTCCGGTACCGACCATAATTGCGGCAGGAGTGGCAAGACCCAACGCACAGGGACAACTGATCACCAGCACCGCTATACCGAATGCAAGTGCAGTTTCTATCGGCAGACCTGCAGCAAGCCAGATCCCCGTGGAAACAAGAGCGATAGCAATAACAATCGGCACGAAAACCGCACTGATTTTATCAGCTAATCGTGCTATCGGCGCCTTTGTCGCACTGGCATCCTCCACCAGCTTGATAATCTGTGCCAGTGTGGTATCATTGCCTACCCGATCGGCACGGTATACCAATCGCCCGGTAGTATTCATACTCGCACTGAGTACATGATCTCCCGGTTGCTTTTCCACTGGGAGACTCTCACCGGTGAGTGCAGCTTCATCAACTGCAGATACTCCCGATACCACCACCCCATCAACGGGAAGACGTCCACCGGGCTTTACCACCACGGTATCCCCGACTAGCACTTGGGAAACCGGAATTTCCCGTTCCTGATCCTCACGGATAACAACCGCGGTTTCAGGCGAGAGATCCATCAATTTTGCTACCGCTTCACTCGTTTTACCTTTTGCTTTTGCTTCAAGGTACTTCCCCAATAATACCAGGGAAAGAATCATGGCCGCGGACTCGAAGTAGAGATCCATCGCATAGTGCATTGCCCTAGCGGTATCCCCAATACCGAGACCAGCTCCAATCATATACATGGCAAAGATGCCATACACCAGTGCAGCTGATGAGCCAAGAGCAATAAGAGAGTCCATCGTCGGACTACGCTTAGCCAATGCGGTAAACCCCGATTTAAAATATTTGGCATTCACGATAAATACCGGTATAGTCAATAAAAACTGTGTAAGTGCAAAAGTCATGGTATGTGATGAACCAATAAATACTTGCGGCAGTGGCCAATTCAACATATGTCCCATAGCAAGATACACGAGAGGAATAGAGAAAGAAAACGAGACGATCAGTCTCTTTCGCATTCCTGCTAACTCTTTTTTTCCCTGCTCGTTGTATCTATGCCGTTCAGAAGAGGAAGCTGCTGATTGCTCATTTGCTCGGGCAGTCGCATCATAACCCGCCTGCTGCACGGCTTGAATAATGGTATCATCATCAATATCGGGAGTCTCAGCTGGAATATCTACCGCCAGTGTATGAGTCATCAGATTCACTGAGACATGTTCCAAACCGGGAATTTTTTCTACCCGCTTCTGCACGTGTAACACACATGAGGAACAAGTCATCCCGGTAACATCATACTCTTTGTGCATAGGTTGCTCCTTATACCCCACCCCCTGAGGGGTGTATATAAGTATACCTTACTCATCATCGGCAGCAAGGTCAAGAGGCTCCTATCAATGAGTAAACAACAGGTGATGATCCGGATCGATCGTCTTGTACCTGCTGGGTTTTTCCAGCAATTCCGAAAGTTGTACGGGAATGGGAACTTCAGAGCCAATTTCGGGTTCAACTATCGTGTTGAATTTGGCTGGATGCGCCGTTGCGTAAACCACCGACGGATGTATGGACTGTGTGAGTTTCCGCACATATTCTCCAGTTGCGGTATGGGGACATACCGTATACTGATAAGTCTCCCATATGTTCTTTATCTCAGTTCGAATCATCTCATCGGAAACACTATGAGCAGAGACTTCATCAGTAAACGAAGCATGATCACTGAAGAGATGGGTAAGTCGCTCCATATTACTGGGATCTCCGACATCCATCGCATTTGCCAAGGTTGCTACACTTGGTCGCTTCTGATACTTTCCGGTTTCAATATAGTCAAGAATAGGACGGTTTGCATTCAACGCAAGGACAATCGAGTGGATAGGTGCACCGACAACCTTTGCCCAGAATGATCCGCAGCTATTTCCCACATTACCGCTTGGGATGATCAAATCGGGTTCCATACCGGTTTTGACAACCACTTCAAGACTTGCATGAAAAGCATACACAATTTGAGGAAGTAAACGTCCTAAATTGATGCTGTTCGCTGAAGACAGACCGTATTCCCGCACCAATTCGGGATCCATAAAGGAATCTTTCACCATGCGCTGACAGTCATCGAAAACACCCCGAACTGCATAGGCTTCAACGTTATCTGACCAGCAGGTAAGCTGTTGCTGTTGTCGTGCCGAGACTTTCCCTTCAGGAAATAACACCTTCACTGATATTCCCGGCCTTTTATGGAAAGCGGCAGCTACAGCTCCACCGGTATCACCACTGGTAGCTACTAAAATCGTGAGTTTACGATCCCGCTTTGCCAATAACCGCTGCATGCAGGCAGCAAGGAAACGAGCTCCAAAATCCTTAAATGCTGCCGTAGGTCCCCAGAATAGTTCCAGCACTGCCATCTGATCGTTATGCCAGTGCAGTGGCACGGGAAAATCAAAGGCCTCCATACAGATTTCTGCTAATTCGCTTTCCAATTCATCCCCGGCAAAAAATGGTGCCAGCACTTCATAAGCCAACTCCGGATAACTGGTGGCCATTTTCAATCGCTGTAGCGGGATATAGGGGAACAGCTGGGGCACATAGAGCCCCCCGTCGGGTGCAAGTCCCTGTAAAATGGCTTCTGAGGCCGTCACTGCAGGAGATTTTCCTCTGGTACTCATGAAAAGCATATTCCCTCCCCCTATAATCGTGCACCGAGATAGGCACTTAATCGTAACAGGTCAGCAAAAACACCGCCGGCGGTCACCTCAGGACCCGCCCCCGGACCTTGAATTACCAGTGGCTGTACATGATATCGTTCCGTGGTAAAGGCTACGACGTTGTCAGTCCCTTTTGACTGCGCAAATGGGTGATTTTCGGGATAAGCGGCGAGTTCAACGCTACAACTCCCATCTTCAGCAACTCTTCCGACATACCGCAGGCGCTTTCCGTCTGCTGCAGCTTTTTGGTAAAGCTCCAAGATCGGTTCATCCATCATCTCCATTTTATCAAGAAATTCGGAAAGCGGTACTCCACGAAGCGGTTCAGGGACTAGTGAAGTGACCTCAATATCGGAGACTTCCACCTGGTATCCCATTTCACGGGCAAGAATAATCGATTTACGTGCTACATCCATCCCTGACAGGTCATCACGCGGGTCAGGTTCTGTATATCCCATTTCTTTCGCTCCCCGTACCAGAGTGCTGAAAGGTACCGTGCCATCGTAGTTGGAAAACAGATAGGCAAGAGTTCCCGAAACAATACCTTCAACACTGCGAACTCGGTCTCCGGTCTGGATAAGGTCCTTGAGGGTACCGATAACCGGTAACCCAGCGCCCACCGTAGTCTCATAGAGGAAGTGTTTTCCATATTGTTTTCCGGCTTCCATCAGACGCCGGTATTCCGGGTATGCTGCAGTCCCGGCTTTCTTGTTCGGCGTAACGATATGAATCCCCTCCTCAATCCAATCGACATAGTGTGTGGGAAGTTCTTCACTGGTGGTGCAATCGATGAGTACTGCGTGAGGGAAGTACGAGGCTCTAACATGTTTCACCAACTGCGATACGTCCAAGGGAACTCCTTCAGTGACAAATCGTTTACGCCAATGAGCAAGGTCAATCCCCTGATCATCGAGGAGCATACGGGAAGAATTAGCAATCGCCCGAATACGGATATCTACACCAAATTCTTTATTCAGTCGTTCTGCTTCTGCTGCTATTTGACTGAGCAGGGTTCCGCCGATATTCCCCGGTCCAAACAAACCGACACTCAGGGCCTGATTTGACAGGAAAAATCCAGCATGTAAAGCACGAAGAGCCTTTTTTGCATCCTGTTCTTTGATGACCACACTGATGTTTCTTTCAGAAGAGCCCTGTGCTATGGCTCGTACATTAACATGAGCTTTTCCAAGAGCTCCGAAGAAGGCTCCGGAAATACCTGGTACACCGGTCATTCTCTCGCCAACTGCAGCGAGAATGGCGGATCCCATCTCCACCTCAATATTCTGTATTTGATGGGAAGAGATTTCGCTGGTGAAGGTGCTGCGGGCAATGGCGCAGGCAAGGGCAGCTTGTTCTGCAGGAACGGCAAAACAAATAGAATATTCACTGGAAGCCTGAGAAATAAGTACCACAGAGATATCCGATTCATGCATTGCGGCAAATAGTCGCCTTGCTACTCCGGGAACTCCAATCATCCCGGCTCCTTCGACATTGATCAGGGCAATCCCCCTGATTACGGAAAAACCCTTCACCAGTTTGGCAGAATCGGAACAGCGTGTGTCATCTACTATTGTTCCCGGCTCTTTCGGATGGGTAAAAGAACGCAAATGGAGGGGAATTCGCTTACCCATGGCGGGAACCATGTGTTGTGGATGTATTACTGGCGATCCAAAATACGAAAGCTCTGTCGCTTCGGCATACGTAAGACAGTCTATGACCGTTGCACTCGGCACATCATGAACATCTGCAGTGGTCACCTGTAAATCAGGATGCCAAAAAGTTATTGACTGCGCTTGTAGCTCGCTGCCCACAAGAGCAGCAGCATATTGAGAATCCCGATCACCCTTTGTATGGATACTTTGCGGCAACTCCCCGGTGACCAGAAGGATTTCTCCTTCAGACAGGTTACCAGTCAGTCCATCAAGAATTTCGCGGGCAGAAACAATCCGACATGATTCACCGGCACTGATAAAGGTCTCACGAAGTAAGGATGCAGCCCAGCTGCCGACGATCCCATCAATATATCTTCCCGAACCTTCAGAGATATCACCTACAAGCCAGATAGCTCGCAGCAGATCTTCAACTGCAGCGAAGCCCTGTTTGATCTCCTGGAGTACCGCAACACGATGATTTGCAGGGATTAGCTGTTCAACCAGGCTATTCCAGGCATTGGTCCGTTGCTCCATCATACCCCACAATCGTTCATCATGCCCTTTTGCTGCTTCCAACAGCTGTGCAAGTTCAAGCTCACCGTCACAGACAGGAGCGATAACAAACAAAAGGGTGCTTTCCCCTGCTTCTTTGCGAATCGACAGCAATGTGTCGGGACCATGGGGAGCTACAATCATTGATCCATCAATGGCGTGCACCTGAATGTTGTTCACTTTTTCCTCCCTCCACCTCAAGGTGGACTGCACGCACCCTAGGTGACATGCTCTGTTGTTCTGTACTATACGGCAGGATTCTCAGGAAAGTCCATCTGTGCCACCATCCATTTCTGCCTCAGTGAAAAAAAAAGAGCCCCTGAGGGCTCCTTCTGGTAATCCAGTGTAAAGATGGTACGATTATACCACCTTCTGAACCCTGCCACTGCGCAGGCAGCGTGTGCAAACCTTGATTGTCCGAGGTGTGCCATTGATGAGGGTCTTAACTGAAACGATGTTGGGTCTGAAAACGCGCTTGGTGGTAACACCAATGTGCTGACCTACACCACCTTTCTTTTTGAGCTGACCCTTACGGGTGACACTGTTTCCAGCGACAGTTCCCTTTCCACAAATATCACATCTACGTGCCATGATTATATCCACCTTGTATTTAACATTCACCACTGGTTATCGTCACCTGTGCTTCACACATGGAGCAACTGAAGCACGAGGAAACTCGCAACTCACAGAAACATAGCAGAATATTTCAGATGTGTAAATACCATCTATAGAGCCAACTTGAAATTTTTCTTTCGCTCACTTACGATAACCGCAAATGAAACTCACGGAAAACACTGCGTATCTGCTAACACTCGGATTTCCTGACTCAATCGCTCAACAGATCATGAAGCTACGTACACAGCTTTTTTCTTTGGTGAAACACATTTCTTTCGTGAGTCTCCCTCCCATGATCGCTCTTGCATGGCAGCATGAACCATTCCCACCGCTCTCTCATCTCCATCTACCCACACCCCCTTCCCCTTCGCTCTTCAGTTCATTGAAAGAGCGTAACAATGCTCTCTTTTTGGTACACGGTACGGAAGCTTTCGCTTTGTGGTTTTCACAGCTTGCTGTACATCGAGAGTGTACTGAAGATGTCCAAGAGGTGCTCTTCCCGATCGTACCCGGAATATTCCTCGGAAATCCTGGCACGTACCGCCTTCCGATAACCAATGTACCGCAAATACGAATTTCTGACTGGCGCCTGCAGCATTACCGCATAAAGACCCTGTACGACCGCGAAAATTTAGTACATGTAAGGTATGCACTCCTTGATGACCTGCACCTGAGATAATCAAGAGAACTTAATTGACAAACCTCTTTATTGTATCCATAGTCAAGACTATGACAGTTCCCGAACAACTCACAGCTGAACAATGGAATCAGGTTCTCATGTTTTCTCACAGTAAAGAAACCCCATTTCAGCTGATTCTTACCGATATCATCACTGATAAATTTCAGGAACTCTCAAGACTCTTCCCCTACGCACGAATTCACTACGCAGTGAAGGCTAATCCCCACCCTGAGGTACTCTCTCTCCTTAATCGCCTTGGATCATCCTTTGATGCCGCAAGCGTGTATGAACTAAGAAAACTCCTGGCAATTGGAGTACCCGGTGAGCGAATCAGCTGTGGGAATACCATTAAAAAATTTGCTGATATTCAGGAATTCTCTGCAGCCGGGGTAGATCTCTTTGTAACTGACAGTGAAGGAGATTTGAGAAATATTGCAAAAGCCGCTCCCGGTTCCCGTATTATGGTGCGTCTGATCACTGAGGGGACACAGACAGCAGACTGGCCGCTTTCACGAAAATTCGGTTGTAGCCCTGATATGGCCAGCGATTTATTGGTACTGGCAAAGAAACTCAACTTGGTACCCTGGGGTATTTCCTTTCATGTCGGTTCGCAACAACGGGATATCAATGCATGGGACAGTGCACTCTCAAAAGTAAATTATCTCTTCTCATGGATGGCTGAAAACGAAGGGATCGTGCTCTCGGGCATTAACCTGGGAGGAGGACTCCCCGCTACCTACCGGGAGAAAGCCAACCCGATGGAAACCTATGCACACGAAATACAAAGGTTTCTTCATGAAGATTATGGTAATCAGATACCAGAAATTATCATTGAACCGGGAAGATCGTTAGTTGGCGATGCAGGTGTCCTCGTCAGTGAAATCATCCTGATCAATAGAAAATCACGTACTGCGCTGGAACGATGGATTTATCAGGATTGTGGAAGATTCAACAGATTGATGGAAACACTCGGGGAATCAATTCACTACCCCGTTATCACAGAACGAGAAGGTCCTGCAGAACAGGTGATCCTGGCAGGACCCACCTGTGATTCAGTCGACACCTTATATGAAGATTTCCGATACGAGCTCCCGCTCAATCTTACCCCAGGCGATCGTCTCTATTGGCTCGCAACAGGAGCCTATACAAGCAGCTATGCAGCTGTAGAATTCAACGGATTTCCACCACTGAGGACGTACATCTTATGAACAACAAAAAAGCATCAATTTATGTCGACTCGAGCAGAGTTGTTCGATTTCTTCTCGTCATGCTCCTTGCTGGGCTCGCTCATGGATTGTATAAAGGCGTTCAGGATAATTATCTGGCAGAGATCGTAGGAATCAACGAATTCGAACGGGGAATTGTCGAATTCTTCCGGGAATTACCCGGCCTACTGCTCATATTCATCCTGGCTGCTATGTATCGATTCAGTGAAACTAAAGTATTCAAGATCGGTACAGCCATCACCCTCACCGGAACGTTAGGACTGCTGGTCCTCGGAACCGGTAAAGTGACTGTTGTGCTTTTTATGGTTGTCTACAGCCTCGGAGAACATATCGTATTACTGGTTAAAAGTACTATCTCATTACATATTGCAAAATCAGGACGTGGAGGAGCTTCACTTGGAGTCTCTCAGTCAATCAGTCAGGGTGGCAATATTATAGGGTTCCTCCTGGTGACTGCCCTATTTATGCTCTACCCGAAACTCGGAATCTCAATCGAGTCGGTACGAGGCTTCAAAATTATTTTCCTCCTTGCTGCGGTACTCCTGTTCGGAGCAACCTTAGTGGTCCTGGCAATGCGAGATAAGGGAGAACCGGTAAAACGTAGCCGTCTTTACTTTGCTAAAAAGTTCAATAAATACTATGGACTGGAAATATTTTATGGTGCAAGAAAACAGATCTTTCTTACCTTTGCTCCGTATGTACTGATCCTCTACTATGGAGCTAGCACCTCCTTAATTGCTTTTCTACTGGCTGTGTGTGCCATTTTCGGTATGCTTCTTTCCCCCTTTATCGGGAGACTCATTGATTATCTTGGGTATAAAACGATCATGGTAGCGGACACCCTGTTCCTCGTGGTCGTGTGCTTTTTCTACGGGTTCAGTCACCGGCTCTTTTCCATCGATGTTGCCTTTATCGTGGTGTGCGTCAATTTCGTACTTGATTCCATCATCTCTTTAGCATCCATGGCAACGACCGTTTATGTGCAGGATGTAGCCGATAATGAGCAGGAAATTGCGGCGACTCTCACGACGGGAATATCGGTAAACCATCTCATCAGTGTCATTATTGCACTGCTTGGCGGATTAATCTGGCAGAAGACGGGAATTGAAGTACTCTTTGCCCTTTCTGCTCTTTTAGGGTTGGCTAATACCTTTTTTGCACTCTCAATACGCGTACCTAAAAAAACAGCAACATCATGATTACTTCTGTTTTTCAAATTGAAGCAAATCAAGAAACTGCAATTCAGGAATTGGACGTGAAAAATAATAGCCCTGCACCATATCGATACCCGCAGCTTGGATAAATTCAAGCTGCTCACGTGTTTCGATCCCTTCCGCAATCATAGGTTTCTCTAATCGTTCCAACACTAACGCTATAAGATTGACCAATTCAAAATTATTATGCGAATGAGTGACAACTGATCGATCGATCTTAACCACATTAAACGGAACCGTAACGAGCGTTTCAAGATTAGCATAGCCGGTGCCAAAATCATCAAGAGCAAAGGAAACTCCGATTGCAGCTAACTGTTCCCATACCACCTGCACGGTAGAAAACGTAGAGAAAACAGCTGATTCGGTCATTTCAATACAAAGTCTCCGTGGATCCACATTGCTTTCCTTAATTTGCTTCAAAATCCGATGAGCCTTCTCAGCGGTAGAGAAATCCTCTGCTGATATGTTTATAAAAACATGTCGAAGAAAGGAGTAACGATCTCCATGAGTAACCAGGAATTGACAGACATTGCTCAACATGATTTCGGTAAGACTTCCTATCAGCCCTGAGCGCTCTGCCGGCGGAATAAATTCTCCCGGCATCAACATTCCGAGTTGTGGATCTTCAATACGCATAAGAGCCTCGGCTCCAATAATCTGATTTCGTCCTGGTGCATAAATCGGTTGATAATACACTTTCACCCGTTCAGGTGCAGTCTTCACCTGTCTAAGCGCCGTCAGGACGTCCATTTGCCGCTGTCGTTGCACGATAAGTCGCTTGTTGTAGATCAAAACAGACTGACGTTTCTTCATCCCAATTTCGGAAAAGAGAAACTCAATGGCATCCAGAATATCTTCATGACTTTTCACATGATCGGGGATCTGCAGGAACCCGATATTGACATGCAGGGAAATCGTATAGGGACCCACCTCCCATAAGCCCTTCATTCTTCCCTGCACCCGATTCACCAAGCGGACGAGATCGTTATGTGAACGGTAAGGAACGCTTAAAGCAAATCGATTCCTTCCAATACGAAATAAAAGAGATTGCGGAACTAATTGCACATAAAAATCCGCCAATTGCTTGAGTAATTCATCCCCTGACTTAATACCAAACTGTTCGGTGATAAAGCGAAAATTTTCACAATCGAGGATCATCAGTGTTGCGCTCTCACCACTATCCATGATGGTTGTGCAGTAGTGCATAAATCGATACTGGTCAGGAATCTTAGTGAGTTCATCAAGTTCCTGTCGCTGATGCTGCTCGGCAAGGTACCTGAGTAGCAACCCCAGGGCACCACTGATCGTAAACACATCATGATGCCTTGAAATAAGCAAAAGTAACAAAGCCATAAACATCACTAACGGTACAAAACCAGAGAATGAAAAACGTTCGTGATTATGATGATATCGATGTCGCACATAGGCTCCGAATGTTACCAATGTATATCCCCCGCCGGTGAGTAACACGAGATACAACCCCAGGCCGCCAGCAATCTGATATCGACTATCAAGAATGAACCATATCGGGTTACCAATATCAAAACCTATAAGGAAAGCCAGTGCAACAAGGGTAGCTCCCTGTACGAGAAAAACCTTACGTAAGGCTTTCCGATGAAAAAACTGGTGATTGAGTATCGTCATCCAGTGAAATAGTAATGCGGGAAATGTAAATAGATGGGCAAGTATAATCACTCTACCAGACAGTAGGGATACCAAAAACATCTGATTCATGACAGCATCAGAAGCGAAAGCAAGCACCAGATACACCCAATAACTGTTCATCATGATCACTGTAGTTGATGGAGCGTCTGATTGTTGATTCCGACTAAAGACCCGTTTATCAAGCAAGACAGCTAGAAGCATCATGAGTGCAATCAATTCTGTAGTAAAAATATTCATCAATGGCCTCTATTAAAGCATACATGTACCATACTGATCTTTTTACGGCAAGAGGAGGCATTTTCAATTAATGATTGCAGCGAAACGCTCACAGGGCACCACTTGGACAAGATGCGGATCAAACTGCGTACCGGCACAGGTCAGGATTTCCTCACACGCTTCTTCGTGCGATCTGGGAGTGCTATAGGAACGCTTTCCTACCATCGCTTCATAGGAATCGCAGATACTGACAATACGAGCTGCCAGCGGTATATTCTGCCCGGAAAGGCCCTGGGGATACCCCGTCCCGTCCCATCGTTCGTGATGTGAAAGTACCGCATCAGCGACCGAGAAATACTCAGGAATCGATCGCAGTAAATTATACCCGATATCGGTATGTCTACGGACATCGAACCACTCAGACTCCTCGAGAGCGTTATGCTTCTGTAACAGCTTCTGGTCAATAGCGATTTTGCCGATATCATGATACCGCGCAACGAGAGTTACCTGATCAACTTCCTCTTTTGAAAGCCCTGCAGCCTGTGCAAGGATTTTACTCAGTTGTTCGACCCGCTTGCTGTGTATGCGTTCCACAGGATGCTGATCATGTTGATAAGAAAGGAGAAGATCTATCGTCTGCTGCTTCATACGGGGACTGTCGACTATCTTATTACGATACATGCGGCTTTCAGCTTTTCTGAGCACCATACCGTTATCAGATGCAGCAGATTCCTTGAGCGCAAACCCTAACGACACCGATATCGGCAACGGTCCGACCTGTGCTCCAGCGAGCGCTTCGTTAATCTTGACCATTTGCTGAGCGACTCTCTCTTCATCTGTATGAGGCATAAGTACCACAAACTCATCTCCGCCTAAGCGAACTACCGCATCATCGTTTTCACAGTGCGCTTGGAGTATCTGCGCAACCTGTATGAGCAAAGCATCCCCCATATCATGACCGAAAGCATCGTTGGTGAGCTTCAGACCATTGACGTCAGTAATAAGAAAGGCCAGCGGATAGCAATGTTGCGCACTGAAGGAAGACAACAGCAGTTCATAGGAACGACGATTATGGACCTGGGTAAGTTGATCGGTAAGTCCCAATCGCACGATGGCTTCCTGTTCTTCCCGTTTTTCAGTAACATCTCTAAATACGAGCACAACGCCAGCCAGATTGCCTGCCTGATCGGTAATAGGAGCTGCACTATCTTCAATAAACCGTCGCTTCTGATCTCGCGAATAGAGCACTGTATCTTCGTGCAGTTTTGTCGCTTGTTGTGTTTCAAGAACTCGGGATACTGGATTGTCACCGGGGGCACCTGTTTTCGCATTCTCGGTTATAAAAACAGTGGCAAATGACTTTCCTTTAGCATCTTCTGCAGACCATCCGGTGAGCGATTCGGCAATGCGATTCATCATCTCAATCTTTCCAGAGGCATCGGTCGTAATGATTCCATCACCTACGGAGAGTAACGTAGCTCGAAGCTGCTCCTTCTCCAGAAACAACTCCTCTTCCATCTGTTTACGCTCAGTAATTTCATCATGAGTACCACTCATAATCAGCGGGCGCCCATCGGGCAGCCAGGCGGTTACTTTACCTCGGTCACGAATCCAGACCCAATGACCATCCCGGTGTTTCACTCGCAATTCATTATCGTAGTAATCACGATCACGGGAGAATACCTCATCCATCAGTTCGAGAGAAGCTTGTAGATCATCCGGATGACAGAGCTCACGCACGGTCTGTATGTTTATCGGTTGCAGCTCATCAAGCGTATACCCCGATATCTCCGCCCACCGTTCATTGAGCACGATCTTCCCGGTAGGAATTTCCCATTTCCAGGTCCCCGCACGGGTTCCTTCAACGACGTCAGCAAGATCGTCTCTGCTCTCCTGTAACTGATGTTCAAGTTTCTGCTGAGCTGCCGAGGCACTACGGATACGTTGGGTGATCATACGATACATTAAGATCATGATAATGAGAGCTATGAGGGTACCAAAAATATTCAGGGCTCGTTCACGCTTTAAATTTCTGACAGTTGCACTTACCATCTGATCAAGTTTTACCGACTCATTATGTTTGATAACGTTCAGCTCTCGAGTCATGGTATCTTTATAGTAACGACTGAGACTGGAATAACTTTTTAAATCTTCAATAGAGGAAAGAAACGCTTTGCCGTCCTGTGTTCGCGCTGCATAATCTGTTAATGGCTGCACGATATCCTGTTGCAGTTCTTCAAATGCATGCCAGATGTAGGACATTTGAGATGCATAATCCTGAACAATACTATCATATGCCTCTAAGGCTTCAACATTCTCTCGAAATGAAATCATCGCCGAATTTATAGTATCGATATAAAAATGGCGTCCGGTGATGACGTATGCACGTTCGGCTCCAATGAGATCTCCCAGATTTATCAGGATATCATCAGTATGATAGATTATTTCTGAGGTTCGGTTTATCTGACGCTGTACATCATTAGCCTGAGTTGCAGTAAAGGATGAAATCAGTCCAACAACTATAATAAAGAGTCCAATAACTAAAAACCCTAACCTGACTGCTCGTATGATTTGTGAATCTCTGGCCATGTTCCTCCGCCATTGAACCGTTTCTTTTACTATCTTACCCGTAATACGATGGGACAACAACTGATATTTCACCTATACATTATTAAATACATTACAATCGTGTATCACATACAGATGCCAACGATTTAAACTCAAACTTATTGTCTTGATGCTTTAAAATTCTTTGTTTGACAACTACCGCATTCTCATCTAGGCTGAACCGTAGAATATTCTCATCATAAGGATCGCGCATGCCAAATCAGAATCACTCCCCGTTCGTCTCTTATTTAACGAAAAAACTACCCATGATCAAGCTGTTTTTTGCTCCGGTAATTTGGGGAGGAGCCTTAGCTGCCGGCCGTATTGTTTCTGCAGAACTTCCTGCATTTACGACCAGCTGTGTTCGTTTTATCATTGCCTCACTTTTTATGGTACCAGCGCTCTATTTCAAGGAAAAGAAATTCCCCAAACCGACAAAAACTGATTTCGTGTGGATCGTGCTACTCAGTTCAGTAGGGGTTGTGTTATTTAATGTGTTATTATTTACCAGTCTAAAGACCATAACAGCGGTGAGAAGCTCAGTACTGCTCGCTTTCACTCCGGTGATCGTAACTATCGTTGCCCGTATACTGTTCAAGGAAAAAATCACCACTTTGGTTGCTTTGGGAATTATCAGTGCCACTATCGGTGCGGTTTTGACAATCACCAATGGTGAAGTGGTAAAAGTTATTGCTTCAGGCTTAGCTGTCGGTGATATCTACATGCTCGGTGCTGTCTTTGCGTGGGCTGCCTACTCAATTATCATTAGACAGGCAATGTCTCGCCTCTCTCCTCTGGCACTGTTGACCTACGGATCCATCGCCGGGGTACTGATTTTGCTTCCGATCACCTTTATCGAACAGGGATGGTCACTGATTCCTCACCTATCAGCACCCGCTTTGTGGAGTTTACTCTATTTAAGCATCGGAGCCGCAGGGTTGGCATATTTATGGTATTATGAGGGAATTGCAGCAGTTGGAAGTGCAAAAGCTTCAGTTTTTCTTAATGTTGAACCGGTGGCAGCAATCGCTTTAGGAGTATTAATCCTCGGTGAAGAACTTTCACTGATTATCACCATAGGAGCAATTCTGGTTATCGGCGGCTTGGTAATTACCAACTATCGTCCAAAAAAAGCCGTTAAAAGTCTGGATCAAGAGTAAATTGCATCCTCTTGCCCGAGCTGGGATGAGCAAATGAGATTTCATTTGCATGAAGCATCAGCCGCTTAGCACTTTGTGCGCTCCCATAGAGAGGATCCCCAAGGATGGGAAACCCTAATCCCCTCTCATGCATACTGTGAAGACGCAACTGGTGGGTTCTTCCTGTAGTCGGTTGAAATCGGATGCGGGTTACCAACCGCTTGGTATCACCAAAAGGTTCTACCCGTATTCGTTCCCAATGGGTATTACCCCGCTTACCGAGAACCGGATCACACTTTTGCCGTGGTTTCTGATCGGGATCATATCGGAAAGCCAGTTCAATAGTTCCTTCTGTTTCCATTACTATTCCATCGACAAGGGCAATGTACTCCTTTTTCACGGTTCTTTCGATAAATTGTTTAGAAAGATCTCTATGAGCCTTTTGATTAAAGGCGAGCACGAGCAGTCCTGAAGTGTCCATATCAAGCCGATGCACTGAAGGTTGTGCAATGCAGAAAGGATATAATCGTTTGACTCGACTGACCACACAATCCTGTTTATCCGGGCCTCTACCTGGTACGGAGAGCAACCCTGAGGGCTTATTTACCACAACGATATCATCATCCCGGTAAATGATATCGAGCTGCAGCATTGCAGCAAGTAACGGGCGACAACGGGTATCGCATGGCGGATAGCTGCTGCCATGCTGATACGGTTGCGATTCGCTGGCGGCCCCATAGTACCACTCCAACATACTCAGTGGTGTCAGGTTCTGTGAAAAAGCCTGGTTCAACAGTTTAGGTGCACAACAATCCCCTGTCCCGGTGGGTGGCATCTGATCTTTGAATATATCGGACAAGGTCACCACTGAGCCATCAATAGTGTAAAACTGATACAGTGCAAATATCTGGCGCTGTATATCCTGTGAAATTTCTTTTCGCTGCCGCCTTAGAGCTTGTACTGCAAGCGTATCACCTGATCGCTCTGCTAGGTCGATCTGACCACTTATGGCTACAATCGCCTGATCCCCGGTGTTCGCGATCTCTGCATACTGCACAGCATCGCAGGCAGGAGGCGCCCATCCATCAATGATAAAATTTCCGTTAATCTGTCCGCTGAATGCTTTGAGTACTACTTCTTCTCCCCTCTCGTTCACACAGACGAGTACCCCCAGCATCTGTCCTCCCGAAGATTCCCAGAGGTAGTCGGTTGTGATGCGGCAATCGCCTTCATAGTCAACAAATCCAGAAGTTTCAAGCAAGCGGTGAATTTCAGCAGCATAGCTGGCAGCACGCTCGGTCGGCAGCACCTCGGTCATGAATGTAGCCTCCAGACCGGCAGTGTATCAGAGAACTTCGCCGTTTGCCAATGATTCTGTCTACTGACGGTTCTTTGCCTGCAGGTATGCTTCCAAAGCTTCAGGAAACGGGGCAAGTGTCCGCTCTGCTACACCATGCAATACCGATATGGCAATCCCGTAATTAGTAATGGGAACAGAAAACTCAGTTGCTTGTTCTATACGCCATAACATAGCTCTTCTATTGAGGGTACAGCCACCGCAGTGTAGTACCAGACGATAATGACCTAGATCTTCAGGATAATCGCGTCCGGCTACGGTGGTGATCTCAATACCGCTTCCACAGTGTTCTGCTATCCATCGGGGAATTTTTACCCGGGCGATGTCATCCATCATGGGGTGATGGGTGCAGGCCTCTGCAATGAGTACCTGATCTCCACCTTGTAACGATGCAAGTACCCCCGCTCCAGCTGCCATTACTTCAATATCTCCTTTGAATCGGGAAAAGAGAATGGAAAATGTAGTACAGGGCACTTCTTCGGGAGTATTACGCACCATGAGATCAACAACCTGAGAGTCACAAACTACCAAATCGGGTAACGCAGACAGTTTCTGCAGCATCTGTGGATAGGCATCCTCCTTGACCACGACCACGGCTGCCTGATGATCAAGACAATCACGTATCGTTTGCACCTGCGGTAGAATCAATCGCCCTTTGGGAGCTTGCGTGTCGACCGGAACAATACAGACGACCAGCGGAAGTGGGATCCCAACCGGTAAGAGATCTCCGAGAATGGTTGATGCATTCAGCACCTCTTCTGGGCACACCGCAAGTAACGCTTGCTTTAATGCATGTATGACCAAATTTCGATCCGAAGTGGTACTGGAGCAGGTAATAATATGGGGAGAATTTAGTTTCAGCATATCGAGAAAGGAGTCCGAAGGAGAGGAGAGATCAGTTTTATTGACGATGATGATCAGCGGAGTATTCTGCTCTTTGCACGCCTTAACCATGTTCTCTTCATAATCACCCCAGATTTCACTTTCACACACCAGCAAGGCAATGTCGGTTTTCCCTAATGCGTTTTTAGTACGCTGAATACGTTGCTCTCCAAGAGGAGAAGTATCATCTAATCCCGCGGTATCGAGAAAGACGACCGGACCGAGAGGAGAAAGCTCCATTGCTTTACTTACCACATCAGTGGTGGTACCCGCTACGGCTGAGACGATTGCAGAACGTTGTCCGGTAATCAGATTGAGAAAACTCGATTTCCCAGTATTCATTCTTCCGAATATGCCGATATGAATACGTAACGACGAAGGTGTTGTTTGCATAGGTACCTCGTTTGAGTTTTTATCCCTCTATCGTTTTTCGATTAAAGCGATGTTCAGGTAGTATGTCGAACCGTAACATGGTATGAATTATTTAATCAATAATTTATTACTGATATAATATGTGAGAAAAATCTTTCCACTCTTCTTTGACCAAAATCTGATAAATCAATATAATACAGTATTATGGATGAAGAAAAACCCTGTATTGAGCTGCCGGTTGATACCTCAAGCTTTCTAAGAGTCTACGTATATTCGTACCAAAACAATAGCACACGCCTCACTATTTCACTGGAGACCGAGGACACCGTGATCGCATCCACTCATATCACTCCACCATTCTGTCCCATTACCGGTAAAAAGAATGCTCATGAATTTCGGGATATACAGGAATTGATACATGGAATATCTTTTCAGCGTTCCCGTGGAAAGAAACTTGACAACTGCTGTTACCTCACAGGACATATTCTTCATCTCAAGGTAGAAGGCAGAGAGAGTAGTTTTTCTTTCCCCTACGACCTAGGCACGGGAAAACCAACCTCATAGCATACCTCACTTACAACAAACTAGTATCTTGTAACATCAAAAAGTTAGAACAGGGTATAGCCACTTGAGCTTTA
>CAYZXD010000015.1:0-53154 GCA_964482325.1 uncultured Spirochaetaceae bacterium | reverse complement strand
ATCATAAATTGGATTTTTCATGATTTTTTCTTGCATTTTTATGTTATCAAAAACATTTTCCGGCCCTGGACATGGACCGTTCTATCAAGGTGTCCTGTATCAGGTCGTTGTAAGCCATGGATGCGTAGACGGATCCTTGATCGGTACTATGCCTAATTCTGGATAGTTCTGACTATACCGAAGAAAATACTATGCCGAAACTTATCCTAACTGCCTAATGGTAAAGAAATTCATTTGAATTCTTCGGTATAGTATTTCTTATTCAATCCAAGCTGTAAAGAACTTTTTTTACATCGGGTCTGGACCAAAGCTTTGCCTTGCTTCCAGTCAAAACTTTTGGTGCAGCTTTCTCCATAGCCACGCTCATCATTTCAAGAGTAGCAAACGCGTAAAAGCCTGCAGTTGTAGACATGCTTTCATGACCAAGTAGCTGCATGATGAATGGGAGTGGGACATTATTCTTGTATAGATCCATGGCTTTGGTTTTTCTGAACAGATGGCAATGTACATTTTCTGGAACATCAGCACTTGTCTTCCTAGCCATATCTGCCGCAGACTTAAGAACAAGACTAATGCTGTCAGTAGAAAGTCTATGAGGTTTTCCATCTAAAATACTGTAAAAGAGTGGTGCTTCGGTTCCAGATGGATGAAACTCCTTGAGATAAATCAGTAGATGTTGTTTAGTTTTCTCCAAAATTGGTACATTTCTTGTCTTCCGACCTTTTCCCACAAGAGTGATGAACGGGTTTGAAGCTTCAAGATGTAGGGAAGATTTATTAAGGTCCGAGAGTTCCTGAACTCTTGCACCCGAGTCATAGAGAAGGATAAGCAGCATACGGTTTCTTCTGTGCTTTGCAGTATCAGTGTCAAAAGCGGATAGTATTGCAGAGGTTGCATTGGGCAGTAGATACGTGATGGGGCGTTTCTCCTCTTTCATTTTCCTGATGGTGCAAATGTCTGAGTAAACCCCCCAAAGCTCCACATCCTCGCCACCACAGTATTTGAGAAATGAACGTATGGCAGTGAGTTTTAGGTTAATACTCTTCGACGAATAGTTATTCTCCTTTAACCAGGCGATAAATTCAACAACCAAATTTTTTGAGAAGTAGTCGAAACAGACACTTTCATTGGTGATGGCCTTCTGTTCTTCAAGAAAATGTAGATAAGATTTGAGAGACTGTTTATAAGCAGCAACCGATTTGTTTGACAGACCTCTTATTGCCGGCATGTATTCATGAAGGAATTTGCGAGCAAAGATCCAAAAGTTTTTGTCCTTGTTCTTTTTATACTTCATCGTATTCAACCTCCGGTATTATGTCTTCCGTCGGTTTTGAAAGGACTTGGTATTGATTGAAAAAATCCGGAATAAGATGGATGTAATAATATGTGCTTTCAAGTGATGAATGGCCCATATACCTCATGAGGTATGGGAGCATAGAATGGACGTTCTTACCCTCGATAGACCATTTCATGATGTTGGCGCAGGCAAAGTGATGCCTGAAATCGTATGGCCTTGGTTTTACCTCCCCATCATGAGGTAAGCCTGCAGCTATCCAAATTTTAGCGAACGTGGACGCAATCGCTGCTTTTGAGCACAGATCGCTACAACCGCCAGGGAAAAAGTATTGCCGATTCGGTCTGATGAGGTTTATGACCTTCTCATATTCTGTAAGGTAATCTACAAGTTCATCAGACAGGTAGAGCCGACGATCCCGGTGTCCCTTTGAGTGCATTAAGTCAATATATCCGTTTTCGAGATGTACATCAGACCACTTCAGCAATCTTGCTTCAATAGTCCTCAAACCACAGCAATACATAAGCCTGTAAAATGCTGGATAAACATATTGCATACCGGGGTTAAACCTAGCATCTTTTACATATGAATCGCATTTCTTAAAGAAGGCTTTGATCTCAGATTCAGCTAAAAGATATGTTTCTGCATGGTATCTTCTGATGACAAAGCTGTTTTCAACAACATAGGCATCATTGAAGCCCATACTGCGAAGGTAGCGTCCAAACTCTCGTATTGGAGGAATCCAGCTCCTATTTTGGGATTCAGTACCCTCTTCCATTTTTAAGAGCCAACTGGTTACAACATCCTTTGTCAGTGTCGAATGATTTCCATTCTCAAAATTATACCGGTCAAGCCTCCTGAGGTAGTACTCGCAGGATTCATACTGAATTCCCATAGAATGTTTGAATTCGAGAAAACTTACCAAATATGTTGAAAGATTGCTGGTGAAATCCTTCATGCTGTGCCTCCTTCTGACAGGATTGTCAGTGGGAGGACACAGGACTTTAACCGCTCTTCATCAGTGGTTATGTAAATGTCTGTTGATTCAGGTGAGGAATGTCCGAGAATAGCCTCAATCGTTTCTATTGGCACCTCATTCTTGATCATGGTTGAGGCGGCATTGTGACGAAGCATATGCATTCCAAATATGCGATCGCTCTTTTCTATTCCTGCTTTTTTAAAACATCGCTTAACAATAGAATAGCATGTGGAATGACTCTGAAGCGGCAGATGTGGAATTGTTTCTGATAAAAAAAGATACTCCGACACTACGTTTGGTCGCTCGTCTATAATGTATTCTACAATTGCATTCCCTACAGGGAGGATTAGCGGTAAGCATACAAGATTGCCAGTTTTGTTTTGCTTGAAAGTTATTGTTTCGTTTGTCCAACTAATGTTGGCCAGCTTCAGATTGATGACATCTATAGCCCTTATTCCTGAAGTGAGACCAAGTAAAATTATTGCTTTGTCTCTTTTTGAAAAGCTTTCTCCTTCGATGATAGCCTGCAGAATTTCCATCTCACCGTCAGTAAGCATTGGGATTATTCTTTTTCTTCTTGGCACATGTATTCCAGCCATGGCGGTAATCAGGTCATCTCTTCCAAGATACCTGAAAATAGATCGCAGCTCACAAAGAACCGATCTTTTGCGGGATTCTTTTACCTGCTTGAAATATTCAAAGACTAAATCCATCCTCAAAGAATTAAGGTCATTAATCCCTAAGCTATCTAAAAATTGGATTAAACAGAACATCCCATATTTATAGTATTCGATAGTGTTCACATTCTCATATTCTGATTTTAGAAACTGATGGAACTTCTCGTATTCAGCCCTTAAACGGATGTTGGAAGGAGTAATTTGTCCCCTCTTCATTGTATCGAAAACAAAACTACCGGTTTCTGTAAAAGAGTCAAGAAAACGTATAAAACGCATCTGTAAGAAGTGTCGCTCTCCGCTGTACTTTCCTGTTTTAGGGCTAATTACAGCATTCGCATATTCAGCTCCTATTTCTAATGAATATTCAGTGACCCCCTTTTCACCACAGAATGCTTTGAACCTCCTGAGTACACCTCTGTAGTTACATACTGTTGAATCTTTGTAATTTGCATTTTCCAATGCCTCTATTAGCCTATTACCGATTTCTTCAATTTCCACTTGAAGCACCTCCTTGAAAATGCTTCAAGTATAGAAATACTATGCCGAAGAATTCAAATGAATTTCTTTACCATTAGGCAGTTAGGATAAGTTTCGGCATAGTATTTTCTTCGGTATAGTCGGTATGAAGGATCGTTGGCTCGGTACAATTCCTTAGCAATCCAACCACATCCTCCAAACCCTCCACATACTGATTCCTGGCACCTCGTCGTTCAGCCATCTTCCAGGTGAGTATCTGTTTGGTGAAAACATCGAAATAGAAGGTGACTTCTATGTAGAAATAGGAGATATGGAAGGCTGTCATGTCGGAGACGATCACCTGCCTCGGTCTGTCCACAGTATCCCATGTAGAGTAGATGAGGTTCGGATACTTGTCTTTCACCTTCCTTGGCCGGCGGTGGACCTGATGTTTTGTTTCTGATTTGATTCCTAGGAAGCGAAAAATCTTATATGCATAACTGTCGCTGCAGCCAAATGTATAGTTGATGCGGATGAAGGCTGCGACCCAGCGGTAGCCATGCGTACGGTGATTCCTGTGCACTTGCTCGATGGTAGCTACGAGTATATCCCTATGCACCTGTTGAACTAAACTATCCCGGTTCTTCCACTTGTAGAACCCGGCTCTGCTGACTCCCATCAAAAGACAGAGTTCTTTGATGCCATAGTCCCGGCAAAGCTGATCGATTATTTCGAAGTCTTCTCCTTTAAACGAATGTACTCCTTTTCCTCATCCTCGTTCGTCCGGACAGAATAATTTTTCTATGTTTCCAGTCAAGCAATCCTTACCGATTCTTTTGAATCTGTATGATCAAGGACTCCAAGGAGTCCGTAATCCTTTAGTTTCTCCTCATAGCGATCCAGTGTCATGAACTGGCAGAAGGTCCTATTCTTGAGAATTGCATAGACGACGGTGAGTAGCTCCCTCGCTACCGCTACGACCGCCACCTGTTTCGGTTTGTTCACTTTCAGCCGATCGTACTTATATTTGAGGGGATTGCCCTCTTTCTTACCAAGCACATTGCACCATGCTCCCTGGACCATGACCTTTCTGAGATGGGGATTTCCTCGATGGCTGATTCCACCAATCACATTCCGTTGTCCCGAACAATCCATCTTCGGTACCATTCCTGCGTAATTGCATAACTGGCGTGCACTGCTGAACCGGGAAACATCCCCGACGAATGCAAGAATGGTCGCAGCAGCAACAGGACCAACTCCAGGAATTGAGAGCAATAATGCGGCATCATCTGCATGATCAAGGAGCATGAGCCTGATCTGTTCATCGATCTCCTCGATCTGCGATTCGATGGCATGTATCATCTCGGCTACCATGATGGCACTTGTTTTGGCGAATCCGGTGAGCAGCTCTTCGATATGGGCCCTTCTGACTTCATCCTTATTGATGTGCTTGCTACGGATCTCAGGATGACCGCAAGCCATAAAGATCGCATGCAACTTGTTCTTGTGTTGGGTCTTGATGCCGACCAGATAGTCGCGCATGCTCACCAATTCACGTTCTGCCTGTTCATCCTCGGTCGGGATCGATACGGTGGGAAGTTCATCAAGTGAGAACTTCAAACCCAGCTGAGCCAGCTTCTTCGCATCCTCCCGATCGGTCTTGCATACCGTGTCAAAGATGATACGCAACTTGGCGGGATTCAGTACGGCGAACGTAATGCCTTCCTTCTGTGCCAGATACCGCACCAATCGGAATGTCGCAGTCCCGGTCTCCATGAGAACAAGGTCACCTTGCTTCAATCGAGTCTGTAGTCTATGTTGCCCACCGGGATCGAGTTTCCCATTGAACCGCTTCGACTCTTTGTCAGAACCAGCAATGATAACGAAAGCTTCATAGGTACGTTTTGAAAGATCGATCCCGATCACCCGTTTCCAGTTCTCTTCCATTTTCGTGCTCCTTGCTTTAGAATCGGAGCCGGAAGGCTAAGGTTCAGCGGTGTACTGCAGTCTTCTAACCGTGGTCGTGCCGCCTCGGCGGCACGCCACACTAAGTTCGTCGATGGCCAGTCTGATACAATTTTTTTTCCAGGATCACCAAGTGTCCCACAAAAATATTCATACTGCCACCGGCTTCCGGACCCCGTCGGATCCAGAATACACCGACTCTCCTATGACTGGAAACATAACATTTTTTTTAGCCTTTCATTCTCAATACGCAGCTTGATGATCTCTCGCTTGTAGCTCTCTTCAGTACGGTCGACTCCCTCCGGAAGGACATCAGGGCTACGAGAATCAGCCCTAGCAAGACCTTCAAGACCGCCTTTCTCATACTGGGACAGCCAATGCTTGAAAGCACTGATTGATACGTTGTGGATTTCACAAAAGTCGATCGTCTTGATGTTCATGTTGCTCTTATACTGGTGTATGAGGAACTCTTTTTCTAATGGATTGTAATGTTTTCCCATAGTTCAAGTAGACTCCTTTTGGTTGGTGAAGTCCATCTTTTAAGCATCTGATGATAGACTTTTTTTCACCACTTCATGTCTACTTTTTCGATAGCATCAGCCACATTTCCTCGTTTACCTTAGTTTTGCAATGCAATGTTAAGCGTTCTGATAGAGCGAAAAGATATTGTACCGTTGAGACCGTTTGAAAAAATCAGAAAGGAGTGATCACAAAAGATAGTAACTTGCTACTCTAAAGGTGTCCGGATTTTCTTCGTTTTTTGTGCAAGAAAGCGCATGTGCATTGTTATTCATGATCATGCATGTGTGTTATTATGATAAATTTTTTAAATTAGTTGTGTAATATATGATCGATATGAACAAAAAAATGTAAAAAATTATCTTTACAAAGGGGAATGCAGGACGTATGCTCTAAGTACAAGGGAGAAAAAAGAGCATGAGCCTGGTGAGCGCAAAATCAATGTTGACCGATGCCTGTAGCGGACACTATGCAATCGGGCATTTTAATCTGAACAATATGGAAAGCATCAGAGCGTTTCTGCTCGCAGCCCAGGAGACACACTCTCCAATTATTCTTGCGGTATCGGGCGGGAGTGCTGCCTATATGGGAGGGTATCGCACGATTTCCCACATGGTTGAAGATTTTATGTACTACCTCCATATTACGGTCCCGGTAGCCTTACATGTCGATCATGGAAGTTACGAACAGGTGTTACAGGCAATCGAACAGGGGTTCAGCTCAGTCATGTTCGATGGATCGTCTCTTCCTATTGAAAAGAATCAGCAATTGACCGGTGAGGTGATGCAGCTTGCCCAAAAGCACGGAATCAGTGTCGAAGCTGAAGTCGGTGGTATTGGGGGAGAAGAAGATGGACACATTGCACGGGGAGAATGTGCCGATCCGCATCATTGCCGCTTGATGGCTGAACTTGGCGTTGATTTTCTCGCTGCCGGTATCGGCAATATTCATGGAAAATATCCGGCAGACTGGGAAGGATTGCACTTTGATCTGCTGAGGCAGATTAAAAAAGAAGTGGGAGCTCTTCCGCTGGTCCTCCATGGGGGATCAAATATCCCTGACGATCAGATTCGACAGGCGATAGATTTTGGCGTGTGCAAGATCAATGTCAACACAGAGTGCCAGGTTGCTTTTACCGAAGCGACGAAAAGATTTTTTGCTGAAGGCAAAGATATGCAACCAAGAGGATTTGCCCCTCGCGCTATGTTAGCACCTGGCCTTGAAGCCACCAAACAACTGTGTATCAAAAAAATGGAGTTGTTCGGTTGTCTCGGTAAGGCGTGAAGAAGTGGTAGGAAGATGAGCAGTGTTATGGTCTTACAGGAAAAAGCCCGGAAAATCAGACTGGATACGCTGGAAATGATTCTCGCAGCAGGTTCAGGGCACCTTGGTGGTTCGTTCTCAGTCACCGACATTCTAGTTGCCCTCTATTACGATGTCATGCATACCGGAGACGATATGAGCGAATCTGATCGTGATCGTCTCGTGCTCAGTAAAGGACATGCAAATCCAGCATTATATGCAATCTTCGTAGATAAAGGATATGTTCCTCAGGAAACGAAAAAGACCCTGCGCCAGTGGGGAAGTCCCTTTCAGGGACATCCTGACAGCAGGATGTGTCCCCCATTAGACTGTACCACTGGATCGTTAGGCCAGGGCATCAGTGTCGGAGTGGGAATGGCTCTTGGATTAAAATTACAAAAAAAGAAGAGTCGCGTCTTTATCGTTTCCGGTGATGGTGAGCTTGATGAAGGCATCTGCTGGGAAGCTTTCATGGCAGGAGCTCACTTTGCACTCGATAATCTTACCCTCATTATTGACCGGAATATGATCCAACTGGGTGATGCCACAGAACAGGTGATGGCTCTTGGCGATCTGCACGCGAAAATGGAAGCCTTCGACTTTATGGTATCTGAGATTGATGGACATGATTTTCCTCAACTGCTGGTAGCTCTCAGGAAGAGAACTGAGGGGAAACCCCATTGCATCATCGCCCACACGGTAAAGGGGAAAGGGGTCTCGTATATGGAACATAACGCAGCATGGCACGGTGGTATTCCGAAAGGAGATCAGATTATCCAGGCATACAGCGAGTTGCGGGGGGTGAACCATGGCTGAAAAAATCGCTACACGCTATGGATTCTATGATGGCCTGGTTGCTCTTGCTGCAGAGCATGAAGAGATATATGCCGTTGATGCAGACCTTGGATCAGCTACCGGGTCATTCCTTTTCAAGAAAGCCTATCCAGACCGGTATATCGACGTGGGAATCGCTGAGCAGAACCTTGTAGGAATTTCTGCCGGGCTCGCCCGTGTCGGTCTCGTTCCATTCTGTTCTTCAATGGCGGTGTTTATCACCGGACGGGGCTTTGAAATTATTCGAAATGCTGTAGCGTACTCACAGATAAATGTAAAAATTGTCGGCAGTCACACAGGAATTACTGCAGCAGCCGATGGCGGTTCCCATCAGGGAATTGCTGATCTGGCACTGATGCGGGCACTGCCGAATATGGTGGTACTTTCTCCCTGTGATTATCATCAGGCTAAGAAGATGGCATCTTTGATGTATTACCATCAGGGGCCGGTATATGTAAGAACCTCACGAGAGCCGGTGGAGAATGTCACCACTGCTGATGATGAACTGGAACTGGGGAAAGCTCAGAAATTGCGGACAGGAAAAGATGTCTGCATCATCGCAACCGGCATGATGACGATATTGGCATGCAAAGCTGCTGAAATGCTTGCTGTCGAGGGCCTTCAGGCGAGTATTCTGAACATACATACGATCAAGCCTCTTGACCATGAAGCTGTTATAAAAGAAGTACGTTCCTGTGATGGGCATGTGGTAGTATGTGAAGAGGCCAACCGGTATGGAGGATTATCAGAAGCTGTGGCTGCCACTTTGGTCCAGGAGAACAACATCACCTTCGAACGGGTGGCAATTGAGGACCGCTTCGGTCAATCGGGAGCAACTGCAGTATTGCTTGAATCCTATGGGATTACTCCTGAAGCAATTGCAGCAAAGGCCAGGAGGGTTGTAGGACGATAAGATGAAAACGAAAGTGCAACTTGTCGGCGTAGGGTACAGTTGTCTGGATCAGGTATGTACCGTTGAACACTACCCCGCAGAAGACGATTCAACTCACATCACCTCGATTTCCGAACAGGGAGGAGGCGCAGTTGCCACAGCATGTGCCGCAGCTAGCCGTCTCGGTGTTCCCACCGCTTTTATCGGGAACCTCGGATTTGATCGTGTCAGTGATACCATTCTTGATATCTTCGCCAAAGAAGGTGTCTTAACCGACGGGTTAATCAGACGTGCTGATTGCGATGGTCTGCAGTCATTTGTAATGGTCAATCCTGCAACCGGATCAAGGACCAAATTCCCTCAGCGGGATACCAATCCCCCAGTACACTGGACAGCAGATCTTGAACGGAGCATCGAAGATGCTCAGATTGTTCATCTTGATGGAACGCATTGGGAAAATGCGCGAAAAGCTGCAGAAATAGGGCGAAAAGCAGGGGTGATCGTATCCCTTGATGGCTGTTCGATGCAGTTGGACAACCGGAAAAACCGAGAACTTGCGTCCATGGCTGATATCTTGATCATGAATCTCAAGTATCCCTTACGGGTTTCTCTGAAGCCAACTCTTAAGGAAGCGTTAATGGAGATATCGACTTGGGGTCCACAGATTGTTATCGGTACCCGCGGCAGCAGGGGATGTGCTGCCGTTATCGACGGAAACTACGAAGAGTTCGCAGCAATACCCATCGCAGGTGTGGTTGATACCACCGGAGCAGGGGATGTTTTTCACGGAGCATTTCTTGCTGCTCATCTGGATCACATGGATGTGCGATCGAGCATCATCTTTGCCAGTGCAGCGGCAGCGTTGAAATGTACTAAAACAGGAGGAAGGGCAGGAATTCCGAGCCGAGAGGAAATTGTTGCCTTAATGAAACGAGCCAACTAGCTCTGCAGGCGATGTTGGTATAAAAAAGGAGTAATGGTATGAGAAAAGCTGTATGTATGTTGCTTATCGCTCTTGTCACAATGACATGTGTGTTCGCAGCTGGAGCCGCAGAGGCGGAAAAATCGGGCGGATCCGGCGAACTCATCCTGTATACTACGGTTGCCGATGCACAATATGACATGACAATTGAAGCATTCAACAAGCTGTATCCCGATATCAAGGTGTATAACACCTATGGTGGAGCAGGTGAAAGCAAAGCAAGGATTAAGGCCGAAGCGGCAAATCCTCAAGCTGATGTCATGTACGGTGGATTGCAGTATGGAGATCTTGCTGAGTATGGTGAATATTTTGCATCGTATGTCAGTGCAAATGATCACCTGATGCAGCCGGGGTACGAGAATACTTCAGGAAAGCTCAGCTTTCATGACATTCAGATTCCCTGTCTGATTGTCAACACAGCCCTTGAGAAGGAACTTGGCGTGAAGGTCGACAGCTGGGCATCACTGCTTGATCCGAAACTGAAAGGAAAGATTGCAACAGCTAATCCGACCGCTTCCTCTTCTGCCTGGAACAATCTGCAGTGCCTGCTTACCGATTTTGGTGGATGGGACAGTCCCGACGCATGGGATTATATTGCAAAACTGATGCAGAACGGCCTGGTAGTGGTGAGTTCATCCTCCACACCTCCTAAGGCAACATTTGCCGGTGAGTATGCCGTTGGTCTTACCTATGAACCCATAGTAATTCAGCTTCTTGACGGCGGTTCCACCGGAGCACATGCTGCTTTCTGGGAAGAGGGTACTACTTCTGTCGGATTTGCTTCAGCGATCATCGAGGGAGCAAAGAATATGGAAAACGCTAAGCTGTTCATCGACTTCCTGCAAAGTGAAGAGGGGCAGAAGTGCTACCTTGATAGCGGAGCTCGCCCGGCAACTACCGTCAAACTCGCTGGAGGGAGCCCCAACATGGTGGATCTCGATACGATTAATATGAAGGTTGCTGACACTGAAGCACTCGCAGTGCACAAAGGAGATATCTCTGAAAAGTGGAACTCCTACTGGGCACAGTACGGAACTCGATAGGTTAATGAGGTACTTTACGGTAGCCTTGCCCTCGGGTAGGGCTACCAACTACAGGCAGGAGAATGTGGATGGACTATTGGATCAAAATCAGAAACGCAATGAAAAAGTATGGGGACTTTGTCGCAATTCACGACATTTCTCTCGATATTGCGCGGGGTGAATTTTTCACACTGCTCGGCCCATCAGGGTGTGGGAAAACAACACTGCTCAGGATGATTGCAGGATTCAATACCATCGAAGGAGGTGAGTTCTATTTTGGTGATCGCCTCATTAACGATCTCGAACCCGCTAAGCGAAACATCGGCATGGTATTCCAGAACTATGCCATTTTTCCTCATCTCACCGTACGGAAAAATGTAGCGTTTGGTCTTACCAACCGGAAACTGGATAAAGAGACCATCCAAGAACAGACAACAAAATTTATCCGTCTGATGAGAATAGAAGAATATGCTGATCGGATTCCGGAAAAACTGTCCGGAGGACAACAACAGCGGGTAGCTCTTGCCCGGGCATTAGCGATCGAACCCGAGGTTCTCCTGATGGATGAACCGCTTTCAAATCTTGATGCGAAGCTGCGTGTTGAGATGCGAGATGTCATCAAGGAAATTCAGAACCGACTTCGTATCACCACCGTATATGTCACCCATGATCAGGAAGAAGCCATGGCTGTCAGTGATCGTATAGCAGTCATGGATCATGGACGTATTCAGCAGATCGGTACGCCGAAAGCACTGTATCAACGCCCTGCAAACCTATTTGTGGCAACGTTTCTTGGTCGAACCAACATTATGCATGCTGAAATCTACCGGGATGAAGATACTGAAGGAATTATCTTCGACCAGGGATACAGACTTCCCATGACCAACCTTAAGGAGGTGGAACCTGGCCTGAAAGTGGTTGTTTCGGTCAGACCTGAGGAACTGGTGATACAGAATGTGCTACACGATGAGAAGAAGAAATGTCTCAGGGCAACCGTTGCCTATTCGACATTTCTTGGACTCAACACGCACTATATGGTTGAGTTGGACAACGAAGAGCGGATTGAAATCATTCAGGAATCATTGATCAATGATATCATTGAGAACGGAACCTTAATCGGTCTGACCATTAAGGCCGAGAAAATCAATGTGTTCACTGAAGATGGTTTGACATCCTTAGTCAGGTAACGGAGCAGGCATGATTAAGATACGAAAACTACGAAATGATTTTTGGCTGATCATCAGTTTTGTGATCCTTGGTCTCTACATCCTCTTTATGGTGTATCCGCTGTCATCAGTGGCACGTCAGTCGGTTGTTGACGAGACAACAGGACGGTTTTCTCTCAGATATATTCGGCAATTCTTCAGTGAACCCTACTATTATCAGACACTGATCAACAGCTTTAAAATTGCGATATCAACCGGTCTGGCAGCAGTAATTGTGGGAACTCCGTTAGCCTACCTCTATACCATGTATGAGGTGAAAGGGCGTAAGCTGCTGCAATTGCTGATCATACTGAGCTGCATGTCTGCACCCTTCATCGGAGCCTATGCATGGATACTGCTCCTTGGTCGAGCGGGTACGATCACGACCTTCATCCAAGATGTTTTCGGGTATTCAATACCGAGTATCTACGGCTTCAATGGTATCCTTCTCGTGCTGACCACAAAGCTCTTCCCGCTGGTATTCCTCTATGTATCAGGAGCCTTGAAGAATGTGGACAACTCACTGCTGGAAGCTTCTGAGAACATGGGATGCTCAGGCATTAAACGATTCTTTGTGGTAGTACTTCCGCTGTGTATGCCATCAATCCTCGCTGCATCCATGATGGTGTTCATGAGAGCCCTAGCCGATTTCGGTACCCCGTTAATGATCGGTGAAGGATATATGACCTTCCCCGTCATCATCTATAACCAGTATATCGGAGAAGTGGGTACGAATGAAAACTTTGCTTCCGCAATCAGTGTTATAGCCATCATTATCACCTTGTTCTTTTTCCTTGTGCAGCGATACTTATCCCATCGGCATAGTTTTTCAATCAATGCAATGCATAGTATCGAACGAAAGAAAGCTCGTCCGGTCGGCAACTTTTTCATTCACCTCTATGCGTATGGAGTGGTTGCAATTTCGTTGTTACCCCAAGCGTATCTGATCTATCTCTCATTTAGAACGACTAGCAGTGCCGGTATTGTGTTTCTGGAAGGCTACTCGCTGAAAAGCTACCAGCAGGTATTCAGCAATATGAGTGGAGCTATCTGGAATACGCTTCGCATCTGTGGCATGGCGTTGATCATTATCGTCGTGATGGCGATTCTCATCTCCTACCTGGTGGTGCGTAGAAGAAACATGGCGAATGCTGTGATTGATTCGCTCTCAATGATTCCCTATATCATCCCGGGGGCAGTTGTGGGTATTTCGCTTATTACCTCATTCAATAACCCGTATATGCCGCTTGTCGGTACAGCAACGATTATGGTCATTGCCATGGTAATCAGGAGGATTCCCTATACGATTCGATCATCAGTGGCAATTCTGTCGCAGATTCCACTATCCATAGATGAAGCGGCGGAATCCCTAGGGGCAGGAAAAATCAAAATACTGGCCAAAATCACCGTTCCGATGATGCTCAATGGAATTTTTGCAGGAGCAATTATGAGCTGGGTCACCCTGATCACTGAACTCTCTTCTTCAATCCTGCTGTACTCGTTCAGGACTCAGACACTCAATGTTGCTATCTACAGCATGGTTGCAAAAGGTGCTGACGGGAGAGCTTGTGCGCTTTCAACCATCCTGATGATCTTTACCGTGATTTCATTGCTGGTATTCAATAAGTTTTCCAAAGATGGGGAGATCATGCTCTGATCTATACGATATAGAGTTTGATATCGTGTTGTATCAGGCGTTCCGCTGTTTGTTTGCTGATGTTCGAGTCAGTTACGACGGTGTCGAAAGCTCTGAATTCGAAAGCAAAACACAGTGCCTTCCTTTCAAATTTTGAACTGTCAATCAAGAGAATTGATTCGCGTGATTGTTTAATCATAGCGCGCTTGAGACTCGCTTCAAGAGGAATTGCAGCAAAACAGCCATAATCAGGATCTGCCCCCGACACACTGATAATACTCTTATCGACATGATACCGGTGGATATGAGCTTCCGCATCCGGTCCAGCGGCCTGATGAGTATCCCGTATCAGTTCCCCGCCAATCTGGATAATCCTGCTTGTTTCGTTATCAAGGAGAATCTCTGCAATGCCCGGGGCATTCGTTACGATTAACAGGTTCTGTTTTTCCTTGAGGTATGAAGAGAAGATCTGAGTGGTACTCCCTCCATCTATCATGAGACTTTCATTGTCCTTGATCAGCGTAGCTGCAAAAGCAGCAATTCTGAATTTCTGTTCTCTGTTCTTCTCAAGTCTGCTTGATACTGAGGATGTTTGCCAAATCGACTTTTTATTCTCATTTTTCACTGCCCCACCATGGGTTCTGATCAACAAATCCAGTTTTTCCAGATGGGCAAGGTCTCTTCGTACAGTCACATCTGTTGACTGAGTGATTTCAACCAGCTCAGGAATATCTGCACGCCCTTTCTCGTTGATATAGGCAGTGATTTTCCTTCTCCGTTCTTCAATGATATCTCTCTGAGCCATACTAAGAGTATGAATGATTCCCCATGCTAAGTCAATTTGTGCTGTTCAAGAAACGTTGCATAGTGATAAATGGTGTGAAAAAGAGTCGAAAGGTATGCATCATATGCAATATGAAATGAGAATGATTATTCACCGATTCAAGCTGTGATATATCTAAGATTCTGTTTGATTATACGTATTAAAAACCTCACGCATCAGTCGTTTCGTTTGCCCTACAAGGTATAGTGGCAGATTAACGAGCGTAAACTGATAATGAGAGTTTGGTAGGGCTGATGTCACTTTCTCGACCAATGGTGTATGAGTAGAAAAACGAAGGGCAATAGTGAGTTGTTTCAATTCCATAAATGTATGTAAAGACCGTAGTGTTCCTGTTTTACCAGATTTTACTTCAATAGGAAGTACAGAATTCCCCTGTTGGATCACATAATCGATTTCAGCGTTTGATTGAGCTTTTTCCCTGTGCCAATGATAGAGTTCAGGAGTCATATAAGTCGGTTGGCTATACAGGAGGTGCTGTCCAATGAATTGTTCAGCAAGTTCGCCTTTATTGGAGAAGAATACATCTTCTTCTTGAGAAATATTTTCAATTGATAATCCCTGTAACGCGAGATAGATTCCTATATCTAAAAGGACTCCTTTTGCAATTTTTCTATTTATCTCAGCTTTAAGAGGAAGGTTGTTGGCGCTAGAGTGGTAAGCTCTATATATGATTCTAGCTTGCTCGAACAGAGTAAGGATTCGATTGGTAACCATACTTCTCTCTTGAGGAAGGATATCAACGTATTTTATTTTTTTTCCGACTATTGTTCCTAACTTATCGAAGACTTCTTGCAATTTACTGAGCTCAAGCCGACTATGATATTTTGCAAAATCATCTCGGTATGTATTAAGAATAGAGTATCTCACACGATCTGCTTCGAGTAAGGAATGAGTTTCTTTATAAGTCTTTATTACTTCTGGCATACCCCCAAGCAAATAATAGGTTCTCAGATATTTTAATGCTGATACATGAATTGCATGCGGTATGTCCTCTGGTAACGAATACGTCTGGAGATACCCAAGTAGTTGCGTTGCTTCCATTGCATGAAGAAACTCTTCGAACGTCATCGGTCCCATGAAAAGATATTCAATTCTCCCAACTGGCATGGATAGTTTGTACTCTTCAAGTGCAAACTCTAATAGGGAACCAGCAGCGATAACTGCAAGTTTCGGGACTTGCTCATAAAAGTAACGAAGAGCGAGAATCGCTGACGGGTTTGCTTGAATCTCATCAAGAAAAAGTACTGCTTTATCTAAATTGATTCTTACATTATGGGTGATTTCTAACGTCTGGATGATTTTTAGAGGATCGTTTGAGTCAAATATACTTTTCAATGCATAAGATTGTTCAAAATTTAGTTCAATGAGTTGAAGGTTGTGTTGTTGACAGAATAGCCGGACTAGTGTTGATTTTCCTACTTGTCTAGCGCCGCGGATGATAAGTGGTTTGCGATTAGCCCTATGATACCATTCAGATAAATATGCCTCTTCTTTTCTTTTCATGGCCATATTATAGCACATAAGATGATAAATATAAGGGTAAATATATTATTAATCAGGTTTTTATCGATACTAGGTAGGAATCTCATATAATCCATAGGAAGTGGCGGTTTTGATGCTCAGAGCATGATTTTATGAAATGGGTTTCCAGGTAGGACTTCCACGAAATCCACATGTAAATGATTTCTCGTTCAAAGTAAATGTTATTGCATCAATTCTCATCACCTCAGGCAGGATAACTTTGCATCTAGGACTGCCGATGATAAAGAGAATTGATCCGCTATCGGATTACAAGTAGCTAGGATACTGGCAGAGTGATAGTTTTTCACTGCTTATCGATTGTAGTAGTATGCTTCTCTTCTAGATCAAACATAGTGTGAGGGGAGAGTTGAATGTTTTCTAACAGGGCTACTTGGGTCATGTCAGTATTGATATGTGTTCGTCAAATTTGTTGATCGACAAATTCAAGTCTCTAGGTATCAACATCAGCAGATCTCATTCTACGGGTTCAAGTCCCATCAGAAATCTGAAGAAAAAATCCAGTTTTTCCAGATGGGCAAGGTCTCTTCGTACAGTCACTTCCGTTCACTGAGTAATTTCAACAAGCTCAGGAATATCTGCACGACCTTTCTCGTTGATGTAGGCAGTGATTTTCCTTCTCCGTTCTTCAATGATATCTCTCTGAGCCATGCTAAGAGTATGAATGATTCCCCATGCTAAGTCGATTTGTGCTGTTCAGGAAACGTTGAATAGTGATAAATGGTGTGAAATAGAAGTCGAATGGAGACTATATTACGAAACTTCGAGGATAATCTGATTGATAAAGATACGTTTGATAAACTGTTAGGGAGGTTCAAAAAGAGTCCTGCCGATTATGGATACGAGATATCCATCTCACCGGATGGAATCATGACGGTTGATGTTTTAGTAAAAATCCTGCTTTAGAATCATTATTCACCAATTCAAGTTGTGATAACACAACCAACGGGAGAAATTCGAATGTCCGCAGTTGAGACGATAGGGTTATCAGGAATCTGTGAGATCCAGGCCTTCTATGAACGATTCGAAACTGGTGATCATCCGACTCCTCTGAGGATCGAATAGCAGGTGCTGAACATCCCTTTGCTTTTCAGAGAGATCCACTTCGTCAATACGTGATATCAAAGCATGCTTGAGCTCCTTTGCGTTGTGAATTCCATGGTTAACTGCAAGAAATTCATAGTTGGGTTTCGATCGGCTCAATAAGAACATGGAATCATAGAAATCTCGACCTTTGCTGCGTGTCAGAACTGCAGAGAGCTTCATTGAACAGAGTACATCATCTGGTGGGACTGGTAGGGGAAAGTAGAACCCACTACTTCGCACGAATGCGGGGACTGTCTTGTAGGGGATCTGCTGATCCTCCATTTCAATTTTTATCAGGAACTTTGCTTTTCTGTGCCCGCTCAGTTGCATGTCGAATAGGAGTTGCGGGAAGTAGATGCTTCTTCTGTAGGCTACGAGCATATCATGTTCCTGTATTCTCGGTTCAACGACATAGCCGAGATTGGAAAGATGTCGCAATACGGAATCGGTCATGGCAATGAAATCACTGTGTGACATCCCCTTGCAGTCAAAATCGAGATCTTCGGAGAATCTATCTATCTGCTTGATCAGTCTCAGATGCGTGCCACCGATGAATGAGAGTCTTGAAATATAGTTTGAATTGGAGAGGAATTCCAGGATTTGACATTGTATGTACTCTTTAAGCATATACTTTTGATATTCTGGGATGGTGCTCATATAGGGAGGAAAGAAAGGTTTGAGCGACTCGATTGCAATCATAGATATGCTCCTTTGAGACAGGAAACCCTTTGCTCCAATATCTTCGAACCGAATCTCGTTACATACTCATCCAATCGATCTGTATTGAGTTCCTGATTCATGAAATCGACATCCAGCCGAAGTTGTTGCATATCCCCTAAAGAATTGTACTGTGGCCTCAGATAGAGGAGGTCGAGCAAAGCTTTCTCCGGTGTTGCAAGTAGGATGCTCCAGCCATTTGAGCGGGTGGATTGTTCTATCGTGTATCCAAACAGTAGTTCAGGCTTCTCGGTTTGATAGGTAAAGTCTCCAAATGCATTGTGAAACTTCTTTGTCTTTCGTGTGGTGATACTCATAATCTGAATCACCCCCTCGGGAATCATCCCATGAAAGGAGAGAGCCGACTCAAGGCTGATGTATGAAGGGGCATATATCTTGTTTGCGAGGTAATAAGGGGCATCACCGTTTTTCAATAGAGAGGGGAAGGTGTAATACCCTTGCCGTAATCGGATGAGTTTACCCTGTTTCTCCCATCGGCCAAGATTATTTCTATTGAAATCCGCATTCCAGATCTTTACTTGATGGATTGAGAAGCATCCGAAAGAGATGAAAAAGTCCCGGAACTCCAAGTAGGAGATGTTCGTTTTCGTTTCCATAATGTGATAATTATAATGCATTATAGAAATAAAACAATGGTAATAATCAAGCAGGGTAGAACGCCACATTTTTTCTAGGGAGCTAGGATGCACATCTCTGTGAATTCCGGTATAGAAGCCGCCTCATTTACCTCAGTTTACGATGCAATGTTAAGCATTCTGATTCCTCTCAAATTTTGAACTGTCAATCAAGAGAATTGATTCGCGTGATTGTTTAATCATAGCGCGCTTGAGACTCGCTTCAAGAGGAATTGCAGCAAAACAGCCATAATCAGGATCTGCCCCCGACACACTGATAATACTCTTATCGACATGATACCGGTGGATATGAGCTTCCGCATCCGGTCCAGCGGCCTGATGAGTATCCCGTATCAGTTCCCCGCCAATCTGGATAATCCTGCTTGTTTCGTTATCAAGGAGAATCTCTGCAATGCCCGGGGCATTCGTTACGATTAACAGGTTCTGTTTTTCCTTGAGGTATGAAGAGAAGATCTGAGTGGTACTCCCTCCATCTATCATGAGACTTTCATTGTCCTTGATCAGCGTAGCTGCAAAAGCAGCAATTCTGAATTTCTGTTCTCTGTTCTTCTCAAGTCTGCTTGATACTGAGGATGTTTGCCAAATCGACTTTTTATTCTCATTTTTCACTGCCCCACCATGGGTTCTGATCAACAAATCCAGTTTTTCCAGATGGGCAAGGTCTCTTCGTACAGTCACATCTGTTGACTGAGTGATTTCAACCAGCTCAGGAATATCTGCACGACCTTTCTCGTTGATGTAGGCAGTGATTTTTCTTCTCCGTTCTTCAATGATATCTCTCTGAGCCATGCTAAGAGTATGAATGATTCCCCATGCTAAGTCAATTTGTGCTGTTCAGGAAACGTTGCATAGTGATAAATGGTGTGAAAAAGAAGTCGAAAGGTATGTATCATATTTAATATGAAATTGCGAACATGTCTGGACACAGGCTATCGATGAGAAACTGATTGTTGATCTGTTTGCGAATAAGAGCCTTATGCTTTCCAAAGGTGATTATGTCACTGCGATTGAGACGATGTTCGCAAAATACCGCATCGATCAGGTCTCAATGCTACGTTACGTACGAAGAAGGAACAAAGTGGAGGATGTGTTTGGATTCCTACGAGGCAAGACGTCGATCGAACTTACAGTTCACAGGTGATGTATGGTGAAGTCTGACTGTTTCACACGTGAGCATATAGAGAAAATCAGAAGTGGTTTCACCGTGGCCAACTCCATCCTTTCGTTATTAGATTCAATGGCACAAAGGGGAATCTATTCATAAGTAGTGGAAGTAGTTGGAAAAATGTGATATCTTAATGATACCAACGTGGTGCACATGTATCGGGCTTAATTGCCTGAATAGAAAAACTTGAATAGGAGGTGAGCCATGGCAACAAGTTCTTTTAACACTGTGTTTAAAATGCCCAAGAAGGCCTTGCGTGAAATCGCCAAGAACATCGATAAGCCTGTCGTCAGATTCAAGTTGTCTGAGAAAGATAAAGAAAGTCTCGCCACCAGTGGAGAGAGATTCCAGAAATGGTTGGACAGCAACAAGAGCTGAGTCTTGAGCAGCTGGGTTCATGGCTAGGATATGCTGACGATTCCATAATCGAGCAAGTCCTAGCCCGATTTTTATGCAGCCGCAACAAGGAGGTGGAAGAATTCCTTCACTCCTCGGCTATAGCATTTGAAAAATCTTCGAGTGCCAGAACTTATCTTCTAGCAACAGAAAATAAAGATATTGCAGGGTATTTCACACTCTCCATAGGGTTCGCCGATATTAGCAAGAGTGTAGACCTTTCCGAGGAAGACAAGCAGAAATTGAAGATGAGCAAATGCCCTGACCATAGAATTCCTTGTTTCCTTATTGGTCAACTAGGACGAAACGATTCATTTTCTCATGATGAGTTGCCGGGTAATCAAATTTTAGAAATAGCATTGGCGGTTCTGGTTGAGGTGAAGGATCAGATCGGGGGAAAGTTTGTAATCGTCGAATGCGAGGATCATCTGGTATCAATGTACCAATCCGAGCAATTTGGGTTCCGCTTGTTCAATACTCCCAGTAAGAAGCGAACATACAATCAATTGTTTCGGCTTCTATAACCCGATGACCGAGCTCCTCACCAAAGAGCATGCCTTCTCATCGTAAATTTACTAGTTCCGACTGCTTCAGTACTAAGAAACCATCCTCTCCGAAAGTCCTTAAAAATGCTTTATAATGTTCTCTGGAATTATCCAGAGTTCTTTTCATAGTCTGCCTGATGAATGACGATGACATCTTCAGAAGCACCAGTTACCCCGGAAGTTACCATGTTGCCACGATCCTTGTTGGAAGATAACTACTCGCTTTGCCTAACGATCTGGGGAAGCATATGTCTTAGTAGGTAATGAAAAGTATTGACATATGTATTACAGAATACTGTAATGGAAGCATTAACACCACGATAAGTATCAATGAGCATACTCACATGAGCCATAGAACTATTGACCGTTCCCGCATCTTCTTTACCGTGTTGTTCACATTCTCATGATATACTACGGACAATATACCGTTCTTTTGGACTACGGAGGGCTAGAGGTGACTACACATAACCGTATTATCATTGTTGGAGCTGGAATATCAGGTCTTACCGCAGCAACTTCCCTCGCCATGCGTGGGCACAAGGTGTTGGTTTTAGAAAAAAATGGCACCTGTGGAGGGCTTGTCAATTCATTTGTTCGGGATGGATTTCTCTTTGACGGGGGCATCCGGGCAGTTGAAAATGCCGGTATGGTCAAACCCATGCTCAACGAGCTTGAAATCGATCTGCCCTTACTGCCAAGCAAAGTTTCCCTCGGTATCGAAGATAAAATAATCTGTGCTGACAGCAAGGAGAGCCTTGCAGCTTATGAGCGCATGCTGAAGGAACTGTATCCTCAGAGCACTGAGGATATCGATAAGGTGATCAAGGTCATAGCCCAGTTCGATATCTACATGCAGGTGCTGTTCGGCAGCGATAGCCCCTTCTTCAAAGATGCTAAACGTGATATCGGCTACTACTTCAGTACATTCATTATCTGGATTTTCCGTTTCCTGGCCACCGGTGCAGCCATCATGCGCATGAGGATGCCCATGGAGCAGTTTCTCAACAAGCTCATAGCACATGATGCGTTGCGGGATATCATTTCTCAGCACTTTTTCAAAAAGACCCCGGCATTCTTTGCCATGAGTTACTTCTCGTTATACCCCGACTATTACTATCCCAAAGGGGGAGTGGGGAGTATCCCCAAAGCACTCAGTGCCCGTCTTGCTGAGCTTGGCAGTGAAGTGAAGACCAATACCGAAGTGGTCCAACTTGATGCTTTGCACAAGATCCTTACCGATAATCAGGGGAATAGCTATACCTATGAGAAGCTTATCTGGTGTGCCGATATGAAGTACTTGTACCAGATGGTAGATGCTGAGGGATTCCCTGATAAAGTAAGAGACCAGATAGCAAATGAACAAAAGAATATGCTATCCAGTCACGGCGCTGAATCGGTATTCACCCTCTTTTTGGCCGTTGATCTTCCTCCTGCCTATTTCAAGGCAATATCAGAAGGACACTTTTTCTATACACCCTCAAAAGAGGGCCTTGGCGAGCTACACCGTTCAAAGCTTGCTGCAATCCTTGATGATTGGGAGAACCTTGATCGAAAGGCTTTCTATGCATGGTTGAAAGATTTCTGTTGGTACAACACCTACGAGATTTCTCTCCCGGTTCTCAACGATAGCAGTGCTGCGCCGGAAGGGAAAACGGGATTGATCGTCAGTTTTCTCTTTGATTATGAACTGACACGGCGCATAGAAGCCGACGGTTGGTACGAAGACTTTGAACGGCACATCAGTGCCGATATGATAAAAACGCTGACCGATTCCGTATACCCACAGTTGCAGGATAACATTCTCAGCAAGTTCACTGCCAGTCCGATGCACATAGCCAGAGGCGTCGGAAGCTCCGAAGGGGCCATCGTCGGATGGTCGTTTGAAGATACGGTGCCCATTTCAGCTAGCATGCTGAATATGAAGCAGGCAGTACGTACTCCCATTCCCGACATCTATCGTGCAGGGCAGTGGACAGCCAGTCCAGCTGGATTGCCCACCTGCATAATGACGGCAAGGATGGCAGCTGATGCAGTACATGCGCAGGAACAGGCGGCTCAAACACCATAGATATGTAGGTGAAGTGAGTTTCCCTTGTGTGTCATGGGAAACGTCATCTGGTTCTGTATAGATTCCGGTACGACCTGTTTAGCTATCTATTCTAGTTGATTTCCTTTTGGTATTTAAGTACTCTGATTGCATGCAAACGATAACTGAGGACAGATTAATCCTTGAAAGCTATATTCCCCTGATGAAATTTCTGGCACAGCTGATGCCGGATACTGAATTCGTGTTACATGACGTATCACGACTGGAACAGTCGATCATTGCCATTGAGAACAATTACATCAGTGGAAGAAAGAGAGGCGATCCTGCAACGGATCTCGTACTGCGTATCATCAAGAGCAGAGATTATGAACAACAGGATTTTACTCCTGCATATACCAGTACGAATGAGAGTGGCAGGTTTTTGAACTCGGGAACGTATTATATCAAGAACAAAGAACGCCTCATCGGGTTGTTCTGTATCAATTCTGATCAGACTGCCATGCACATGGTGACCAAAGCCATTGATGATCTGGTAAAATCCCGAACTCCCTTAGAGCAAAGCAGTGAACAGCATACGAAATTTGATGAGAAACTTCGTCATTCGGTCAATGATATTCCCGTAGAGACTGCTTTGACGCTCATGAGAGAGCGGGGAGTCACGGTTGATTCATTGTCCCAGGATACCCGGATGGAAATCATTGCCGATTTGAATGAACAGGGAGTGTTTCTCCTCAAAGGGGCGGTTACCAGCATTGCCCGTATCCTGCAGGTTTCCGAGGCAACAATTTATCGGTATTTGCGGAAAGTGAAGTAGATTTCCTTTGACAATATGATAAAAATCTTTTATCATGCAAATAAATTTGCATTATAAGAGGTATCATATGAAATCAATCATTCATTCCAACAAAGCACCTGCCGCTGTAGGACCCTATTCGCAGGCAACTGCAACTGAATCGCTCGTATTTGTTTCAGGACAACTTCCACTCGACGTTGCAACAGGTGCCTTTGCATCAGATGATGTCGTAGGACAGACACATCAGTGTCTCAAGAATCTTTCAGCAATTCTGGAAGCAGCCGGTAGCTCAATGGAAAATGTCTTGAAAACCACCGTATACCTGAAGGATATTCGGGATTTTGGGGCAATGAATGAAGTATATGCCACCTATTTTACTCAGGATCCTCCCGCTCGTGCTGCATTTGAAGTAGCAAATCTTCCCAAAGATGCACTGGTGGAAATTGAAGCAGTAGCGAGTAAAGCATGAAAACGATCAAAGAAAAAATGAACAGTCGATTCTCCGCTTTACAAGGCGGACTCTTCGCAACGGTAACGAAAGCCGATGTCGGTGAAGGGGTTGGCGAACTCATCAAACAAGGGGTGACCATCATGGCCTGGGCTGATCCCTTCTTTCCCGATCCTTCAATCCCGCCTTCGGTAAAGCAGGCTATGATCGAAGCGGTGGAAGACGGCTTTCCCGCTCACTACAGTATGCCGATCGGCAAATTTGAGTTACGGGAAGCCATTGCCCGCAAGATCCGTCGTACCACCGGACTGAAACTCAATCCAAGCAGAAATATCATCGTAACTCCCGGTTCAGACTCAGGACTGCTGTATGCCATGATGCCGTTTATCGACCCGGGTGATGAGGTATTAGTTCCCGATCCAAGCTACCCCAGCAATTTTCTCAATCCCAAACTGCTCGGTGGCGTGACGGTTCCCGTACCGCTACATGCTCATGATAACTGGCAGCTTTCAATCGAAGAGTTGGAGAAGCGGGTAACAGCAAAGACGAAGATGCTCGTTCTCTGTCATCCGAATAACCCCACTACCACCGTGTTCAGAAAAGAGAATCTGGAAGCAGTTGCTGAATTCGTGATCAAACACGATCTGGTATTAGTCTGTGATCAGGCATTCGAGGATCATATCTATGATGGTATTGAGTTTGTTGCCCCGGCAACTCTCGATGGTATGTGGGAACGGACAGTAACCGTATGTTCCATCTCCAAAGGATTGGGTCTCAGTGGGTTCAGGATCGGGTATATCTATGCCGATGATGCGATTATGGATGTCCTATATGGAGGTGCAGTGAATGTACTGGGAGCTGCGGCTACCGTTACTTCGATAGGTGCCATTACCGCCTTGAACGATGAATCGTTTCTTCAGGATGTACATCAACGGTTAGAGCGCAGGAGAAATCTGGTTCACGAGGTATTCAAGGATAATGCATATATCACCGTACGCAAAAGTGAGAGCGGATTTCTTACCTGGATCGATGTTTCACGTTTAGGGACCTCATCTGAAGTGGTCTCCTATATTCTGGAACATGCAAAAATTCTGGTAAATGAAGGATCTCCTTACGGAACGCAGGGTGAAGGATATATCCGTATCGTAACCGGGTGCTTTATGGATGACGAACGTGCAACTGAAGCATGCAGCAAGATCAACGAGGCGCTGGTAGCCTTAGGAAAAGAAAAGGGAGTGTAATATGGAGAAGAAGTCGATTCTGGAATTCAGAGGTGGGTGGCGGTTTTCCTTTGTACCGCTGGTGGTGTTCTTTATCTTTTGTATCTTATTGTTTCTAGTCTATTTGTCATACGACATGCATGCATTGGCCATGGGAGGATTTCTCGGCCTGCTGATAGGAGCTCCCTTTGCAAAGGATTACAAGAAGTATTGGGATGCTGTCATCAAGGGTATTTCCAGTCCGAACTCGGTCACGATTGTGATCATCCTGTTTATCATCGGTATGTTCTCGCAGATGATGAAAGACAGCAGTGCATCGGAAGGATTTGTCTGGGTGGCAAATAAAATCGGGATGAAAGGAGGCATGTTCGTAGCCTTCACCTTCCTAGCAACGTGTATCATCTCAACCGCCACCGGTTCATCAATCGGAACAATGTTTGCAGCATTCCCCATTTTCTTCGGTTCGGGTATCGCGCTCGGAGCAAATCCGGCCTTCCTTGCAGGAGCGATTACCAGCGGGTGTATCTTCGGGGACAATCTTGCACCCATTTCCGATACCACCATTGCCTCTTCGTCTACACAGACGTACAACGACAAAATCAGGACTGCTGAGATCGCTGGAGTAGTAGCCAGTCGTTTCAAATACTCGGTGGTTGCTGCAATCGCAGCCTTCATCATCTACCTCCTCATCGGTGGTTCCGGTGGAACGGTCGATGCCAACGTCGGATCTTTAGGTGATCCTGTCCGCCTGTTCATGCTCATTCCGGTGACACTGCTTCTGGTAGTAGCCGTAGTGAGCCGGGATCTGTTCAAAGCCATTTCAGTCGGACTCGTAACCGGTATTATTACGGGATTACTTACCGGTATCTTCACTTGGGATAGCCTATTCGCATCATCTGGTGAGTTGGGTAACCACGTAACCGGATTCCTTCCTACCGGTGTTGAAAGTATCATGAGTACCGTCACTTTGGTTATCTCGGTCTTCGGCATCATGGGCGTATTGCAGGCTGCAGGTGCTCTGGACCTGCTGGTCGAAGCAATTTTGAACAGTCGGATGGGAAAAACCGTTCGCGGTACCGAAATAGCTATCGGTCTGGGAGCATGTCTCACCACCATGATCTTTGGTGGAGTAACCAGTGCCTCGATTCTCACATTTGGTCCGGTGGTCAATGAGATTGGTAATCGTAAAGGAATCCACCCATACCGACGAGCGAACCTTCTTGATGGATTTGTCAACAGTCTCCCCGTAGTGATTCCCTTTTTGAGTGTGTTCGTGTTCATCTCGGTTGCACTCAGTGGCGTCAGTCCAGTAGCAATTGCTGGAGGATTGATTTATCCGATGACGTTATTCATCACATTGATCTTCGCGGTATTCTCCGGCTGGGGTTTACGCTACGAAGGCAAAAATGGAGAGCAGCTGAAGCAGCCACTCTCGTAACAGAAGATAGGATAGCGTTAATCTGTATGTACACCGGACGATTTCGTCCGGTGTTCTGCGTATGATATGAGGAGAGTCTCGGGCAAATGAAAATACACGAGAGTATGAAAAACTGTATGCCTGCTCTCTTCCCTAAAGATTCATGAATTTTTGCAATAGGACCATACGCAACTATCGTGTGCTTCAGGAAAAGCAATGGTTCTCTCCTGTAATGATAATTGAATTTATTGCTACTATCTCAGAAATGAAAGGCTCTTGGCAAAACTTCATCTACTCTTTCATAAATGATAGATTATTTAGAGAGAGTGTGAGATAATATCGTTGGGAGCAATGAAGATGTCTTACATTTGGAATCATGATCTTTGGCCCAATTATGTTTATGATGTCCATGAGATTGAAAGGTGCTGCGATGTTTATCTGGTTCAGAAGCGGGCTACTGATCTAGTGTTTGGTCTTATAGATCCGGACATGGGGAAGAGAATGCATGTCCGATCACTCACCGATGAGATGCTCTCGAGTCTTGAGATCGAGGGAGAGAAAATTTCCTATAAGTCGGTCTATTCCTCTATCTGTAGACGCCTTGATATCCAATTAGAGACCAAGGCGAAAACGGATCGCTATGCTGAAGATATTGCAAAGATTGTCATTGATGCGACGGGAAATCTCCAACCACTTTCCACAACAAGGATCAAACAGTGGCATTCCCTGCTCTTTTCTTCCTCCGCTAGGCTCAAACCCAATTTTATCGGTGATTATCGACAAGGTCCGGTCTTTATCACCACGGGTAGTGGTCGCAATTCAGAGGTTATTTATGAAGGACTTCCTTATGAGTATATCGATCACGCAATGGAAGATTTGATTGAATATATCAATAATTCCTGGAAAGAGATGCCTCTCGTAAAAAGCGCTATTGCCTCACTATGGTTTCTCTGTATTCATCCATTTGAAGATGGCAATGGTAGGATCAGCCGCGCGATTGCTGATTATGTGTTATCGGTCGGTTATCAAGATACGAGCCGTGTGTACAGTATGTCTTCTTTGATCTTGAAACACCGAGAGGAGTATTATCATGTATTACAGGAGGTGAGTTCTCAGGCGCAGTCGTTGGATTTGACTCGATGGATTGTCTGGAACATTGATATTGCTATTCAGGCCAAGCAGGAAGCACTCAATGTGTATAGAAAAAGTATCCAACTTACCCGATTCATGAAGTCCTTAGATCCTTCAGTATACAATTCACGACAATTATCTATGCTCTACAAGCTCGCCGATGGATCGTTTGAGGGAAAATTGTCTACGGACAAATGGGCAAAAATGAATAAATGTTCTGTAGCCGCAGCTTCGCGAGACATTCAACACCTACTGAAAGAAGGGTTGTTAGTACCTTCTGGTGATACAGGTCCCATGACAGGATATTATTTAGCTTCAGATTTACCTGAGTAAACATGCATAATAACTCCTCGTGTTAAGCTTCTTATATGATAGAATGATTATGTAGAAAATGTGAAAGTTTCTTATATAAAAGAAATAAAGCAGATTTGGATGCGAAGTTGTTGTTTACAGATTATCCCTAGCATTGATGCGTATCAATCGATATAGCCTAACTTAAGCATGTATGCTTCGACAAGAGGATAAGTGCAAAGTCGAAATTGCTCTGTTTCTATTCACTGATAGGCGAAAAGATTACTTCAGAGATCGAAAGACATCACCATGAGATTTTCGATGTAATTCTCCGTTGTTGGCAAGTAGGATCACTTTGAAAATTGAGGTGTGAAAGTTCATTATGTACCACAGAATTGATCATGAGGGAGAACTTTGACCTCACGGGAAATCTCTCATGAACACGGCTTTTTCTCCAGAACCAACACCTGTCAGTACAGTCCTAGTTGTAGTTTAACTAGGTGGCGTTCTAGCCCCAACCGGAGAAGGCGAAATAGGAATCCTTGATTTACCTACTGGTGTATGTATACCTTACAAGAGGAGGTGCTTTTGTTGAAAAGGTTCTTTTCTCTCCTTTTGCTTTCACTTGTCGTAGTGCTTACTTCATGTCCCTTTGAATTTACTGAGACAATTCCAAACATCGCCTATAAACAAGTGATTCTCATTATCGGGGATGGCATGGGAGCAGAACAGGCAAAAGCAGCGGGGTACTATGCACATGGGCAGGAAGGATTGCTGAGTTTTGAGCAGTTTCCCGCTATGACAACCCAGACTACCCATTCAGCGAGTTCATCTGTCACCGACTCAGCTGCATCTGCTAGTGCCATGGCTACCGGAAAGAAAGTGGATAACGGGGTGCTCAGTATGGAAATCCCCGGAAGCGGTAATGCTTTACGCACGGTTTTGGAAATTGCACAGGAACAAGGAAAAGCAACCGGATTGGTTACCACCACGTTTTCTGTCCATGCGACTCCGGCAGCTTTTGCCTCACATGTTCCCAGCCGCAGTAACTACGATGATATTGCCTCTCAGTATATGCACACCAGTCGTCCAGATGTGCTCTTTGCCGGTGGAAACGATACTTTATCGGTGGCAATGGCAGAAGATGCGGGGTATCTGAGTGCTACTGATAAGACCAGCCTTGAAAATCTCAGCTACATACCGGATGCCAAATATTTTGGATACTTTGGCAACACTCATCTTCCCTATATGTACGATGGTATGGGAACTCTTCCAGAACTGTCAGATATGACCCGCAAAGCTCTTGATGTGTTGGAAGAAGCAGACGAAGGGTTCTTTCTGATGATAGAAGGAGGACGCATCGATCATGCAGGTCACAATCAAGATCTGGTTCGCAATATCCATGAAGTTCTTGAACTTGCAGATACGGTGGAGTACGTTATCGATTGGGCAGTAACTCACCCTGATACCCTTGTAATCGTGACAGCAGATCATGAGACAGGCGGGTTGTCCGTTACGCAAAATAATGGAGCAGGGAATCTCCCGACGGTTACCTGGAGTACCACCGGTCATACTGCTACCCCTGTTCCCGTTTACGTGTGGGGTTCCGATGCACAGCGCATTGCTGAACAGATTGACGACAACACCGATATCTTTGCTTCCTTTTTTACCGGTACCCTACGATAGATCCTGAGCTGATCAGCACAGCTCTTGACGCATCGGTGAATTATGCGTATACCACTGAATAAGGAGATTGGATGTTCACATCGTATCTGGATTCGGTTGACACTACCTGTTGCAGGTAGTGATGACGAAGTAGCAGATTTTCCATGAAATAGCTTCGCTTCATACCACCTGGGACAGGTAGACCACTGCAAGACAGCGGTATGCTGTTGTATATCTACAACCGGATGGTACTTATGCAAAACAATCAAAACAACACACTTTTTATATCGTATGGATGGAACTCCATCTATGATGCTCACTTTACCCCTTTTTCATCAATGGGATATTTTCCGGGAAGAATTATTCGAGAGGGGAGAGGAATCTATCGTGCAATCTCACCAGAGGGAGAGCTTCTGGTACAACGATCGGGTGCTTTCTGCAATCTGCAGGATTTGGGTGTGCAACCAGCACCGGTGATCGGAGATTGGTGTGCCCTATCAGTGCAGGAAACAGGAAAGGGCAGAATTGAAGCAATACTGCCCCGACAATCTGCATTTCACTGGACACGTACATCCCATGAACATGCCACTCAGGTGATAGCTGCAAATATCGACCGTGCTGCCATCGTTCAAGATGCCAAATTCGATTTCAATGAACGACGCATAGAACGTTTTATCTCTTTGCTGCATCATGATGGCATCCAGACGATTCTCATACTCACCAAAGCCGATTTATTGGATGATATCGAGGCTTATCGTAGAAGAGTGGAGACTCGATTCCCCGACTGTCCGCTGTATAGTATCGATAGCATTTCAGGATTCGGGATCGATGTCTTACAGCACTCACTGATACCTGGGAGTACCATGATGCTCATCGGAGCCAGTGGAGCGGGCAAATCCACGTTAATCAACCGGTTGTGCGGTGAGGATCTTGTGAAGACAGCTCCGATACGGGAAAAAGATGGTCGTGGAAGACATACCACCACAGCTCGACGGATGTATCGGTTACCAACCGGAGCACTCCTACTCGATACTCCCGGTGTCAGGATGGTTGGTATGCACCGTAATACCGATTCGATACGCAATTCCTTTACCGACATTGCACAACTGGCTACAACCTGCAAATTCAGTGATTGTACGCATACGGGGGAACCTGGCTGTGCGGTACAACAGGCGGTTCGGGATGGGGTGATCGAACAAGATCGATACTTCAACTATCTTCGCTTGCTGCAGGAAGCACAACCTTGGGAAGATGTTTTACGAGAGAGTAAGGAGAAAAAACGGGCGATCGGTACGATGAAATACCAGATGAGAAGGTCAGGGGAAAAATGAAACGGCAGGAATTTGAAGAAAGTTTCATCTGTGTGCATTGTGGGGCCCCGGTTGCAACTGCAGCCTGGGGCACCCATCACCGAAATCATTGTCCGCATTGTCTGTACAGTAGACATGTGGATAGCAAGGTGGGGGATCGATCCTGTCTGTGCAGAGGTGTTATGGAACCTATTGCATTATGGCAAAAACACGATGGTGAGATCATGATTATTCATCGATGTAAACAGTGCGGGACGATCAAAGCAAATCGGTGTGCAGGTGATGATAACCCGGAAGCATTACAGCTTCTGATCCCCGTATTTGCAGAGGAAAGTATCTGTGGATGACCAAGAACAATGAATTCCTCCCTGACGGGTGAGATATCACCAATTCGATAATCCATCAAACTGAGATCATAGGTGCCCGATGCGTGACAATCGGGTCACCTGTGGTGAGTGACATGATCGATCATTGAAGAAATAGTATCATTAGCATTAATAGGTACAATATTCACCTGTTCATGGGTGTTTTTAAACACTCTGAATATTTCATCTGCAAACGCCTGCCCGATCATATCAACGCCTTCAAAATCGAGCACAACGGTATTGAATCGGTCCACTCGTGCCATCAATCTCTTTGCCTGTGAACGTGAGACAATATTACCACCATCAATGTTCATAACTTTTACGGGAATAACTGTCTTGTGGAAAGTGGGAACCTTATCTTGGTCAGAATACTCGTCAAATATCTCTTTTGGGGTACGCTTTGTGTCAAGATCGACGGAGATATACACCATTGTTCCTGCAATATCGAGATCAGGTTCTGATTCTTTGATGATGTCATTATTTTCGTGCCCATAAAATAGTAGTCCCCTTGATAGTATGAAAAAGGAATCTGCCATACGAGAGGAGAAGAAAATTCCCTCTCCGCTATGCTTTTCAGGATCGGAGGTGAATTTTCCTTTACAGAGTTCCAATATAGATTGTTCGGGGGAGGGTAATCCTAAATCATCTTGGATTTTTTTGAATATGCCAATGCCATCATCCGTTATAGTAATGGTGACCCTTTTTGCATTGAGATACACCATAATTGTCATCTGCCTGCCATTAGCGTGTTCGATTGCATTGTTTATGATTTCCATAGTCGCGTAGCCGAGAAGTTGTTGAATATTATAGGGGAGTTCTTTGATATGGGGATGAATACTTTTCATATAGATCACATCTTCTTGAAGATCTGCGATGGTAAGATCATACGTTTCTGAATATGTGTGAGTCTTTAATGTGTATCCAGGGTATCTTCCTCTATCGTGTTGTTTAACAATTATTCCTTCTGAAATCATATCGTTAATCAAATTACTAGCGGTAGGTCTTGAGATCTTAAAATGATTCATCGTAAACACAATAAGATCATTTGGGTGACCTTGGATATTATTAATGATAAAATTATATACGGCCTGTTTGACTTCATCTGTTATTCTCATTGTATTCCTCTAATTCTAAATGTACATGATATGAGCAAAATAATCAAATAAATGTAAATGAAAGTATAAATAATCCACGTCATATAGTAAATAAAAACCGTAACCAGAGTTTAGTATGACTTTTCTCGGTGTTGACTTCTTGTCATGCGCTCTTTGAAGGCAGTGCTTCCCTAGCATAAAATCATAAAAATCAATTAATATAATTAATAAAATTAAAAAAATTAATATTTAATAAAAATAATATTGACAAATATGATAAGTGGTTTTATAGTTGCAATTGAGAGGAGTAGGCATGATACATGGATGGCAGAAGCTATTGGCATTAACCGGTGGAAAGAAATTCACCATCACACAGATACACATCCCAGAGGACAACATCACCATCGATGGGGAGTTTCAACTCCCTCCGTTTGCTGACCTCAGTACGGAAGACCAACTGTTTATGGCAGCTTTTATCAAGACACACGGATCGATTAAGCAGATGGAATCAATTTTCAATATCAGCTACCCGACGGTGAAAAATCGACTGAATCAGATCGCCCGTCGACTTGATATGGTTGATGTCGACATTCAGGTTTCTTCTCCCGTCTCTAGTATTCTTGATCGATTGGAACAGGGAGAAATTACCGTTGCCCAGGCACTGGAGGAGATTCACTGATGTTACCGATGTTGCTACGCGTGAAGGTGCGTGATGAATCGCACAACTTTGGATTCTATTTCCCTATGGTGTTGATCTATCTGCTGTTCATTCCGGTGATCATTATTGGAACTATCGTGTTTACGATTCTTCTGTTGATTCCCGATACAGCCCGGCAGGCACGATCGTATCTCCAGTTGGTTTTTGCGTTGCCTACGTTGCTGTCGGCAAGTATTGGAACTGAAATAGCGATCCAATCAGATACTCAAGAGATGCTTATCCGCATCACCTAGAAGGAGTCACTATATGAGTGAAGAGAGAATGAGAATACTGCAGATGCTTGCAGAGGGGAAACTAGGCGTGGAGGATGCTGAGAAACTGCTGCAGGCACTTGACGGGAAACCACGAGAGATTGAAACAGCTAAAGAGAATCGGACCTTGGATATGAAGGGAAAGTACTTGTTTGTTCAGGTGGATCCGAAAGAGGGGAAATCTTCTGAGCGGGTTTCTGTGAAGGTTCCTCTTGCCCTGGTGAAAGCCGGGTTGAACATTACCAAGTTAATACCAACCGATGCTCAGGAAAAGATCCAGTCGTCGATGCATGATAGCGGAATCCCGTTCAATCTCAGTGATATCGATCCACAGAATTATGAGGAGATCATGGAAGCTCTTGAACAGATGAGTATTGATGTCGATACCGATGAATCGACCGTGAAGGTGTTCTGTCGATAGGGTATAGCGTACAGAGCTGATGAATTTGTTAATTACATAGAGTACAAAATCTTTCATTCGGGTTAGCTGAGCTTTTCAAAGAGCTTGCAGCTAACCCGTTTTTTCAGTTGGATGATACGACCGATGCCAAAAATTATGACCGATTAACTGATGAAGATCATTGCACATTGGTTCATGACCCTTCATAATATCAATATTGATGGAGATACTCATATGCATGATGTGAATTCACTGTTGCAGACAGCGATCAGAGAGGCAAAGAATCTGGAAGAGGGGGAGACCTTTCTCCTTCGAGATCTGTTCAAAGGATACCTGTGGAATAGAATCCCGCGAGGTGACCGGTTGCTCCTTGGTTCCTTATTTCTCAGTCATGTGAGCAATCATCCTGATAGTCACCTCCAGGTGGGTGAAAAAGGGGTGTCAGGGCAACAGCGGTATCGGAAAAGCTGAATATATTGGATATGTTCAAGATGAAAATGAACAAGAAGGTAGTGTTGTTATATGCTGAAAATTGCTCTGGTATTTAATTATGAAGGATATTTACATGACAATATTTTTACTGGTGAGTCTGATAATGTAGCCTTCCATTATGTGAATCATCACTTACAAAATTTTTTTGAAATATTAAAAGATGAAATAGGTAGGCGCGGTGATGAGATTCATACCTTTGACTATTATGAAAGCGTCTCGCCTGCAGATGTATATCTTTTTATTGATTACCCGATACGGCCATTGATAACTAATTTTCATAAGAGATTAAAATTCTATCATACACAGATGAAGATTCTGAAGACGCCAGGAATCCAGAAAAAGATATTGTTGATGTGGGAAAGTCCTGCACATAACCGGCGAAATTTCAACATAAATACACATAAATTTTTCCATACGATTTTATCCTATAAGAAATACCATGAAGAGAAATATGTTTATTTTCCCTACTTTGTTCCCGAAATAACTCAGGAATTATCTATCAACTCAATTGATGAAAAAACCTTTCAGAACAAAAAATTGAGCTGTATGATTGCTGGTAATAAAGCAACGAGAAGAAATAATTCCGGTTATGTAAAGCGATATGAAATAATTGATTATTTTGATGATAAACCAGATGATTTCGATTTATATGGTGTGGGGTGGGAAAAACCCGTAGGAACTCGCCAAATAATTAAAGGTATCTATTATGGCAAAAAGTATGTTAAGTCGGTACCTAAGTGTTTCAAGGGAATGGTAGCTTCTAAAATAGCCACATATAATAATTATAAATTTGCTTTTGCTATAGAGAATGAATTAGACTGTAAAGGGTATGTAACAGAAAAAATCTTTGATGTTCTGTTAAGTGATGCAGTTCCTATTTATAATGGCGAAAATATCTATGATGGCGAAATCAGCCGAGGAGCTTTCATCGATATCAATGACTTTAGCAATATGCAGAATTTATATAATTTCCTACGGAATATGAGTTTTGAAGAATATAAAAAGTTTTATGATGCAAAAATTGACTATCTCCAGTCGGAAAACTTTAAAAGATTCACCTATGCCTATAGCATAGAGAAGTTGGTACAGATACTGTATTCGTAATGGGTATGAAGGAAAATGAGGATAGAGGAAATGAAAACTGCGCTCATCACAGGAATTACCGGTCAGGATGGTTCTTATCTTGCTGAATTTTTAATTGATAAGGGCTATGAAGTACATGGGATTATTCGAAGAAGTTCTTCATTTAATACTTCAAGAATTGAACATTTATACATTGAAGAACTGATTATGGATATGCATCATGAACGACGAATATCTTTGCATTACGGCGATATGACTGATTCAACTAATTTGATTAGGCTCATCCGGGAAATAAAACCTGATGAGATTTACAATCTTGCAGCCATGTCTCATGTGAAAGTCTCCTTTGAAGTTCCTGAGTATACTGCTGATACCGATGGGATGGGTGCTTTACGTCTTCTTGAAGCCGTAAGATTTCTTGGGTATGAAAAAAGGACAAAGATATATCAAGCATCAACCTCAGAGTTGTTCGGTAAAGTGGGAGAGGTCCCCCAGAATGAAGAAACACCCTTTTATCCTCGCAGTCCATATGGGGTCGCTAAGTTGTATGGTTATTGGATAACACGAAACTATCGTGAAGCTTATGGGATGTTTGCCGTGAACGGTATATTATTTAATCATGAGTCCGAACGCAGGGGTGAGACTTTTGTAACAAGAAAAATTACTCTAGCCGCTGCTCGTATACGGAAGGGGACTCAGGAAAAATTATATCTCGGGAATCTAGATGCCAAACGAGACTGGGGATATGCCAAGGACTATGTGGAATGTATGTGGTTGATGCTTCAGCATGAAGTACCTGAAGACTTTGTAATTGCTACTGGAGAAATGCATACCGTTCGGGAATTTGTTCACCTTGCCTTTGCAGAGGCTGGTATTAAGCTCAAGTGGGTAGGGAAGGGAGTAGAAGAGAAAGGAGTTTGTGTCGATACTGGGAAAGTACTGGTTGAAGTCGACCCTCGTTATTTCCGCCCAACGGAAGTTGAACAATTATTAGGCGACTCGACAAAAGCCAAAACGTTGCTTGGGTGGAATCCCAGAAGCACCTCTTTCGAAGAACTTGTCAAGCGTATGGTTCAACATGATATTTCTTTGGTTGAACATGAAGAGCGCATTAAACGGGAGTATGATTGATATGAATAAACAGGGGAAAATATATTTAGCAGGGCATAAAGGATTGGTAGGTTCTGCAATTTACCGAAAACTCATGCAACTTGGTTATACTAATCTGCTCACGAGAGCAAGTGATGAACTCGATTTACGAGATCAGAAGAAAGTTGAACAATTCTTTACAGAAGAAAAACCGGACTATGTCTTTTTAGCTGCGGCTAAAGTTGGTGGAATTCTCGCGAACGATACCTTTCCTGCTGATTTTTTGTACGACAATATTATGATTGAAATGAATGTAATGCACAGTGCGTATGTACATAATGTAAAGAAACTATTATTCCTCGGTTCTTCTTGTATTTATCCCAAAATGGCACAACAGCCAATAAAGGAAGATAGCTTATTGACCGGGGCACTTGAACAGACTAACGAAGGCTATGCCCTGGCAAAAATTGCAGGATTGCGGTATTGCACCTATCTGAGAAAACAATATGGAGCTAATTTTATTAGCGCAATGCCTACAAATCTGTATGGTCCGTTTGATAATTACCATCTATCTCATAGTCACGTACTACCCGCACTTATACGAAGGATTCATGAAGCTAAGGTGGAAAATATTTCTCAGGTTGAGATTTGGGGAACCGGTAAACCAAGACGAGAGTTTTTACATGTTGAAGATCTTGCCGATGCCTGTTTATTTCTCATGGAACAGTATAATCAAGCTGACACCATCAATGTAGGAACAGGGGAAGACCTTTCCATTGCTGACTTAGCGTATCTTGTTAAATCAATCATTGGGTATCAAGGAATGTTAGTTTTTGATTCCGATAAACCTGACGGTACCCCCCGGAAACTACTGGATGTTACAAAATTACATGAGTTAGGTTGGAAACACTCTATTGACTTGTCTGAGGGGATTAAGCGAACATATAACGATTTTCTTGAAGGAAGAGTAAGGGGAATGGGTAATTAGTACTTTAATTTTTATGCGGTTCCATTTATTACCGACAAGTAATTATCATTGCTCGTTTATATAAGGTTTTTATCGCTCTATGACAAAATTTAGATTATTACTTCAGCATTTGAATACGGGTAACAGCCGCAATGTGAAAATTAAAAAAAACATTGCATCACTATTTATCATAAAGTCATATAGTGCATTATTGAATTTGGCTCTTATCCCACTTACGTTGCAGATGCTCGATAATTACAAATATGGCATTTGGATTACGTTATTTAACGTATTAAGCTGGATTTCCATTTTTGATATTGGGATTGGTAATGGTCTTCGCAATAAATTTACAGAATCCATAGCGCTAGGAAATATAAAAGATGCACGAGAATATGTAAGTACAGGATATGTCGTTGTCGGAGCAATTTCGATTGCCCTTATTCTGTTTTTTCTTGTACCTTGGCATATTTTAAACTGGGCTAGAGTATTTAATACTACCGAAGATTTACGGGGTGAATTGTTTTGGTTGATTGGAATTTCCTTCATCTTAACGAGTGTTCAGTTTTGCCTTAAATTAATCTGCACCATACTTCTAGCAAATCATGAACCAGCAAAAAGCAGTATCATCGCAAGTATTTCAAATACGACTATCTTAGTTTCTATCTTAATCTTCCGAAAATGGCTTCAGGGTAACTTGGTCGGTATAGGACTTGTCTATACATCAGTACCGATAATTGTATTTCTCTTCACCTCCTTAGGTTTGTTTAGCAAATCACTGTATGAAGTAAGACCCAGTATTGCGTATTTTAACAAAGATAAAGTGCGGTCTCTTTTTAGCCTCGGCATAGAATTCTTTATTATCCAGATATCAGTCATTATCATTTTTCAAACTGATGCTCTGATTATTGCTCACGTTCTCTCACCGCAAGATGTTACTGCATATAATATTGTTTTTAAATATTTTAGTGTCATATCTGTTTTTGCAGGAATAATTCTCCATCCTTTTTGGAATGCCTATACTGAAGCTGCCGCAAAAGGAGATAAAGATTGGATAAGAATCGCAATAAAACGTCAATTAAAGGGATTAATAGTTATTGTCTTTTTAATAGTGGTACTGTTAGTGTTGGCTCAGTACATTATCCCCATATGGTTGAACACCTCAGTGTCAATATCAAATATATTATTAGTAGGAATGGCTGGTTATACCTTTGTTTACATCTACAATAATATATTTACCTACCTGCTGAATGGGTTAAGTAAAATAAGGCTTCAAATGGTTACATCGATAATAGGAGCACTAATAAATATTCCCCTATCAATTTTCTTGGCTCAGCGACTCGGAAGCGGGGGCGTAATTATTGCTTCCATCATTTCTTTATCGCTTTTCTCGCTATTAGGACCTATGCAAGCTATAAGATTTTTAAAAAGTAAATAGCATATCGAATCTGATGATTCAATCGCTTACAAGATGAGATTACTTGCTTGGGTATCGGATCAATGAAAGTAATTATTTCTTTTAATACAGTTGCGTAAATAATTGTAGTTGACAACTATCATCCTTCAGCGTATCAAGCAATGAATAGGGCGGGTGTTCTTTAGGCTCACCCTTCAATTAATTGGTAAATTGAAGTAGCATTTGATTGATTCTATCATATAGGTTTAATGTAAAAGGTATAAATTTTATGAAAAAGGCTCTCATAACAGGTATTACAGGTCAGGATGGGGCTTATTTAGCTGAATTCTTGTTACATAAAAATTACCAGATCTGGGGAACGACAAGATACAAAAGAGATCATTATTTTGGCCTAGAGTATCTGGGTATTCGTAAGCATGTAACCATTATGGTTGTTGATCTCGAAGATTATGATAAAGTAGATTTGCTCTTAGATACGATAAAACCTGATGAAGTGTATAATTTGGCAGCACAAAGCTCAGTCGGTCAATCCTACAAGGATCCAAAAGAGACACTCACATTTAACATAAACTCGACAATACATATTCTTGAACTTATAAGGCTTAAATATCAAAACATCAAAGTGTATCAAGCATCAAGCAGTGAAATGTTTGGTGGATCAGCATCTATGCCGATTACAGAAGCCTCTGCTTTAAAACCACTCAGTCCATATGCCGTTTCAAAAGCTGCAAGCCATTTAATGGTAACTAATTATAGGGAAACCTATGGCTTGTATGCAGTATCGGGAATACTGTTTAATCATGAATCTTTTTTACGATCTCCTAATTTTATTATTAAAAAGGTTATTAGAGAATGCCTTGAAATCAGACGTGGGGATAGAGAGTACTTAGAAGTTGGGAATATTGACGTAAAACGCGATTTTGGCTACAGCCCAAAATACGTTGAAGCTATGTGGCAAATGATGCAACAAGAAGGTGTTCCTGAAGATATCATAATATGTTCAGGAGTATCATTATCATTACGTGATATCATTACCTATATTTTTACATCTATTGGGATCTCATTAGATCGAATGTTCATTAATAAAGAGCTTTTTCGACCAAACGAAATAGTCGAAATATATGGGAGTAATCGTAAAGCGATGCAGAAATTAAATTGGCATTATGAGATGTCATTTTTCCAAGTGATTGATGTGCTTATTGAAGAGGAGAATGCTTACCTGAAATAAGTTATATGATAGGGTATCTAAATGATCCACAGAAAACTGGGTCGAATAAGGATAGTACACATGAAAGTCTATTATGATTATCAAATATTACGATCGCAAAAGTTAGGTGGAATTTCACGCTACTATTATGATTTAATAAAAACAATTAATAACGAAAAGCTTGCTAAAGTAGAACTTGGGTGTCTTTTCAGTCAGAACCTCTATTTTGAAGATTATTTCAACAAAAGAGCGACTGGTGATATCCCAAATATTGTTGCAAAGGTAATACAGGTTCTTAATCGTCTACAGGTTTTTATTAAAATGTTAGGTGGATATGATATCGTACATCCAACCTATTACAATCCATATATTTTACGCATGGCAAAAGGAAAGATTGTAATTACCGTGTATGATATGATTCATGAAATTTTCCCTGAAAATATTGCGAAAAGTAAAAAGACTATAAGACATAAAAAAGAAATGCTGCATAAATCAAATCATATAATTGCTATTTCCCAAAATACAAAAAAGGATATTTTGAGATTTTATCCGGATATCCCTGAGCAGAAAATAAGCGTCATATATATTGGCAGTAGCTTCAAACCTCATACAGAGTATAAGAAGGGTTATCACTTACCGGAGAAATATATTCTGTTTGTGGGAAGTAGGGGAAACTATAAAAATTTTTCTCGGTTTTATGAAGCATCCCGAAGGTTGCTGGAATCTGACGATAAATTATATCTCGTCTGCATCGGAGGGGGTACTTTTTCTCAGTCAGAATTAGACCTTATAGGGAACCTTAAGGATCGTGTAATGCAAAAAAGTGCTGACGATGAAATGTTAGCTTATGCATATGCTCATGCACAATGTTTTGTATTTCCTTCGATCTATGAAGGGTTTGGCATACCTACTCTTGAAGCTTTTGCATGTAGGTGTCCAGTTGCCTTAAGTGATTCCAGTTCCATGCCTGAGGTAGGCGGTGATGCTGTTTTGTATTTCGACCCGCTAGATATAGACCAAATGAGTAAACAAATCCGTCGGATTGTGTACGATGAAGCATTGCGTAATCAACTTATTGAAAAAGGAACACAACAATTAAAAAACTTCGAGTGGAAGTCGATTGCTCAGCAGGTAGTAAATTGTTACACAGATGTAATAAATGAGTAAGTACTCTTCACATTGAAAATTTATTGTGGAAGGGTGTGTAGAGGAAATCAGCGAGAAACAATAAGATAAATTATAGGGTGTCTTAGATGCTAATATCAGATATGATCACTATATCAGCGTGTTTTGAAAAGCAAAATTTGAGAGGATTTAATGAAGAAGGTTTTAGTTACAGGTTCCGATGGATTTATTGGTAGTCATCTCACCGAAACGCTAGTTCGAGAAGGTCATGCTGTACGTGCTTTTGTACTGTATAATTCTTTTAATACTTGGGGCTGGCTAGATACACTCCCCAAAGAAATACTTTCTGAAATTGAGATTTTTCAGGGTGATATCAGAGATCCTCATGGAGTTAAACAGGCGATGAGGGGCATGAATGAAGTATTTCATCTTGCTGCACTTATCGCTATTCCGTTTAGTTACCATTCTCCGGACACGTATGTAGATACGAACATCAAGGGAACCTTGAATGTTTTACAGGCAGCGAGGGATCTTGGAACATCTCGAGTACTTGTTACCTCTACCTCTGAAGTGTACGGTACTGCACAATACGTTCCCATCGATGAAAATCATCCGTTCCAGGGTCAGTCTCCCTATTCAGCAACAAAAATAGGAGCAGACCGACTCGCAGAATCGTTTTATAGAAGTTTTGAAACACCGATTTCCATTGTGAGGCCATTCAATACCTATGGACCAAGGCAGTCTGCACGGGCTGTAATTCCCACCATAATTACCCAATTGCTTGCAGGGAAGACCGAGATCAAACTCGGTTCATTGACTCCTACTCGGGATTTTAATTATGTGAAAGATACCGTACAGGGATTTATTGAGATTGCAAAATCAGAACAATCAATTGGTGAAGAGATTAACATTGCTACGCAGAAAGAGGTGTCGATTGGTGACTTGGCACAAGAATTAATTACTCAAATCAATCCATCAGCAAAAATTATTTGTGATGAACAACGACTTCGACCAGAAAAAAGCGAAGTAAATCGTCTTTTAGGATCAAATAAAAAGATCCGTGAACTCACCGGTTGGGTTCCGCGATATCCATTGGCTGAAGGTCTTTCAGAAACTATAGCATTTATGAAAGATAATCTCGGAAAATACAAAACTGATATATACAATATTTAAAGGTGCCAATATGCCAGAAGCTTCATTTATTCCCCTTTCAGTACCGAATCTCAGTGGTAATGAAAAAGCCTATGTGAATACCGCTGTTGAGACTGAATGGGTTTCTACCGGAGGCCCCTACGTGAAGGACTTCGAGAAGGCCGTGGCATCCTATGTACATAGCCCAATGGCAGTTTCCTGCCAGAACGGGACTTCGGGAATTCATCTTGCCCTCTTACTTGCTCACGTAGGGTGTGATGATGCGGTAATAGTACCGACGCTTACATTTATTGCTGCAGTTAATCCTGTGATGTATGTGGGGGCTTCTCCCATCTTTATGGATTGTGACGATACGCTCTGTTTGGATCCTGATAAACTTGAAGCCTACTGTGTTACCCAATGCAGGATGGATGGCAATACGCTGAGAGATAATAGAACAGGAAAACATATTAAAGCGATTATTGTTGTCCACGTCTTTGGTGAGATGGCTAATATGGAAAAGATACTCACCATAGCCGCGCACTACCACTTTCATGTCATTGAAGATGCAACTGAGGCAATTGGAACTTACTATACCGCAGGTCCCTATACAGGTTCCTTTGCGGGCACTTTAGGGTTTATGGGAATATTCTCTTTTAATGGAAATAAAATAATTACTACCGGCGGCGGTGGTATGATAGTCTCTAAAGATAAGCCATTGCTGCAGAGGGCGATGCATCTCTCAACTCAGGCAAAAAGTGATGAGTTGCACTATCTTCACGATGAAGTAGGTTACAACTATCGGATGACTAACTTACAAGCCGCTTTAGGGTTGGCACAGATGGAACAGCTTGAGCGGTTTATTGAAGCAAAAAACAGTAACTACGAGTTTTATAAAGAACATATAAAAGACATTGCAGGGGTTCATCTATTACCCTTCAGGACTGATGTGCGTTCAAATCATTGGTTTTATTCGTTATTCATAGATGATCATTTTCCTCTCACAAGAAATGAAGTTATCGCAGAATTCTCTGCCTGTAATATCCAAACACGACCCGTATGGGGACTGATACATGAGCAAGTTCCCTACAAATCATGTTATGCATACGATATTGAACGTGCGAAATTCTATCAGGAACACATCGTGAATATCCCCTGCAGTACCAACATCACGAGAGACGAAATGGTTCGTGTGGTATCATGTTTGCAAAGGATGAGTAAATAACTATGGAGTTTTTAGAAGATCTGTTCATTTCCGAAGAAAGTTCGATTCGTCGAGCGATGGAGCAATTGGACGCAACTGCAAAGCGTATTCTTCTTATTGCGCCTGAAGGGAAATTACTGGCAGTCCTTACTGATGGTGATATCCGAAGGTATCTTGTGCACAATGGCCGGCTAGATGATCCTGTGAAGAAGTGTGCAACTTATGATCCCAAGTATGTAACGGTTGAGAACCGTAGTACTGCAAAAAGCATCATGAAAACCTATTCCCTGATTGCGCTACCACTCGTTGATGAGCAGGGAATCATTGAGTCAATCATCTTTGCAGATGATGTGGAATTTGTGAGAGAAACCCACTTGGATCTCCCGGTAGTAATCAATGCAGGAGGTTTTGGCACTCGCCTGTATCCCTATACAAAAATTCTTCCTAAACCGTTAATCCCCATTGGGGATACTCCCATTTTATCCCTGATTATGGAGAAATTCGCACGTTATGGCGTACACGATTTTCATATCATTGTAAATCATAAGAAAAACCTTATAAAAGCCTATTATGCTGACGAACCGGGTTGTAACAACATGCATTTTGTCGATGAAGACTCTCCGCTGGGCACAGGAGGAGGGTTATCACTGCTGAAAGGAAAGATTGATGGGACATTCTTTTTTTCAAACTGTGACATTTTGATAAATGCAGATTATTCCAGCATCTACAGACAGCATAAACAGGATCAGAATGTCATTACTATGGTATGTGCTGCTAAACATGTAGTGATACCATATGGGGTAGTGAACATGTCAACTGGTGGTCAGATAGAGAGCTTCTCCGAAAAACCTAAATTCTCTTTCCTCACCAATACGGGATTGTATGTGGTTGAACCTGAAGTTATTGAGTCCTTGAATGAAGGTGAATCTATCAGCTTTCCTGAAATTATGGACAAATATCGTAGTGCGGGGAGAAATGTTGGAGTGTACCCGGTAAGCGAAAAAGCCTGGATGGATATGGGACAATTGGAAGAGCTGGAGAAGATGCGAATGAGGTTAGAATCAAGTGAATAGGAAATTATTACTTCTTGGGGGAGGGGGCCATTGCAAGTCTATCATTGATACTCTTTTGCAATTGCACACGTATTCAGCAATAGGTATTGTTGAAAAACAAGATGTGGAAAAGGCTTCGATTCTCACCGTGCCCATCGTAGGGCGTGATAGGGATGTGCTGACATTATTTGAACAAGGATATACCTACGCATTTGTTTCACTCGGAAGCATTGGTAATATTGTAGTCAGGAGAAATCTATTCGATCTTGTCGAGAATATTGGATTCATGATTCCGAACATTTTAGATCCTGGGGCACAGGTGAGTCCCCATATTCAATTAGGTCGTGGCATATTTATTGGGAAACATGCGGTACTTAATATTGGGACTGCCGTAGAGGATTGTGCCATTATCAACTCTTCTGCAGTAATTGACCATGATTGTCATGTGGGATCCTTTTCTCATATTGCTCCAGGAACTGTTCTCTGTGGAGATGTTCATGTGGGGAATAATACCCATGTGGGTGCACATAGTGTCATTCGTCAACAGGTTTCCATTGGTAACGATGTTATCATCGGGATGGGAAGCGTGGTGCTTCATGATATCCCCGATGGAGTCATTGCCTATGGGAATCCTTGTAAGGTAATAAAAAATCGTGAGTTGTTTAATCATTGCTGAAGCTGGAGTAAATCACAATGGGAATTTGCTCATTGCAAAACAGCTGGTACGTGCGGCCAAAGATGCTGGTGCAGATTGTATAAAATTTCAAACCTTTAAAGCAGAGACATTAGTAACTCAGCATGCAGTAAAAGCCTCCTATCAAAAAAAACAAGGGCAGGTGCAAGAAAATCAATTTACCATGCTCAAGCAACTCGAACTCTCTTATGATGAATTCATCAATATATCGGATTACTGCAAAGAACAAGGGATTATGTTTTTATCTACACCTTTCGACATGGAAAGTATCGCGTTTCTGAATACCCTGGATATGCCATTCTGGAAAATTCCATCAGGTGAAATCACCAACTATCCCTATCTAGTGAGTATTGCCCAGACTCATAAACCCATAGTGTTATCAACAGGTATGAGCACGCTTGACGAAGTGCGTGATGCACTAAATATACTTAAAACTCATGGTGCAACAGCCATAACACTTTTACATTGTACTACAGAGTATCCAGCTCCCTACGATGAAGTGAATTTAACGGCAATGCTGACGTTACAGCATGAATTCCATTTGCCTACCGGCTATTCTGATCATACCCGAGGCATTGAAATACCTCTTGCAGCAGTTGCACTTGGAGCTGCCATTGTTGAGAAACATTTCACGTTAGACCGAAATATGAAAGGACCGGATCATATTGCCAGTATAGAACCCGGTGAACTGAAAGAAATGATTAGAGCCATACGAAATATAGAAATAGCGATGGGGGATGGCCAGAAAAAACCGAGTGCTTCTGAGATACCTAACATAGCCATAGTAAGAAAAAGTATTGTTGCAAAGTTAGATATCCGTGAAGGTACCGTATTCACTTCAGATAATGTTACCGTGAAACGTCCGGGAAATGGATTGAGCCCTATGCAATGGAATGAAATTATTGGGAAAACGGCCAAAAGAAATTATGAAAAGGACGAGTGTATAGAACTATGAAAAAAGTAATTACTTTTCTTACTGCAACTCGAGCTGAATATGGGTTGTTGCGTCCGGTAATTAAACGGCTACTACAAGATAAAACCATAGAGGTGCGAGTGGTAGTTACGGGGGCACACCTTTCTCATGAATTTGGATTGACTTATCAAGAAATTGAACAGGATGGCGTACAGATAGATCGAAAAATAGATATCATGCTGAGTTCAGATACTCCTGCGTCGATCTCAAAAACTATGGGAATTGCCATGATCTGTTTCGCAGATTATTTTTCTGAACGAAGGCCGGATTTGCTTGTTGTGCTTGGGGATCGATATGAAGCACTTGCAGTATGCTGCGCTGCAGCAAATGAAAGAATTCCTATTGCCCATCTATATGGTGGAGAAACTACGGAAGGGGCTTTAGATGAATCTTTCAGACATGCCATCACCAAGTTGAGCTACATACATTTTGCAAGTACTGACGATTATAGGAAACGAATAATACAACTAGGAGAATCTCCTGACCGTGTATACAACGTGGGGTCTCTTGGTGTCGAGAATGTTCTTCGTGAACCGCTACTCTCAAAGGCAGAACTCGAATTAGCTCTCGGTTTATCATTGAATATCCCATACGCGGTGATTACGTATCATCCGGTAACGCTGGAATATCAAAGTGCTGAAGAGCAATTTAGCGCTATTCTGAAAGTCCTGGAACGCCAGCAGAATTTATCTCTGGTTTTTACCAAAGCAAATGCCGATGAAGGGGGTAGGGTTATAAATAGCATGATTGATGCCTATGTGGATAAACAGAGTAATGCTGCAGTCTTTACTTCCTTGGGAACACAGAAATATCTTTCCGCAGTTGCTCACAGTAGCGTAGTGATTGGAAACTCTTCAAGTGGAATAATCGAAGTCCCCAGTCTTCACGTGCCTACTATCAATATCGGGGACAGGCAGAAGGGGAGAATCCAGGCAGAAAGTATTATAAATTGTGACCCTACTGAAAAAGATTTTTCCGAAAAGCTTGCCTATGCGCTATCTGAACGGTCCCAGAAAAAAGCGGAGAGCTGTACGAATCCCTATGGTACAGGTAACTCTTCCGAGCTTATCTGTTCCAAAATTAAACACTTTCTTTCGCATCCACCTGCCAGTCTGAAAAAGACATTTTACCATAATGAGGAATGGGATAGATGAACATACTAGTAATCGGTCTAGGATCCATGGGGAGACGCAGAATCCGCTTAATCCAGAAACTCGATCCATCTATCGTGGTTTTTGGGGTGGATAGTAACCCACAACGAAAAATTCAGGCTAAAAATGAATTCGATATAGCTGTGTATTCGTCACTTGATGAAATTACTCCTGCTACTTCGATTACCTGTGCTTTTATCTGTACTGATCCTTCTTCACACAATGGTATCACCTCCGTTTGTCTTAACCGGGGGTGGCACATATTCTCAGAGATAAACCTTGTCTCTGATGGTTATGACCAGCACATACAGAAAGCCAGTGAAAGCGATTTAGTGCTGTTTCTCTCTTCTACTTTTCTCTATAAGGAAGAAGTCTCTTACATTCGGAATGCCGTTCAGGGTAAACGGGTTAATTATACCTATCATGTTGGACAGTATCTTCCCGATTGGCATCCTTGGGAGCATTACACTGAATTTTTTGTGAGTAATAAACGAACCAATGGCTGCAGAGAAATACTGGCAATTGAATTGCCGTGGTTAAGTAATGTATTCGGAGCTATCACCGAAGTTACTGTTCATAGAGGGACTCTCAGTAGTCTACCGCTCAATTATCCCGACTTCTTCATGCTGATGGTGAAACATCGTTCAGGATGTATCGGTTCAATCGTGGTTGATGTTGTTTCAAGAAAACCAATAAGAAATTTTGAGGTTTTTGGTGAACACGTTCATGTGTTTTGGGATGGTACCCCCACTGGCCTCAGCGAATATGCAATCGAATCCAAGACACTCATTCCGGTGAATCTTTATGAGCATATTGATCATCAGGAAACGTATTCACCGCAAATAGTTGAAAATGCCTATCTGGAAGAAATTAAAGCCTTCTTTTCTGCAATTGAACATCATACCGTTCCAGTTTATGATTTTGTCAAGGATAAAATTATACTGTCACTCATAGACACGATAGAGGCATAGGAATGCATTATAAAATTGGTATAGTAGGACTTGGGTCCATTGGTAAGCGACATCTGCGAAACCTTCCTTCTGTAGCAGCTCAACGACATTCCTCCATAGAAATCGATCTGATAAGAAGCCGCCCCCCTCAGAAAAGTGAAATTGAAAAAACAATCGATACTCATATACATCGAGTTTATTCGCTTCACGATACTATCCCCCATGATTATGATGTGATTTTTATTACGAATCCCACATACAAACACTTCGCCACGATAAAAAAATTTGTGTCGCATACAAAGCACATGTTTATAGAAAAACCGATTTTTCACCATACACAAATTTCCATTGATGAACTCAATTTAAATCCCAGCTCCACTTATTATATTGCTTGTCCGCTTAGATATACTCAGATCATCCAGTATCTGGTTAAACAAGAATTCCTCCATGATGTGATCAGTGCCAGAGTGATCTGTTCCAGTTATCTTCCTTCATGGAGACCTGATGTCGATTATAGGACTATTTACAGTGCCCATAAATCGGAAGGGGGTGGGGTTTCACTCGACCTGATTCACGAATGGGATTATCTTACCTATCTTTTTGGATTCCCTGAAAAAATTGATTATCTTTCTGGAAAGTATTCGAGCTTGGAGATAGATAGTGAGGATATTGCAGTCTATATTGCCCAGTATAAAAACCTGCTCTTAGAGCTTCATCTAGATTACTTTTCACACATACCACGTAGAATGATTGAGTTGTATACTGACAGTGATTTCATCAGCATAGATCTGCTTAACAATGAAATACGTAAAAATAACGTACCTTTTACCTATGATTTTACTGAGGAACGGGATGACTATCAACGAGCTGAATTAGATCATTTTTTCGACATTCTTGAGGGGAAAGTTCCTAATGACAATTCAGTTTCACGTGCACTCAAAACCGTAAACTTAGCTATGGGAGTGATATCGTGATACGCATATTATTTACTCTTTGTGGAAGGGCAGGGTCAAAAGGATTCAGGAATAAAAATCTGAGGAATTTTTTGGAATATCCACTCGCATATTACTCCCTATCTGCAATCGAACTCTATATGAAACATAATCCAGCGGTCCATGTTGATATCGTATTGAACACCGATAGTCAGGAGCTGATACGTCAGGTACTGCAACAGGATAGAGTTCTCATACACGTTATTGAACGAGAACCTTCGCTTAGCGGGGATTCCGTCCCGAAAAGTGCAGTGATTGCCGACTGTCTCAAGAAAATGGAATCCAAAATGAATAAGCAGTATACCATAGTCGTTGACCTTGATATTACTTCCCCGTTACGGACCGTTCAGGATATAGAGCTTCTGATAAAAGAAAAAATTGCTAATACATTCACTGATGTGATATTTTCAGTAACACCTTCCCGTCGAAATCCTTATTTCAATATGGTAAAGAAGACCAAGACCGGATTTGAACGTGTTTTGCAATCTTCCTTCACTACACGTCAAGAAGCTCCGGAAATCTTTGATATGAATGCCTCCTTGTATGCTTATGAGCCATCATTCTTAATAGCAGAGAAGTTGATATTTAGTGGAACCTGTGGAATAATCACCATGCGTGATACCGGTGTTTTGGATATCGACAGTGAGGAAGACTTTTTATTGATGCAGGTGATAGCCCAATATTTCTATGCGAATCATGCAGACTATGGTCATATATTTAAAAATCTTAGTACTTGGTGATAGGTTGTATACTCATGAATACGTTGTTATCCCATTCGGGGGGCAGTTCCATAGATTTCGAAATAAAGAATAAAACACAACCGAAAGTAAGTGTTATTGTTCCTATATACAATGTAGAACGGTATCTTCATACCTGCATAACCAGTCTTGTTAATCAAACGCTAAATGAAATTGAGATAATCCTCGTAAATGATGCTTCTCCAGACAGCTCGATTACAATCATGCGGGATTATGAAAAAAAATATCCGGAAAAAATTGTCGTAATAGATTCAAAAGAAAATCTCTGCCAGGGAGGAGCCCGAAATTTAGGTATTCAAGTGGCTCGTGCACCATGGATTGGATTTGTTGATGGTGATGATTTTGTGCATCCTGATATGTTTAAAAGAATGTACGAAAAAGCAGAATCTACCAACGTTGATTTTGTGTGTGTACAATCAGCAGCCATATATGAAGATTCAGATGCAAAAAAAGAACTCTCGACCTATCTTTCCTGGCATCCTGCAATTTACGAGATGCAGGGAACTCAACTTGACAACACTTGCAGAGAAAGACTCATGGTGTATCCTACGGGTGGGGTGTGGTCAAAACTGTGGAAGAAATCCCTCATAATTGATAATAACCAGTTTTTCCCCGAGCATGTAAAATTTGAAGATAATTATTGGTCTACATCAATCTATCGATTTGTAAACCGATATGTATTGATTGACAATATTTTCTACTATTATCGGCAGAATCTTTCATCTACCACCCTAATCATGAACGCTCCACATCACATGGATAGGATCTTTATTGAAGAACAGCTTCAGAAGGTATTTGTTCAAGAACGTGATGCTTCTTCCTATCATGCAGGATTAGAGTATATTTGTATGACGCGATACTTTTATAACACCTACACTACCTTCTTGAAGCGGTATGATACCGTTGACTGGGCTATTGTTTCCCGGATGAAGGACTTCATACACAGTCACTACCCATTATGGCGTAAAAACAGATACTTATTGTCTGATCGATCATTACTCTACAGGATAGTGGTTTCTTTGGTGTACCGATTTCCACATGCCATGTGCTATATCCTGAGGCCTTTGTATAAGCTGAGAGATATGCTGAAACGCAGTTAATTCGGTAATAAGTATTATCATGATTAAATGAACCGGAGAAAGAACAATTGTAAACCGTGAGGGATGATCCAGAGTAGTAGGTATACAAATGTGCTTATGTTACTATTCACTTGGGATTACATGATGGTAGGATGCATGTATGCGCCGTATAATTGAATAGGGTTGGAGTTAAGCATGAAACTAATGGAAGATTACAATCATTTTGATACTAGGCAAGAATCTCCGGTATCGGGTTTCATCGTTACTAAAATTTTACAGTACGTCAATGCAACAAATATCGAAGTATCCGGTGCTAAGGTTTTATTGCTGGTTGATAATTTTATGGATGCTGAAAATTTCTATCGTAGACTTATTCAATCGCAGCATGACTGGACAAATATTCATTTTTTTTCCAATGAAAAGCAGGCGTTTGCTTGGATACGTAAGAATAGAGATCGGGTAAGCGATATTTATACCTACAGTGACTACGGTCTCAATTTTGAATCACTGCTTTGGCATCTCCCATCTGTTGTGGTCCATGTTTACGAAGAGGGGATTGGAACTTACTTTAATTCATTGCTGAAAGAACATCGAATGATTAAGAATACACTGATCAGGATATACGCATTACTTTCAGGAAATGAAATTAAATTTGGGGGAAATAAGAGGACGAGTGAGATCATTATCTATAAAAAGGATTTTCACGCTCAACAAGTGAAATTTCGAAAAACTAAACAGCGGTCAACATTCAAAAAACCTTTCGTTAACCATTTTTCGGAAATTATGCATCTTTTTGAACCCCTAGATGAAGAACTAAAAGGGATTACCAGCCAAAACATTCTTGTGTATATTCCATCTTGGAATATTCAATCAATAGATCAGCAAAAGGATTCTTACGATTTGAAAATTATTAAGCCGCATCCGCATCTTAAGAATCTGGGTGATCATGTCGATGGGTATGATTATTCGATACCTGCCAGTGTTCCCGCAGAATTGCTGTTGCTGCAACTTGTAGGAAATAATAATCAGATAACGGTGGTTTCCCATTATTCAACGGCCACGCTCTATTTTCGAAATTTCCCCAAAATCTGTTTTATCGATATCCAGGATCATGTAAGGAGATACGAGCTTGATAAGATATTCCTAGAATTAGCCCAAGAAGTAATACAGGAAAACTTTTATTTTTGAAAGCTGCCGGATGTTTTTTCCAAGTGGATAGGTATTCTTCACTGACTGGCGTTCGACAGTTGAGCCTACAAAAATCGGTCTAGAAAAGTCGTGACCTGCATTCTAGGCACCTAGAACGCAGGTTTTCAGGTTTGCATCTAGTCACAAAGCTGAAAACTCATAGTTACAATGGAATGGTAGTATTCACCACAACCGCAGGCAATTAGTATTGTAATACTGGAATAGTTAGACTATAATACTAGTTACAATGTACTTGCGAACAACCAAAGCAAACACAAAGGCCGACGGCCCGGTAGAATACCTCCAACTCTGTCAGAATTATTATGACAAGAACACCAAACGGTCCAAGACTGAAGTCGTCTATAACTTCGGTCGCAAGGATCTTGTTGATGTTTCCACCATCCAGCAATTGGTGTCGAACCTTGCCAACTACATTGCCAAGGAGACCGGTGAGATCGTTCCCCAATTGTTCACCACCGGGACTGGCCCTGTCTGTGAAAGTCAATGACTTTTTTCATTCCTGGAGTAAGCTACTTTTCTTTGGGTGGGTAATGATATGAACCCCTATAGGGTAACACATTTCAGTCTCTCTGCCCCCAAAGCAAGTAACACTATATGTGCTCACTGCCCCAAAATTGGGTGACAGTCGTTATCTTTGTTCTCCATGATACCATCTTTTTATAGATAAAAGTCAAGCTTCCTTTTCCCTTATTCAATCATAATACCATCAGTTCAGTTCCCTTT
>CAYZXD010000014.1:32426-53576 GCA_964482325.1 uncultured Spirochaetaceae bacterium | reverse complement strand
TACGCCAGGAAGGATTCCGGATGCCCGTTATTATGATCAGTGCACATGGGGAAATTCGTGATGCCGTGACGGCGCTGAAAGAAGGAGCGCAGGATTACATCGTGAAACCATTTGATCCTGAGGAACTTACTATTCGTCTGCGCAAACTCATGGAAGCTCATCAACTGAAGAGTCTCGTTGAAACGAAGAGTCGTGCTGCTGAAGGTATTGATGAAGGGCTGGTAGGAAATTCTGTACCGATGAAACGAATTAAGGAGGTGATCAGCCGTATTGCCGATTCACCTGCGACTGTTTTAGTAACAGGAGAAAGTGGGACGGGTAAAGAGGTAGTCGCTCGTCAGATCCATGCCATATCATCACTAGCAGAAGGTCCGTTTGTAGCAATTAATATTGGGGGAGTACCAGAAAATTTATTGGAAAGTGAATTGTTTGGTTATGAAAAGGGGGCTTTTACCGGAGCGAGTGGACGCAAGATTGGGATGTTTGAGCTAGCTAGCGGGGGAACGTTGTTCTTGGATGAAATTGGTGATATGCCCATGACATTGCAAGTTAAGATGCTCAGGGTACTTCAGGATCGCAAGATCACAAGACTCGGTGGAACGTCTCCTATGCCAATCAATGCGCGGATCATTGCTGCTACAAACAAGAATCTAGAAGAAATGGTGAGAGAAGGGAACTTCCGTGAAGATCTCTTTTATCGTCTGAATGTGGTACGTATAGAGCTTCCCCCGTTACGTGATCGACGAGAAGACATTCCCTTACTTGCTGGGGTGATCCTTAATAGACTAAATCGCCAAATGGGACATCGAATTGAGGGGCTCTCGTCAGATGCTATTGATGCGTTGAAATCTCACCCGTTTTATGGGAATGTCCGGGAACTAGAAAATATTTTGGAACGAGCGGTAATTTTTGCTGACTCACCGGTAATCTCAGCAAGTGTGCTTGAACTTCGTGAAAGTGTAAGTCGTCCTGGTAGTGAGGGTTCCTCTGGTGGATATAGTATGTCTCAGGATGCAGAAAAGGATGCTCGTAGTTTGAAAGAGCTGGAAGTTGAAGCCATTATTCGCTCATTGCACCGTTGGGAGGGAAACCGAACACGGGCTGCGGAGGAGCTGGGGATATCGCGCAGGACCCTGATCAATAAAATAGCTGAATACCAACTTGATTTATAATACTCTCATCAGCCATTGACCGAGCTCACTGCTTTTCCTACACTGATGCACAGCTTGTATGCATGAGGTGCTACTATGGAGAAATTGCCACATTGGGATCTTACTTCTATCTATCCTGCTGTTTCAGATGATTCATTTGATCAGGATGTAAACAGTCTTGCCGATCAGGTGCGCATCATCCGCGAGATCCTAACCGATGAATCTGCTCGTGTCAGTGACTTTCCAAACTGGCTTGTTCGATTACTTGATCGGTATCAAGTTGCACTCGATACTACCGAGACTCTGTATGCCTATGCAAGTGCACTGGTAACTGTCGATACCCATGATGAGTCGGCATTACGTGCGCTTAACCGAGTAGAAGAAGCTTCACTGGAAATTAAGGCAGTACACGTCGAATTGTTGCATACATTGGCACATTATCGTGCTGAAGTTGAGACTGCAAAAGTATCGGATGATCGTCTTGTTTCGTTTGCTTTTATCCTCGAAGAACTGCTAGAAGAGCAGGCACACACCATGAGTGAAGCAGAAGAGCAACTTGCTGCAGATTTGAATCGCAGTGGTACCGATGCCTGGGGTCGACTGCAGGAGGCGATAAGCTCGACTGCCGATGTCCTTTGGGATACCGAAAAAGGCGTACGCAAGACGGTGATTCAGCTTCGTTCTCTTGCATTTGAGGCTGACCGGAAGGTGCGTAAGAGAGCCTATGATGCAGAACTTGCGGTATGGAAGAGTCATGAAACTGCATTTGCCTATGCGTTGAATGGGGTTAAAGGTGCAACAATCACCCTTGATTCACGCAGAGGATACCGCGATCCGCTCCAGCGGGCAGTCATGCAGGCCAGGATTACCGATGAAGTGCTCCAGGCACTCATCGGGACTATTGAGAAGAATCTTGAAGTCTTCAGACGGTATCTTCGGGCCAAGGCTCATGCTCTTTCACTCGATAAACTCGCATTCTATGATCTGTTTGCTCCTGTGGGAGAGACGGCAAAACAGTATAGTTTTCCTGAGGCGAAGTCGTTTATTATTGATCAGTTCACCCGATTTCATAAGCCACTGGGAGAATTCGCACGCATGGCCTTCGATAACCATTGGATCGATAGTGAACCCCGTTCGGGAAAAGTCGGCGGTGCCTATTGCACTTCATTTCCGCTTCGGAGCGAGACGCGAATCCTCGCTAATTTTGATCATACTTTTGATGGAGTATCTACCATCGCCCATGAATTAGGGCATGCATATCATGATTATGTAACACGCGATTTACCTGCACTTTTGCGACATTACCCTATGACCCTTGCAGAAACCGCCTCCATTTTCAGCCAGTTTGTGGTATTTCAGGGTGCTTTGGAACAAGCTGATCAAGATGAACAGATCTCCCTGATTGAGAGCTTTCTCCAGGATGCAACTCAGACCTGTGTCGATATTCTCAGCAGATTCCAATTTGAGCGTGATGTCTTTGCACGGCGTGCTGATGGGGATATTATGGCTCATGAGCTGTCAGATTTGATGCTGAAAGCACAGAAAGCAACATATGGGGATGCACTTGATGCATCTCAGCTGCATCCGTATATGTGGGCAGTCAAAGGGCACTACTACAGCAGCGAACTCTCATTTTACAACTTCCCGTATGCCTTCGGTCAGTTATTCGGGCTTGGTGTGTACCAGTATTCGCGCAATGTGAAAAATTTTGGGGAGGCGTATGATCGGCTGTTGAAACTCACCGGTCAGGATGCGGCTCCAGCGGTAACGGCAAGCATCGGATGTGATATCACGAAAGAAGCTTTTTGGCAGGAAGGGATCGATCTCATTGCCGATTATGTCGATACCTTCTGTACGCTCGTGGGGTACCACGAATGAAACTACAACTGACAGCGGAAAAACTGATTTCCCGTGGTGAAGCTCTTGCCCATCATGAGGGTAAAACGGTCTTTATCCGGGGAGCTCTTCCCGATGAGATTGTCCTTGTTGAAATTACCGAGACTAAACGAGATTATCTTCGGGGAGAAGTTATCGATGTCATCCAGACCTCATCTGATCGCGTGCAACCACCGTGTCCGCATTATGGAATCTGTGGAGGGTGCGATTTACAGCATCTTAATACAGCACAACAGGCACGTATCAAGCAGGAGATAGTAAAGGAAAATTTACAGCGGATCGGATCGTACGATGTTGATGATCCTGACAATCATGTCACGGTTCTCCCCGCGGCTTCGGCACAGGGGTGGGGGTATCGCAGCAGGGTGCGGTTCCATGTTGATCTTACTACCGGCTCCTGCGGATTTCTCGCAAGAAAAAGTCGTGCTCTGGTCGATATTCGCCACTGCCCGATACTCTGTGACTCTTTGAACCTGCTCCTTGATGAGAAACGACCTCTATTGCTGAAAGCTGCTGCGATGCGTCGATCCCAACAACCGAAACAGCGGCAAAGGGCATATGTAGAGGTGCCTGCCTTCGCTGGCGATAACGGCGTCTCGCTCAGTGAGCATCCGGTCTCAGTCACGATTGAAGGGAAGACTCTCTGGGCTAATGCCGATGTGTTTTTCCAGAACAATCGGTACCTGGTACCGAAGATGGTCGATTTTGTTAAAACGTACACTACCGGAACAACGATTGTCGATTTATATGCAGGAGTGGGCACTTTCGCAGCTTTTATTGAGCGTGAGGATTATGAAGTCATTGCGGTGGAACGGGATCCCCGGTGTCTCTCTCTTGCCCGTAAGCATCTTCAGTATACACAGTTCTTTTCCAAATCTGCCGAGCACTACCAACGAAGTACTCCTGAGCGACCGGTCGATACCGTGATCGTTGATCCCCCACGTACGGGACTAGATAGGCAGACAATTGATACTATCTGTTCGTGGAAACCTCAACGAATCGTCTATGTCTCCTGTGACAGTGTTACCCTCGCGCGGGATTGCAAAGTCCTAACACAACAGGGATACCACATCCAGGTGTTGCAGGTCTTCGATCTCTATCCACAGACTTCGCACGTGGAAACAGCGGTGATGCTGTCTCGGGAACAGTGAAGAACATCCGAAAATTAGTTTTCAGACTACTGCCAAGTAGAGAGTATAATGAGCTGTGGTGGAGCTTTTTGCACCGTTACTGTTTTCCGTATAGTCGTGGGCTGGGAGATTTCACCACAAAGAATTCACAGATATCTTCATGTTCATTTCTTACCTGCATGAAGGTTCCGTAGGGAATGTTCACAATGGTTCCTTTTGCGTAAGTGTGCGGTTCCTGTTCATCAAGCTGAAGGGTGAGATTTCCCCGTACCACGATCATATGCACGTATGAGTTGGTATGGTGGTCAGGGACGAAATCTCCCTGAGGGAGAATCATGTGGTTGATCATCACTGGATCATCATCGATCAGTTTCTCAATGTGTTTTGTATCTGCTACGGCATAGGTATACGTCTTTTCAATCATGGCTTTTCCTCATTCGTCCGTTATCCGGTCTTTCTCAGACTTCGTCTTTCGAATATACTCATATCTAAGAAAAAGACTAGTATGAAGGGGTGTTCTCGGTGGATAAACGTCTGATGCGGCAAATCTCGGTTATCGTAGTAGGCAGCATAGTACTGTTCTGGGCATTGATGCACTATACTGTGGTCGGTTCAGTCGTGAAAAAAGCGCTTTCTGTACTCAGCCCCCTCATCGTCGGTGCCGTCATTGCTTTCGTTCTGAATGTACCGGTTCGTGCCCTTGAACGGCGAATATTCACCAAGGGGAAGCCGGGATTACGTCGTTTTCTTGCTATTCTGGTCACTGCTTTCCTGGTTTTGCTTGTTCTCGCTTTGCTTTTGCTTATTGTTATTCCTGAGTTGATCGTGGCCATTGAACAGCTTTCTGCCGGACTTCCGGAGCTTATCGATTCCCTGCGCAGCTATGGCGAGAACATAGGAGAACGCTTTCCGGATATCGGTTTCTGGCTTGAAGAGTTGAACATCTCCTGGGCCAATATGAAGACCGATGTCATTGAATTTTTGAAAAAGTGGTCGTCTACATTAATAAGCTCAACTGTGGGAGTCGCCTCACGGACGATCAGCGGTATCGTGAATTTTATTTTAAGTCTTGTCTTCTCCGTATATATGCTTTCCCGTAAAGAACAGCTTTCTCGTCAATTCAGTCGTCTTTTGCATGCATATTTGCGAAAAGATCGTGCTCATCAGGTAGTGCACGTGCTGAAAATTATTGATGATACGTTCAGTCGGTTTGTCACCGGAGCGGTGACCGAGGCAGGCATTCTTGGGCTTATGTTCCTTGTAGCCATGCTCATTTTCCAGTTCCCGTATGCGGTATTGGTAAGTGCTCTCGTAGCAGTTCTTGCCCTGATTCCTATTGTCGGAGCTTTTATTGCAGCTGGTATCGGTATTCTCCTCATGCTGGTGAACAGTCCCATGCAGGCTCTCTGGTTCCTTATTCTTTTTCTGGTGCTTCAGCAGATTGAAGGGAATCTGGTGTATCCGCGTGTGGTCGGAGATTCGATCGGGCTCCCTGCTTTGTGGGTATTAGCTGCTGTTCTGGTGGGAGGAAGCCTCTTTGGTGTTTTGGGAATGCTTGCTGGAGTTCCGGCAGCTGCAGTCTTGTATGTACTCATACGGGAAGCAGTAGCTCATCGGTTGCACAGACAAAGCAGAGAAACTGTATCATAATACTTGTAGCAGTCACGATGATGCGGCACACTGTTGGAAGTAAGCCATGGATGAAAAAGTAAAAAAACCTGCAGCATTCACCATATTACGTATCGTCTCACTTGTTGCTGTCCTCTTGTTCCTTACCGTGTTTGTCATACGCAACGGCGCTCACGCCGTCTCGGTACTGGCTGAACAGGCAGGAGATCGTCTGTGGTTAACCACCATCGCATTTCTCGGGTTGTTTCTGTTGAAGTCGGTATCGTTCGGACTCCCATTTGCCGTACTGTATGTTGGTGTTGGAAGTATTTTCCCAATCGGATGGGCCCTCATGGTGAACACAATCGGTATCGCGGTGAATATGCAGATTCCCTACCTCCTTGGGCGCTATACCGGAAATGGATACGTAGAACGCCTGGTGGGAAAGTTTCCGCGCTTGGAACGGATCGAAGCCTTCAGTCAGCACTCGAGTCTCCTCTTTTCCTTCATGGTGAAGTTTATCGGGAAAATTCCCCACGAAATCACCAATGCGCTGCTGGGATCATTGAAGATCCCTTATATTCCCTACATGGTCGGTGGAATCCTTGGGTTGCTTCCTACCATGGTGGCAACTACGCTGGTAGGTTCTTCTCTCGATAATCCAGGTTCGCCTGAGTTTCTGATATCACTCGTGGTGGTATTGTTGCTTACCGGTATTTCCTATGTGCTCTATCGGAAGTATCGATAGTTCCTCAATGTGCTGAGGTATAAGGGGGCAATGCATGGACTTTTTGCATGAGTTGGGGATTGGGATTTACTTCGTCATCTTTTTCGGGAAGATATTAGAGGTTTCCGTTGCAACCTTGCGCATGGTGCTGATCAACCGGGGAGAACGGATAAAGGGAGCCTGTATTGCCTTTTTCGATATTCTGTTGTGGCTGATCATCACCGGGACCGTGCTTGAAGGGTTCAAGGAAGATCCGCTGCGTATGGTGGTCTTCGCACTCGCATTTGCCGTAGGAAATTATCTGGGGTCATGGTTGGAGAACAAACTGGCTTTTGGCTTGAGTTCTATTCAGATTATCGTTCCCGAATCGCCAAAGAGTGTGCAACTTGCTGAAACCCTTCGTGACCATCATTTTGCCGTAACGGTTATCAAAGGAACGGGAAGAAACGGTAATCGGGAGCTCCTGATCCTTCATCTTCGACGCAAACGCATCGGTGAAGCTGTCCGTCTCATCAATAGCACCTTCCCGGGTGCGGTTATTGCGGTAAACGATTCGGCAAAACTGCGTGGTGGGTATATCGCAAGAAAATAAATCCTCATGGGATCGAAACAAAGTAACTGATCTTTACTTACCTGGGAAAATTTCATAACACTTTTCTTACATGTTATAACATTATGTGCTAAAATTGTTCCATATCATGCAATAAGGGGGAAGTATATGAAAACAGCGATAGGGATTATTCTGATGCTGCTGATGTGTGTTTCTCCACTGTTCGCAGCAGATGCAGCTACAAAAAGTATCGAGTTTGATTCAACTGTCGGCAGTGTACAAAGTGAGGCGGTAAAGATATCTGCAGGTCAGATTGCCAAAGGTCTGATGATCGGGCTTGCAGCTTTTGGTGCAACGGCAGGCATAGGATCATTAGTATCGTCTACAACGGAAGGTATTGCACGACAACCAGAAGCTGCTGATGAATTGACTGCAGCGATGCATGCAGGAATCTATGCGTGTGTAGGGCTTGTTGCCGGTACCATTGCCGTCAGCTTCTTCTTTTAACCATATGTAAGTCAGTCAAGACCTCCCTGTTCCGATCCTCTGAGCAGGGAAAAGGATTCTTTTATTTTATACATTTTCACTGCATGAGTATCGCATGGACCCCGGGATATTCGTGTAATGGGGTGCGATGCGAAAAATATGCACCTTTACCTAATCTTTATATTTCCTTCAACTGGTACAGATGTGCACACCGTATGCTTCAGCCATACAACAGAAGAGAGCCGAGTGGCTCGAAGGAGAAATCGTATGGTTACGAAGAAAAGAGTAGTGGTTACGTTATTGATTGTTTTGCTGGTGGCAGCATCAGCGAGTGCTGTGGGTATGGCACGTGGTGGGTTTGGTTATCAGTCGGCAACTTCAGAGGATTCAGAAGTTCGTCCAGTTCAGCGATGGCAGTCTCTTACCGAAGAGGACTATGCAAATTGTCCCATGTTAGCTTCTGGCGAAATTGATCCTGAAGCTCTTCGATTGTTTCAGGAGACACGATTAGAAGCTCGGCAGGAAGCATGGGAAGGACGTGAAGCTGTTCAGGGTCAGTATGGTCGTGGTAGCCGCCAGAATGTGCAGGACTCCGGACGTTATGCTCAATCAGCAAAGCGTGGCGGTGGACCTCAGCGCTCATGGTAAGCGATAGGAATCCATTATGTTAAAATCAATACAGAAAGTGGTGATTATCACCTTGGTATTGGCTTTCAGTGCAGCGGGCATGCTCGCTGCACAGGGGGCGGCAGAGTACGTGGCTGCAGTGGAGCAGCAGGAAGGAAGCGAAACAGAACCGGCAGTTCTTTCTTTGGAAGATGGCATGATACATATGCGAGAAGAAGAGAAACTGGCTCGGGATGTATATCTTGCACTGTATGAGCAGTGGGGCATGCGGATATTTGCCAATATTGCCCGCAGCGAACAACAGCATATGGATGCGGTAGCTGCCTTATTAGCTTATCAAGGAATAGCAGACCCGGTAGCTGAAGCAGCCCCTGGTGAGTTTACCTTGCCGCAAATGCAGTCTTTATATGATGAGCTGACAGCTCGCGGTTCTACATCACTTGTTGAAGCACTGACGGTGGGAGCTATTATTGAAGATCTCGATATTGCTGATCTTACTAAGTTGCTTGAGAACACAGAAGATGCATTGGCAACCCGGGTGTATACGTCACTGCTGCGAGGATCAGAACAACACATACGTGCATTTACGGGTCTGTTGGATCGTCTGGGCGCTGAGTATGTTCCACAGTATATCTCTCAAGATTCCTATGATGTTATCGTTAATCGTTAGCTTTGCGGGTGCTCCTTCCTACTGAGAAGTATGTTGGGTGCACCCATTATTATATTCTTGACAATAGTGTGTCATACACAGTATATTGTGATCATGGATGCACAATCACCTGAGTTTACGGCATTGTATGAAAATCTCAGTCTGGAACTACGGAGAGGTACCGTAGTTCTTTCTGTGTTAAGTCAACTTCATACCCCACAGTATGGATATGCCTTGGTTGAGCAGCTGCAGGCAATGGGTTTACCCATTGAGGCTGGCACCCTGTATCCGCTTCTGAGACGTTTGGAACAGCAGGGACTGTTATCAAGTACCTGGAGAACGACCGGGTCAAAGCCCAGAAAATACTATCTGCTCACGCGACCGGGAACAGAAATGCTTTCATTACTTACCGACCAGTGGACTGAAATGACCAGTGCCATGGTCTCGTTACTAAAAAGGAGGAGTACCGATGAGCCAAAAAACGAATAACCTAATTCAGCGTTATATCTACGCGGTGACCTCAAAAGTTCCTCAATCGCAACGGCAGGATATTGCACAGGAATTACAGAGCTTGATCGATGATATGGTAAGCGATCGGGTCGGGGAAGATGCTCCTGTCGATTCTGTGCTGTATGAGTTGGGAAATCCCAGTAAGCTTGCTGATACCTATCGAGGGTACGCAAGATATCTGATCGGACCACGATGGTACGATTTGTACATCCTCATATTGAAAATCGTGCTCTTTGCCGTGTCTCTTGCGATGGTAATTGCTACAAGTATCGGTTATCTGCTCAACACGGGAGCTGCAGATCTTTCCAGTTTCCTGCAGATTCCTGCAACGATTGTATCAGCAATGATCCAGGCTGCAGTCTGGGTAACCATTACTTTTTTCATTCTCGAACGCGTTCATCAGAAAAGGGGCAAGGAGGATGAGGATGATTGGAAACTGGATGATCTTCCCGAGGTGCCCGATCGTTCTTCGGTGATCCCTCGAACGGAACCGCTGGTCTCATTGGTTTTCCTTGTACTTTTTGCGGTCATTATATCGGTATTTCCAAAAATTGCTGAAGCGCTCTCTCAACATCCCGGTGTCGTTATGGTGAATCCCTTTGTCCCTGAGGTGTTTCGAAGGGTGATGCCCTGGTTTCTGTTGATTCTCGGTTTAGACATGTGCATCGAACTCGCAAAACTGATCATCGGGGTGCAGTCGAAAAAGCTTGCATTGATCTGTATTCCGATACACCTTATCACGGCAGTGCTTTCGCTCTATATTGTGCTCTATTCCGGAATCTGGAGTCCTTCCTTTATTACGGATCTGGTCCAATCGGTGCACTTGTCGGGGGATTCACTACAGATTATGCAACGATTATGGTTACTTTTACCGAATCTTCTGGCTCTGCTTATTGTGATATCGTTGATCATCGAAGTGGTGCAAACAATACGACGCACATGGGTACCGTGTACTGATTGATTGATTTGTGTTGCAGACGTGATAACCGGAACGTCTGAATTGTCCTGCAGGAACTTTATCAGTATACTCCGAATATGAAATGTTCCTGTAGCGGTCATGGACCGTACAACTGCATCGATATGGTCCCGATCTTTCACCACCTGTCACATGATGATATGTTGCGTGTTGCTGATATCACCTCAGAACGTACCTATGAAAGAGGGGAGGTGATCTATCGTGTCGGTGATAAACGGGGGCAGCTGTTTGTCCTGCACACGGGGCGGGTGAAGATTTTCCGCATTACCGTGGATGGGAAGGAACAGGTGCTGAGAACTGTTGGACCAGGGGATTTCCTCGGAGAGCTGTCACTATTCAGTACCAGTGAACAGACCGACACCGCCATGGCACTGGAACCTTCCCGGATGTGCTGCATTGAATGGAAGCATCTCCGTGCCCTGATGGAAGAAATTCCATCCATTGCGATGCAGGTGATTCAGCAATTAAGCGGTCGTCTTGAAAAAACCGAATCGTTGCTGGAACAGACTAATCTCTCCTCGGTAGAGCAACGGTTAGCTTCATATCTGCTTGAGGCCTCCGGCACAAATGAAACATTTACTCTTGAACTGTCAAAGGGGGATCTCGCTTCGCTGTTAGGGATGAGCCAGGAAACACTGAGCCGTCGACTTTCAGTGCTCCAACAGGAACACGTGATTACCTTGCAGGGGCAACGAAGTATTACGATCTGTGATCGTCAGGCTCTTGAATTGCTGGGGGACCGATGAATCAGGAACGCAATCGTATCCTTGCCGCTTCTCTTTCTGCCTACGATGTACGGTTACTGGATCATCTTTCCTATCTGTTGCAGGATCTTTATGAATTGGGAAGCGATGCACAGCAAATTGCTGACCTATTACACCAATATGTGCATCTTGATACTGATTCCTGTGTACTTGATCTGGGCTGCGGAAAAGGTGCCGTTGCCATCAAAGTGGCAAAAACCTTCGGCTGTCCGGTTGTAGGAGTGGACCTGATGCCCGCATTCATTGATGAAGCACGGCAAAGGGCATACCAGGAAGATGTAGAGCACCTCTGCACCTTCACCGTTGGCGATATTGCCGAATGGATCAACCATACCGAAAAATATGACGTGCTGATATACGGGGCAGTCGGCGAGGTCCTGGGTAACCAGCGGGAAATGCTTTCTGCATTACATCCCATAGCCGATTACGTAATCATTGATGATGCGGTTTATCGAGAAGCGGGGAAAGAATCCACCCTTGATCAATGGCATCGAGCGTTCACTGATTGCTCATTCGATATCATAGCTGAAGTGATGGCCGATAGAGAGAAGATCATCGCAGTTAATCAGCGAAATCAGGAGCAGATAGAGATGCGCGCACAGCAGTTGAGCAACCGCTATCCCGAGCAGGCTCTTCTCTTTTCCCGGTATGTTGCTGATCAGAGAGCTGAATGCGAAGAACTTAATACACAGCTTCAAGGAGTCACCTGGCTTGTTCGGGCAGTATGATAGAAAGCCAGAGGTGATTGTGGTACACTAGATGCGAATTTTACCGGGAGGTACGTGGATGAACGATGGATTTGTACGGGTTGCCGTAGCTACCCCAGCAGTGAAGGTTGCCGATTGCCAATTCAATGCCGACCGGACTGTCGAACTGATGGTGCAAGCTGATCAGCAATCTGTTTCCTTGGTGGTTTTCCCCGAGATGGGACTGACTGCCTATACGTGTGCTGATCTTTTTTTACAGCCGACCTTACTCAACGGTGCTACCAGTTCCCTGATTCAGATCGTTGAAGCCTCTGCAGTATTGGATGTGGTTACAGTTGTCGGGTTACCGCTTATCTGGCAGGGGAAGTTGTATAATTGTGCAGCCGTGGTACATAAGGGGGCTGTGTTGGCAGTGGTGCCGAAAACATTCGTTCCCAGTTATGGGGAATTTTATGAGTTGCGATGGTTTACTGCTGCTCCTGAATATATCGGAGAGATTACCATTGGCAATTGGACTGTTCCATTCGGTACTGATCTCCTTTTCCAGTCAGCAGCGGATATAAATTTTTCTTTTGCGGTGGAAATCTGTGAAGATCTCTGGGTGCCCGGATCGCCTTCGGTTCGTCATGCTCAAGCAGGTGCAACCATACTGACCAATTTATCAGCCAGTGACGAGATAGTTGGGAAAGCCGATTACAAGCGGCAGATGATTGCGCACCAGTCGGGACGGCTACTGAGTGCTTACCTCTATGCCAATGCCGGAACGGGAGAATCAACCACCGATCTGGTATTTGCCGGTCATGATCTGATTGCAGAGAATGGTATCATCATTGCAGAAAGCCAAACACCTTTTGAGGGGTTACTCATAGGGGAAGTCGATGTTGCGCGACTTGCTGCCGAACGGATGAGAAATAATACATTCATGGTTAGAGGTGCTGAGCACTACCGTACGATCACATTCTCTCAGCGCACACGATCCTTTGTCCTGACCAGAACCTTCTCACGTTATCCATTTGTTCCCCCTGAGGGGCCCGATCGTACCAAACGGTGTGAAACGATCCGAATGATTCAGGCAGTTGGATTGATGAAGCGATTGCAGCATACACAGGTAACTCATGTGGTCGTCGGTCTCTCGGGAGGGCTCGATTCAACGCTTGCTTTGCTTGTTGCTGTTGACGCTTTTGACCGGCTTTCATTGCCGAGAGAAGGCATTATTGCAATTACCATGCCCTGTTTCGGGACTACCGATCGAACACGGGGCAATGCCCGTACATTGGCAACGGCTGTGGGGGTTACCTTAAGAGAAATCGATATCACGGCATCGGTGCTGCAACATTTTGCCGATATCGGGCATGATAAAAACGTGCACGATGTGACGTTCGAGAATGCTCAGGCACGAGAGCGAACCCAGGTGCTGATGGATATTGCGAACACTGAGCAGGCTTTGGTTATTGGAACCGGTGATCTCTCAGAACTAGCACTCGGTTGGGCGACCTACAATGGGGATCATATGTCGATGTACTCAGTGAATGCCTCGGTCCCGAAGACATTGATCCGACACCTCGTTGCCCTGCATGCTGATGAATCCGATGCGCCCGAGCTTGCACAAGTACTTCGCGATGTGCTCGCTACTCCGGTAAGTCCTGAATTGCTTCCGGCAACTGAGGGAAACATTTCACAGGTCACCGAAGATATTGTGGGACCGTATGAGTTGCACGATTTCTTCCTGTACTATATGTTGCGGTGGTCCTATCCACCACAGAAGGTCTTCCGCCTTGCTTGCCATGTATTTAACGGTGTTTACGAAACATCGGTGATTCTTCGCTGGTTGCAGGTTTTCTACCGAAGATTCTTCTCACAGCAGTTCAAACGTTCTGCACTGCCTGATGGTCCGAAGGTTGGTTCAGTGGCGGTAAGTCCCCGTGGAGATCTTAGAATGCCCAGTGATGCCTGTGTCTCCCTGTGGCAGCAGGAGCTTGAAAAGCTGAAATCAGACGTTACTACTTGATATATCGGAAGATGACAAATTTAAGATATTTGTAAATATAATCTCATAAAGAAGTTGCAGCAAAAAAACTGAAAAAAACTGTATCCTTTTTCTTCTGTCACCTGTTATAGTAGTGATATGTAACTTATATAACTATTGCATAAGGGGAAGAATGGAACTAAAATATGCGTAAGATTGTGCTTCTGTTTTTAATAGTACTGATATGTGTGCCTGCACTGGTGGGAGCGCGTGATCTATTTGAGATTGAGTTGGGCGTTTCAGGACTCTATACTCCCGGAGGGTCTACAGACGTCGAAGATTTTTTTCAGAATATGGGAGACAGTAACCGATGGACTGTTGGTGCAAGCATCAATACTCGATTGTCACTGGTAAATGTATCGATACTGGCGATGGTTCCTACAGCAAGTGTGGAGCAGGAGAATATCCTTTCGTTGCGTAGTACCCTTTCATTCGATATCCCCCTGGTTACCGATCGACTGTATCTTCAGCTGGGCTCTGGTCTATCTACCGACTTTTCCTATGAGAATGGAACAACAGATTGTTTACTAGTTAACTCTGAGCCGGCTGAGGAGATGACCTTTGCCGAGGCATTGACTTCTTCAACGATTCATATGAAATTTGGTGTGAGCACTATTCTTGGACCGGCAAAGTTGAGTATGTTCTATCTACTGGAAACACCGGCAACGATAGCGAGTCTTTCCGGTGAACAAGAGTGGTCACAGTTAGTGGAGTCTACTGGAACTGACCGATTAGGAGTGATGCTCCAGTTGGCATTATTTTAGGTTATGGGTGAAACCTTTTGGTTTCATAGGTGTTATCTAAGTGCAAGAGGGAAGAAAACCCTCAAAGAAAAGGAGAGTGTATCATGAAAAAAACTATCATGATTGTTTTAGTGGTACTGCTCGTAGCCCCAATGGGGTTGTTCGCAGGCATATTTGATTTCAGCATTGGTGCAACAGCACAGTACACAGAGGCTTTTAATGCTACCGAAGAGGTAGAACTATCAGAGGGCATGGCAGATATCGAGAACTATGTGTTCGGTGCCGATATCCGCACACGGCTGCTCTTTGCCGAGATCGGTTTGATGGGTCTTTATTCGGAAGCAGAAAATGGATTTAACCTTGACGGCGTACTTACCGGTGGACTTTCTCTGGATCTGTTAGGTCTGGTACGAGTTGGCGTGGGCATGGGTCCTCGACTTTCTGCCAACTTCCAGGAGGATGGTACCGTTGTGGTCTATGGTCCTGATGGTGGTCCACTCGGTGAAGATACTGACTTTGAGGCAGCCTTCATGAACGCTCCGATGACCTACCGTGCTACGGTGGATCTGAAGCTTGGCAAGATCCTTCTGGGGTTGAACTACACCGTTGACAGCAATGGATTTAACTTCAATGAACCCGAGGCTGTTGATAAGCTGAATCCAAATTGGGAGCAGGGAAGAATCGGTGCTTCCGTACTGCTTACCCTGTTCTAATCGAACTGATTGATTGTAAGATACAGCCCCGTGCTGAAAACACGGGGCTTGTATTTCGCCTGTGTATGAGGAGTCTTGTGTGAAAAAAACCATTCTTCTACTCAGTTTAGTACTCCTCCTGCTTCCTGCTGCGGTTTTCAGTGGTGAAGTGTTTTCCCTTGGGGTTGGGTCAATTAATCAGGTACAGGTTGATCCATTCCATCCCGACACACAGATAGCTTCTCTGATTGATGTTCACAACTGGGCAACCGGTGGTGAGATCCGTGCTTCATTACTGAACGTCAATCTTGAAGGGTATGTGCTGATTCAGCAAGGTGAGATTATTGATGTAACCGAGTCGGGCATGCCGGTATTTGCTGATGATATTGCTCAGCGGTTATTCGGTATGGTGGCTTTAGGATTCAGTACCAAGGTTGCTTCCTGTACTACCTTGAGTCTGGCTGCCGGATCACTGCTCGGGTTGGATGTCCGTCAGAATTTTACCGGTCTGTTCTGGATGGGTGATCAGGATAATGTCTACAGTGCTGCGCGCTGGGATGAGTTTTATCAAAACATCGTTCTTGCGTATCGGGCACGACTTGATCTGAATCTGGGTAATTTTTCTCTCGGCCTGCATTACCAGGTGCCTTCTCAGGGCTATTCAGTTGCCTACCATGAAACACAGGCACTTATTCCTGACTGGAGTCAAGGTAAGTTGGGCTTCTCCTTTATTACCAAATTCCTGTAGGCTCTCCTCGGGTGCTCTAGTGGTGTTCTCGGAAGTATGGTAGAATAACGAGCGATTCCACAAGGAGCCGATCCATGAGAAAATTCAGCTTTTTTGGTTCACTGATGAGTGCAGTGTTAATTGCAGTAATAGCATTCTTTGTCCTCTATTTTTTCGTTCCGAGCTTAAGTAACGAATTTTTCGGATTTAGCTATCGCTCCTCGCGAGATGCAGATCAACTGCAGGAAGCCGTTACCGATATCCTTTCAGAAGCTCGCGTACCCAAGGTTGCCATTGATGAATATATGGCTAAGTTTGAAACGGCAGAGTTCAAACGAAAACTTACCGAGGCTGCAGCTACAGGAAAAGATGCCGTGGTGGATGTACTTGCCAAAGCCGGTGAAGGCATAGATTTCGGCACCTTTGATACGCACGAACTGAAAGATACGCTTTCCAGCGGTCTCTCTCGGCTCGGCGAATATTCTTCCCAGCAATGGAAGTCACTGCAGCGTATTTTTGCCGGAGCTATGGATAATCTGTAATGGAAGTAACATTTCTTGGAACCGGTACCAGTCATGGAGTACCCCGTATCGGGTGCAGTTGTCCGGTATGTACTTCGGCTAATCCAAAAAACCGACGATTTCGATCATCAATCTTACTGCGAGAAGGTGATTTCTCGGTGATTGTTGATACCGGACCGGAATTTCGTCTTCAGGTGATTTCCCATCAGATCAAGCACCTTGATGCCGTGCTCTATACCCACAATCATGCAGATCATATGAACGGAATTGATGACTTGCGGGTATTTTCAGAACAAGGTCCGCTTCCCGTCTATGGACCACATCAAGTTTTACATGATATCACCCATCGTTTTCCTTACGCGGTAGGAGAAAATCCGTTTCGCGGAGGTATTCCCCAATTGGTGTTGCATGACGTACCACTAAGCGGGATCACCCTCGGACCATTGAAAGTCATCCCTATTCCCCTTGTTCACGGATGTAGAGAGGTATATGGGTATCGTATTGGAAAGTTTGCCTATCTGACGGACTGTAAGGAAGTTCCGACCTCCAGTGATCCGATGTTGAGCGGTCTTGATGTACTTGTCCTCGATACGTTACGCTATCAGGAGCATCCCACGCATATGTCGGTTGATGAGGCGGTTAAAACCGCCGGTCGCCTGGATGCTCGTACATGCTATTTAACTCACCTCAGTCATCGACTGGACCATGAAGAGCTGGATGCCTATTTACCGGATTTTATGCATCCGGCATACGACGGACTGACACTTGAAGTGTCGTCTGATGCTACAGGAGTGTTTGATGGCATCTGATAAGAAGCCCACATTGTGTATAATTGACGGATATGGAATCATTTATCGTTCCTATTTTGCTTTCATAAATAGACCTCTGAGGGATATGGAGGGAAATAATGTCTCTGCACTGTTTGGGTTCTTCAACACACTGCTGATGATCATGCGCGAATACCAACCTGATTATCTGGTGGTGGCCATGGATGCTGCAGGTCCGACCTTTCGGCATGATCTGTATGAAGCCTATAAAGCGAACCGAGATGCAGCACCCGAAGATCTGCATGCCCAGGTTCCCCGTATTATCGAAATTCTCGAAGCAGCAAATATTCCCACGATGCAGCGATCGGGTTGGGAGGCTGATGATATCATTGCAGCATTGACAACCTGTGCTACGAAAACAGGTATTCAGAGTGTCATGGTCACCGGTGATAAAGATCTGCTTCAGTTAGTGAGTCCTACGGTACAGGCTCTTCGTCCCCCGAAGAAGGGTGAAAAGCAGTATCGACTGGTTGGTCCTGATGAAGTAGTAAAAGAGTTCGGTATTCGCAGTGATCAGATCATTGATTACCTTGCCCTGATCGGTGACAGCTCGGACAACGTACCCGGGGTTGCCGGTATTGGACCGAAAGGTGCAGTGAAACTGTTGCAGGAGTATGATGATCTTGATGCTGTGTATGCTCATCTTGATGAACTGACGCCTTCAGTGAAGAAGAAGCTGAGTACGGCAAAAGAGATGGCTTACTTAAGCAGAACACTCGTAGCACTTAAACATGATGCGGTGGAAGTGACCGATTTCACCACTGAACAGTTTACGGTTTCCTCGGTTGACTGGGAGTCGGCCATCCCCTTTTTTGAGGCAGCGAATGCCAAGTCCCTGATTGCTTCGGTGAGTACTGCTGCAGTACCGGCCAAAGACAATCCAGTTGATGAAGCTGCTCTTGAGCGTGCGAAAAAGGGTACCTATCATGCAGTGACCACGTTGGAAGAGTTGGAGCGAATCCTCGATCAAATGGCAGATCACGGGATCATGGCTTTCGATTTCGAGACTACTGATATCGACGAAATGATTGCTGAACCGGTCGGATTCAGTGTTACCGATCGTCCGGGTGAAGCCTGGTATGTTCCCCTGGTTGCCGGTGGAGCTCAGATACTCGATGCAGATGCGGTACGTAAGTTGCTGAAGACCTGTATCGTCGATCGGAAGACCTGTTTGGTTGGACAGAATCTTAAATATGACTGGAAGGTGCTGTATCGGTGGGGAATTACCGATGCCGAGCTCTATTTCGATACCATGATTGCTGCGTGGCTTCTCGATGCTGTTAGTGGAATCTATAACATGGATTATCTTGCACAGCGATACCTCGGCGGATACACGACCGTCAAATATGCTGATGTGGTAAAAAAAGGTCAGCTATTCAGTGATGTGCCACTTGATGAGGCAGTGGGCTACGCAGCTGAAGATGCTGATATCACGTGGCGGCTGTATCTCGAGTTTTCCCAGCAACTCAAGGAGAGAAATCTCCAGAATCTCTTTGAAACGGTGGAAATGCCATTGGTGAAGATTCTTTCACAGATGGAGCTGTATGGGATTTCGCTTGACCGAAGCAAATTGGAGACCCTTGATGCTGATTTTTCTCAGCGCCTTGGCTCCATTGAGCGGCAGATTTATGACGAAGTCGGATTTGAGTTCAACATCAACAGTACCAAACAACTGCAAGAAGTGCTGTTCGAACAACGCAATCTGCCGAAGGGGAAAAAGAATAAAACCGGATATTCCACGGCGATCGATACCCTGGAACGACTGGCTGAGATCGATATCGTTCCCCGACTCATTGTCCAGAACCGTTCACTGGTGAAACTGAAGAATACCTACATTGATACGTTACCGCAGATGATCAATGCAAAAACACAGCGCGTTCATACCTCCTATACGCAGACGGGGACGGCTACTGGACGCCTATCAAGCCGCAACCCCAATCTCCAGAATATTCCTATCCGCAACGATGATGGGAGGAAAATCCGGGATGCTTTTATTCCTGCACCAGGATATCGATTTCTCTCTGCTGATTATGCGCAGATTGAACTGGTCGTACTGGCCCATCTCGCTGATGATCCAGGACTCAAAGAGGCGTTTTCCCAGGGGGAGGATATCCACAGACATACGGCAGCCTTGATCTTTGGTGTGCATCCTGAACTGGTGATGCCTGAACAGCGACGAATTGCCAAGACAATCAATTTCGGAGTGATTTATGGCATGTCGGCGTTCCGTCTCTCTAACGAACTGCAGATTCCCCGCAAGGATGCACAGCAGTTTATCGACAGCTATTTTGAGCGGTTCTCCGGAGTGCGGGATTTCATGCAGTCGGTAATAGACGAGGCTGAAAAAACACAGGTGGTGAGTACCTTGCTCGGAAGACAACGGATGGTCCCTGAGATTACCAGCAGAAATAGAATGGAGAAATCAGGGGCCGAACGGATTGCTGTGAATACGGTTATTCAGGGGTCTGCTGCCGATATTATGAAACTCGCTATGATTCGCGTAGTGGAAGCCATGAAACAGGAACAGCGAAAGAGCAGATTGCTTTTACAGGTGCATGATGAACTTATATTTGAAGTAATTGAATCCGAGTTGACCACGATGCAGTTACTGGTAAAACGGGAGATGGAGAGCGCTTACCGGTTATCGGTACCATTGAAGGTGAGTATGGAAATCGGAGATTCATGGGGGCAGATGCATTGATAACGATTGGACTAACCGGGAAATACTGTGCTGGAAAGAATTACATCGCATCGCTATTTACCCAACGCAATATTGCAGTCATCGATGTGGACCTGCTTGGGCATCAGGCACTTGAACGGTCACGCGATGAGTTGATTGCATTATTCAGCCGGTCGATCGTCGCCGCTGATGGGAGTATCGACCGTAAAGAGCTCGGGCATATTGTTTTCAGTGATCGACGTGCCTTGCGGTCCCTTGAGGGTACGGTACATCCACACATGAAACACCTCTGCATAGAACAGATCGAAACCTATCGCCAACAGGGAGTTCCTGCAGTAGTAATCAATGCAGCACTGCTTGGACGTATGCATCTTGATGTACTCTGTGATAGCATCTGTTTCGTGCAGGCCCCGTTGTTACTGCGATTGGTGCGCTCCATACGACGTGACGGTGCCTCGATAGCCTCGTTTTTTCATGTAGTTCGTGCACAACGTGATATCACTCCTACGGCTTTCACTGGTGTTCAGAACGTGTACCTCGTGAAGAATTGGGGAAGTCGGACATTTATTCATCGACAAGTAGCTGAGTTTTGCGCTACTATGGATCAAGAGGAAACTGGCGGGCAATGAGAAAGACAGGAATATACGTACTATTAGGAGTGGTTATCTCGTTAGGAATCTTCGTTTTTGCCGGGATTCTGTATCTTCAACCTGCAATGCAGCAACTGCGTGCAGAGCGTGAGGTGGTCCGGCAGGAACGGCCACCGGTTGAGCCGAAAGCTCTGGTAGTCGAAGAACCACAACCTCCTCAAAAAGATACTGTTGCGATAGAAGAGCCAGCGCCTCCCGTCGCTGAAGAACCTGAAGTTGTTATAGAAGAGCCCCCAGAGCCGGTGATAGAAGAACCTGAGGTGGAGATGCCGATTGCAGAACCTGAGGTGATACCACCCCCAGTTCCGCAAGCTCCTTCGCTCAGTATGCGTGTTTCACAGGTTCCTCAGGAAGAAACAATACCTGAAGCTCAAGCAGCTATAGAACCAGGTGTTGCCGAACCGGTTATTGAAGAGCCAACAATGGAAGAACCTGCAGTTGAAGAGGTAGCAATAGAAGAGCCGACTGAAGAAGTAACAGAACCGCGGGAGATTCCTGTTATC
>CAYZXD010000014.1:0-32326 GCA_964482325.1 uncultured Spirochaetaceae bacterium | reverse complement strand
AGCAATAGAAGAGCCGACTGAAGAAGTAACAGAACCGCGGGAGATTCCTGTTATCCCGGTGCGTCGTGCACCTCCTGCTCCACAGGTTGTTACGAACATCACGACACTTCTCCCCGAATTCACTATTCCTGAACCGGTGGAATATATCTGGGATCCGGTAGAAGTTCCCGAAGGTCCAACTGTGCATGTGAATCCAGTATCATTCAATGAAGAGGCTTCCGAAAGACGTAAGAACGCTGTGGACAACCTCTTCGACCGACTTATTTGGGAATAATTACTCAGCTCCTAGCGCATCATCCTCTGGTTCTCCCCGGGTTACTTTTGCCATGAGGAAGAAGGCTACAGCCATGCATGCCGCTGCAAAAAGGAACAGCGATCCATAACCGAAGATGTCAATCAGTGCTCCGGTGATTGGTGGAGCCACAATCGAGGCAAGCTGTGAAAAGAAATAGTATAATCCGGTGTATATTCCCATATTTTCATAGGTGGCCATCTGCCATAACATAGGAAATGAGTTTGTGATGATGGTGACCCAGAAGATGCCGAAGGAGAACATCAGTGCCCAAAAGGGGATCATGCGCATACTCTGCGAAATACCATCAGAAGTGAAAATCACACTGTGCAGGAATATGAGAACCAGGACGATAACGATGCAGAACAAGGCTCCTCGAATCGTCCGTTTTCTTCCATTTTTGTGGGCGATAATACCGCTTGGAATGGCAAAGATAGCATAGGCAATCCCTACCATGCCTGCTGCGAGTGCTGCACTACCCGAAGAGGTTCCGAGAATCTCAACCGAATACTTGCCGACAAAGGGAAGTACTCCCTGATACCCGATAAACCAGAACAGCAGTGAGATGAGCACAAAGAATGCACTGCGATCTTTTTCCGCGAAAATTAATTTCAGTGACTGAAGGATGGGCACTTTCTCTTCAACTGCCTCATGCCGGTAGCTTCCTTTTCTCTCTTTTACGAAGAAGAACAGTAACAGTACCGCGATAATCACCAATACTCCCGCCAAAGGGAAGGCGAGGATATTGTCGGTACTGCCATATCCGGGAACGTTGATGCGCACATTCATCAGTTGAGCAAGCCCGATAGTTCCGACGATGGATGCGATACCTCCCATGGTGTTGATCACTCCATTGGCCTCTGATCGCAACTCTCCGGGGATGATGTCGGGCATAAGGGCAACTACTGGACCGCGGACCGACTGTTTGAATACATTCAGAGCGAAGATCAGGATAATCAGCAATGCAAGTGATGAAAGTGCCGCGAAGGGGATCAGACCGAATGCGAAAGCACTGAGCGGCAGGAGCGTGATGATAAAGGGCATGCGCCTACCGATTCCGGTTCGGGTCCGGTCACTGATGGCCGAGAATATCGGAATAAGGAAGATGGCAAATACATTGTCCAAGGTCATGATCGTTCCGATCAGGGCATTGCTTCCGATATACTTTCCCAGGAAAATGGGAATGTAAGTGTCATAGAGCGGATCCATAAGTCCCATCGTGAAAAATCCGAGACCGATCAGGAAGGTAGTAAGATAATACCCCTTCATACTCTTGCGTGGTTGTGTCTGTGCCATAGGTACCTCGCTATTTCAGGTGGCTTCAGTGTACCAGCAAACAGCATCTGATGCAAAAGAATTGTATTATATGGTTGCTTTGAAAATCGGTGGACAGCCGGGTCTTTGCAATTATCCCCATACCCCGATGATGAAATCTCCCACATCTTTCAGATATTCAACAGGAATATGAAGTGTGCTTGAAAGTTTTTCCAGTTGACTTGCTGATGCACCATCAAGGACCATATGCAAAGATTCAACCATTCGAGCAAGGCTGGGAGAGGCTTTCATGGCACCTTGTAATCCGATGGGACCGAAAGACATGACTGCTTCAATGATCCGTTGCCACCCCTCAACCGCTTCACCGGAGAGGGTACTGCCCGAAAGTACCGAGTAGAGACTCATGGCATCTCCGACAAGAGGAATTTCAGAAAGAATATCTTCAATCAGTTTCTGATTAGCCTCAATTTCAGTTACCACAGCATCAGCTGAGAACGCGAGTGCTTCATCGAATGACTGGATTGCCTTTGCCTGTTTCTGTAACCCCTCAGCTATGGTATCGGCATCACAGGAGTGTACTAACCTCAGGAAGTTTGCATAACTGGTCCGAAGCAGCCGGGCTCTCCATTGAGTGATATCTGCAATATCTTCAGCCGAGTGTTCCCGTTCGAACCCAATACTTTCAAAGAAATCTGCACCAGCAGTTGCCGGTTCAAGGCTACGTATCTTTTTTGTGAGATTATCATGGTATGTGAGGATTTTGTTTATATCAATGCCTTTTCTCTGAAGACATATCAGTGAGCTTTCAAGGACCTCCCAATAGGCATCAGTACCTGGCTCAGGCAATGGTACCATCTCATTGATCTTAACCAATGGATACAACTGATGGGCCCATATTCCGCGTGATGCTAGTCCTTCTGCTTCATGGGAGAATGTATAGGGTTTGATCCCCGCTTCTGGAGAAGAGAGCAGTTTCCATTCATGCTTGTACGTATCATATTCAGCACTGCTCATACCATACTCACGTCTGCTTGTTAACATGTCCATCAGCATCAGATTGTTTTCCATTCTTTTCTGTATATAATACATACCGGCAAGAACAGAGAGCTGATCCAATCCTCCCTTATTCCATCCTAAATCGCCTGAAAAGCCGAGGTTTTGTAGCCAACCGGGCAGTTGCTCTGAAATGATGAGGTCAGGATATTTCGTTTGACTCAAACCGCTATCATAGAAGCTTAATAGCAGGCTGAGAAATAATTCATTTTTCGCCATAGCCAGTAAGAGTCTCTCTCTTTGCGATGTCTGATCATCGTCCAGCTGCTCAATTTTCACTTCCAATTCATTGATCTTCTGTTCATGAAAGGCTATGAGATCATCTGCCTTCTTTTGTACGCGCACCAGATCTTGGATTAACTCACTATTTGATTTTTCGAGATTTTCTATGGTTTGGTCGATATCATTCTGGTAATCCTGTAGATCTTTAGCTCCGATAGCGATACCTGAAGCTGCTAAAATTATCAGAATGATCAGGATAACCGGGCTTTTGCGATACTGCATGATGACCTCCTCTATCGGGTTTTCGATAATAAGGCCAAGATGCAAAGCATTCCCTCCTTTACCTTACCATCGTGAAGTGGAGGGTTCAAGGGAAAATCCCTGTGCAAAAGTGGGTGGACGAGGAGACATTTATCTGGTACATCATCCCCATGGACATGCATATGGTTATCACCACACAGGAAGAATTAGCGAAGGTACTTACCCTTACCGATGCAGAATTGCGTTGGTTTTCGTTACATACACACTCCCTTCCGCTCCGGATTTCCCGTTACTATCTTTCCCTGATCAACCCCGATGATCCGTGTGATCCTCTGCGTCGTCAGGTGATTCCCTCAATTGAAGAGGAGATCGGCATCAATGATGAGTCTCTTGATCCACTGGCAGAGATTTCCCATTCGGTATTTCCTCGATTGGTTCATCGATATGAAAACCGCGTCGCCTTCTTAGTCACTGATCGATGCGCCACCTATTGCAGGCACTGTTTTCGTCGTCGTTTCACCGCAGGTGAGCTCAGTAGAGCCTCTGATGCTGAGGTAAAGGAAATTGCCGATTATATTGCCGCCCATCGGGAGGTGAAGGAGATGCTCCTTACCGGCGGCGATCCCCTCATGCTCTCTGATGTGCAACTGGAGAAATTGTTAAGTACTCTTCGTAGTGCTCGTAGCGATCTGGTACTGCGCTTGTGTACCCGCATGCCGGCAACCTTTCCGATGCGTATCACCGACTCTTTGATAACCATAATCTCCCATTATACGCAACCAGCATTGTATGTAATGACGCAGTTCAACCATGATCGCGAAATCACCAAAGAAAGTATTGCAGCTGTGAATCGATTTGTTGATGCGGGGATTCCGGTAATGAATCAGACAGTGCTCCTTCGTAAAGTCAATGATAATGTAGATACCTTAGAACGTTTGATGAATGCTCTTGTGGCTATTCGGGTGAAGCCCTACTATCTCTTTCAGGGAGATCTTGTCGGCGGAACCGCTCATTTACGGGTTCCTCTGGAATCAGGTCTTACCCTGGAACGGGAACTCCGAAAGCGCCTGAGTGGACTAGCCATGCCGACATACGCTATTGATCTACCTGAGGGTGGGGGAAAAGTGCCGCTAGGGACTTCGTATCTGAAAGGAAAAGATGCACAGGGATCATGGGTGTTTTCCACCGTTGATGGTGAGGTGCGAACATATCCCGATCCGAAAAAGTGAGCAAAAACGGTCAAGCTGATTTGCCACAGGTGTGGCATGATACCGGTGGAGGACAGTGATGATACATCCGGAACATCGGGAAGCAGTACAGCGAATGCTTCGGTACATTGACGATCATCTCAGTGAAAAAATTTCGTTGCATCAGCTTGCTCAGGCTGCCTGGTATTCTCCATGGCATAGCGCCCGTCTGTTCAAAGAAGCTACCGGTATGGCACCATTTAGTTATCTGCGACAGCGGAGGCTGAGTGAAGCAGCACGAAGATTGTATCAGCATGATAGAAAGATCGTAGATGTTGCGTTTGATTTCGTCTTTGATTCACATGAAGGTTTCACCCGGGCTTTTTCACGGCAGTTCGGTATGAATCCTCAGGAATTCCGACGTATCTGGAAACAGCATATGGTCAACTGGTCCTCCCGTCGTCATACGGCGCTGGCGCCAGAAAGCAATGAGGAGCAGGAAATGAAAACAGTATTTGTCCAGGTGGTGGATCGACCGGAGCGAAAGGCTGTAGTACGATTTGCACAGAAAGCGAGTGATTACTTCTCGTACTGTGAAGAACTCGGATGTGATGTATGGGATGTACTGAGTGGCATCAAAGATGCGCTGTACGAACCGGTGGGAATGTGGATGCCCGAATCGATGAGGCGATTGGGAACCGGTTCATATGTTCAGGGAGTGGAAGTTCCGATTGACTTCAAGCATCCAATTCCCGATGGGTATGAACTGATTACGCTCCCTGCGTGTAAGATGATGATATTTCAGGGACCGGTATTCGATGAAGAGGCCTTCATGGAAGCGATCACTGATCTATGGGAGCTGATGAAGCAATACGATCCGACGCTGTATGGGTTTAGGTGGGCTGATGAGGATGGGCCACGGTTTCAACTTGCCCCGATGGGGTATCGTGGATACATCGAAGGTCGACCGGTAAGGTCGATGAACTGAACAGTGAAAAAAACAGCGGGCATTGCTGCTCCGCTGTTTTCTCATTATCTGTTAACGCGTTCTATATATTCCTTAGTCTCGGTGTTCACCAGGATCCTTTCACCCTGCTTGATGAAGATGGGGACTCGGACTGATAACCCGGTATCGGTAACGACAGTCTTGGTGGCACCGGTTACGGTATCGCCCTTGATGGCCTCTTCTGCCTCGGCAACTTCATACACCACCTTGGTCGGCACCTGGATATCGAGGGGTTGGTGTTCCCAGAAAGTCACTCGATACGTCTCTCCCTCTTTCATGATGAACTGGTAATCCTCAAAGGTGCTCATCGGTACTTCGATCTGTTCATAGGTTTCGGTCATCATGAAGTGGAAATGCTCACCATCATTGTACAGGTACTGACAGTCGCGATCCTCTACCGTGATATCTTCAGCATTGTCCTGAGTTTTCATTGTCTCACGCAGGACCTGCCCGGTTGCAGGACTTTTCAATTTGAGCCGAACAAATGCCGATCCCTTCCCTGGATTCACGAATTCTCTCTCCACGCAGATAAAGGGCTGGCCCTTAATCAGCAGCGCGGTCCCCTTGTCTATTTGTCCTGCTTTAATCATTACTCTACCTCATATGTGCGAAATCGGCATCAACGGCCGTCGGCCATCATAGCAGAAAAAGAAAATAAAATCAAATCCCCTATCGTCTTGTATCCGCCCTGCAGCATCAATAACCGATCAAAACCGAGGGCAACACCCGAACAGGGGGGGAAGTGATCGAATAGATCAATAAATGACTGGTCAATGTCCGGGATCACTTCTGCAGTATATGCCCGTTCAGATGAGAGCTGTGCATACTGATCCCGGTAATAGGCTGCTACGGTTTCCCGATTGCGCTGCTCATCATAGCAGTTAGCCAATTCAACACCCCCTGCATACAACTCCCACCTTCTCCGGTATGGGCGTCCCGGTGTTTGTGTGGCAAGACAATCAATCTGCTTCGGATACTCGGTAAGGACAAGCGGTTTATCCTGGGGTAACTCGGGCTCAACACAGTTCAGGAAGATACGGTTGAACGTTTCTTCCCAGCTTTCGGGATGATCAGGAAGGGTAAGGCCGAGACGGATGGCTTCAGAGCGCAGGGCATTGATTGACTGGGTGGCATCAAGATCAAAACCGGCAAAAGTGCTGATTGCTTCAGCCATGCGCATCCTGCGAAATGGCGGCAGCAGATGTTCAGGAGTATCGGGAAGACGTGTTTTTGCCAAAAGTTCTTCAGTGATCGCGATGGAGTCAACCTCATCAGCACCCACGGTGTAATATTCGAGCATGGTGAACTCAGGATTATGATGACTTCCGATCTGTTCCCGATTTCTGAAACAGTGAGAAAACTGATACACACTGCGTCCCGTTTCGGCGATGATCTGCTTCATGAAAACCTCAGGGGAGGGAACCAGATAGAGTTCCCGACTCCCATGGAACTCACTGAGGTACCAGGTGGCAAAATTTGCGATCGTGGGTTCGGGAATCAGGTGGGTAGAGAGCAATGGAGTATCGACTTCCAGATAATCTGACTCGCTGAACCAATGGCGCATATTGCGCATCAGAGTACTTCGTTGTTCAATGGCGGTAATGTTCATGCGCCGACTATATCCTGTACAGCTAACCTTTGTAAAGGAACAGGATATGGACACAAATACAGACCTTCCGTATACTTGAGCGGATGAAGACACACGAATACGATACACATGATATCATATATGCATTAGCTACCGCCTGGGGAACAAGTGCCATTGCAGTCATACGGGTATCTGGGAATGGGTGCATTACGACTCTCTCCAGACTCTTCAGTCGACCGAAAGCACTGCTTTCCGCCCCTTCACATACCCTCGTACATGGAAAAATTATTGACCCGAAGAGCAAAGAACCGATTGATGATGTACTCATTTCAGTGTTTCGGGATGGACGGGGTTTCACCGGTGAAGAGAGTGTGGAAATTTCCTGCCATGGAAGTCTCGCCGGTATTGAAACACTCTTTACACTGCTGCGTGATAACGGAATGCGGCCAGCCGGACCGGGAGAATTTACTTTTCGGGCGTTTATGCACGGTAAGATGGACCTCACACAGGCAGAAGCTGTCATGGAGATCGTTTCTTCTGAATCAGCTCTCGCCCATGCGCTAGCCCTCGGGCGCCTGGAAGGCAACCTGTTTTCCAGAATCGAAGAGATCAAAACAAAGGTTCTTGAAGCTCTCAGTGTGGTTGAGGTGCAGCTGGACTATGCTGAGGATGAAATATCGGGGGATGTGCAATTTCCCTATACTGCAGTAACCGGAGCAAGAAGTGCCATACAAACCTTACTTGAAACGTACACCACAGGAAAACTGTATGGACAGGGAGCTCGGGTTGTCCTTGCTGGTGCAACAAATGCCGGCAAGTCAACCTTGTTTAATCTGCTTTTACGTGAAGAACGTTCCATCGTCAGTGATATCCATGGAACTACCCGTGACTTCATTGAATCACAGACTGTGCTTGATGGCATTCCTCTGCGCCTGTATGATACTGCAGGACTGCGTGAATCTGATGACCACATCGAAAAGGAAGGTATCCGGAGGACGCGGAATTTACTTGCTCAGGCCGATCTTATCCTGTTGATGCTTGACGGTACCGAGCACGATGATCAGACGGTGCAACCGTATCATGATCTTTATCATGACAGGCGATGTATCATCGTGTGGAATAAGACCGACCTTACCACGCGACGTCCCCCTCAGGGGAGTTTCCCCCTCAGTGCCAAACAGGGGGAAGGGTTTGCACAGCTTCGCGATGAAATGATCAGGAGGCTGCGCAAAGGAGCGCTCCGTCCCGGTGGTGAAGACGTGGTGATAGAATCAAAAAGACAACATGATGAGCTGCAACGTGCCTATGATGCGCTCAGCCAGGCTATGACCCTTGCCCGCCAGGAAGTACCGCTCGACATTGTAGCTGTGGAAATGGGGGAAGCACTGGATGCTCTCGGGGCACTTACCGGTGAGGTCACCTCTTCAGATGTGCTAGAACAGATATTCAGTGGATTCTGTGTAGGAAAATAATATGGATTATGATGCAATAGTTATCGGGGCCGGTCATGCCGGCATAGAAGCAGCGCTCGCACTGTCACGGTTATCCTATCGGACCGTGTTGATTACACAGAGTCTTGATGCCATCGGCCGGCTCTCCTGCAATCCGGCGATAGGGGGGTTGGCAAAAGGGAACCTGGTGCGTGAAGTCGATGCCCTCGGGGGCGAGATGGCTCATCTGATTGATCGGTCAATGATACAGTTTCGTATTCTTAATAGAAGGAGGGGGCCTGCAGTACAGGCTCCACGGGCTCAGGCCGATAAATTTACCTACCACCGGCTGGCTAAGGAGACACTTGAAGCTCAGAAACAGCTGTCTCTCTACCAGGATACGGTGGTTGACCTCCTTATAGACCGAAAGAGTGACCGTTGTATCGGAGTAATTACTGAACGGGGCCATCATATTACGTCCCGGGTAGTCGTGCTCACTACCGGAACATTCATGGAGGCGAAGATTTTCATCGGTGAATATGAGGCTCCTCATGGACGCCTCGGAGAACCGGCGGCAATCGGTCTGGGTAAGAATCTCCGGCAAAAAGGGTTTTCGGTAGCACGGCTGAAAACCGGGACACCGGCACGGGTACGTAAGTCGACAATCGACTTTTCGGTGCTGGACCTTCAGGAGGGGGATGAGCTTATGATGCCGTTTTCCTTCGACTATCCTTCGGTTGATCGTCCTTCACTTCCGTGTCATGTGGCTTATACCAATGATGAAACCCATCGAATCATTCAGGAAAATATCGGCAGATCTCCCCTGTTCGGCGGCAAAATAACGGGGAAAGGCCCACGATACTGTCCATCCATCGAGGATAAAGTAGTCCGTTTCCCGGATCGCGAGCGGCACCAGATATTCGTAGAACCAGAGGGCGTGGGAACCGAAGAGATGTATCTTAACGGTATCAGCTCCTCATTGCCGGAAGATGTTCAGGAAGCCTTCGTCCATTCCATTCACGGCCTTGAACATGCTCAGATCATGAGACCGGCATATGCAGTGGAGTATGATTTTCTCGATCCGCTTCAACTGTATCCGTCATTGGAGACCAAACGGCTGCAGAACCTGTTTATTGCCGGACAGACCAACGGGACCAGTGGATATGAAGAGGCCGCCTGTCAGGGGTTGATGGCAGGTATCAACGCAGCACAGAAACTTGCGGGCAATCCTCCGTTGATTCTTGATCGGACCGAAGCCTATACCGGTGTTCTCATTGATGATCTGGTTACCAAAGGAACGCAGGAACCATACCGAATGTTCACCAGCAGAGCTGAGTATCGTCTGAATCTACGGCATGACAGTGCAGATCAACGGCTCACGCCGAAAGGGTATGCGGTGGGACTTCAGTCGGATGAGGCGATGGAACGGTTGCAGCGCAAGATCGAACAGATTGATTCCGTAAAGGATTTACTGGCACAGGAAAAAATCGGAGGGAAACGTGCTGTTGATCTCCTGAAAAAACCTGAAATTTCATTGGAGGATCTGGTAGTAGAGATTCCTGCTTTGCAGACCTTTGATGCCACGGTTCGGTACCAGGTTGAACTCGATATCAAATATGAGGGGTATATCAGTCGGCAACAGCGGCAGGTGGATCGATATGCCCGGATGGAGCGAATCGCGATACCGGAAGACTTTGACTATGATGCTATCAGCGGCATATCTGCTGAATCCCGGGAGAAACTGAAGAGTATCCGCCCTGTATCGGTTGGGCAGGCCGGAAGGATTTCCGGTGTCCGAACGAGTGATCTTGCTATTCTTATGGTGGTACTTTCACGCGGGAGGACGAAAATTGATGAATGACATCGCTTTATTGCGTGAAGGTCTGCAGCAACTCGGTTTACCATTAGATGGTGAACAGGAACAGCAGTTTGCCACCTATATCAGTGAAGTGAATCTATTTAACCGCACCTATCGTCTGGTAAATGCCACCGGTCGGGAGTTTGTGATCAGACATCTTCTTGATAGTCTGGCCGCAGTACCATATATTCGGTCGATAACAACTGCCGCTACCCGGTTGTGTGATGTCGGATCGGGAGCGGGGCTTCCGGGAATTCCTCTTGCGATCATGTTGAAGTCAACTCCGGTTTTCCTGATTGAACGCATGGGTCGAAGAGCCGGTTTTCTGGAGAATGCCATTGCTCGATGTAACCTTTCCGATCGCGTAACTGTTATCCAAAGAGACCTCTCTGAGGTCGTTCAGCAGTTTGAAATCGTGACATTCCGGGCATTTCACCCCTTGCGGGATGTGATTCAAGAGATCGCAACTATTGTTACGGACGAGGGAACAATTTGTGCCTACAAAGGGAAAGAGGAAGTCATTCGGCAGGAGTTGGATGACCTTGAAGTGCTTGAGCAGTCCGGAAAGGGAGGATGTGCTTTCGGGTGGGATACCCGTATCATCCCCCTCTCGGTTCCCTACCTGGATGCATCAAGAAATCTGTTCGTGCTGAAAAAAAAGTTGGAGTGATGTTATGACCGTCGGTGAAGGTTTGCTGCTGGGAATAGTGCAGGGAATAACTGAATTTCTTCCGGTATCGAGTTCCGGCCATCTGGTACTTGCTCGTACAGTGTTTACCATGGGTTCAGTTCCGTTGCTCTTTGATGTACTGTTACATGTGGCGACTTTGGCAGTCATTGTGCTCCATTACCGGGTGAGGATATGGGAACTCATTGAGGTGACGTTCCGATACATACGTCGGCGCAGGCGCCCTGAAGATACACCGCAACTTCGGTTTATTGCGGTGATCATTGTTGCAACGATCTGTACGGTCGCAATAGCGTTGGTCCTTCGTAAAACCCCGCTCGCCGGTGATAATCCTACCATGGTCTCTGTACTGTTTCTTGTCACTGCCGCTTTACTTGCCTCAACCCGGTATCTCGATCGATATATACAACCGAGGGAAGGGTTTTATATGCATCAGGCGCTGATTACCGGCATTGCTCAAGGATTTGGTACACTTGCCGGTATCTCCCGATCCGGTATCACCATCACCGCATCTTTGTACAGTGGTATGAACCGGGAACAATCGGGAGAGTATGCCTTTATCCTCTCCATTCCTGCGGTGTTGGGTGCTTTGGTTCTCTCCCTGGCGGAGGCGACAGCGACTCAGGTTTCGGTCGGAGTGATTCCCACGACAGCCGGTTTTCTTGCGGCATTCGGTACCGGTCTACTCTCCCTTAAGCTGTTGCTTTGGATGGTTCGGAATGCCAAATTGTGGTATTTCAGTATATATCTGGTTATTGTCGGGTTGTCTGGATTTTTCCTTACCGTATAATACAGATAAGCAGGAGGTGGAGTTTTCGTGCGAAAAATTTCTTTGTTTTTCTCGTTAGTGTGTGTTTTCGCCGGTGTTCTGTCGCTGCTTCCTGCAGATGCGGCTTCTTATGTCCCATTTTTTGAACAGGTGGTGCTGGTACGTGGAGAGATTGCACAGAGAATTCCCGTAATTTTCGGTGGTGTATTGGGTGACTATACTGTAGCTGTTCTGTTCGGCAGTTATGCGCTCTTTTTTTTCCTGACCCGCCGAGCGGCAGCCTTCTGGTGGATGGCTCCCTACAGTGCCCTCATCATCTACACCGTGTATCTACTCATGCAGGTTCTTGCCGGTAAGGATGAACCGGCTTTTTTACTCTCCCGGCTTTCGCAGGCACCTACGATGGGAGCAATCCTTATTATTCTGTCATTGCTTCTTGAAATTACCATTGCACTTCTTCTGCTGATCCTTTCGGTGCGGTTGCGTCGAAGGTACCTGCAGAACCGGAAGGTTCAGAATACAAAAGTTTCTGATGTCCGACAAAAAAAAGTGGCACGTAAAGATGCTGCAAAAGCTAAGCGGGAAGCGTATCGCCAAAAGCGAGCTGCGTTAAAACAGCAGAAACGAAAACCGCGAAAAGAACGAAAACAGGATACTCCGCCAGAGCCGGTCTTCACCGATACCCCAGAGCCGGAGACAGAGATTGAATCAGTGGACGAAAAAGATACTCCGTTAGCATTCCCCGCAATTCGTGAGATGCCCCAACTTCGTACCATCAATACAGAAACTCTGGATGATCAGAAGCTCTATGTCGGCTCGGTGAAAATGCGAGATGATGAATCGCTCCTTGTCTCTGATACTCCCATAGATGACGCAGATGAGGCTGAAGAAGTTCCCGTTGAAAGGACCTATGATCCAATCCCTTCGCTTCGCAAACAGTTTGAGCAGGATGCGCTTGTTCCTGAATTCGAAATTGAGCAGGCTCCTGTCCGACCCCGGAAAGTGAAAATTGAAGAACCGGCACCAGCTGAAGTGACGCCGGTTCAGGCTGTTCCCATCGTGAAAGAAGAGCCGAAGGTCACCGAATCTACTGCTCCTGTCGAAGAGGATATTCCTGAGGAAGAAGATACCGATGACATGGATACTGTCAGCGGGGTAGGAGGTCTGGTTTCGTCCAATGCAGGATCATCTGCATTACTCACGCGCAATAAAACCCGTTATAACTGGCCGCCTGAAGATCTGCTGGATACATATCCCGATCATGCAACCGAAATTGATGAAGTGACTCGACTTGCCGGAGAAAATCTGATCAACACGTTGAAGCAGTTCAAAATAGAAGCCGAACTGATGAATATTGTAAAGGGTCCGACCGTGACCATGTTTGAGGTCTCACCGGCCCCCGGAGTCAGAGTAAGCTCAATAATCAGTCTGTCAGATAATATTGCCCTGCAGCTTGCGGCACGTCAGGTCAGAATTGTCGCCCCGATACCCGGCAAGCAGGCAGTAGGTATTGAAGTGCCGAATCATGATCGGAGTATCATTGGATTCAAAGATCTGCTGCCGACTATCGACGCTAAGACATATCAGGTACCTATGATACTCGGTCGAAAGATCACCGGTGAGCCGGTGGTTATTGAATTGACCCAAACACCGCATCTACTTATTGCAGGTGCTACCGGTTCCGGTAAATCGGTCTGCGTGAATTCACTTATCAGTTCTCTGCTATATCGCCGTTCTCCCAAGGATGTCCGCCTGATCTTAGTCGATCCGAAGATTGTTGAGTTGCGTGTCTATAATGGGATCCCTCATCTGCTTACTCCGGTGATTACCGAACCGAAAAAAACCATCAAAGCTCTCGAGTTCTGTCTGTATGAGATGGATCGCCGGTATAAGCTGTTGAATGCACTTGCGGTACGGAATATTGCTGCTTACAATCGGAAAATTCAGGAAATGCATCTCGCTCGAGAGCGACTTCCCTTTATTGTGGTCGTGATTGATGAATTTGCCGATCTTATGACTACCGTAGGGAAAGAGCTGGAGACCCTTCTGGCGCGGCTTGCTGCAATGGCCCGTGCGGTAGGGATCCATCTTGTCCTCGCTACCCAGCGGCCATCAGCGAATGTGATTACCGGTATTATCAAATCAAATATCCCCACCCGTATTGCGTTTATGGTGGCAAGCCAGATTGACAGCCGGATCATCATCGATGAAACCGGTGCAGAGAAGCTGCTCGGACGTGGTGATATGCTGTTTGCACCCGGATGGGACCCTCATTCAGTTCGTATCCAGGGAGCATTTCTCAGTGATGAAGAGGTGGAACGGATCGTTGCTTTCGCAAAAACTCAGGGAGAACCGGATTATCTTGATGAAGCATTCTTCGAAGATGATACCAGCTCTTCTCAAGGTGACGATGATGAGAGTGATGATTCAAGTGATGATGCTCTGATGGAGAAAGCCTTGAGAATTGTGGTGGAACGACAAAGTGCCTCTGCATCATATCTTCAGCGGAGGTTGAAGATCGGTTACAATCGGGCAGCTCGTCTGGTGGAACAGATGGAAGATGATGGATATGTGGGGCCGGCACGGGGGAGCAAACCGCGTGAACTCCTCAGATATCCTGAATGAAGGAGTTTGTGATGGGAAGGCATGCAGTACTCAATGGAACGTTAATCAAAGCAGATGAGGCAACTTTGTCGGTGCAGGACCGAGAATTACAGTACGGTTTCGGTGTGTATGAATCACTGCGGGTCATTGAAGGGAAGGCTGTGTATCCCGAAGATCATATCGAACGGCTTTTTCATTCGGCTTCCGGTATCGAATTACGGCACCAGTTCAGCGCTGATCAGGTATCAGACTGGCTGAAGATGCTGATTGCTTCTGATAATCTTGAAGAGGCTACCATTCGGATTCTCCTGATGGGGGGAATGGATGCCAGACTGTTTATTACTGCGGGGGTGCTTCTCACCTATCCTGAGACCTTCTATTTAGAGGGTATCACCTGTGTCAGCTACCGAGGTGAACGATTATTCCCCCAGTACAAGACCTGTTCACTTTTAATGAATTATGTTGCCTTGCGTCATGCAAGTGCAGCAGGTGCTTTCGAAGCGCTGCTGGTAGACCGTAACGATCGGGTACTTGAAGGAACCCGGAGTAATGTGTTTGCCTGTGCGGGAAATACATTATACACAGCCCCTTCGCATGAAGTGCTTGAGGGAGTTACCCGTGATCGCATTCTGAAAGCGGCTGAGCAGCTCGGATACCCGATCGTGTATGAAGCACCGACACTTTCCGGTCTGGCTGAAAGCCGGTATGATGAGCTTTTTATCTCCTCTACCAGTATGGGAGCATTACCGGTAGCCTCGTTTGACGGAATACCACTTGCTCGAATAGGAACGATTGCTCATCCGATACATGCACTCATCCGTCAATGGGAACGTGATGCTCTACACTAATATTGTGAAACACAGTATAGTTGGAGCATGAAGTTCAAAGAATTACCACTACACCCAGAAGTGATGAAGGGGATAACTGCTGCCGGATTTACAGATTGTATGCCGGTTCAGGAAAAAGTGCTTCCCGGTGCCCTCGCAGGCAAGGATGTCATGGCGCAGTCGAAAACCGGTTCGGGAAAAACTGCAGTCTTCCTCATCACATTACTCCAGAAATACGTAGTTGCGCGGGAAGCAGCGCAACAGCATCCTGATACTACTGATTTGCCAGTCGCCTTGATTGTCGCTCCGACGCGGGAACTCGCCGTACAGATTGAGGAAGATGCCCGCCTGCTAGCGAGCGGTATTCCGAATTTTCGTATCGGGTGCTTTTACGGGGGAGTCGGGTATGCAAAGCAGGATCGACAGCTCACTGAAGGGGTTGATCTGATCATTGGAACCCCGGGCCGTATGCTCGATTATCAGAAGATGGGGAAACTCAACTTCAAATCGATCAACACCTTTGTCATTGATGAGGCTGACCGTCTGTTTGATATGGGATTCTATCCCGATATTCAGAAGATGTTCCGCCTGATGGTGAAACGGGAAAACCGGCAGACTATGCTGTTCAGTGCTACGTTAGGGACCCGGGTACGGAATCTTGCGTGGGATTACATGAATGAACCGATAGAAATCGAAGTGCAGCCCGAAGAAATAACGGTGAAACTGATCACGCAGGAATTATTTCACGTGAGCAAGGAGGAGAAGTTTGATCTTTTCCTTCGCCTGATGACCAAAGAGGATCCGCAAAACGCCCTTATCTTCACCAATACGAAGGCTAAAGCGGTGGAAATCAGTAAGCGGTTGAATGTTAATGGGTACACCACACAGTATCTCATGGGAGATCTTCCCCAGAGTAAGCGGTTGCAGGTTATCAATCGGATGAAATCGGGAGAGCTCAGATTCCTGGTTGCCACTGATGTTGCTGCCCGAGGACTCCAGATTGATGATTTGCAGCTGGTGGTCAACTATGATATCCCGGAAGATTATGAGAGCTATGTACACCGGATCGGGCGTACTGCACGAGCCGGGAAATCGGGAAAAGCGGTTACCTTAGCCTGTGAACAGTATGTCTATGGTCTGGAAGCTATCGAAGATTATATTCAGATGAAGATTCCCGTGATCTGGCCTGATGAAGCGACCCTTCCCCGTGTTGAAGACAAGAGCGCGAAGATGCGTTTTAGAGATCTTGTCAGTGAACAGGAATTTGCCTCACGCCGGAATGCTACTCGTGGTCCGAAGGGTAAAGGGCGGGCAAAGCTGGGCACGACTCCCGGGCGAGGAGCCAAACGTCCAGCGAAGAAACAGCCAAAGCAGCAGAACGAAGGAAAAGAACAACCGAAACGGAGTGGAGAACCGCCACGAAAGCGGCCGGCCCAATTAGCAGCAAAACGATCATCACCACCGGCAGGAAAACGGAGTCAGCGAAAGACCAAGAGTTATCAGGAAATCCAGAAGATGGATTTTGAAGAGCGCATTGCCTATTACAAAGAATCGTATGCTGCTGAGGGGAATTCAGAGAATAAACCAAATAACAATAAACCGCGAAGCAAGACCAACACGCGCACCCCCTCCACAGGAACTACGCCTCAGAAGCGTCAGGATGCGGTAAAAAAGGTCCCAAAGACTGACGAGCAGAAACACACGGAAACTTCAGTTCCCGCAGCTCAGAAACCTCAGAAGAAACGGGGCCTGCTTGCTCGGTTGCTGAAGAGGGTGAAGGGAGATGCTTAACCGATTCATCAGTTATTACAAGCCGTATGGCTCACTCTTTTTTCTCGATATGGGGGCAGCGACTCTTGGTTCGCTGCTTTCCATTGTATTCCCTCAACTCACACGAGAGTTGCTCCGTACCTACATCCCTGATCAGAATTGGAGCATGATGATTACCATATTTGCTGCTATGTTCAGTATTTATGTAATTCAAACGCTTTGTACCTATATCCGGGTGCGATGGGGGCATCAGCTCGGTGTTTTCATGGAAAGCGACATGCGTCAGGATATATTCAGCCACCTGCAGCGACTCTCTTTCGGGTATTTCGATAGGACAAAGACCGGGCATCTCATGTCCCGTATCACCAACGACCTCTTTATGATCACCGAAACTGCTCACCATGGACCTGAGGATCTGCTGATATCTGTGGTAGTTATTATCGGGGCTTATGCCGTGATGTTCTTCAATAGTGTTCCCCTCGCTCTTATCTCGCTTATTCCGCTTCCGTTTATGCTGTTCTTCGGTATCTATTACGGACATCGCCTGAAATCAGGATTTCGGGCAGTCCGTTCAACCGTGGCAGATGTGAATTCTGTAGTGGAAAATTCTATTCAGGGCGTACGTGAAGTTCAGTCGTTTACCAGTGAGAGTTATGAAAGACAGAAGTTTAAAGAGGTGAATACCGTATTTCAGACGGCACGGAGTAATCAGTATCGAATCATGGCCCGCTATGAATCGGTAATGATGTTCTTTCGGGAACTCTACTACTTTACTACGGTTGCCGGCGGGGCAGTGTTGATCTACATGGGCAAGGTGCCGGTGTATGATCTGGTGGTGTTTATCCTCTATGTGGGGATTGTGCTTCCTCCTATTGATCGATTGATCCATTTCACCGAACAGCTCCAGCAGGGTATGGCGGCTTTCGAACGATTTATCGAGGTTATGGATATCCAGAGTGATATCGAAGACCTTCCCGATGCTCATCCCCTTGTGGTAACCGATAAACAGATTGTATTTGAACAAGTGTGTTTTCACTATGAAGGGCAACAGCATCCGGTCCTGAACGGGGTGGATGTAACCATCCCCGGAGGAAATACCGTCGCCATCGTGGGTGAGTCGGGGGTAGGAAAAAGTACGCTTGTATCCCTGATTCCCCGATTCTATGAGCCGCAGTCAGGTCGGATTCTCATTGATGGACAGGATGTGGCTCATGTGAAAAAACATTCACTGAGAAAGCAGATCGGCTTTGTCCAGCAGAACGTATTTCTCTTTGATGGAACCATACGGGAAAATCTGCGATATGGAAAAAGTGATGCTGATGACAAGCAGATGTGGGAAGCTCTTGAACAGGCTAATCTGGGTGATTTCATCCGCTCTCTTCCCGACGGGTTGGATACTGAAGTGGGTGAGCGGGGAACGCGGCTTTCGGGGGGGCAGAAGCAGCGACTCTCCATAGCCCGCGTATTTCTGAAGAATCCTCCGATTCTCATTTTCGATGAAGCCACCTCTTCACTCGATAGCGAATCAGAGGTTCAGATTCAGGAAGCCTTTGCACGATTAGCTCAAGATAGAACCGCAGTAGTCATCGCGCACCGCTTGACGACAGTGCGGAATGCAGACATCATCTGTGTACTCAGCAACGGTATGATAGAAGAGTCGGGTACCCATGAGACACTGCTTGCACAAAACGGTGTCTATGCACGGCTGTATCGGAATCAGAAGCTGCGATAATGGGAGGAGTGGACCGTGAAATATATTCATTTGGCATTAGCCGTACTGATTGTTGCCGTTACTTTTATCCTCTCCATCTTTATTGCGATGATCCCGGCTGCTATCATGCGGTTACTGAAAAAAGAGGCTGCTGCCCAGCGATGGATGCGTTTTAACGGAACAAACATAGCGCGGACAGTTCTGTGGTCTTTAGGGGTACGCGTCAAAGTTTCAGGGGTCCAATATATTCCTGCAGAAGGATCGTCGGTGTGTTTTGTGTCAAACCACCAAAGTGCCCTCGATATCCCTGCAGTGCTTGCTTCCTTAGCAATCTGGCCCGGGTTCATCACCAAGGCAGAGCTGAAAAAAGTCCCGATACTCAATGCATGGATCCGCGCCATGAACTGTGTCTACATCGACCGGAACAGTCCTCGTTCCTCCATCGGAGCCATCCTTACTGGAGTGGAACATATCAGACGGGGAATACCGATGTTTATCTTTCCCGAGGGGACCCGGAGCAGAACCGGAGCTTTGGGAGAATTTAAAAGTGGAGCATTGAAACTCGCTACGCGGGCCAAGGCTGCCATCGTACCCATCACGATTGATGGAACGAGAAAAGCCCTTGAGGCAAAAAAGGGGATTCGGCGGGTAACGGTGTATGTGTCAGTAGCTTCACCTGTGATCACTGCTGAGCTTGATGAAGAGGGATTGAAGGAACTTCCCGATCACGTATATCGGACCATCGAACAGCAGTTCAGATCTCTCAGTGATCAGACGGTATGAGAGCCATGCTAGAGCTGCATCATGTTGGATTTACCTATCGTTCATACGGTGATACACAGCCGCATGAACCGGTTCTCCGTGAAATCTCATGCGTAGTTCCCCGGGGGAAGCGCGTGCTGATCCTCGGACTTCCCGATAGCGGCAAATCGACACTCACCAGAATCATCGGTAACCTCATTCCGCGATTTGTGGAGGGAGAGCTTTCCGGGAGTATTACGATTGATGGCGTTCCCCTGCATGCGGGCAAACCGTGGGATCTCACCGATACGTGTACCTTAGTAGCGCAAAATCCTCAGGAGCAGCTGCTGATGACCACCTGTGGTGATGAGGTGGCCTTTCCGCTGGAATCGCTTGGTATTCCCCGAGAGGTGATGGTTAAACGGATACAGCAGACCTTAGCCCGCTGGAAGCTTACGGATATGATGGATGTGAATCCCCAGGAGTTAAGCGGAGGTGAACGTAAGCGTTTGCTCCTTGCCACTGCAGATGCTGTTGACGCACCGCTGTGGGTCATGGATGAACCGTTTGATGATCTTGATCCTGCGTGGCGATCAGTACTTCTGCATCGCATTTTCTCAGGCGATCGAACGGTTGTTGTGTGTGCTTCCCGCTATATGGATGAATTTCGGGGGGTCTTTGACTCCTGTTACTTCCTGCATGATGGGATCCTCCATCACGGCAGTGAGGAGGAGATTGTTCTTGCCTTTGATCAGGCTGCACAGGCTCATGTGCCGGTCGTGGAATCCACCCAGGAAAGCGATCAATCTTCAAAGCTTTCGGCAGAGGATCTGGTTATTGTTCATCCCAGGCGATCGGTTTCTTCCGCCGTACCCTTTTCCCTTTCAGTGCCCCGGTTTTCTCTCACCACAGGAGAGGTGGTCGCCCTTGTCGGTCCCAACGGGTCGGGAAAGAGCACCTTCAGTCGTGTGCTCTGCGGCCTTGATCCATACGTATCAGGGAGTATCGGGATTGATGGGAACCATGGGAGTCGGGAACAGTTACGGACAAGTGTGGGGTATCTCTTTCAAAATCCCGATTTCGGCATATTCCTTCCTACCATAGCAGAGGAACTGATCTGGTCACTGCAGCACAATCCGGCGGTTCCGGTTCACCAGCATCGGGCGATCATTGAGGAGACGGCCCGGTTGTTCAGACTTCGTCTTGAAGATAACCCGGCAACAATGAGCTATGGCGCCCGAAAATATCTTCAGGCTGCCGTCTATTATATTCTTGATCGCCCCTTTTATATCATCGATGAGCTCGATAGTGGTGTCACCTATGCTGCGGCATTTGAGATTGTCTCATTACTCAGACAGCGCGGTGCAGCAGTAGTGCTCATCACACATGATCATACATTTGCGAAAAACATTGCTCAACGGCAGTATACCATAGACGAGGGGAAACTCTATGAGCAAGAGGTGGGATTATGACCACCAGTACCTTCATTGCGGGAAAAGGCGTGCTCTACCGCACAGATGCACGGGCAAAATTGCTTGCACTTATCCTGCTCTGTGTCCTCGTATTCCTGCCAGTTTCCACCGGTGGCATATGGATACTCTTCGGTATGGCCTGGGTCCTGGCATATCATGCAACCGGCTTTCGCCAGGCGATGCAGCCGGTGAAGTCCATCCTTTTCATGCTGATTATTATGACGTTGTTTACCCCATTTACCTATCGTGAGGGGACAGTTGTCCTGCAGCTTGGTTCACATCTTATGCTTACCCGTGAAGCACTTGAGAATCTGAGCATCCTTATGGCACGTTTTCTGAGCATCACATATCTGTGTACACTGTATGTGTGGACCACCCCTATGGCTGATATCAACCTGGCACTGCGCTGGTATGGGCTTTCGTATCGGGCTGCACTTGTGCTCACTTTGGCATTCCGTTTTATCCCGTTTATTGCAGATTCTTTTGCCATGATACAGGATTCGCACGCCTTGCGTACCAGTGCGATCCATGCGGGGAAAAAAACGTGGAAGCGGAAGATTGCCGATGTGGTACCAACGGTCACCGCAGCACTTGTCTTTGCTTTAAAATCGATTCCATACTTAGCTATGAGCCTTGAGCACCGAGGATTGGGGAGGCTACAGAAGCGGACTAGTTTCCGCCATTTGCCCGCACGCGGGGGTTTTCTCTTTACCCAAATGGTGGTTTCCGTTATGATTCCGACAGTTTTATGGGTTTTGTTCACTTAGTAGCATAGGAGGAGAACCATGCAGCAACCATTAGAGAGCCGTCTAACAGCGATTCGTATCGCGCTCACTGCAGTGCTTACCGCAGTGGTCGTAGTTTTCACCCTGATCGTTCGTGTCCCTACCCCTATTAAGGGATACATCAGTCTCTGTGATGTCGTGATTACCTTTTCCGCATTCCTGTTTGGACCGTGGGTTGCGGCAATTGCCGGGGGCGTGGGGACCGGTATTGCCGATTTGATCGGTGGTTACGCCCAGTGGGCACCGCTTTCCTTTATCATTCATGGGTTGCAGGGTTTACTCATCGCCCTAATTGCCCGTTCAAAAGCAGGAAAAGATGCAAAACTGCTCCTGATGATACTCGCAGGGGTAATCGGTATGCTGGTGATGACAGGGGGGTACTATCTTGCAGGGGGATTCCTGTATGGATTTGAAGCTGCTCTGGTTGAGATTCCTTTAAACCTGATGCAAAGTGGTGTTGGAGTGATTCTCGGCATCGCCGTTTCTAAAGCAGTACTGAAAGCCTATCCGCCGGTACGGGCTCTCGCGCAATAATCATTTCAGGAGGTTTTATGGATACCACCGCACATGATACCATTTTAGTTCTCGATTTTGGTGCCCAGTACAGTCAGCTGATTGCACGGAGAATCAGAGAGCAGCATGTGTACAGTCAGATCGTTCCCTATACCATCACTGCCGACGAGGTGCGAAAGATGCACCCGAAAGGACTGGTGTTCTCCGGAGGACCTGCAAGTGTCCGTACTGCTGATTCTCCACGACCTGATCCGGCTTTATTTGATTTAGGTATTCCTATTCTCGGCATCTGTTATGGCCTGCAGGTGTTGTCGGTCATGCAGGGAGGGACTGTGGAGCGTCCGCATCGACGGGAGTATGGGTTTGCCCATCTGCATATCAATCATCATGATTCTCCTTTGCTCACCGATATCCAGGATGATAGTCAGGTATGGATGAGTCATGGAGATGCAGTTGCTGACCTTCCTGATCATTTCGTCTGTGCTGCATCGACAGAAACGTGTGCCTATGCGGTAGTTGAGTATCCTGAGAAACAGTGGTATGGGGTACAGTTCCACCCTGAGGTCGTGCATTCGGAACAAGGGACGCAACTCCTTGCCAACTTTGCTCTCGATATCTGCAAAGCAACTGCAGATTGGAGTATGGAAGCTTTCATTGAAACGCAGATTGCTGAAATACGGCGTCTGGTTGGGAAGAAACAAGTCCTGTGCGGACTTTCCGGCGGTGTGGATTCTTCGGTGGCTGCAGCACTCATTCATCGGGCAATCGGCGATCAGCTGATTTGTGTATTTGTAAATAACGGATTGTTGAGAAAAGGTGAAGCGGATCTGGTTCTCACCGTATTCCGTGACCATTTCAATATTCGCCTCATGTATGCGGATGCCGAGCAGCAGTTCCTTGATGCGCTTGAAGGGGTAAGTGATCCGGAAACGAAGAGAAAAATTATCGGTAAAGTATTTATTGATGTATTTGAAAAAGAGGCTCGAGCTGCTGGAGAGATTGATTTTCTTGCCCAGGGGACATTATATCCGGATGTCATTGAGAGTATCAGTCCTTCAGGGGGACCATCGGTCACGATAAAAAGTCATCACAATGTGGGTGGTCTTCCTGAAGATCTCCGTTTCAGCTTGCTTGAGCCGCTTCGGGAATTATTCAAGGATGAGGTGCGGTTGCTGGGTAAAGAACTTGGACTTCCTGATGAGATTGTATTCCGCCATCCGTTCCCCGGACCTGGATTGGGCGTTCGTTGTGTGGGTGCGGTTACCCGTGAGCGGCTGGATACTCTGCGGGAAGTTGATGCAATTTTCATCGAAGAGATCCGTAAAGCCGGGCTCTATGATGAGATTTGGCAGGCTCTTGCCTGTCTGTTGCCGGTCCGCAGTGTCGGTGTGCAGGGTGACGAGCGGACCTATGAGGAAGTGTGCTCACTGCGGGCAGTGACCAGTGAAGATGCGATGACTGCTGATTGGTATCGCTTCCCTCCTGAGGTCCTGCAGAGAGCATCATCCCGGATTTGCAATGAAGTATCCAAAGTGAACCGAGTGCTCTATGATATCACCAGTAAACCGCCAGGGACCATCGAGTGGGAATAGGAAAGTCTATGGAAAAAACACATCAATACGGAAATCCGGTTGTAAGACCAAAGATCAGGAAACGATGGCCTCGAGACCGAAATGACGGGCGGCGTCTGATGCACACCGATACGTTTTTCACCATCATTCCTCATATCATGACTACCAGAAATGATGCCGAGGTGGGAGCTTCATTCAGTATCGACATCACCTCAGTGCAGCGATATCTTCGTAAGCGTCGAGCTGAGGACAGTCCCATCGGACAGGAGATCACCTTCATCGATGTGGTGATGGCGGCTATTGTACGGACTATGAGCCAAAAACCGTATATCAATCGGTTCATTGCCGGGCGGAAAGCCTATAGTCGGGATGAGATGAGCATCTCATTAGCCATTAAGAAGGATCTGACTGTTGCGGGTACACAGACGATAGTGAAAATGGTTTATGATCCGCGGGATACGATCTTTGATGTGGCAGTACGTCTCCAGCAGGAGATTGAAAGGAACAAGGATGCCATGACCAATAATTCCACCGATTCCTTTGCGAAATTTGTCAATCATCTGCCTTCATTTCTCATTCGGGCAGTCGTGGGTACCATTAAATGGCTCGATTTCCATGGCTGGATGCCTCAGGCTATCCGGCGGTTAAGTCCGTTTCACTGCAGTGTGTTTGTCACTGCCATGGGTTCGATTAACTTCGCTCCCATCTACCACCACATCTATAATTTTGGCACGTGCAGTGCTTTTATTGCTTATGGTCCGAAATATACTCAGCGGATGATCGCCTCTGATGGTTCGGTGGTTGAACGGAAATTCATCGACTTCAAGCTTGTGGGAGACGAACGAATCTGTGATGGGTTTGGAATGGCTGCTGCATGGAAGGAGCTCATGCGGTACATCAAGCATCCTGAGCTGCTTGAACTCCCTCCCGAGCAGGTGTTTGCTGATCACGGAATCTAAAAGACCGGTCGTACCGTAATAGTACCGCTTTCAGGTGATCGGACAGTTATTGAGCGATCAAATATAATCCGCGCAGTAACTGTCGCTGCCAAAATCAGGATGGCTAGGGTGATTGCTGCACTGAGCAGAAGTTTATTGCTTCGTTTCATTGTTGTCCTGTTCCTTTCTGCAGGTTCGTAGGTGCTGCAGGATATCTTGTTCGCTCAAGCCGAGTTTTTCCATAGTCGAGAACAGTGCGGGAAGTTCTCGTGAGAGAAATTCCTGCCGTTTCTGTTCAAGCACCCGATTGCGTGCATCAGAAGCCGTGAAGTATCCAATACCCCGTTGGTTTTCCAGCGTTCCCGACTCCTGGAGCAACGTGTAGGTACGGGTAACCGTATTGGGGTTTACTTCGAGCTGAATTGCCATATCGCGAATTGACGGGATACGTGAACCATCGGGCCATGTTCCATTCAGAATCTGGTCGTGCATATAATCTGCTATTTGCAGGTAGATAGCGCTTCGGTTGTCAAACTGCATCGGTTGCCTCCACCTCTTTTACCCGCTGATACGCAGTAAACCAGCAGAATAACGGAATGATCAGCCAATAGAAAATACTTCCTACCCATTCAAGTACACCGAATAGGGTTTGATGATCCTGTATCGCTGATGAATCCACAATGATCTGCATTGATCGTAACTGCTCCATGTACGGGGCGAATGCGATGCGCATCAGGGCTGCAGTGTACAGTCCAACGATGATACCAAGTAAGCCGATGGCAAGAACTGTTTTCACAAAGTGTGCTTTTCTGAAGTAGGTGGCTCCAAGCAGGAATACCGATTGAATTGCTAAATAATGGCCGATCTGTTGCAGTGTAGCAAGAGAAAAGGGGTTGAATAGTATAATTGGGCTACCAAAGAACATCCGTGTGATCAGTTCGATACATACCGAGGAGATGCCGAACAGAAGGGCAAGAACCACCGGATACCCCACAGCAGTGATAAGTCCTTTTGCAAGGAATTTTTCCAACTGTGATGCGGGGAGCATCAGGTAGTTGTGTTGAGCACTCTTATTGAAAAGATCCTGCGCAAAGATGGTACTGGTCAGAATGAGTCCTCCAACGAAGAGAAAAAGGGAAAAGGTTCCTGAGTAGTTTTCAGCTGCCGGGAGGATAAACTGCGTCTGCCATGCGATAAAAGCATCAAACAACTCCTGGATGAGCAGTATCAGGGTCACCGCTGTAGCATAGATGAGTAAAAGTCGCTTTTTCTCAAGTAATTCTCTTTTTATAATGTTCAGGAATATCATGCGAGACCTCCTGTGATACTTTCTGATCTATTCTTCAGGAGACCAGGCTGGGCGATGATGGCATTGAAGAGAACTTCAAGATCAATGGAGGTCTCCTCATCGGTTTCTTTTCGACGGTACATGGCCATGTATCCCCCGGGGACCTGTTCGGAATATACTACATCTTCTGAACTCGGGACCGTACGTTCCAGGACCATGGTGAACTGCTGTGCTACAGCATCAAGTGTGGAATTGCATACGACTTCCCCTGCATCAATAATGATCACCGGATCAATGAGCGTTCCCATATCACGTACCTGATGCGTGCTGATGATGAACGTGCGCTCATCAGTCATTGCCGAGGCAACGGTACGACGGAACTGACTTTTTGATGGGATATCCAGACCATTGGTGGGCTCATCAAGGATGAGGAGTGCGGTATTTGATGCGAGTCCGAAGGAGAGAAGAAACTTTTTCTTCTGTCCGAAGGAGAGGGTGTGGAGTGATTGAGTCAGGCTCACTTCAAATTCTCTACAGTATTCCAGAAAAGCCGATTCATCAAATTTTGGGTAGAAGGGGGCATACGTTTTCAGATACTGTTGTGCGGTGATGTTTGGGAGATAAAACTCTTCAGGAAGATGGAAGAGATCCTGCAACATCTTCGGATCGCGTTCTTTCGGGGTGCATCCCAGCACAGAAATCGTTCCGTCTTGTGGGAATAATTGTCCTGAGATGAGTTTAAGCAGGGTGGTTTTCCCCGCTCCATTCACCCCGAGCAGGCCATAAATTGTTCCCGAAGGAATCTCCAGGTCGAGGTGAGTGAATAGCGGTTTCTTTTCGTAGTGAAACCGTACGTGTTGCATGTGTATCATAGTTCAGCAACTCCTTGCAGTATTAGTGTACTACCTAACTAATACACTAACTTACCCCTGCATGTCAACAGGAAATGGAAACTTATTGTGTTCAAATCGCAATTTGAGTAGAATGGCTTTATGAGTACCGAGCCTGATTTGCCCAGAGATTTTGAACGGAATGTACAATTCTATAAATTTTGTGCATATGGATTTCTCAAGAATCTTCGATTCTACGAACCATTTCTCATGTTGTTTTTTCTTGAGAAGGGGTTAAGTTTTCTTGAGATAGGGACGCTCTATGCTGCCCGGGAGATCGTCGTGAATATCATAGAGATCCCTTCTGGTGTTGTCGCGGACAGTCTTGGGCGTCGACAATCCATGGCAGTTTCATTCATCTCATACATACTTTCATTTATCGTCTTTTTTGTTGCCCAGTCATACTGGGTTCTTTTTGCAGCAATGATTGTGTATGCAGGTGGTGAGGCTTTTAGGTCAGGCACCCACAAGGCGATGATTTTTGATTATCTGAGGATGCACAATTGGGGACATCTGAAGACGCATTACTACGGTCATACCCGCGCATGGAGTCAGGCAGGAGCTGCCCTCTCTGCGCTCATTGCTGCATTTCTCGTATTCTGGCAAGGTTCGTACGCTCCCATCTTCCTCTACACCATCATTCCCTATGTGTTTGATTTAGCGCTGATTCTCAGTTATCCAAAAAACCTGGATGGTCCCCGCCATACCAGTGACAAGACGATAGCTTCTGAATTCGCATCGGTATTTCGTTCTCTTGTGAAGAGTCTCCGTAATCCCGATCTGATACGCGCAATTGCCAATCAGTCGCTGTACAGTGGATACTACAAAGCGTTCAAGGATTATCTGCAGCCGATTTTAAAGAGTTTTGCTCTGGCTATTCCTGTACTGCTTGCTCTTCAGGATGATCAGCGCACTGCATTGATTACCGGATTTGTCTACGCATTACTCTATCTGCTCACTGCATATGCATCAAAATCTTCAGGAAAGTTTTCCGAACGGTTCCACACCTTAGCAGTACCGCTGAACACTATGCTCTATCTCGGTATTTTCTTTGGGATCCTGAGCGGCATAGCGTACTGGCTGGGAGTTCCCCTTGCTGCGATTCTGCTCTATGTCGGTATCTACGTGATTGAAAATCTGCGTAAACCCATGGGTATTGCCTATGTGACAGAACGGATGGATCAGGGTTCTCTTGCCTCTGCTCTTTCGGTGGAATCCCAGGCAGAGACCCTTGCTGCAGTTATTATTGCACTTCTTCTCGGGTTCTTCAGTAGTCTCTGGGGTCTCGGTATGGGAATTCTGGTGGTATCTGCCGTGGTTTTCATCCTTTCGCTTTTTGTAAAACTGCCACGGCTTGATCAGGTGAAATCCTAGGATCTTTACCTGTTCTTCACCTGCTTTTTACCCTATCATCAGAAATGCATTGTATGATTTCAAAGAGGGGGCAATGTGATGGCAAAACTGTTTGTCGTAGAAGATAATAGCGGCTTGCTGGATGCCGTGGTTTCCTACCTGGAGGTAGAAGGTCACACAGTGGTCCCGTTTGATCGTATAAGCGGGGTCTTTGAAGCTACACGAATGGCTCAACCGGATGCCATAATCCTGGATGTTATGCTTCCCGATGGTGATGGATTTCACCTTGCACGAAAAATCAAGCATGAGCGGGATATCCCGATCCTGTTTCTCACTGCCCGTACCTCCGAGTCGGATAGAATCACCGGTTTTGAAATCGGGGCGGATGATTATATCACCAAACCGTTTTCCATGCGGGAGCTGGTTCTGCGCATCAGAGCGCTGCTTGCCCGTACCACCGGCAGACAGGAAACACCTGAGCATGCGGTATCTCAGTGGGAACTTGATGCACATATACTTACCCTGGATAACGAACGGCATCTTTGTATCCATGATGATCAGGAAGTGAAACTTACTGCTACCGAGTGGAAGATCCTTGCATTTTTGGCAGAGCGGGAACAGACGGTGATCAGCAGAGAGCAGATTCTCGGAGTGTGTCTCGATTATCTTGCAGAGGGCTCAGAACGTGCTGTGAACACCCACATGAAGAACATTCGTGCCAAGCTCGACTCGCAGCAGTGGATTGAAACAGTACGGGGTTTCGGTTACCGGTTTGTAGGAAAGAGGCTGTCATGACGTTAGTGAAAAAAACGTTTCTTCTGTTTCTCATCGCGTTTATCTTCCAGATTTCTGTAGTTGCCCTCGTGGTAGGCTTCGGCCTTGATCGTTCTGAAACACAGTGGCAGCGGGTACGAGCACATCAAGCCTATGATACAGCTCAGGCTCTGCTGCTTGGAGATGAAATTGAGGGAGGCTATGCCGGTCAGCTTGCCGTATTCTCTCCTGATGGCCAGCTGCTGCAAAGTTCCCGCGGTATGGGAATGCATGGAAACATGGGGCGCACTATGATGGCTCAGATGCAGCCGATATACCGTAACGATCAACTCATCGGCTATTACGCAACCGGCGATATTTCATTTGCATCGGATAGTGCAAATCAGACTGTAATGAGTACGATGCTTATCGCCTTGGTGATTTCTTTGGTACTTTCCCTTGGCATTGCACTTGCTGCAGCGCTCTATTTTTCCCGCAAGGTCAGCCGTCCTGCTGATTATCTTGCTCTGCAGTTGGAGACTATGACCCGAGGTGATCTCTCTCAACCGGTATCGGCTGCCGGTTCCCACGAACTGGTACGCATCGCTGAATCGGTTGAACAGCTACGGAATAAACTGCTTCATGAACAGACTATCAGGGCTCAGTGGTCTCAGGATATCGCCCATGATCTCAGAACGCCTGTCGCCTCGGTCAAAGCGCAGCTGGAAGGGATGCGTGATGGGATTTTGCCCCCCGATACACCACGATTTGAACGTACGTTACATGAACTTGAACGGATGGAGCAGCTGATTCGGGATCTTGAGACCTTGATTCGCCTTGAAGACCCCGGTTCCCAGGCTGCTTATGAGCGCATTGACGTGCAAACTTTTCTTCAGGAGCTTTCTGAGCAATTTGAAGCGCAACTGGTCCAACAGCAGACCTCTTTGGTTACCCACAGCACGGTGGACTATCTATTCGCAGATGAACAGTTGCTGAGCCGTGCGGTGAGCAACCTGATGAGCAATGCGCTCCGGTATGGCAGTACGGGGACCCCAGTGACCATCACCGTCTCTTCACAGCAAGTGGCGGTACATAATCAGGGGAACCCGATACCGGCTTCCGAGATACCGAAACTAACCCAGCGGTTGTATCGTGGTGAGTATGCCCGCTCAACATTTGGCTCAGGGCTCGGTCTTACGATTGTTGAGCGCATAGCCCGACTACACAATGGTTCAGTTTCAATAACCAGTGATGTGCAGTCGGGGACCGTGGTTACTATCCATTTAGCCCGGCAGGAATCAGAGATCGGAAACACGTAATAATTGCACGGTATTGCTGCCGGCAATGCTGAGGAGATTTCCCGCGGGTGAAAGAGTGATCGTATCGGGAATGAACTGTCCGGTAGACATGCCTTCAGTTGAGTATATCGGAGCTCCCCCGGAGAAACTCATGTGATACACCGCAGGATCTTCTCCTGCATGTACCGCCCAACCCTCTCCGGGAATGCCATCAGATACAAAGGTCTTTACCTGATCGGTTTGCGAGGAGACTTTTGCCAGGTGTGTTGCGCCGTTGTACATATGCAATCCATCCTGCATGGCCCCCATGACATTATTATCGACAAACCATGCATCATACGGGCCGCCGAGATTAGGGTCGCTTTCAAAGTAGGAGTTGGCAAAGTCAATGTACAATGCGTTTTCAGATGAGAGATTCAAAGCAGTGGTAAAGGTGAAAAAGGCACCGATATCGGGGCAGGAGATCACAAACCGGGAGCCTTGTGCAGCTACCCGCAAATACTCCGGTGCATCGAGACTTCCCCCGGGAATATAGACATAGGCATACCGGAAAGGAGTGACATCCTGACTACTGTAGGGGGCATAGTAGAGCCGATTGGTGGTATCATCCATCAGGAACACATAGTTGTTGACTACGTCCAATCCTGCGTTGGTGATGGTATTTCCCCATGGATAATCACCCCCATCGCTCTTGCAGGATGTGATTTTTGTCAGAGAGGCACTTGTGCTGTCGTACTGATAAAACACAATTAACCCCGAATCTCGCGCTGTGGTGCAGATGATATCATCGAAAGTGTCTACTTCAAGATCGGTAATTCCTTCAGTTGGGAATGGGTTGTCGCTATGAGCAAGTCCGTTACTGCTGAAGCTGTCGATGACGATGAGTCTGTCCTGCACTACTTCACACAGCTGCAGTCCATGCGTGCTGGCAATCAACAGTCGGCCATCCCGCATGAATGCAGTATCGGTTACCCCTTGTACCCAGTAGAGCTGATCATTGCTATCGGTATCGCCGGCGGTAATGGAATCCACCGAAACGGGGATACCTCCCAACGACTCAACCGATGCCTGAAAAGGGTGCGTTTCAGACCCCACACTCCCGATTCCATCGGTTTGTGCAATCACATCAAGACGATGCGATCCCGTGAACGTAGAGAATTCTGCAGTTTCTCCCTGTGCAAACCATTGTCCATCAAGATACCAGTCAATCTGGAGAGGGTGTCCGCCTCCTCCTCCGGTGGGTTCGAATGCAACCGTAACCGGTGTATTGGGGAGTATGGAAGAACCGATTGAGGTGATCATGCCGGTTACCGGTTCAACCACGCCACTAATAATAGAAAGGCCTGTTGCCTCAGGTGTCGGTTTGTCGATAACAATGGGGATATCACGTTCACTGAGCATCCCATCGAGGATTCGTATAGCGACAATTCCCCCTCCGATACTCACCCCGCGTGAACTGAGGTTGTAGGTAAGCTCGTATGATCCGGTACTTAACATGCCTTCAAACGATGCACTTGCTGTAGCGAGATCAACGGTTTTTCCTGAAGTAACAGTGTCAAATGCTTGGGCTCCCTGTTCCCTGATTTTTAAATCGAAAGCAATTTCATCGAACTCAGAATCTCCCCAGAAAAATCCAAGGCGTACCGATCCTGAACCCTCAAAATCATCAAGATAGACATCTACCCGATTTTCCTGAGTTGTCAGGTGATGGGTCACTGACCCTTCGGCGATCTTGGTTCCCTGCTGATTGAGTCCTTCGACATGAATCGTCCATGACCCGATCACCAGTCCGTTAATTTCCACCTGTGCGCTACTGGTGGCAAGGCTGAAGGTATTGTCATTTGGACCTTCCCCGGTAATGGTATAGCCGGTGATGGCCAAACCTTGCCCTGATGGGCTGACCGGATCCCGTGTGTTGCCTGATGTATTATTACTTTCAGTCATAAATCTCAGCTGCATGGTCGTGGTTGAAGCACGTTCCTCACAACCGGTGAGTGCCAGTACTGCAGTGAGTACCAGTGCTGCAATGAAAAGAACCTGTGTTTTCATAAGAACCTCCATCAGCTTAACCTCACGCAAGACAAAACTGCTTCACTTTTGATCTGCTGTCTTGCAAGAAAGCGCTGATGGTGGTATCACTCAAATATGAAAATCAAACAAATACTAAGTCCTGAACTGATCTC
>CAYZXD010000013.1:0-58781 GCA_964482325.1 uncultured Spirochaetaceae bacterium | reverse complement strand
TTAGACCAAGTTCTATACCCTTGTGCTCGTCAATATAAAGATTGTCAAAATCTAGATTTGCGACATATTTAGTAGTAATAAACAGGACCGGTAATTTCGTAATACTTACTGCTGTAAACAACTCATCAGAAATATTCTCTGAATCGTCTAAGATAATCACAATGCAAGTCACCTGCAGCTCGTTAAAACTATAAATATGCCTGATCAGAGTTGCCTCGTCAAAATTTGTCAACTTAATAATCATTGAATACTGTTTTTTTTCAAACTGTGCATTAGCGACATGGATTAAATGTGCATAATAACCTGAGGTAACCTCCGGAACAATAAAACCAACAGAATTCCATTCCGATGAAATTTCATTACTTTTCAACTTATGTTTTATATACCCAAAAGAAGCTGCGATACTCACAATTTTCTTTTTCGTCTCATAACTGATTCTAGGATCATTTTGCAACGCACGCGAGACGGTCGAAATACTCACTTTTGCCATATCGGCGATATCTTTCAATACAACCATCAAGATATCCTCATTTTCTTTAATTTAAAAAATACTCTATCTGAATACTATGCTTTATTCAAGTATTTGCATTTATTTTATGCAAAATTATGCAATTTATGAAATAAGGTACTTTGACTATTCAATAAGAGCAATGTTTTTAAGCTAATTATAGTTAGGCTACATGTTACAAAAATGTCATCGCCTTTAATATCAAATCGAAGAAAACAACATATTATTGAAACTCATAATGGATATTCGCCCACAATAACACAGGTAGTTGTGAAGATGAGCACCATCAAGATTTACTGCTCAGGAAAAAATTCTTCGAAACGAAGATGATAACTATCCCTCAAAATGTCTTCTAAATTAAGATAATTATAGATTCTTTCCGTTAATGATCAGATTTATCAACCTAATTGTAAGCAATTTGGGCGGTGGCGCTAGTGGTGCCACGATCGGTTCTGAATTTGCGAATATTGGTGCTCAAGCGAGCAAATATTCACTCATAAACTAAATTTGAAAAGACAGAATGTAGACATTAAAATTCCTAAGTAGGGAATCCTCTATTGAAGAAGATCCCCTAATACAAAAATTTGATATTACTACTTACTCTTCTCCAATTATGGAAATTTTTACACTTCGTTGGCGTACTCTCACTTGATCCCAATCAATAAAATAGATGAATCCAAATTCACCGAGATCTAATTCTTCTTCTTCAATTACAATTGTTTCAGACCTACCGAAAAGACAGGATCGAAGATGTCCATCAGTGTTCAGACTTGTCCAGGGTCCTGGCTCTCCTACACTATCCCCAAATTCTACATGCTTTGGACCAGGATGCAAGTATTGATTCTCAACCCTGCACGTAGGAATTAATTTTTCCATAAGATTACATAAATCCTGTTGAAGATACTCAAGCCCAAAATAGGTGCGATCATGGGAACATTCTTGAATCATCACAGAGCAGGTTGTGTGATGAGAATATACAGTAGCAGTCCCTCGCTTGATTCCACTTTTTTTCAATGCTTCCTTTACTTGTGTAGTAACATTGTGAAATGTCGGATGTAATCCCTCAGATGTTACCTTGATCGTTTCCTGATACAGTTTCATTAGATTCCCCCTATGAGTGTAAAAAGTTATTTTTTGGCATCCCAAGCTCTTCTTGCTGATCCAATCATTTCATCAACCATTGCCATCCTGTCTGTTGCCTTAACAATACCGCTTGAGGAACCTGTGGCTTCCGCACCTGCAAAAATTACATCAAAGACGTTCTTTCCATTGCTGATACCCGCCCCTTGCAGCACAAGTATTTTTGGGTTTACAGATTTGACCGCATCAATAGAGGCTTGTACATACATCATGTCACTTGTCTTTCCCGTTCCAATGAGATCGGTAGGTTCCGCTACAATAATTGTAGGTGATAGGTATGCAACAGCTTTTGCCTCTTCAATGGTATCCGTGCAAACAATGGTCATTAGACCTACGGTCTTTGCCCTCTGTATGGTTCTGTTAAGAATAGAAAGGGAAATTGGCTTCTCGCAGTGATTGAGCATTACCCCTTTTGCCCCGGCCGCTACCAACGACTCAGGCAGAACATCTGCCAAACCTCTACCAGGAACAATCGGATCCATATGTGGAGCAAAAACAAAGATTCTCTCAGTCGCCTCTACTACTCGTCGCAAATCAACTATGGGACAAGTAAAAATTATATCAATATCATATTTCTCCGCAGCAGCATCTGCAATCAAGGCCAAATCAAGAACTTCGTCCCCATAAAGATAAGATTTTGGGCCAATTTCAAAAAAAGGGGGATGAATTTCAGTTCTAAGATTCATTGGTTTTTTCCTTTATGATGATAATAGTAAATTATATCTTTCTATTTTTCAATATTAATTTATTATTTTTAAGTTATTGCTTTCGTTTTAGAAATATTATAGGATATTCAATACAAGGATTGCATATGATACTTTCACCTTCGCTTCTTGCTGCAGATTCAGGTAAATACTGTCAGGAAATTCAAAATGTTTACGAATGTGGCGCTCAGTATCTTCATATTGATTGTATGGATGGCCATTTTGTCCCAAACTTTGGGTTCAACCCTACTTTGGTAAAAGGTCTAAGAAAATATTGTCCCATCTTCTTCGATGTACATCTTATGATTGAAAATCCTGAAGTATATTATCAGACATATATTAATGCTGGAGCAGATTCTATTACTATTCATTTTGAAAATAATTGTAATTTTAAAGAAATTTCCGATTCCTGCAGACAACAAGGTATACTTTTTGGTATTGCAGTAAAACCATCTACAGATATCTTTTCAGTCTCCCCCCTACTTTCGTTAATTGATGTACTACTCATTATGTCAATAGAGCCGGGTTTTGGAGGCCAAAAATTTAGAACAATGGCATTGGAAAAGATTCAAACTGCTTCTAGATTAAGAAGGAAATCAGGCTCTTCCTTTAAAATCGCCGTTGATGGAGGTGTAAATGTTCCATTAGCGAGAAAAATTCGCAATGCGGGAGCAGATATTCTTGTTGCAGGTAGCGCAATATTCAACTCATCTGATAGAGAAAGAAACATAAAACAACTAATTCTGGAGGATTTATGAAGCAATCCATCATCAATATTGCGAGAGAAGCATTTCATATTGAGTCAGATGCAATTCATATAGCTGAATCCTACATTAATAACGAGACCTTATCGAAAGCAGTTGAAATGCTAGCGAAGACACCTCGAATAGGTAGTAGTGGTTGCGGTCATTCGGGCATCGCTTGCCAACACTTTTCTCACTTAATGTGCTGTATTGAACGTCCTTCACGATTTATCTCACCATCAGAAGCTGTTCATGGCGCCATGGGATTCCTCCAAGAAGGAGACGTCATGTTGCTAGCCTCACGGGGTGGGAAAACAACGGAGCTACTCCCAATAGCTGATATCTGCAGAAAGAAAAATGTGCAGATCATTTGTGTCACGGAAAATGTATGTTCCCCGTTGGCACTCAATTCTCATTTGGTTATACCTATTCATGTAACAAGAGAAACAGATCCATTCAACAGCCAAGGCACTACAAGTTTTACTGTACTTGCAGTACTATTTGATGCATTACAAGCAGCTTTGATTGAATACACCGGGTATGACAATAGACAATTTGCAATTGTGCATCCTGGAGGAGCCGTAGGAGAAAGACTTAATAAAGGCTGATGTAAGAAAGGATGGAATTAGTATGACTTTTGATTCAAAAGTGGACAAGAGGCGGGAAAAGATTATTGAAATCCTTATGAAGGAAGGCTCGGTAAAAGTAAAGAAACTTAGCGAGCTATTTGGAACCACATCTGTAACCATCCGGTCAGACCTTGCCGCTCTTGAAAAAGAGGAATATCTCCAGCGAACTTCAGGAGGAGCTATCATAACTCCAAAAAAATCCTATAAAGTTGAGCTAGCACATAGGATAAAAAATAATTTGAATTTGAAACAAATTATTGCTAAGAAAACTGCCGAGATAATTCCCAACGGTTCAACGCTCATGATTAATTCTGGTACTACTACAATACTGGTAGCCAAAGAGCTGAGAAAAAAAAGTAATCTCAATATAGTAACTAACTCAATTGAAGTTGCTATGGAATTGGGAACTAATTCAACGTGTAAAGTCATCCTTCTTGGGGGATCTATTAATGCACACTATGGATTCCTATATGGGAATGACACGATTGAACAGATGCTCCATTACAAAGCTGACTATGCAATCCTTGCAATGGACGGTATCTGTATCAATACGGGTCTTACCACTTTCCATGCAGAAGAAGCTCTTGTTAACCGCATTATGATAGAACGTTCTAGAAAAGTGTTTGTAACTGCCGATAGTACCAAATTTGAGCATGAAGGATTCTATTATGTGTCAGATTTTCCTGATTCCTTTTGCTGGATAACAGATGATAAACTTCCCCCCGACTCGTTTGAAAAAATTCGAACACAGGGAATTGAAGTAATATGTGCATCTCCAACAAACGGAAAGTGGAGTTGAGTATGAATTTTATTGCAATTGACCTTGGGAGCACAAATATCAAAGTCGAGGCTTTCAACCAGGGACTAAGCAGTCTGGGCTATGAGACTTTGCCTGTTAAGTATATTCGAGCAAACTCCTTTGTTGAATTTGATGCTGAGAGATATGTACGAGATATTTACAATCTCATCGCACACCTTATCGATAAACAAATAATATCGGCGACAGAGGCTATCCAGATAATTCTCACTGGTCAGGCAGAGTCTTTAGTTATCCTTGATTCAGAGGATCATTGCTTAATGAATGCCATTTCGTGGATGGATGATCGCTCTCTAGAGGAAAGCAAGAAAATGACTCACCATTTCTCCGCAGAGGAGTTGTACCGTAAAACCGGCCAAAAGGCAATATTACCAACTTGGCCTGCAACTAAAATAGCATGGTTACGTAACCATAAAAACAAACTCTTCTCTAAAATCTCAAGCTTCATGCTATTTAAAGACTATGTAGCGTTTCGCCTCTGCGGCAGGAAAGCCGCTGATTGCTCGATTGCAACCTTCTCCTGTTACTTCGACATATTTAAAAAAGAATATTGGAAGGAAATGCTAGAATATTTACATATTTTACCCCAACAATTGCCCCCAATCGTAGAACCCGGAACTATTTTGGGCACATTGACACCTGAAGCAAAACAACTAACTCGTATTTCTTGCGATGCAGAAGTCAATATTGGGACATTGGATCATTTTGCTGGAATGATAGGATGTGGCAATGTTCAAGAAGGTTCTATCAGTTATTCAACCGGAACAGTAATGGCACTAGCAACATTCACAAACTCTTTTTCACATCAACATAGCTCAATCTCAATTCATTATGGTTTCATTCCCGATACATATATTCTGTTACCAGTTGCGGAAAGTGGCGGTATATGCCTTCAATGGTTCAGGGATTCATTTCTACCAGGTTTGTCTTTTAAACAAATCGATCAAGAAATTATTAGACGAGGGGGATTTAACAATATTATTTTTCTTCCCTATCTTGTCGGAACCAATGCTCCTGATTTCGATTCTCAAGCAAGCGCCCTTTTCTGGAACCTTCGATTCAACCACGATGCCTTTGATATGGCTTATGCGGTCATGGAAGGTGTCGCACATCTTCTCAAAAAAAATTGTGACGAAATCCGAAAAAATAATACTAGGATCGATAGGATCATTGCAACTGGAGGTGGTGCAAGATCTTCTTTATGGTGCCAATTACAAGCAGATATTACCGGTATTCCTGTTTTAGTTCCTAAACAAAAGGAAGCTGCTTGCCTAGGAGCCGCAATCATGGGTGCTGTCTCTGTCGGTTACTTTGATAGCTACCAAATACCTGGGGTAAACACTGAATTTGAGCGAGAGTATCTACCTCGTTTTGAAGATAGGTTAAACCGAAAAGTACGTCAGTTTTCCTATCTTTATGAAGCATCTCTTAAAGCCCATTCACTATAAAAAACAATGATTGCCCCTAAAGGTTTTCATTTTATTAATCATCTCCATGTGTCATTTACATTTTGAATTACGAGAATCCAACAGTATTATACAGTTTATCCCTATTTTGCTATCTAGTCTCTATATTGCCTTACTACATCCATCATCTTTTTCACTCGATCAGGATCAGTAGGATTTTCAAGTATACCATCCTGTTTTAATGCGCTTCCCACAATAACTCCATCTATGTAGGGGAGAAATTCAGGTGCATTCCCCAAGGTAAATCCACTACCGATGAATAAAGGAAGTGAGCTGGCTTTCTGTATCTGTCTGGCATCTTCCACCTCAGGAGCTTTGCCAGTTGATGTTCCGGTTAATATCAGAGCATCGCCTCCACAGGCTTCCACATCATGTGCCAATTCTTCGATTGATCTATCCTGGACAACAAAATGGCTACCGTGTTTTACATGAAAATCGCCAAACACCATTACGTCATCTGCGCCAAGCATGCGCCTATAGCGCAGAGCTTTCGGTCCCGCAGCTTCAATCGCACCGGAATTTGAGATATATGCATTGGCCAGTTCATACACACGCACCCACTTGGCATTGCAGCTATGAGCTACGGCGATCGCCTGCTCAACCCCATTCATCATGATATGTACACCATAGGGAATATTCACTAATCGAGAAATCGTACTGGTAATGGAGCTCATGTAAGCAATGGTCTCATAACCGATATCAGATGGTTTCAAATAGGGCCGATCGAATTGGTTCTCTATCTGAATACCATCCACCCCACCCGTTAGCAAGGTCTCTGCTTCCCTACAGGCAAAGTCTATAATTTGCTGAAGACTTCCTTGATATTTTGGCGTTCCAGGCAGGGGCATGACATGCACCATACCGATAATAGGTTTTTCTGTTTTAAACAGTGACTTGAATCGCTCATTTGTCGCCATATATACTCCTCGTCGAACTCCTGATAATCAGGTTATGCTCCAGATTTTCACTCATTTGTACTTTGGAATCCGAAAGCAACGAATCCAACAGTAACGTGATTGCTTTCGTGCCCATCTCCAGAACGGGATAGCTGATGGTGGTCAATGCAGGGCTCACCAGAGAGGAAAGAAAGATATTATCAAAACCGATCAGAGAATAGTGTTGTGGAATTTCGATGCCTAATTCATTTGCCCGTTCAAGTACACCGATAGCCATCAAATCATTTGAACAGAACATTGCCGTAGGCTTCTCCTGCAATGTTTCAAAATAATCCAATGCAGCCCTACCTGTTTCCACAAGAAAATCCCCCTGAAAGACAAGCTCTCTATCCAGCGGAATATCTGCATGCTGCAGTGCCGTTTCATACCCTTCAAAACGGGTATGGCTGTTAGGAACCGATTCCGGTCCCATAATGAACCCAATTTTTTTGTGACCCAATCCGATCAGATGTTCTGTCGCTACTTCAGCGCCCCGAGTATTATCCAGATATACCTGCACAATATCGTCATGCTCAACTTTTCTATCTACAACAACCAGAGGAATCTGTGCATTCAGCTCTATCAATTCCTTATCTTCAACACGGGGAGCAACGAGAATCATGGCCTCACACATGCGCGATTTATACACCGAGATATATCTTCTTTCGATATCCAAGGAACCTTCAGTATTGCCGATCAACATGGAATATCCGCGTTCATTGCAAATCTTTTCTCCAACTTTCACTAACGATGCAAAGAATGGGTTCGCAATATCAGGAACAATAATGCCAATAGTTCTAGTTTTATTTGTTACGAGATTCTGGGCATTCATATTGGGAGTAAATGCGAGCTGCTTCATAGCTTGTTCAACGCGTATCCGGGTCTCTTCAGCAACCTGTCCTTTATTATTAATAACCCGCGAAACCGTCATCGTTGATACACCAGCAGCTTTAGCTACATCACGAATCGTAATGCTCATTTTCTTTCTCCACCTATGGAATTTAATGTTTTACTATCTTATTTATTTGCTCGATAGTACCATTATATCTAGCACCAACTCCAGTACAGCAAAAAGCTCCACAGGCATTTGCGAACTGACCAATCTCTACGAGACTCATCGTTCCATCAAGCAACCCATATACAAATCCAGCATGGAAGGCATCCCCAGCCCCAGTGCTTTCAACAACTTCTACCGGGTATCCCGGGATATCATACGTGTTTTTCCCGTCATAGATGAAACAACCATGAGATCCGACCGTAACTGCAATAATCTGATCAGGATGCTGTTGGAGAGCATCCATATGATGCGTGATATCATCAGTTCCCAATAATTCTGCAGCTGCAGCCTTACAGGGGATAAATACATCAGCAAGTTTAATTGCCTCAAAGATAATCTCTTTATTGCCATTGATCCGTTCCAGTTCAGATGGGGTGATATCCATATCAAGAATGGTTTTCGTCCCAGCTGCCTTGGCAATTTTCATTGCTTCGATTACCGGAGGAAGGGGAAGTACACTCGCCTCTGCCATAAGAATTTCCGCATCTTCAATCAAAGACCGATGTTTCGTCTGGACTTCCTGCGGAGTAAGTTCAACCAATACATTAGGAAACATAATAATGGTTCTATTGGCATGATCATCACACGTTATCCAGGTGAACATGGAATGTTTTCCCTTCACCACCTCGACGTTTGCTAAAGAAGCTCCTCGCTGGGTAAAATCCTCCACAAGAATTTTTCCCGCTTCATCATCGCCGATTTTACCGAACCAACCAGCATAAATTCCTAAAGCAGCTAATTGAGAAATCACATTCCCTGCAACTCCTCCAGGGAGAAGTTCGTATCTTTTTGCCATGGTTTTCCCATCTTCAATCAACAGACTGGGAATGAAACAGAAGTGATCAGCTGCAAGCGTTCCTATCGAAGCTACACGGGGTTTTTTCATATTATGCATCCTTTTTCGTACTGCCGGAAATTATGGCAATCATGATGATCAAACCAATGAACAATTGCTGGTAATTTGCATCTACCCCTAAGAGGTTTAACCCATTACGGACAATACCTAAGAGCAATGCTCCAAAGATGGTTCCAAGGATATTCCCCTTCCCACCTTCCATGCTCGTTCCTCCCATAACGACAACAGCAATGGCATCCATCTCGTAATTTATTCCCGCAATGGGTTCTGCAGCGGCAATCATTGAGGTAAGAACCATGCCGCCGATCGCAGCTAAGAGACCGCTCATTCCATAGAAGAGAAGCTTGAAGGTCTTCACACTGATTCCCGATATCATGACACATCGTTCATTGCCGCCCAACGCGAAAGCCACCCTTCCTATACGAGTTCTTTCGAGCAGAAAGTAGAGGAACAGGGAAATAATGATTGCCAGAACGAATTGTTTAGGAATTGGTCCAATAAATCCGGTAAACAGATTGATGTACCGCTCATTGAGATCCATCAACGGTCTTCCACCGGAAAAAACCAGCGCCATACCGCGAAAGATACTCATGGTTCCTAACGTGGCAATAAAAGGGGGAATGTGTAAATACGCTATTATGAGACCATTGAATAATCCACACCCCAGCCCTACGACAACACCAATAAGAATTCCGATCAGAACTGATCCGCCCCCGGGGGCACTTCTAAAGTAGTTCGCGGTGAAAATGCCGCATAGAGCCAGGATTGATCCAACCGAAAGATCTATCCCCCCGCTGATAATCAGCAAGGTGATACCGGCAGCAATAATGACGTTAACCGTTATTTGATTGAATATGTTGATGAAATTATTCATACTCAGAAACACTGGTGAAAATATGCTCAGTGCGATAAAAAATACAACAATACCAATCAAAGATCCCCTGTAGGAACACTGTTTAAACCAACTATTCATGGTGCTCTCCAAACTGAATTCCCATTAGGGATTGGTAATCGAGTTCGCCTCGTCGGTATGGACCTTGCAGTCCCTCGAGGTTCAACACATACACGGTGTCACACAATCCCAACACCTCCCGCGGCTCTGATGAGAAGATAAGAATCCCTTTATTCTGTTTGCTCAAGGAGTTAATAATTTTGGCAACCTCGGATTTTGCCAAAACATCAATACCTTTTGTCGGTTCATCAAAGATGATAATCTCCGCGTCACTGGCCAGCTGTCGGGCAATGACCACTTTCTGTTGATTCCCGCCACTGAGATTGTTTGCGGGAAGCGAGAGATACTCACGTTTCATATTCATTGGGGTGACATACTTCATGCCCACCGCCAGTTCCTTCTTTCGGTCGATTACCGTTCCAATTGAAAGCTTTCTCAAACAGGTAAGTGTCATGTTATAAAGACATTTGAGACCTAATATAAGGCCCTCACTTCTTCGATCTTCTGAAACAAACCCCATACCACGTTTGGAAGATTCAATAACATCGTGACCTTTCAGTTTTTCTCCATGGACCTTGATTGCACCGTTAAGCATGGGACGAAGCCCGTAGATTGTTTGAGCTAATTCACTTTTGCCCATCCCTACAAGTCCAGAAAACCCCACCACCTCACCGGCTTGTAAACTGAAGGTAATATCGTCAACGATCTCTTCGTTATCCTTTTTATAGGAAAGTCCTTCGCAGGAAAGAATTACTTCACCCAGATCGGCTTGTTCGTGAGGATACTCTTCGTCAAGTACAGAACCGATCATCGGTTTAATTAAATCCTGTTTGGAAATTCCATCACCATTATCAAAAACATCCACCAAAACTCCATCGCGAAGGATAGCGAAGTAATCGCACAGCTCAAGGACTTCTTCGAGACGATGGGATATAAAGACTACAGATTGCCCTTTATTGCACAGACTCCTGATAACACCAAAAAGCTTTTCTGTTTCATGTACGGTGAGTGCGGAGGTCGGTTCATCCATGATAAAGAGCTTTCCACCCTGAATAATTCTCCGACCGATCGCAACCATCTGTTGGTTAGCTTTGGAAATGGTCCCAAGACAATCCGAGGGGGCTATTCCCTCACACCCCAGTTCAGCAAGGACCTCTTGAGTACGTAGATCCATAGCCTTCGCATCCACAGCACCGAATCGATCGAGGATTTCATATCCTAAGAACATATTCTCTGCAACACTCATACAATTGACCAGTAGCAGTTCCTGGGGAATCATCCCGATACCAAGATCTTGGGCATCTTCAGGACAATTAATGTCAGCTCGCTTGTCCTCAACGATGATCTCACCCTGTGAACAGGTCTGAATCCCACAAAGAATTCTCATGAGTGTTGATTTACCGGCTCCATTCTCTCCCATCAAACCGAGAACTTTTCCTTTTCTGATGGTAAGTGATACATGATCGAGCGCCTGTATCCCACCAAAACGTTTAGATAGATTGTTGATTTGAATAAATGCATCACTCATCGGCTACTCCTCACAGAATCAACTATGACTGCGGCAATCGTCAGACCGCCAATGAATATCTGTTGAAAATGCTGGTTGATTCCCACCATATTCAAACCGCTTTTAATACAGGAAAAGATCAGCACACCGATGATCGTCCCGATAATGAAGCATTTGCCACCTTTCATCGAGTTCCCCCCGATTATAGGGGCGGCAATAGCTTCCATCCACTCGGTAGTAAGACCTGCGAGCGGCTCAGCTGAATCCATCTTTGCCATATAGATAAAAGAAGCAAAAACCGCAGTTGCTCCCGAAATTGCATACACACTTATTTTTATTTTTCGGATATTTATGCCACAAACAAAAGCTGCTTCTTCACATCCTCCTACCGCACGAACTGCACGGCTGTATTGAGTCTTCCAAAGAATAATCAGACAGATGAAAGCTATCGCGAGACTGGTATAGATACTGGTACTCACCAATGATTTCCCATAAATGAGGGTAAGGAAGCCCTCTGGTAATCCGATTACCGGATGTCCTCCAGAAAGCACCAACGTAAGCCCTCTGATTATATTCAGCATAGCCAATGTCACGATGAAGGGCTGGAGATGAAACTGCGTAATAATAAAACCGTTCAGCAGTCCGACTCCAATACCGAATGCCAATGCAATCAGCATGGCTAGCGGCCAAGGCATTACCTTGAAAAGCTGTGCAGCGATAATCCCTGAGCATGCTAGCGTTGATCCAATGGATAGATCGATTCCTCCGGTACCCAACACAAATACCATACCGACTGCCATCACCAGAGAGATGGCCGAGTGATCAAAAATATTCAAGAAGTTGTAGGTAGTAAGATAGTAGGGAGATAACAGGGAAAATAGTACGTTGATCACCATGAGTGCAAGCAGAACTCCCCAGTATCGTTTCCATGCCTGAAGTAGAAATTTTTTCATGTATCTGTCCTCATATATTGGGCTTGGAAAATTCCAAGCCCAATCTTCTCTCTTACAAGTCCTTCAGACCTACATACATTTCCTTATACTGAGAAACTTTACTTGTTACGTTATCGGCATCCCAAATTTCCTGGGGACCATAGACCACAGTTGGTTTTCCCGCAAATTGATCCTCTAACAACAGAATTGCTGCTTCAATGGAGGAATAGGCAAGCCCATACTGAAAGAATGCAGTCGTAGCACTGAGTTCACCACGCATGATCGATTTGATTCCATCAGGAGTAGCATCAACACCAGTTATAAATACTTTACCTGCAAGACCGGCGTTCTTCACTGCCTGATATGCTCCAAGGGCACAATCATCATTACAGGCTACGATACCTTTCAAATCTGGATGAGATTGCAGCACGTCAGCAGTGATATCCATTGCCTTTTTCCGATCCCACTCAGTGTTGTAAATTCCCACGTTTGTCATATTGGGATACAGAGCCAGCTCTTCTTCGTATCCCATTTTTCTCTCTTCAGCACAACGGCCGCCGGGAAGTCCCATGAGATGAATCATCTTTCCTTCAGCACCATTCAGCTTTTCTGCAATAAACCGAACCGACATTCTCGTATTCTCTTTGAAGTCAACAGTGATAAATGCAGAGATATCGATATCATGTTTCTCCTGATTTTCCTCGTCGATATGGGCATCAATCGAATTGATGATCGGAATACCCATCTGTGTTGCCTTTGCAAGTGGTTTGAGCAAGTTGGTGTCGGTAATGGGTGAAACACAAAGCATGTCAAACTGTTTAGCCAACATGTCGCTCATGGTGTTTGCTTGAGCCTGCAGATCACTCTCGGTAGGAGCAGCAAATACTTCCACTTCGACCCCATAATCACGGGCTGCATCTTCAAAGCCGTTCTTTGCATCGAGCCAGAAATCATTAATGAGAGTTTTTTCCATGACTCCGATTCGATACACTTTACTCGGGGCAGGTATAGTTCCAAAAGCTGGAATAAACTTACTCTGCTCTCCTCCGCGGGCAGATTCCACCTTGCTCCCTGCTTGCTCTGCCGTCCCTGCTGCAAAAAGCGTAGCCGCTGCAACAAGAGCAATCAATACTACGAACATGACTCTTTTCATTTGAACCTCCGTTTGTTACCGTTAACTGTTACCGTTAACTTTTACTGTTACCGGTAACATATCATGACAAAAGTACCCTGTCAACAAAAATTTTTTACAGATGTTCAAAATAGACTACATGCAGAGTTTATCGGTTTTTTCCTAAAAGGCCACACCACACTCAATAAGGATATTGGTATACTTAACAAATTCTCCCGTACGGACACACCCGATAATGCGGCTGTGTTTCAGCAATTGGTTCTGCAACCGCGAGTCATCCTTAGAAAGATGATCGGTTCGCTTGTGGTAGCTCTCCGGGTTCAACAACGCCTCTTTCATATCTTCATGCTCCATAAAAGAAGTTCCGGCATTGTGTGTAAGCAGGTTTTTGACAAACGAGATCATTTCAGGATTGGTTTTTTTGGTCTCCCGGGTAAAATATAGCCAATCAACTGCGACTTCGGAAAGAATCGCTTTAACTACAGTATTAAAGTCAGGGAACCCGGGAATGAGTCCTAAATCAATAATATGCGTGTATGATGTATCGGGAAGAGGAAATCCCCGATCAGTGATCATGATATAATCACCATGCCCAACGGTACTGACCAATTCCAGCAACTCTTTATGCAATAGACCTTCTTTTTTCAAAGAACGACCCCCCTTTTTCACCAAGTGTAGCCTAGCTGTTTTCTCTTCGCAAGCATAGATTGAAAGAAGTGCAGTCAGGCAAGAAGGGGTATGTATTTCTCTTTGTTTTTGCAGCCTATTGTATAGTCTCTTTCTGACAACGGGGTGGTGCCCCATAAACAAGAGGCTGTTGCTCAAGTCTTTTCACTTGCACAACAGCCTCTAAAGCATCATCCCTTAATCAAGTACGAGAGACGGGGCACTGTACGATCGTTCCAGCAGGGAGCGATCAAGCATGAACAGACCTTTCCCTTCTCCGGCAAGTTCGTACTTTCGGATATTATCCTCAGCGTTCTTCTCTTCCTCACCCTGTTCCATGACAAACCAGTCAAGGAACTGCTGGGTCCTATAATCCTTCGCCGATACTGCTGCATCGTAGATTGCATTAATGGATGCAGTAACATATCGCTCATGTTCAAGAGCAGCCTCTAACGGCTCTTTGTAATTCTTATATTCGCGTGTCGGATCTTCGATGGCTGAGAACGATACCGCGTGCCCATTATTGAGCAGATACTGGCGGAACAGCATCGCATGATCTCGCTCCTCCTGAGCCTGGATAATAAACCAGTTTTCAAATCCATCAAGTCCTTCATTCGCATAGTGATTTGCGATATCAAGGTACAGATACGCAGAAAAGAACTCTTTGTTTACTTGATCATTCAGCAACTGTGCAACTTTTTCATTCAACATACTCATATTCTCCCATGTTTTGTATTTAGTCCAAATATACTGTGAATACGGTAAAACGGCAAAGCAAATCTTTATCGAGAAAAATTGATCGATATATTGACCAAGTGAAGGGACTTCTCTATCATTGCTATTAGCAAATATTGCTATACGCAAATTAATATCAGGGAGGTATCTATGTACGATCTGTGTGACATTCGCCAGATTATTGTGGATCTGAAGAAGTTCGAAGAGCAGTTGAAGCAGAAAACCAACGTATCGCTGAATGAAGCACTCTGTTTATGTCAGACGGAACGTGGAACCACAGAGCCGGGCGCACTTGCCCGAATCCTCGATATCTCGCCATCACGTCTCAGCAGAATTCTCGACTCACTTGAACAGCGAAATCTCATTAGACGAAGCATTTCCCAGACAGATAAACGGGTGTTCACCATCACCCTTACCGATGACGGCTCTGCGTTACTTGCGAAGTTACACTGCACCAGTATCGCGATGCCGCACCATATTGAACAGGCAATAGAAACATTACATGAAACTATGCAGACAGGAGACGCATTATGAAAACATACGTAATAGTAGGTGGGGTCGCCGGTGGAGCTGGAACCGCCGCACGGCTGCGCAGACTCGATGAAGAGGCCCAGATTGTCCTATTCGAACGAGGAGAACATATCAGTTATGCCAACTGTGGGCTCCCCTATTATGCCGGGGGCACCATCACCGAACGTTCACGATTATTCGTGGTGACAGCACAGCGCTTCAACGAAGTATTTAACGTCACAGTCAAAACCCGCCATGAAGTCCTCTCAATCAATCGGGAGGAAAAAAGTATTCATGTCAAAGATCTGCAGAGCGGCAATGAGTTTGACCAATACTACGACACGTTAGTACTGAGTCCCGGGGCAGCTCCTCTCAGACCGAGAATACCTGGGATTGAAGACCCCGCTATATTTTCTCTGCGATCAGTAAGTGATATCGATGCAATTGTCCAGAAGATTGAAGATCCTCAGACGACCCGGGCCGTTGTTGTAGGGGGTGGGTTCATTGGCCTTGAGATGGCAGAAAATTTAAAAGAACGGCAAATGAACGTCACCCTGGTGGAAGCACTTGATCAGGTGATGAATGTCATCGACTACGACATGGCGGCAATTGTCCAACAACATATGCGGGATAAAGGGATTCACCTCTATCTCAAAGATGGGGTGAAAAGTTTTTCCCGTGAGAAAGGAGCAATACAGGTCACCCTGAACTCCGAAACGGTGATCGAGTGCGATATCGTGATTCTGTCCATTGGGGTGAGGCCCGATACGCATCTTGCCCATGATGCCAAACTGGCTCTGGGAAAAAATGGGGCTATTACCGTAGATGAACAATTCACTACCAGTGATCCCCATATCAAAGCTCTGGGCGATGCTATTGAATATCCAAGTCCATTCACAAAACAGCCCGTAACGGTTCCCCTTGCCGGACCGGCAAATAAGCAGGCGCGGCTGGTTGCCGACGCTATTGTTACCGGGCATTGTCGTCCCTATAGCGGAACAATCGCTACCAGTATTGCCAAGGTGTTCGATCTTGCGGCAGGTTCAACGGGCATGACCGGCAAGCAGCTTACGCTTGCAGAAATTCCCTATGCTGAAGTGATCACCCATGCAGGAAGCCATGCAGGATACTACCCGAACTCACTGCAGATGGCAGTGAAAATTCTCTATGATCCACAAACCGGCACATTATATGGTGGACAGGCGGTTGGCTATGATGGAGTCGACAAACGTATCGATGTACTTGCTTCTTATATCAAAATGGGAGGAACCATACAGGATCTTGCCGATTTCGAACAGGCGTACGCACCCCCCTATTCAAGCGCAAAAGATCCGCTGAACATGGTCGGATTCATTGCACAGAATATTTCCGATGGGTACAGCTCGGTGATCACGTGGAGAGATCTACCTGATATGGAAGCAAAACAGGCAGTTATGCTTGATGTGCGTACTCCTGAAGAATTTGATCTGGGCTCCATCGATGGCGCAATAAATATCCCCCACACTGAGATCCGAACCAGGTATGCTGAAATCCCATCCGGAAGACCGGTGGTTGTTTTCTGTGCCATGGGTGTTCGTGGATATCTGGCTGAACGTATGCTGCGACAGCATGGTTTTTCAGAAGTCTACAACCTCACTGGGGGATATAAGACATGGCATGCTGTTGCAAACGAATTGGACGCTCTCGAGCATCCTCAGGATGCCCATATCGCACTGTTTGCCCCGAATCCCGGCGAAGAAGACGGAAGTCCACGGGCACCGCAAAGTGATGCTATCACCTTAGTCGATGCCTGCGGCCTGCAGTGCCCCGGCCCGATTCTCACCATGAAGAAGACGATGGATGCCCTGAGCCCGGGGGACTTCCTCCGGGTACTGGCTACTGATCCAGGATTCAACCGGGATGTACAGTCCTGGAGTAAACTGACCGGTAATAGACTGGTATCGCTTGATTCACGAGATGGAAAAATCGAGGCAGTCATCGAAAAAGGCCCTGGCAAAACCGCAAGTTCGACTGCGACTCAGCTATCGACACCTTCAGATGGCGCTTCTCTCATCGTCTTCTCCAATGACATGGATCGTGTGCTTGCGGCATTTGTACTGGCAAATGGAGCCGCAGCAACAGGACGAAAAGTAACCATGTTCTTCACTTTCTGGGGCTTAACCGTTCTGAGAAAAAAGAAACCGGGGAAAGTGAAAAAGGATTTCATGGGAACGATGTTCTCCGGTATGCTTCCCAAGGGTATGGATGATTTATCTCTTTCACAGATCAACTTTGCCGGCATGGGTCCAAAACTCATGAAAAAGCGGATGAAACAGAAGCAGGTGGATCAGTTGCGCTCCATGTATACGCAGGCTCGAATGGCTGGGGTACACATGGTCGCATGCCAGATGTCAATGGACATTATGGGAATTCATGCTTCTGAATTGCTCGACGGCATAGAGATCGGTGGTGTTGCCACCTATATGGAGGCTGCATCAGAAAGCGGGGTGAACCTGTTCATTTGATAATACCTATGGTATGGTAAAGAAGATTTCCAAGAGGCTCCTGTCGGGGCCTCTTGATGATAGTACAGGAGTTGATCGTGCTGTATAGAACATTTGGGAAAACGGGCAAACAAGTGTCTATTATTGGAATGGGTGGTATGCGGTTTCGTGAGCAGGACTATGCTCACGGTGATTATACCGACGCTGTTGCCGTGGTGAAGGCAGCGCACAACCTCGGCGTAAACTATTTCGATACGGCACCCGATTACTGTAATCAGCACAGTGAAAGTATTTTTGGCCAAGCGTTTCGTGACATGGAGCGATCATCATTCTTTGTTTCAACTAAATGTGGACTCTGGAATGCTTCCACAGCTGATGAAGCACAGAAGATGATCGAACAATCCCTTAATCGCCTGGGAGTTGAAACCATCGATTTCTATAATCTATGGTCAATTAAGACACTTGATGAATATCGCGAGTTCATGAAAAAAGGCGGAGTGTATGAAGGCGTGCTGAAAGCAAAAGACGAGGGCCTGATCAGCCATATCGGGTTCACTACTCATCTCAATGGTGAAGAAATTGCTTCAATCGCCTATGATGGTGTATTTGAGATGGTTACTCTTGGATACAATGCAGTCAATTTTGCCTATCGACAGAAAGGAATCGAAGCATGTCATAAAGCCGGACTGGGTATTGCAACGATGAATCCTCTCGGTGGGGGCATTATACCGGCTCACCCTGATTATTTTTCATTTTTGAAAAAAGAAGATCGTTCCCTTGCAGTTTCAGCTTTACAGTTCATACTCTCCCAGAATATTGCCACACTCGCACTTGTGGGATTCAGCAGCATTGAAGAGGTGCAGGAGAATATGCAGGCAGCAGAACTTCTGGAGGAAACCTCTCCTGATTATCTGGAACAGATGGCGGGCTATCTGAGTACTGAACTGAACACCTTATGTACCACCTGTGGATACTGTGATTCCTGTCCCGTGGAGATTCCCATTCCAAAACTGCTTGATTCCTACAACATGTACCTGCTGAGTAACGGTGATACAGCAAAAGTATTGAACCGGATGGAGGATCATTGGGGAGTCAGTACCGAACAGGCAGCATCGTGTATCGCCTGTGGACAGTGTGAGGCTCTCTGTACCCAGAAACTGCCCATCATCGATCGATTGGCACACATAGCCCAGATGTAATTAAAGGGACGCTCATCACGTCCCTTTATGCCAGCAATCCCCAAATTAATAATTTCGGGCAGCAATTTCGAAGTGTGACTGAGGATGTGCACAGATCGGACATACGGCAGGAGCTTTCTTGCCGATATGGATATGACCACACACACCGCACTTCCAGATCTGCTCTTCGCTTCGTGAGAAAACCACTTCCTCTTCCACATTCTTCAGCAGTGCGAGATAACGGGCTTCATGCTCTTTCTCAATCTTTGCTACTCCCTCAAACAGCGCAGCAATTTTAGTGAATCCCTCTTCCCGGGCTTCGATGGCGAAGTTCTTGTACATATCGGTCCACTCATAGTGTTCCCCTTCAGCCGCCATCTTCAGGTTTGTTGCCGTATCTGCAATATCACCACCCTCTTGCAGGGCTTTAAACCAGAGCTTTGCATGCATTCTCTCGTTATCGGCAGTCTCTTCAAATAGATCAGCAATCTGCTGGTAGCCATCTTTTCTTGCCTTGCTTGCCCAGTAACTGTACTTGTTACGAGCCATTGATTCACCCGCAAATGCTTCATGCAGATTTTTTTCGGTCTTTGAGCCTTTCAGGTCCATGTAATCCTCCCAAGGTATTTCTCATTCAAATGAATTGATTTCAAATTATCTTAGCATCGGATCATCGTAACTGCAAGCAGGAAAGCATCAGTAAATCGATTCAATGTGATAGACTTCGATGTATTGATTGGCTATTTATGTTCCCGATATACTATATGCTGATCGCAGATAGGGGGAACCACTCGTGAAGTTCACCAATAGCACAGATGAAGATGGTTCAGCAATCTTCATTGATAGTCAATTACTTGCACAAGAACTCGAAATAACGCAGCGTAGGGGTGAAGCATCGGTATCGGTTGAACACCTCCGATCCTATATGCAAAAATTACAGCAGCAGCATAACCTTCTTTTTGTAGGAGAAAAACAGCAGGATATCGAAACTGTGCTGGGTATATCCGGCCCGACTGTCGGGAAATCCACAGACACTCCATCAGCAATTGCCATGGTGCGGACATATCTTGAAGAGCATGACATACCGTGTGAACGATGTGCTTATATGACATCCGATTATACAGTTTCGGTTTTTCATGCATCTGATGAACGCAATGCATTCGTGTATCTTCCTGAAACCATCACACTCAACTTTCACCATATTGCCGACATGGTGAATTGGATACTTGAACACCCACAACCGTACCGGTATCTGGAAAAAGCCCTCATTGAAGGAGCACAGATGATCAGAGAGGGAAAGTTGGTGGCATTCCCAACTGAAACGGTATACGGATTGGGTGCAGATGCCACAAATGCAGAAGCAGTGGACCACATTTTCACCGCTAAGAAGCGCCCCCTCTATGATCCGTTGATTGTACATGTGGCAAGCAGGGAGCAGATGATGCCGTTAATCACTGAACTGCCGGATAAAGCCGAACAATTGATCAATCGTTTCTGGCCGGGACCCCTGACCATTGTACTCCCGCGATCCCCACTCATTCCTCCTCTAGTGACTGCAGGGACCGATACGGTGGCTATTCGTATGCCAGAACATGTATTAGCAAGAGAACTAATCCGTCTTTCGGGAAAACCGGTTGCCGCTCCAAGTGCAAATCTATTTGGGTGCACCAGTCCTACAACCGCTCGACATGTCCATGAACAGTTAGCAGATTCCTGCAACATGATCATTGACGGTGGGGCCTGCGTAGTCGGTATTGAATCTACAGTAATCTCATTTATTGAAGAAACACCGAGAATTCTGAGACCAGGAGGAATACACCAGGAGGAAATAGAGGATTGTATCGGTCCAATATTTTCAGATAAGCACGATGAGGATGTCGATACATCGTCAAGCCCCGGTCTTCTTGCCAGTCATTATGCCACCACTACCCCGCTCCGAATCGTCGAGGATCTCAGTGAATACCAATCGCGAAGCGATGTCGGCATCCTCTTATTCGGTTCACATGATAGAGACTTTCTTGGTCCGGTGGAGTACTTGAGTCCTTCGAAAAATCCTGCTGAGGCGGCAAAGCGTCTTTATCAGGCGATGAGAAGACTCGACAAGTTATCACTGTCGCTACTGGTAGTCAAACTGCTCCCCGAACACGGTATCGGCATTGCGGTTAACAACCGCCTCAGAAAGGCAGCTTATAAAGCCCCTGAATAATAGCATACCTGAGCCGATCAGGCTCAGGTATCACAGTCATACAATCAGATCAGATTTTCATAGGAATCAATTGCAGATAATCTTGCAGTTCACCATCACGCATGCATGTCTCGATAATGCTTCGTCCTAATGGATCCAAATCCGGGACTAAAAACTTCTTCAGTTCCTTCTTGAAAAAATCAGAAAGGATGAGCGAACCGGCATCATATCCCTCATCCCCTACCTCAACCTGCCGGTGTACCTCTAACAACTCTTTGGGAATATAGGCACCATCCACTTTCACACTGCGCAGAGCGTATCCCAGCAATGGATTCCGGGCATGTTCAATCTGGTGTGACTGGAAACGGGCGCTTCCCCGTCGTGCAAGATATTCCCGAGCAATCCACTGGGGCATAAATCCAACCTGATACACACCAATATGCTGATTTGGAACAAGAATATAACGGGTATTCGGGTGAGCAGTTATCTGTCTCAGCAGTAAATTCGCCTGATCAACCATTTTCCCGGTTGCAAACGGCCAATACGAACCAACCCCTTCGCTACTCATGCCTTCTGAGTCATTTATGCTGGGATTATCATGTCCTCTCGGGGCAACCAGGCGCCACAACCAGGCAAGTGCCGGAGGGAGAATATGAAACAGTCCGATGATACCGTAGGTGGGATGTTCTTTGGAACACGGAGGGGTTCGAACCCCAAAACTCCTGATATCCACCTCTACAGGCGTATCGACAATATGGGGAACTAATCTTCTCGGCATAATGACCCGTGGGTTGGGACAGGGTTTCCCTGGAGCATCCATGATATGCTCCCAGATCAGACACGTTGAACCGGGAACGGTCTCATAATTAAGAAAGATGAGCGGTTCTGAAGGATGCACACACAGCTCTTCCAGATACGGATCGGTACCATATCGGGTGATGTGGTTTGTTCTGAGAAACCATCCATCTTCTGCATCACGAACAACCAGCTTTCCACTCTCGTTCTGCAATGAAGGATGGCACAGTGCCATATCATCAGTTACCGGCTTAAGTTCACAGGGTTCGATCAGATCCAGATACATCTTTTCATCTGTCAGCGAATTCACGCTGAGGAGAATGCGACCGTCAAGGTCCCGATGAATCCCCTCAACCATTTCACTTTTTCCGCCTCCGCTCGCTCCTTCATGCATGATGGTAATAACATTGTCATAAGGAGTGATCACCAACACGGTTGATCCATGGACGGTAACCCAGCCCTCTTTTTCTCCCCGATTCAGCAATACTCCATAAACACCCTTCTTGGCACTCGGACCAGGATACAGATTATAGGCAAACATCTCGTATACGGAATCCAACCGATTATGTATAACCATCTGTTTCCCATCAAAGTGGGTATGTCGGAATGTAGGAGCTAGATAGATAATAGCTTCAGGGGTGAAGTCCTCAGGAATATCATCAGACGGAATAAATCCTTGCAGATCTGCAAGTCCACCAGCGAAGAAGCCTGCGTTATCCGGAGCAACCAGCAGGCTGGGAGTTCCCATTTCAGAACTTCCCGAATAAAACGGCATCAAAATCAAATCAGTCTTTGCCAGCCAGGAAAAGGTTTCATCTCGCAAGGAGGAAAAATCAGACCCATACACCGTTTCATACCGGGTCTTGTCGGTAATACCTGAATCGGCAATCAACATGCATTCAGGGTCGCGACGTCGCATATAGACATCATCGTAGTTTACCACTGCTCCATTTTTACATCTGGCTACGGTCGCCTCAACTACACGTCCTTTGCCGGGAACGTCATAAGATACTTCAAAGAAATTGCACCCTGTTCCTCCCATGGCCATTTCCAGCAATTCACCTCGTGATTTGGGGATGGTTACCCGCCTTCCGGCTTGCAGCACAGCACGCAATTCTTGGGGTAATTTCATTTTTTCCATCACATTGTTCATTCGTTTTTCCTCTCAGCAATCGGGTATCGGTTATCTATTCCGGGTATCAGATCCCGGAAAAACATAAAAAAATCCAGCACATCTCGGCAAATACCGAAACATACTGGATTACTTCGTGACTGGTTTTTCAACCGTTCTCGTTGTCTTCCTCTATACTTTCACATGTGCAATACACCATCAGCGGGCAAAGGTATTCTCCAGATTTTCCGCCAAAGTGACCACTATGATCTTTTCTCCTGTACGGGTGCTGACATCAGAATGCAAGCTCACTACCGTGACATCAACCACCTCTTTTATTTTCGATTCAAAAAACTCACCAGCGCAGGCAAACAGATTAGTCCGAAATCGTTTTAATAACTCAACTCCTTGGCTACTCTCTGCCAGCTTCTTTTCCACCTGACTTAGAAAACCCTTGAGCCGTATAATAATTAAATCCTGACAAATAATTGTCTTGATCTGCGTAGGACCACGCCCCATATAGTTCAGTTCAAAGGCACTGACTGCTTCGCTTATCTTTGCTTCCGCCTGACCCTTTGTCATTACCTTATCCCCACTTAGTTCACGCACGATACCGACATTCTACCGTTTTGTCAATATTCGCCAATATGGCCGCGCCGAGTTACAGCAGGAGATCACCCTGGGTCTCAGGAACCTCTATCGGGGCATATCCTCCAGTCAATCGTTGAAAACGAATCCCCCGATCAAGGAAAAACTGCACCGTTTCATGTTCAGATTTACACGGACATGCAGCATGAAACAACCGAGCACAGTTTACGGCATCATCAAGGGCATAATGCGCCCGATAATCAAAGCCGAACCGCCGAGAAAGGTCGGTAAGCTTATGGTTGGGAAATTGCGGCCAGATGGAACGGGAGATTTTCACCGTACAGGTGTATCGCAACGGCGGTATCGGGAGTTCATAATGAGTGAGCATCGCGCGAAGGATGCCCATGTCAAATGGAGCATTGTGTGCAATGAGCAGACTGTCGCCAATAAACAACAGTATCTCAGGCCAGATGAGATCGAACTCGGGGGCTTCTGCGACATCTTCAGGATAAATGCCGTGGATAGAAATATTCATCGGAGAAAAATAGCGTGAGGGGGGAAGAATGAGTGAGTAAAAAGAATCGATCAACTCCCCATCTTCCATTTTCGCTAAACCTACTGAGCAAGCGCTCGTCGGATCGTTATTTGCCGTTTCAAAATCTATTGCTACATATTTCATACATCCTATAATTCCTATTTATTCTTCATGTCGTCAAGGAGTATACAATTGATCCGGATACGATACGAAACTTCTGCAGCACCACTTACTTACGCAGCGCTATCATGAATTCAACAGGGAATCGAGGCACTAAAGAGTCTCCCGGTGACGGTAATTTGATACGGTGGTGCAGCAGCGGCCACAGCAAGGCATGCTCCCTGTGGTATCGTTGCTTTACCACCCTCATACTCAACCACCGCCTCCCCTTCAGTACATAAGAACAAGGTGATTGATGCCTCAGCCGATACCGAATAGGTTCCGCTCTGATACACCCGAAGAAGAAAATCATCGGACGGTGCCAATACCGTGGTTCGGCCATCTGCAGGTTGCATCTGTGGACAAACCGAAATTTCCTGAGGTTTGAAAGAGAGCGTCTTAAACACTTCATGAATTTGTATGTTTTTTACAGTCAATCCGGCACGAAGTACATTATCGCTGTTGCTCATGAGCTCAACACCGTGTCCATGAATGTATGCATGAAGTGTTCGTGGCTCAAGGTAGAGTGCTTCTCCCGGTGCGAGATGGACCACATTTAGAAAGAAGGGGGCCAGTACGCTGGGATCCTCTGGATATTTGTCTAAACAGAGCTGTGCTACCCCGGCTGCGCTGAGATACTTTCCATCCGGAGTCTCGGAGGGAAGATGCAAAGCTGCGAGATTGTGAGAAAATTCTTCAATAAGCAGATGCATATCAGTCGGCTCAAGGGTATACAAGGTAGTGAAGAACTGTTCGATCACTTCACTGGCATCGTGCGATTTTCCTAACAGAAACGGAAACACCTTTTCAACGTGCTGTGGTATAAGTACCTGCATCTGCTCAGATAATCGATCAACTGAAATAAACCCGCACAATGCAGTTACGGGTGTAAGCGCATACAGTACTTCAGATTTCTGGCGATCATCCTGGTAATTCCATAATTCTGCCGGAGTATCGACATGGGAGACCACCTCGGCAGAAAAGCCGCTTTGAGCCTGCTCCGCACTTGGATGTACCTGAAGAGATAACGGCTGGGCGATTGCAAGTATTTTCAACAGGAATGGGAGATCATTTCCGTATCGTTCTATCTGTTCTTTTCCGAGAAACACCTGAGCGTGATCACACAGATAATCTCCAAATGGAACTCCATCGGTGAGCGTAGACTCTCCCCGGGGATGCGTACCAAACCACAGTTCGGCATTCGGCTTTCCATCAGGTTCCCTGCACAAAAGAGTGGGGATGAAATAGGTATCTCCCCATGCATAATGCTGAATTTTAGGGAGAATGGGCACAAACAAATCGGAAACGTTCAGATCATTCATGTGCCCATTCTATCATGCTCTTACGCCTTACGATAGATACGCGGAAGGAACACAATTCCCAACACGAATAGGATCAAAGCGCCGAGCCAGGCAAGAGACGCCTGGAGGAACAGTCCTCCGAAGAGGAATCCAACCATCGAACAGACGGCAATGAAAAGTGCATACGGCATCTGTGTTCCGACATGCTCAAGATGCGGGCAACTGGCGCCGGTGGAAGAGAGAATCGTCGTATCGGAGATCGGAGATGAGTGATCGCCAAATACCGAGCCTCCAAGAACCGCACTGACACCAAGGAACATCGCATTTGCCATACCTGTAAGATCAAGTCCGCGGGCACTGGAGAGTCCTGCTATGATCGGCATGGTGATAGGTATCATGATAGCAAAGGTGCCCCAGGAAGTACCTGTTGAGAATGCTATGAGTGCCGAAAGAGCAAAAACGATCACGGGAACGAGGGCAAGCGGGAAGCCTCCTGCCACCACAGCCTCAGAGAGGAATGCAGCAAGACCAAGACCACCGTCCTCTGGTGCACTCTTGATGATAGTTCCGATACTCCATGCCATGGTGAGAATCAACAGAGCAGGGACCATGGATCCGATACCTTCCTTCAATGCCTCAGAAGCCTCTTTGATGGTGAACAGTCGCCGGACAAAATAGTAAATGAAGGTAATCGTGAGGGTAAAAATCACCGAGTAGAACAGGGCATACGATGCATCAGTATCACTGAAAGCCTGCCCGAGCGTCATACTGCTCATCGCCTGTCCCATGCTGGTAATCTGCTGACCGTCAATAGATCCCATCCAGGTGGTTACCGGGAAGAAGATAACTGCCGAGGCAATCAGTACCACAATAGGAAGAATCATATCTAAAGCGATTGCACGATCCTTTCCTCCGATCTCGGCAACTTCACCGGGAGCATCTCCGTATGCCTGATTATACAGACTGCCCGTGGTTTCATGGTACCGGTTTGAGGCAGCCATAGGGCCGAAATCTCTGCTGGTGAGTATGATGGTAAGCACCATGATAATAGTCAGCAGCGCATACAAGTTATAGGGGATAGATCGAATGAAGAATTCAAACTCAGTCATTCCCAGCTGACTGAATCCTTCAGATCCTTTCACAATGGACATAACCGTGATCACCCAACTGGAAACCGGTGCGATAATGCAGACGGGTGCAGCGGTTGAATCAAGAATGTAGGCCAACTTGGCACGAGGAACGCCATTCTTATCACTGATAGGACGCATCACCGTTCCGACGGCAAGACTGTTGAAATAATCGTCAATAAAAATCAACAGACCGAAAAACCAAGTCATGAGCATGCTTGCTTTTTTCGTCCGGACATGCAACGCTGCCCAACGACCAAAGGCTTTCGTAGCTCCAGTTTTGGATAACAGTCCTACCAAGCCGCCCAAAAGCGCACAGAAGAGGAATATTCTAATATTCCAACCATCGTTAAGGGATCCAGCTACCACATCGGAAAGGTTTACCAACGCAGCGAACGGATTACCGCCTGCAACAATCAGCGTACCGGAAAGAATACCGAGAAAGAGCGAGATGATCACATCCTTGGTAATAAAAGCCAGTGCAATCGTAAGAATCGGGGGAATCAGACCCCATAATCCAAAATCTGTCATGAACAACACTCCCTAAATTCAGCCACAGGGCATGAGATTAATTTTCTAACCGGAGCATATCATACCTCTTGCTACTCGTACAGAAGAATTTGTACATTTTGTTCTATTTAGACACCTAACCGTTATTATGATAACAGATTTATTTCTCAATTCTGTTACTTCTTTTTCATGTCCTCTACCAATTCGTTGCAAATGTCACAGATCTATTGACAGCAGTACTTTGACATGGTATGCAGAACGCATCACAAGTTTGGAAGAGGTTCATGGACAAAAAGAATAAACCGAATAGGTTGAAATATATTGCTCTCGTATTAATCGGAAGTCTCAGTGTTGCTCTTGGAGCTGTGGGGATCATCATGCCAGTGCTCCCCACTACTCCATTTGTACTCCTTGCAGCTGCTTGTTTTTCGCTTTCAAACGAGAAACTTGCCCGAAAGCTTGAAGAAAGTAAACTATTTGGAAGCTATCTCAGACATTGGAGGACCCATGAAGGAATTCCCATGCAGACAAAAATCCGTGCAATAATCTGGTTATGGTTAGGGCTTGGCATTTCTGCAGTGATTGTAAAAACTCCAGTAGTGATCATACTGCTAGGAGTTATTGGGACTATTGTCACGACACACCTGCTTCTCATCCGAACACGGAAGGAGGACTCCATTGAAGTACTCACGTCAACGGGAACTGATACTTGAAACACTCCGTAAAGCAGAAAATCATCCTACCGCCGAAGAGATTCATGCATTGGTGAAAGAACAGATGCACCATGTCAGTCTTGGTACGGTCTATCGTAATCTTAATCAGCTAACAGAAATGGGCATGGTGAGAAAACTAGAAACAGCGGGATCTACCAGTATCCGTTACGATGGACGTAACGATGAACATTGTCATCTCATCTGCACCTCGTGCGGATCAATCAGTGACGTTGATATTGATTCTCTCGAAACATTGGATTCTGCAATGAAACATCATGCAGGGTTTGTTGTTCATCAGCATGAGATTGTACTGAAAGGTCTCTGTTCCCGGTGTGCGCAATCACGAAAAGAATAACCGCTGGATTACGGCAAGATTTTCAGCCTCGTGTGCCATTTCATCATCATACATCTGATTAATCCGATTTTGATACCGTTCAATCACCTTGTAACGTACCAGCTTCATGGTAGAGTTTACTAAGCCATCCGCTTCACTGAAAGGCTCTTCAATCACCATAAAACGGCTGGGAATCCATTGAGATGGAATACTCTTGATGGCTGCTGGTTCATAGGTTTTCAGGGTTTCATATATTCGTTTCAGGACTGCTTCGGGAGTACTGAGGTGTTCATCACTGATCATCCGCTTCACCAAATCCTCCTGCAGAGTGACTAACGCAGTGGTGGTTGCCCGGTGATCATTGTAGACTACCAGTTGATTAATAATTTCAGTGTGGTTTAGCATCACCTCTTCCACCTCTTCCGGTGAGTATTTCTCCCCATCTTTGGCAATCAGCAGCGCCTTTGCCCGTCCGGTAACCACCAAAAAACCATCTTCGTCCATGTAGCCAAGATCACCGGTCCACAACCAGGTTACCCCATGCTCTTCTCTGAGCACCTCTGCCGTCGCTTCAGGATTCTTGAAATATCCTTTCATGACATTCTCACCGGCAATAACAATTTCTCCTCGTTCACCTACAGCAGCTTCCTCGGTATCACTTTTCATAATCCGACACGTTACCGTAGGAGCAACCATGCCCGAAGTCCCGAATTTATAACGCTTTGGTGAATTACTGCTGATGATCGGAGCCGCTTCGGTTAACCCATAACCTTGGTATACCGGTACTCCGATTGCAGCGAAAAAATGCTGCTGCCGTGCTTCAAGAAGTGCTCCTCCTCCGACACAATATTGTATGCGATTACCGAATACCGATCGCAACTTAGGGAAGACGAGGAGAGACGCAAGTGTATAGGGAACCCAGGTGGCTATCTGCACACCGAGGGATCCTTTATGAAATCCATCCCCGTTACGTTTTATTCCTGCCTGTAATCCACGCTGAAAAATACCGTTTACAAACGGTCCTTTTTCGGCAATCGCCTTTGTCATTTTTTTCATGAAGTTTCCACTGATGGAAGGGACGGTGAGTAAAAATGTGGGATTTACTTCAACAAGGTTCTTAGGGAAATTACGTACTATAGCGGCATTACTTCCCCGGGCATCAACAAAATGGAGTGTAATCCCTTTCAGGATTGCCGTATACATACCTACGGTATGAGCAAATGAATGGTCCAGGGGAAGTACCACAAGCGTTTCAAATTCTGCATCAGGGAGAGAGAACAATTCAATGGCATCATGACTATTGGCCCAGTAATTCAAGTGTGTCAGCATAATACCCTTAGGATTGCCGGTGGTCCCTGATGTATAACAGATATTCACCGTATCATGCTCATCTATCGTATCAACTGAAAGATCTACGATATCGGGAAGACGGGAAAGTATCTCAGTCCCCTGTGCAATCAGAGTCTCCCATGTGATAAATTGCTCGCCCTCTTTCCATGACCGCTCAGTAGCCTGCCGCTCCAGACGATCATCAAAATTGTCGAGATAGAGGAGAATCGGTTTTTCTTCCATCAGATCGAGTGCCTGACAGACCTTATCGAGCGTATTGGATGAGACGATCACCCCACGAGATTCACTATGGGTCAACCGAAACGCAATTTCTTCGGGAGTAAGCTTGATAGAAAGAGGTACTGATACGCAACGGGATTTGATGACTCCCAATTCCGCAATGATCCATTCCGGTCTGCCTTCAGCTAATACCCCATAGGTAGTACCAGAGGGGATTTTCCGGGCAAGAAGATTCGCTGCCACGGCATCTGAAAGGTTATCCACCTCGCAGTAACCAAATGAAACCCATCCCGTATCTTCTTTTTTAGTAACATAGGCTCGGTTGGGAAATCGTTCTGCCGCATCCCGCAGCATTTGGGTAATAGTCCTCATTATGAATCTCCTCTAGTGCCTGTATGACAATTATAATAACATTGCACTTATAGTAACACAAATAAGGGTATTGTCAAAAATAATAGTGAGATAATTACTCCAAATCGTTATTCAGAGAGCCGCTTTCGGTGGATTATTTAAATCAATACTCACCGCAAAATCGAACAGATTCCCATTATATAACGCATAGTTGAGTGCTACAGGAGTCTCATCAGCAAGACAGGCTGTTCCCTTCATCCACAGATGTGCAGTTCCCGGCCGTGCGCCAAGAAGCAGACATTGTTCATCATCCGGAATCACTGCCGACACTGAACGATGCAGCGTTACAATTTGATTTCCTGTGGTCAATTCGTAGACATCAAGAAAAGAACGACGAACCAACAGATCTCGATCGATAGCCTGTGATATCTGTTCAGGCATAAAAATACTCATTAATGCGTAGGGATGATCATCAACTAGTCGGAGGAATCTGATTCTTACCACCCCACCGGCGCTTTCCGGACTTAACTTAAATGAGGACATCATATTCTTTGCCAGTTCTGTGTTCGGGCCATAATATGCATCTTCAATGATACGGTTGAAGATCTTTGTATCAGAACCGACTCCATCCTGACTGACTGTACCATTGCGATACTCATAATGCTGCTTTGTCTTACAAACAAATGACCCCTTTCCCCGTGCTCGTCGAATCAGCCCCATTTGTACCAAATCATCAAGTGCACGCCGGACCGTAATACGACTCACTTTATGCTTGCTACAGAGTTCCAGTTCTGTGGGAATCATGGCATTCTCAGGCCAATAACCAGAGAGAATTTTGTTCTGAATGTCCATAAACACTGCTTGATACTTCAGCTGCATACTATACCCCATTAAAAATTGAATGAATTACAATAGTACTGCTGCTACCTTTTATTATCAAGCAAAACCACGTACATACATCTTACATTTTAGTAATCGAAGTTATTTTCGAGAAAAATATGGGATGTTGCTAGTAATTCATCAATATCCTGTCGAAGTTTTTTCATTTCATCCGTAATGCCCGTTGCGCGTTGCGAACCAAGAATCTGTATCTGTTTTGCCCGTTTCGTTACCCGCTCAGCACCGATAGAGGCTGCTCCTCCCTTGATTTTATGAGCAATATTACCAATTTCCTCCCATTGGTTCTGCTCAATCGCTTTCTCGAGATCTTCCATGCTTTCGATAATCTCCTGAAGAAATAATCGTACCATCTTTCGATAGAGATCAGAATTATCACCTACCATACGAGTTCCCCGAACCGTATCGAGCACCGGTAGAGAGGGCTCAGAATCAAACGGTAACGTCGCACGAATCAGATCAATTAATTCTTTTGGCTGGTACGGTTTGCTGACGATACGGGTAAAACCGGCATCTCTGCAGCGCTGGCGGGTATCACCGATCACATCGGCTGTAAGTGCAAATACCGGTATTTCTGTATCTATCTCCCGTATTTTTTCCATTGCTGCAAATCCATCCATCACATCCATGTGCAAATCCATCAGAATGAGGTGAATACGCTCTCGCTGTGCAACAAACTGGTCAACACCGACTTTCCCATTTTCAGCGATTATCACCTCATAACCGGACTGCTTTAGGATCTCTTTTGCAATAGTCTGATTTACCCGGTTATCCTCAACCACCAGAATAGTCTGCTCGGTCTGCGGAACAGTGACTGAGGATGCAATTTCACTTGTTTGTCTTTCAGGATTATGGTTACTGAATAACTCAATGAGACTGTCGAAGACCAGCGAAGGAAGTACCGGTTTGGGGAGTACAATATCTGCTCCAGAGGCTCTTATTTCTTCGGCATGCAGGGCATCTTCGCCTTCGACAAAGACAAGAACCTTTGCATCAAGCTGCTGCAGTAAGGGAATCGTCGATGGCATATCGTTATCTATCGCGTAATCAGCGATGATCAGACGGTAGCGATTTGGTACATCAGCATTGCTCATCAACTGCATAATCATCGCAGATGATCCAATATAATCACCAGATGACCCTATGCGCCGTAATACAATTTCGATTGCCTTGCGTATCGTCTCATCCTTTGCACAAATAAGAATCGGCAAATCAGATATCCCTGAAGCCTGTAGCTTGAGATTGTCCTCATTGGCTCCTGACTGGTCACGATCAAAGGGTAATTCCAAGGTAAATGTGGAGCCCATACCCCATTCGCTAAACACCTCGAGAGAACCCTGCCTCAATTCAACTAAACTTTTCACGATCGAAAGACCGAGACCGAAACCTCCATATCTGCGGGCAATGCTTGCATCTGCCTGGCCAAATGGTTTGAATAATTTTTCCTGTTCCTGCGCAGTCATTCCGATACCGGTATCACTGACTTCACACACAATTCGACAGGAAGATTCCTGTAGGTCGGCACAGCTGACACGGATCCCAATAGTCCCCTTTTCGGTAAATTTAATCGCATTATGGATGAGATTGGTTAATATCTGTCCAACCCGATTACTGTCTCCTATTACGTGCACCGGAACATCGCTTTCCCATTCAAGCTGGAGGTGAAGATCTTTCTCCTGCATGCTGTGCATTTCCAACGAAATGATATGTTGAATAACTTCGTCAAGTTTAAATGGTATGCGTTCAAGACTGATTCTCCGTTCCTCAATACGCGAATAGTCGATTATATCGTTGATGATCGAGAGCATACTCTGCGAGGCTCGTGAAATGGTAGCAAGGTGACGCTTCTGTACCGCATCCAGTTTCGTCCCTTCAAGGAGAAAGGTCATACCGTTAATACCATTCAATGGTGTTCGTATCTCATGGGACATACGAGCCATAAAACGACTTTTTTCACGATCTGCAGCCTCAGCGCGCATCGTTGCTTCTTTCATCTCCTGCTGTGCCTGTTCCTTTTGCGCAATCTCTCGTTTTAATCGGATGATCCAGTAGGCAGATACTCCTCCCATGATGAAGAAAATTCCAAGAATCACACCAAAAGCAAGAATAAACGGCGTATAATCGATGCGTCGATCATGGGTAATCCATCGGTCATAAATCTCTGCCAGATGCGCCTCATCAAGGGTTGCTAAGGCTTTATCGAGAATGGAGACGAGCTGTGGCCAGTCATTTCGTACCGCCATATGCAGCTGCTGAACACCTTGGGAAGGCAAGGTGATAAAACGTAATCCTGTCATCCCTTGAGCGCTTGCAAGATAGCTGGTAGTAGCTTCATTGCCCACAAAGACTACTTCATCGCCCCGATACACAGCATCGAGAGCCTCTTCGACGGTATCATAGGTTCTCAAAATGATTTCAGGGTATGTGACAAGAAACCCATAGTGTGAACTGTTCGCCTGAACCGCTACCTGACGGCCAAAAAGATCATCAAAAGAATTGATACTTTCATTGGTATCTTTTACCACTGCCGCACGCTGGAAGGTAATATAAGAACGGGTGAACAGCAAGTAGGAGTTTCGCTCCTCTGTTTGTGCCGCAGCAGGTAAGACATCGATATGTTTAGCTTGAACAGCTGCCGTTACTTCCTGCCAGGAAAGATCCTGTTGAAGAGCAAATTCAAGACCGGTCTGTTCTGCAACATACTGAATAATATCGGAAGATACCCCCTGATATTTGCCTTCATCATCAATAAATTCAAAGGGGATGAACGCAGGATCAACTCCGATACGAATCACCGGATGCGCGTTGATAAAATCCTGCTCGGCAGTGGTCAACACCAATGGCTCGGCCGAGATCACCACTGTACAGATGAGCAATGCGACTACGGTAAAAACTTTCCGCATGTAATTCCCTGTTGCGTTTCCTAGCGCCATTGACGACTGACTTTTTGTATTTCTTCTTCCACTGAGAGAACTACGTCAACAATCACCGGATCAAAATGCTTTTCCCGATCCTCTCGGATAATCTGCAATGCCGCTTCATGAGAAATAGCCCTTTTATAAACACGGTCACTGGTTAATGCATCATATACATCTAAGATCGCCATGAGACGACCGGGAAGAGGGATATCGGTACCCGATAGGCCATGGGGATATCCACTTCCATCAAATCGTTCATGATGATAAGCCACAATTGATTTTGCCATCGTAATGAACCCAAGTGCACGGGCAGATTCAGATCCCTGATGCTGCAGGGCTTGAACACCGTAATCAACATGCCGTTTCATTATGGAAAATTCCTCATCGGTCAATTTCCCCGGTTTCAGCAGAATACTGTCAGGAATACCAACCTTTCCGATGTCGTGTAACGGTGCAGTCCGTACCAATTCGCGAATATCCTCTTCACTCAGCAGGTATCCGATGAGCTTTTGATCTTTCAGAGCTCTACAGAGTATTCCCATCATATTACTGGTCCGCTTCGCATGGTTGCTTGTTTCAATATTGCGCACCTCCAACAGTTGAATCAGTGAATGTATGGTGATTTCACTCGCTCTCAGAGCTTCCCAGGTCCTTTCGTCAACCTGTTGCTGCAGATGTTCATTCTGCTCCCGGATGGTTTGTGCCGATTGACGCAACGAAAGCTGAATCTCAATACGTTTGTGCAGACTTTTACGGTTTACCGGTTTTCGAATGTAATCGACAGCTCCCATATCGAGACCGCGCACTACAAAATCAACTTCATCAGCATTCGTCAGGATGATTACCGGCGTCTCCATCTGCAGGTCTTTCAGACGCTCAAGCACCCCAAACCCATCAAGATTCGGCATATAAAGATCAAGAAGAATGACATCGTAACTATTACCTGCTTCCAGCTTTTCCAAAGCTTCCACACCATCACAAGCACTTTCCACCTGCATATCGGACAATAATTCTGTTAATAGCATAACTTCTGCAGCAGAATCATCAACCACAAGTACTGAAGCTAAGGACATACATTCCTTCCTCATCTGAAGTATCAGGTGAAAACAGTATAGAATTGTGGTTAGTGAAAGTAAACAAAAATACATAATTACCAAAATCTGAGAGAAAGGGGTTGGCAAATAAAGAAAAACCCACTATGTTAGTGAACGTTAACTTATAGAGGAGATAATATGCTTACTGGACGACAACAAGAAATCATTAACGCTGCAATGACCATCATAGTCGAACAAGGCACTCATAAACTTACTATCCGCAATGTTGCTACATCTATCGGGGTCACAGAACCGGCAGTGTATCGTCATTTTTCCAGTAAACATGCACTACTCGTTGCACTATTGGAGAATTTGCAGCTCTCGATTCTTTCAGTGTTTACTCAAATTCCATCAGAACAGCAATCTCTGATTGAATCTATTGAATCACTTCTCTTTGCATTGTTTCACCGTATCGAAGCAAATCCAGCGTTCGCTCTATTCGTATTCACCGAAGAAGCCTTCCATGCCGACGAACAGCTACGCCCAATTTTATCTTCCATGCTCGAGGACATGGTACAAAGACTTTCCCATCTTATAGAACAATCTCAAAAACAAGGTAATTGTCGAGATGATATCTCTGCGAAGGAAATTGCTCATCTCTTTCTCGGCATCATTCGACTACGTATCACACAGTGGCATCTTCGGCCACAAGATCCACTGCCAAATCAGGCTCCTGCTCTCGCAGAAGTGCTCAGTCGCCTTCTATCACCCTAACTTTCCAAATCATCAATAAAAGAAAGTATGCATAAGTAATAAGTTAGTTAACGATAACTACATAAAGGAGATATACATGCCGATTATTCGCCGTATTGCGGAAAAACCTGCTCTCATCATCATCACTACCATAGTAATCACTGCAATATTCATCGCAGCTATTACATCACAGGCAACCTTAGAGACAGACCTTGATGCCTATATGCCATCAACTCATCCTGCATTTGCATTTAGTGATGAGGCAGAAGAATTATTTGGTATTCAAGACTCTATTTTGATAGCCATCGAACATCCGGAAAGTATATTCAATGCAGAGACCTTACAAAAAATTGCTGATATCAGCGAAGGACTTCCTCAGGAGTTTCCCGAAATAGCTGAAGGTTCGGTTACTTCACTGTACACTGCTGATAATATCACCGGAAGTGATTGGGGCCTTGAAGTTTCCTCTTTTTTTGCCGACGGAATTCCCTCCGATGAAGCAGCACTACAGGATCTGCACGATCAGGTAGTATCAAACGAGATGATTTATGGTCGTAATGTGAGTAAAGATACCACCTCTGCGCTGATCATCGCCGAAATTACCGAAGAAGCTGATGCTCAAGACCTCCAAAAGCGCCTAAACAGCTACGTCCAGCAGTGGGAAGGGCCCGAGCGATTGTATGTAGCAGGACGACCAATCGTGGAAGGAGCGCTTGCAGAATTAGGTCCTGCTGATATGGCACGGATGTTTCCCATTGTAGTGGTGGTCATGATCGTGGTACTGCTCCTTCTACTCAGGAGTATACGCGATACGATTCTGAATATGATCATCGTTCTGCTAGGAACGGTAGCTGCATTTGGCACTATGTCATTGCTTTCCATCCCGGTATATGCAGTAGATACCATGATTCCGGTTATGCTCATCGCTATAGGGGTCGCATATGGAATTCATATGCATAATGCCATTCATCACACTATACGAAATCAACCTACGATCGGAAAACGAGAAATGATTGATCAGGTGCTCCAGGCAATGGTGAGACCGGTGTTTATGGCCGCACTAACTACCGCCATCGGGTTTTCCGCTCTGATGAGTAGTAAGGTGTTACCAGTGCGTTATTTTGGGCTATTCTCATCCATCGGGGTAATGACTGAAATGGCCTTAGCCCTAATCCTTTTCCCACTCAGCATTCACCTACTGGGTATCCCAAAGAAGGGAAAGGAAACTGCAGACGAGATCGTTGATGAAGAAATAGAGAAACCCGATTTAGATAAACATCAGTGGGGACGTTTTATCATGAAACATCCATCACTGATAGTGACCATTTCAGTCTTAGTGGCAGTCTTTGGTATTTTTGGTACCCAACGCGTCTGGATAGATACGAGTTTCTTGGCAAATTTTGAAGAAGACAGCGCCATTGTGGAAACAGATACCTTTGTGAATTCCACTTTTGGCGGTACTTCCTCACTGAATATCATTCTCAGTGCAGAGGAAAACGAACGGTTCAAAGATCCAGAAGTTCTTCACGTTATGGATGAAATGCAAACTGCACTCCTTGAGCATGACATGGTCGGCGCGGGATTTTCCCTTACCGACTTTATCAAGCGCATGCATAAGGTCATGCATGCTGATGACGAAGCTTTCTCGGTAGTTCCTGATGATCGTGAACTTATCGCTCAATACTTACTGCTCTATGAATTCTCGGGAGATCCTGAAACCCTTGAGCGGGTTATCGACTATGATTATCGGCAGGCAAACAGCACCTTTCAGCTACGTAGCGACAGCTCAGCAGTGATGAGTGAAGTCATAGCTATTGCTGACCAGTTCGCTCCTGCTTTCTCCTCTCTCGGTATTTCTTTGCAATATGCCGGGAGCGGATATAAGGCATATGTCTTTTCTGAATTACTTCTTGAGGGACAGATCATAAGTCTCGTGCTCTCCTTTGGAATCGTAGCCTTGCTGCTCACATTATTATTTAAAAATATCCTTACCGGTATAGCGGGAACGGTCCCCATAGCTATTACGGCAGTGGTTAATTTCGGGGTTATGGGGATGTTTGGTATCCCTCTGAGTTCTGCAACTGCCTTGATAAGTAGTATTGCTATTGGTATTGGGGTCGATTACGCCATACATCTGATTGAACACTATCGTAATCGCCGTATTGAGGGATTCACCATACAACAGGCAGCATTTACCACTATCGGGCATACAGGACGGGCAATTATCTACAACGCACTCGCAGTGATGGGAGGTTTTGCTGTTTTGATTTTCAGCGTATTCCCTCCCAATCGCCAGGTGGGTACGCTAATCGTTCTCAACATGGCAACGAGTGCCATCGGAACACTGAGCATATTATTGGTGATTATCACCACTCTCGATAAACACGGACTATTTCTGCGAAATATTCGCCAAGAAAAAATCTCACAAAACAAGGAGTCAAACGTATGAAGACCCGTTATGTACGTACGATAACCGCTGCGGCAGTTATCATTATCACATCACTGATACCGCTTTCTGCGAGTATCACTGCTCAGCAGGTCATGCGAGAAGTATATGAACGTCCCAATGGGGATAATATGCAGGCAACGCTCAACATGACCATCACCAATTCCCGTGGTTCAGTAAGAGAACGAAGTATCGTTCAATTTCGCACCGACGATGGAACAACCGAGAAGAAGATCATGTTCTTCACTGCTCCTGCCGATGTCCGTAATACGAGCTTCTTAAGCTATAGCTATTCAGATGGTAGCGCTGATGATCAATGGATTTATCTTCCAGCACTCTCTCGGGTACGCCGTATCGCATCAGATAAGAGCAACGAATCATTCATGGGAAGTGATTTCACCTACGAAGATATGGGAGCAAGGCATCCTGCAGAAGATCAGCACACCCTACTTCGTGAAGAAACCATGGATGGGTGGGATGTATATGTGATCAAAAGCGTTCCCGTCTCGCCAAATGATGAGTATGCCGCCACGATAAATTGGGTAATCAAAGATGAGTGGATCGGCTTGAAAAAAGAATTTCTCGATACACAGGGGTCGGTAATTCGTCGATTGACTATTGATGACTATGAAAAGATCGACTCTGTTTGGGTCATCACCGATATGACCATGCGCAATCTGGAGAAAGAAACGGAAACTCGCATTACGATGCAAGATGTTTCATTTAATAACAATCTTCGTGATGCATTTTTTAGTGAACGACAAATGCGTATAGGACCAAGAATATAACAGGAGAACACATATGAGGAAAAAACCATACACCATATTTATCATCATAATACTGCTGACAAGCACACTAGTAAGTGTATCCGCAAAAGATGTTGCCCTCCGTGGAATGTTACGCAGTTACACCGGAATTACATTATCTGAGGCAGACTTAGCGACTAATGAACAAACGCTGGATCTTACCTTGGAGGGTTGGGGAGATATGACTCGTCTTGTGGTAAATCCCTATGCCTATATTGGCGTCGATCGAGAACCAGAGATCGGATTGAGAGAGGCGTATGTTGATGTATTTCTCGATCAGATGGATATTCGAGTGGGTAAGCAAGCTGTGATGTGGGGTCAGGCAGAAGGAGCATTCATCACCGATATTGTAAGTCCTCGTGATATGCGCTCATTTATTCTCGCTGACTTCAGAGAAATTCGTAAGGGGATTCCTGCAGTGAAAGCAGATTATTACCTCGGATCCTACACCTTTGAAGGTATCTGGATTCCACAGTTTGTACCGGCTTCTTTGCCTGAAACCGACTCGATTTGGCAACGGGATGTACCTTTCCCTTCAACAGCTACCATTCATCCACCTGAAATACCTGAGGTAAATTTGGAAAACACTGAAATCTTTGCCAAGATCAGCTACTTTGGCCCCAAGATTAGCTGGGAACTCATGGGAGGATATACGTGGACAGATGAACCATACGTTAGTTCGATGACAGGAGGGCCTCCACCAACAGATATTTACCAAGAGTATGGCAGATATGCTGTGGCTGGAGGGAGTTTCAGTACGGCCATTCAGTCGGTAGTAATTCGCGGTGAAACTGCAGCAGCTATCAACAAACCATTTACCGTGATGGGAACAGCTGTGACGGTAGAAAAGCATCATCAGATACAAACGCTCATCGGTTTAGATTGGAGTTTATTGGGAATGGAAATGTCTGCTCAGTACCTGCTATCGTACGTACCCGATCATACTGAAGGGATGATGGAACAAGGCTATGAAGTCGCTCCAGTTGATCATACGGTTACCTTCAGAGTGCAAAATACGTTTTTTGCTGATCGTCTCACAGCAAAACTTTTCATCTATGGAGAGTTAGATCCGCTGAATGCGTTGATCAGACCATCATTGTCATGGGCTGTTGAGGATGGTGTACTCTTTGAGACAGGAGTTGAGCTGTTCGTTGGAGATGCAGAAGGTACCTTCGGAGCTTACTCCGATAACTCACTTGCATATGTTTCTCTTCGTTGGTACTTCTAATAGTTCGATTGCCGAGCCTCGTAGCAGATGCTGCGAGGCTCACTTATGTATAGTTCAAGCCTTTTTATACAGGTATTCGCAAATTCTCAATCTTTCAGTATAGTACATCCATGAATATCCGACAGTTCAACCGAATCGTGGAAATCCGCACGAAAATTATCAGCATGGGAACATTCCTCTGTGGGAGTCTCTATGCTATGGCAGCAACCGGATCGTGGGCCTGGACGCGCTTTTTCCTCATGGCAGTTGCAGTGCTTGCCGTCGATATGGGAACTACCGGATTTAACAGCTACTTTGATTATACAAGTGGTACCGATCGCGCTGAGCTGAATTTCGAACGGGATAAAGTCCTCGTACATGAGGGGGTATCACCTCACATTGCATTAGCAATATCACTGACTCTATTCGGTATTGCCGCTATACTCGGTCTTATCTTGGCATCTCTTACAAGCTGGTATCTCATCCCTGCCGGGGCTGTCTGCATGGCAGTCGGATTTTTCTATACGGGAGGACCGATGCCCATTTCACGAACCCCTTTCGGAGAGCTCTTTGCCGGGGGATTTCTGGGTACGATACTTTTTATGCTCAGTTATTATGTGCAAACGCTATCTGTTAGCTTTCCTTCTTTTATCGTATCACTGCCACTTCTATTGCTGATTGGACTCATTCTCACCGTGAACAATACCTGTGACCGTGTTGCCGATAAAGCTGCAGGCCGGAAAACGCTCTCGATACTGCTCAGTGAACGATCAGTACGGGTACTGATGCATGGTACTTTGTTTATTTCCTATCTCCTTCCCATTATATTTGCACTGACACAACTAGTCCCGCTTGCTGTGGTCCCGTTCATGATCATCGCATATATTCCTGCAATTAATAGTATGCGGCACATGCAGAAACAAGGATTTTCCCTGCATACTAAGGGAGCCTCAATGAATCGGATTTCCCAGCTCTTTCTCCTCTATTGTGTTGCCTTCATCTTCGGTCTCCTGGGCGTTTTCGTGTCTTAGATTGCAGTGGCAAAGATACCAGCAAGCCTGTCTCCCAACGGGAATGATTTTCACTGAAGGAAATATCTGAAGCATTTCCTGTTCACGTTTTTTAATAAATCCAAAATAATCTCCCCGCTCAAGGAACTCAATAATCGTGGTCAGTATTGCTCGTTTTTCATTATAGTCATGGACAATAACTGCTTGAGCGGCAATACGCATCAGCTCTTGATACAATTGCATCCTCTGGTGCTGCGGCATACCATGTGCCACATAGCTGGTGAATACTAAATCAAAACTGTTATCGTCAAAAGGAAGCCCTGTGACGGCATCCCCCATAATGAACGATACATCCGGTACTTTTTCCCGTGCTACGTCCAACATCCTGTGAGCAGGATCAACTCCAGTCACCTGAAGCCCTCGCAGGTGTAAGACCGCACATAAAGCTCCCGTACCACACCCCACATCACACACGGTACGCATAGGTGATAGCGGAACCTCATGACCATGCCTTTCAAGTATCGCTGAAAACCGCCTCATCTGATACCGATGAAACCAACCATATACCCCAGCAATAGTATTAAACAGATCTCCAGCCATAGGACCTCCCGGGTCATCGTATCATATCAGCGTAAGATCTCGTGCTTTTTTCTCAATTGCACATCTCACCGCCTCCGGGCCATGAGGACTCATACTGCGAATAATATCGACAAAAACAGAGCCTGCAACTACTGCATGCACATGCGGGGAGAGAAGCGAAACCTGTGAGGCATTACGGATACCACCGCTCCAGGCAGACCACATAGGAATTGAGATGGCACCTTCGATGAGTAGATCTTTGGCTAATTCGGTCCCGGATTCTCCTGTCTATACCCGTACACTCGCATCGCAAAGCATCCAAGGTTCGTTAAGAGAAAGCAAGAACTGTTCTTTCATCAGGTCTGCAGAAACTTCTAGGGACAAAGCTCCATAACAGCCGATTTCTCCCGAGAGACTTCTGACTATCATATTGGCTCTTTTTACTAACATGCTGCCACCTGTTTCTGTCAATAGAATCATCATAGGGAATTGACGACTCTTTTTCAGTTTCCTATGATGTTTCTGGCGATGGGGTTCGCCTTCACCCATCTATTGGGGACAACCGTGGAACCTTTCCACTAATAACTCCTGTATGCCTTGTCTAAAACTGCGCTTATACACATACGTGTGGGAAGGAGTTGTTGTGGCCATCAATCTTGCTGAAATTATGGTGCTCTGTCTTATAGCTGACTGGCTATTTAGGAAAATTGGCATGCCCGGTCTCATTGGTATGCTGGCAATAGGTATGTTACTTGGTCCTTCAGTGTTGGACGTAATGCATCCAGAGACGTTACAGGTTGCATCAGATTTACGGATGATCGCACTGATTGTAATTCTCTTGCGAGCAGGGTTTGAATTATCAAAAGAGAGTCTGCATAAAGTAGGGATACAGGCTCTCCTGCTTGCCTTTATTCCTGCATTGTTTGAAGCTCTAGCAATTACGCTATTAGGCCCGGTGCTACTCGATCTTTCTCGAATGGAATCAGCGATCCTCGGATGCATCCTCGGTGCGGTTTCTCCGGCTGTAGTAGTTCCCATGATGGTCAAGTTTATGCATGAGAAGCGGGGAACGGGAAAAGGGATTCCTACCCTGATTCTAGCCGCAGCAAGCATCGATGATGTGGTGGTAATCGTAGCGTACAGTACCCTGATCGGCTTATACACGGGAACCGGAGTCCATATCGGATGGCAAGCTGCAGGAATTCCGATTGCTGTGTTAAGCGGCATCATTGTCGGTCTTATTACCGGAATAATTCTGTATCGTTTGTTTGAGCGATTCAACCCACGGGCCACCAAACGGGCGCTCACGATTATCGGTGTTTCCATTGTGCTCGTGCATATGGGAGATATGCTTGAAACCATAGGATTCCCGTTCGCGTCTTTGCTTGCCGTCATGGCAATCGGCTTTATCATCCTTGAGAAGCGTGAAAGTATGGCGCATGAAATATCACTCAAGCTCGGAAAAATCTGGGTTTTTGCCGAAATCATGCTCTTTTCGCTTGTAGGAGCGGAAGTGAATCTTGAAGCAGCAGTGCAATCAGGAATTTCCGGTATCATACTCATCCTCATCGGACTCATATTTCGCTCCATCGGCTCTTATATGTGCACGTTAGGGTCCCCTTTCACCTACAAGGAACGATTATTCATCGTCATATCGTATCTTCCCAAGGCAACCGTTCAAGCAGCAATCGGATCGGCTCCACTTGTGATCATGAGCAGCCGCGGGATGTCCACCGCTCCTGGTGAAATCATTCTTGCTGTGGCTGTCATGAGCATTGTGCTGACGGCCCCTACCGGTGCTTGGGCGATTGCATGGGCAGGGAAACACCTGCTCACCCAGGAACCTGAACATAGATCTCATTGATCAGCCGAAGGTAACTACAAAGCTAAACAAGACAGGCTAATTATTGGGAATTCAGGTAAGTAACCACCTGACAATCGTTTTGATCAATGTTGAAGGAGAATAATCTTCCATCACACCTGATGATCGAATCCTTCTTATTGAAACTCATGTTGTCAAACATATGCAACTTGTCACCGCTGATGGATATATTTTGCGTGAGATCCTACTGCACAAAACGTCTTATGGTTACTAAAGTATTTTTTAAAAGACTTATTAGTATTATTTTAATATTTTGACTTGTATAAAAGACTTTGTGAGTTTATAGTAAAAACAAGAGGTGCTCATGTACATTCAACGCGATAGTTATCTTGAGCTGATTCACTCGGTTATCGGAAAAGATGTCATTAAGGTTCTGACAGGAATGCGCCGTGTTGGAAAATCCACCATCCTCAAACAAATCCAAGAGCAGCTGCTATCTGACGGTGTACCACAAGAACAAATAATCAGTATCAATTTCGAATTAATGGAGTATGAATCGATTCGAGACTATCGGGTGCTCAATGATTACGTCAGTAAACGTATGATACATGGGAGCAAGTATTTTGTATTTCTTGATGAAGTACAGGAGGTCCAGGGATTCGAGAGAGTGGTGAACTCTTTGCATGCCAAGGGGAATGCGGAGCTCTTCATCACTGGATCCAATTCCACTCTTCTATCGGGAGAATTGGCGACCTATCTTACGGGGCGGTTCTTCTCAATAGAAATTCTTCCACTTTCCTTCAAGGAGATATATCCTCATATACCCGCTGATACGCAAGAGGAAAAATTCCTGACATTCATCCAAAGTGGAGGAATGCCCGGTATCCTGCAGTTCGATGAAAGTTTGACAGCTAAGAACTATTTGCTGGATATGTACCAATCAATCCTGTTGCGTGATATTGTCCAGAGACACTCAATCCGAAACGTTGATCTGTTGAAACGATTCATGCAATACCTTTTCTCAAACTGTAGTCAACTGTTTTCTGCAGCAGCCATCACGAGATATTTGAAAAACGAAGGAAGACGTCTATCAAAAGAGACCATTTATCAATACCTTGATGCAGCGAAGGATGCTTTCTTGATTCATGGAGTTTCCAGATTTGACATCAGGGGAAAGACGGTATTAAAAACAAACGAGAAATTTTTCGTCAACGATCTCGGATTCAGGGATCTGTTTTTTAACAATGAACTTGACATTGGCCAAGCTCTTGAAAATATTGTCTATCTGCACCTGCGAAAACAAGGTTATGAAATATTCGTTGGGAAACTTGAAGACAGGGAAATCGACTTCATAGCTATGCGAAAAAGAGAAAAGCTCTATATCCAGGTAGCCTATCTTTTGGCAGAACCTGCCACGATTGAAAGAGAGTTCTCCCCACTGGAAACGATCGATGACAACTATCCCAAAATGGTTCTATCGATGGATGTGGTCAATCGTTCACGCAATGGGATAATTCACATGAATATCATAGATTATCTGCTCGCTGAATCACCGGTCAATCGTTAGGAACATTGTAAGTGATCATGAGCAGCCGCGGGATGCCCACCGCACCGTGGCTGTGGCTGTCATGAGTATTGTGCTAACGGCGCTTGGGCTATTGGGCAGAGAAATACCTGCTTACGCAGGAACCTGATCAGGTATCGTTCTGAACAACCCAGCAGGCAGCAGAGTGTCCTGGGGTGATCTCTTTCAGAGGCGGATACTGCTGTCGACACTTTTCTACTGCATACGGACACCGGGGATGAAAATGACACCCGGAAGGAGGACTGATAGGTGAAGGGACATCTCCCATCACAATACGCTTTTTCGTCTCCCGGGCTCGAGGATCCGTTGCCGGAAAGGCTTCGAATAGTGCCTGCGTATAGGGATGCACGTGATTTTTCACCAGTTCTGTTTTATCGGCAATTTCAACAATACGTCCCAGATACATCACCAGAATCCGACTGGCGATAAATTCTACCACGGCAAGGTCGTGAGCAATAAAGAGATACGTAAATCCGTATTTAACTTGGAGATCAAGCAGCAGGTTAATGATCTGTGCCTGTACAGAAACATCCAAAGCCGAGACTGCTTCATCACAGACAATAAATTCCGGATTAAGAGCCAGTGCCCGTGCAATCCCGATTCGTTGCCGCTGTCCACCGGAAAACTGGTGGGGGTACCGGGATCGGAAACGGGGATTCAGCCCAACTTCATCCATCAACTGAGCTACACGATCGAGACGTTCTTCAGGAGTTCCGATGCGGTGAATATCAAGCGGTTGCCCGATAATCTTTGAAACCTTCTTCCGCGGATTCAATGATGAATAGGGATCTTGAAAGATCATCTGCATATTCAAGGTCATCTCTTTCATCGCAGCTGGATCCTTCGCAAAAAGATCTTTCCCCCGGTACAGCACTTCTCCATCTGTTTTATCATGCAATCGCATGATCGTCTTACCCAAGGTGGATTTACCGCACCCTGACTCTCCTACAACACCGAGAATTTCTCCTTCAAATACATCTAGAGAAACTCCATCAACAGCTTTGAGTGTTGCCTTGGACTCAGTCGCTCCTTCACTTTTAATGGTGAAATATTTTTTCAGGTCTTTTACTTCAATTATTTTGGAAGCACTCATTGCCACTAATCCTCCTGTACTTTCTGCCAGTTGTGGCACCATACCGAATGAGATTCGTTCAAAGCTGTCTCTTTAGGAAACTCCTTGCCACAGATTTCACTGGCATACGCACAGCGATTCTCAAATGGGCATCCAGAACCTATCGTCCTCATATCAGGTACGGTTCCCGTGATTGCTTCAAGTCGACTTGCCCCCTGATACTTACTGTTGGACGGAAGTGAATTGAGTAATCCCAGCGTGTATGGATGTCGCGGCTCCTCGAAAATATCATAGACTTGAGCCTCTTCAACCTTTCTTCCTGCATACATCACCACTACCCGGTCTGCCATTTCTGCAACTACTCCCATATCATGGGTAATGAGCAGAATTGACATACCGACTTTTTCTTTCAGGTCATTGAGCAGATCCAGTATTTGTGCCTGGATCGTGACATCCAGAGCAGTAGTCGGTTCATCTGCGATCATGAGTCCTGGTTCAGGGGAAGCAAGAGCCATGGCAATCATGGCACGTTGACGCATCCCGCCTGAAAGCTGGTGCGGGTAGGCATGAATCCTTCGTTCAGGTGCAGGAATCTTTACTAATCGAAACAGTTCTACAGCTTTTTCCATAGCTTCGGATTTCGAGATATGCTGATGTGTCATAAAGACGTCAGCAATCTGAGAACCGACAGTAAACACCGGATTGAGTGCAGTCATGGGCTCCTGAAATATCATGGAAATCTGCGTGCCCCGCAACTTCTCGATTTCTCCCTTTTTCAATTTAAGCAGGTCATTCCCTCGAAATATAATAGAACCGCTATCTACCCGTCCGGGAGGCATGGGATTAAGTTGGTTGATCGCATGAGCGGTCACCGATTTGCCACATCCGGACTCTCCCACTAAGGTGAGCGTCTCTCCCTTACGTATCGAAATGGATAAATCCCGTACCGCATTAACAACACCTCGCTGGGTATCGAACGAAAAGTTGAGATTATTAATAGACAGCAATAGGTCTTTCGTATCTTCCATGGTGTGTCGTTCCTTCTAATTTCTCATCTTAGGATCAAGGATATCACGTAATCCGTCTCCAAAGAGGTTGAACCCCAATACTGCAAGCAGTATAGCAATACCCGGCAGCGTAACGATCCACCATGCATTGGTGATAAACTGCTTGGAACTGGCAATCATAAGGCCCCATTCCGGTGTAGGCGGCTGCGCTCCCAGTCCTAAGAATGAGAGTCCGGCAGAATTGAGAATAGCCTCTCCAATACCCAATGTTGCCTGCACAATCGTAGGCGAAAGACAGTTGGGAAGAATGGTGAGAAACATCAGCTCAAAATTACTGGCACCGAGGGCCTTTTCGGCCAATACATAATCATTTTCTTTCTCCGCAAGCACCGAAGCACGCACAACACGTGCATATCGCGGCACCTGCGATATACCGATGGCGACCATCGCATTAGTTAACGAGGGGCCTAAAATCGAGACAATGACGATGGTAAGCAGGATATAGGGAAATGCGAGCATAATATCGATAAGTCTCATGACAATTTTGTCAAATACGCCACCGTAAAAGGCTGAGGTCACCCCGATAATAATTCCGAAAAAGAGGGAAATACCAACCGAAACAACACCGATGGTCATGGAGATTCTTGCTCCGTAAATCAATCGGGACAACATATCACGCCCAAGGTCATCACTGCCAAGAATATATCCGTTCGTCATCAGTGGAGTCATACGCTCTGAGACTTCCTGTGCCAAGGGATCCCTTGGGGATATCAGCGGGGCAAAGATCGCCATAAGAATAAAGATGGAGATGATACCAAGACCTATCATCGCTCCGGTATTTTTTTTCAGATGGTACCAGGTCTCCTGAAGCGGCGTCGGCTCCTTGATTCTTGGTACTTCCAATACTTCTGTAGTTTTCATAGTGTTCCCTCGTCGATTACTGTAGGCGGATTTTTGGATTCACCACTGAATACAGAATATCCACGGCAAGATTGATAAGTACAAAGAAAGCAGAAACAAAGATAATGCCTCCCTGCACTGCAGGATAATCTCGAGCTCCAATGGCTATATACAACCACCGCCCGATACCCGGCCAGGAGAAGACTGTCTCAGTCAGGATTGCTCCTGAAAGTAAAAGTCCGAATTGCAGCCCGATAACGGTAATAACCGGTAGCAAGGCGTTACGCAATGCATATCGATAGATAACCCGTCGTTCCTTGATGCCAGCCGAGCGGGCAGTTTTAATATAATCCTGCTGCATGACTTCCAGCATGCTGCTACGGGTGGTCCGTGCGATAATCGCCAACGGAATAGTTCCCAGTGCGATGGTGGGAAGAATCAGATGTTGAATTGCTGAGACGAGATACTTTGCTGTTCCTTCTTTAATCCACAGAATGATGCCATCTATCACATAAAAATTGGTAATAGGGGTGAAATAGAATCGGATATTCATCCGCCCCCCGGTGGGAAGCAGATTCAGCCACACAGAGAATATCATGATCAGGACGAGACCTAACCAGAAAACCGGCATAGAGACCCCGACCAGAGCACCTCCCATAGTGGTGTAATCGACCCAGGTATTACGCCGGATAGCCGACGTCACCCCCAATAATATTCCGAATACGGTAGCAAATATCATAGCATACCATGCCAACTCAATGGTTGCTGGAAATCGTTCAGCGATTTCACTGGCCACCTGCTGCCCCGAGGCAATAGATTTACCTAAATCAAATCGTACCACACGTGACAGATATAATCCGTATTGCTGAATCAGCGGTTTATCCAATCCGAGTTCAACACGCAGCTGTGCTACCTGTTCAGCGTTCGCCCGCTCACCCAACATGATCCGTGCAGGATCACCAGGAGCGAGAGCAATCATGAAAAAAACGAGGGTAATGACACCAAACAAGGTTGGAATCAACAGTGCCAATCGCTTAAGAATATGTTTGATCATATAATCCTCGAATAATACACAAAATCAGACAATCACCCCCACATCGGGGGGTGATTGAACAGTCAGAAAAATGGGGATATTCCCTATTTCTCAATCCAGACATGCTTAAATACACGTTTTCCAGTAGGATACAGTACAAAATCCTGTACATAATCCTGAGCAGGAACCGTTACAACAGAGTGAGCGATCGGGACCCAAGGAGCTTCTTCATGGAAGACTACCTGTGCTTCTCGGTAGAGACGATCACGTTCTGCCTGATCGACAGTGACTTTTGCCTGAGCGCAAAGCTCAGTAAATTCTGCATTCTTCCACAGTGCGATATTTCCAGCAGGAAGCTCGGCAGCAGGAGCAGAGAGCAGTACCCAAAGGAAGTTATCAGGATCACCATTATCTCCAGTCCAACCAAGCATTGCAGCCTGATGTTCGCCCATGTCGGTCTTATCAAGATAAGTACCCCACTCATACGAAATGATTTCAGCATCAATGCCGACTTCAGCTAGCTGAGCCTGCATGATTTCTGCAACCTTTCGAGCATCGGGATTGTACGGACGTGCAACGGGCATTGCCCAGAGTTCCATCGAAAATCCGTTAGCATAACCAGCTTCAGCAAGGAGAGCCTTTGCCTTGGCAGGATCATGGCCATAATCTTCAATATCGTCATTGTAAGACCACATATCAGGAGGAAGCGGATTCTTTGCAACCTGTCCAGCTTCACCATATACACCAGCTACGATCTCTTCCTGATCAATAGCATAGTTCATAGCCTGACGAACCAGTTTGTTGTCAAATGGCTTCTTTTCTGTATTCAGAGCAAGGTAACCAACATTCAATCCGGCCTGCTGAATCAACTGGATACCATCAGTTGCCCTCATGGCAGGAATATCATCGTTGGAGGGGAAGTCAATCAGATCTACTTCACCCTTCTGCAAGGCGAGCCAACGAGAAGTAGCATCAGGAATGACCTTCAGGATCAGACGATCAAGATAAACCGGCCCACCCCAATAGTCTGCATTTCTTTCAAATACGATGTCAGAGTCTTTTGTCCATGAGATAAACTTGAAAGCACCAGTTCCTACTGGATTATTCTTGAATTCCTCACCGAGTTTCTCAACAGCAGTGGGAGAAACAATCGAAGCAAAATCCATGGCTAAGTTAGCAATGAACGGAGCTTCAACCTTCTTCAGGTGGAACTTGACCGTATATTCATCGACAGCGACAACGTCTTTCACGATATTGTCCATATCCATGTATCCCCAATACTTCCACGGTCCCAGATCATAGTAGGGATGATCTTCCTGGAACTGTCGTTCAAATGAAAATACTACGGCTTCAGCATTGAATGGAGTGCCATCATGGAACTTCACGCCTTCTCTCAAGTGGAAAGTATATTCCAGACCATCGTCTGAGATATCCCAGCTCGTAGCCAATGCCGGCTGTACAGCAGTTTCTCCCGGTACAAATTCGACCAAGGTGTCAAATACTGCAGTACTCGCATAGAAAGATTCTCCATCGGTTTCACGACCGGGATCCAGACTTACTGAATCGCCTGAACGTCCAAATACGAGAACTCCTCCCATTTTTGAATCTTCAGCACTAGCTGGTGCAGCTGCTTCCTGAGCTCCTCCTGCAAACATGGCAGCGGGAACAAGGAGCATCAATGCACAGAGCATCACAATAGTTTTCTTCATAGCAACCCCCTAAAAAGTTTATTTTTGTATTATGAAATATACTGGATAATTATACAATCTCTATTCGAAAATTGAAAGAATAAAAGTAATCCATGAATAAAATATATATTTACACTCCTAAAATTGAGAAAAAAGTTAAATTTTCCCCGCCGAAAAGCGTAAAACTTATGTATTTAATAATAAAATTGAATTATGTAGGAGATACTCGCATCATAAAAAAAGCTCGACGGAAGATAATTTCTGTCAAGCATTTCCTGGAAAAGGACTTGCAAATAAGCGACTGAGGGGAGTCGAACCCCCGTCACGAGCTTGGGAAAATTGTTTGGACTAACGCCTAGTGTCTCTCACATCCCTATGATACAACAGAATCCATATAATGACACTATAAATCGTCCAAAGCGTCTAGCTCGTCTGTAAAGTGGGACTAAAAGTGGGTCCAGGGTGGACCCACTTTTAGTATGACTGTAGAACAGTACTTTGATGCATCGACAATACTTATTTGATGTTAGATTTCTATTCCTATTCTATTTTTTACAAATAGTTATCCATTGCTTACTTAAAGCAATTAGTGCGTTAGTTTGCAACTAATATCAAATTACTAACCCTAAAAATTGAATGAACCTATTGATTTGAACTGAAAATCTTCTCTATCTTCAATGTCTTGTCACCAAGAAAGATAGAGATGTAATGGTTGTATAACCTTTTATTAATATTTGAATGTTCTTGACATAACGGTTATACCAATCTATATAATCAATATGGAGTTGGTACTGTGGCAATATCTTCAAATAAAATGCGAACAAATATTATAATTTCTAAATCGTTGAAAGCTTTTCTGCAGGTCGAAGCTGAAAAACAGAACCGATCATTTAACAATTTGGTAATCACATTGCTTAAAGAATTCTCCAAGGAAAAAGGCTGGAAAGAACCACCAAATAAAAAAATCTTGTTAGATAGAGGTGAAAATAATGGCTAATGAAAGGTTGACAGAGGAAATAGTTCGCAATCATTTTAGGTATGATCCATTATTTTCATCAATTAGATTTGAAGAACAAAAATCAACAAATCTTAGAATAGCAGAATGCTTATCCTCTGCTTCGAAAAGTGGAAAAAACTCCCCAGGAAGACCTGAATTTATCATAACCTTCCCAACACAGAACATGGATTATCTAATAGTCGTTGAATGTAAAGCGGATAATGATAAACATGAAAGTAAAACACAAGACAAGCCAAAAGATTTTGCAGTTGATGGAGCTCTTCATTATGCTAAATTCCTTGCAAAAGAATTTAACGTAATAGCCATCGCAGCATCGGGCGAGTCAAATACAAATCTCATCGTTAGTAATTTCTTACATCTGAAAAATGAAGAAGCTCCAACTAAATTACCGGATACAAAATTATTAAGTGTATATGGCTATGTGTCAAAGTTTCGGAATGAACAGTTCAACTACAATTTGAAGGATATAAATATAATTGATAAAGCCGTCAAATTGAATGAAGATTTTCATAGTTGCTCGATTTCTGAGAGCATGCGAAATACACTAGTAAGTTCAATACTTCTAGCTTTGCAGGATGAAATTTTTTGCGCTTCCTACCCAGTCTCAACATCGTCGGTTGATCTAAGTAAAGTGCTAATTGAGGCAGTTCGAAGAGTCTTAGTTAAAGCAAGAGTAAGAAAAATTGATGATATGATGGGGGTGTATAATAAAATATTAGATGAACCACTAGCGAAAGATAGATATATAAAGAAGAAAAAATTACAGGTTCTTTCAATCGAATTTTTTAAAGACACCATAAGATATATTGAACAACAAGTGTTTCCTCTTACTAAGCTTGAAGAAAGCGGATATGACGTTTTAGGAAGATTTTATACTGAATTTGTCAGGTATGCTGCAAGTAAGCAAAAGCAAGGACTTGTCCTTACCCCTTCGCATGTTACTGAGTTGTTCTGTGATCTAGTAGACCTGCGAGTTGACGATATCGTTTATGACCCCTGTTGTGGAACCGGTGGATTTTTAATCGCAGGGATGAAAAGAATGCTTCATCTTGCCGGAAATGATGAAAAAAGGAAGAAACTCATAAAAGAAAATCAATTACTGGGAGTAGAAGTACGACCAGAAATGTTTACTTTTGCATGTTCGAATATGATGTTACGTGGAGACGGTAAATCGAATATTGATCGTGGTGATTGTTTCGATGCTAACACAACAGCTAGAATTGTTGCTCAAAGACCTTCTGTTTCCTTTTTAAATCCTCCCTATGATCAAGGAACTGATGTCCAACTAGAATTTGTGGAGAAAGCACTTGAAGCAGTGGCTCCTCAGAATGGTAGGGTGGCAGCTATCGTGCAAATGAGTTGTGGTTTAAAAACTGATAACTCAACCACCGCAGTAAGAAGAAGGTTGTTAGAGAAGCATTCTCTTAAAGCAGTCATTTCAATGCCAGATGATTTGTTCTACCCCGTAGGTGTTGTCACATGCATCATGGTTTTTCAATCTAATACGCCAAATCTCGGGAAAAAGACTTGGTTCGGATATCTTAAAGATGATGGCTTTGTTAAAAGGAAAAACAAGGGGAGAATTGATTCAAAAGATCGCTGGAAAATTATTAGGAAACAGTTCTTGAATGCTTACATCAATCATGAAGAAATTCCAGGTATATCAGTAAAAAAAGAAGTAAAACATAATGAAGAGTGGTGTGCAGAAGCATACATGGAAACAGATTACTCAACTTTATCAAAGGTTGATTTTCAAAAGACCATAAATAATTATTTGGCATATTTAGTAACAAGTGGAGCGCCATATGCGGATAGATGAGTTGTTTTCTGTGAAGTATGGCATCAATATGGAATTAAATAGTTGTGAAATCACTGATGCTGATGATCCCGATGGAATTAATTTTGTTGCTCGAACTGAGTCGAATAATGGCGTTGTCGCTCGTGTAAAACCGGTTCGCGGGAAAAAACCACAAGAAGCTGGCTTAATTACCTGTGCTGCAGGGGGAAGTGTTCTATCAACTTTTCTTCAAAAAGAGCCATTTTACAGTGGAAGAGATTTGTTCGTTTTGAAACCATTACGTTCTATGTCGATGAATGAAAAACTCTTTTACTGCATGTGTATTACAAAAAACGCATACAAGTATAGTTATGGACGTCAAGCAAATAAAACTTTACCCAGTATAAATCTTCCAAACATCATTCCTGAATGGGTATATGATTTTTCAGTACAACCAATTTCGACAGCAATTGGGCTAGATAATAAAATCCCTAATCTTAATATGATAGGATGGAAAGTTTTTCCCTTAAGTAAATTATTCCACATCTCCACATCACAAGATTTAAGTTTACAAGACCAAGAGCCCGGGCAAGTCCCTTATATCACTTCAACTGCAGAAAATAATGGTGTAGCAGCATATGTGAAAGCTAAACCTTCCCAACAAAGCAATACACTGACTGTTGCACGTAATGGTTCTGTTGGATCAACTTTTTATCAGGAAGTTCCTTATTGTGCATCACCAGATGATATCAGAATATTAACACCAAAATTTAAAATGAATAAGTTCTCAGCTCTTTTTATAAAGACAATCATCGAGAGAGAAAAATTTCGTTTCGCTTATGGTCGTAAAATGGGGACCAGCCGCCTGCGTTCACTTGAAATAAAATTACCGGTAGCAGATAGTGGAGATCCAGACACTCTGTATATGGAAAACTATATTAAAGCTCTTCCTTATAGTGATAGAATCTAGGAAAATTATCGGCTAAAATTCTTGAACTAATTTACGATAATAGGTTTCTTTTAGGTTGTCATACAGTTCCCATTTTTCAGTATGTTTAACCAGCAGTTCCATATTTTCCGTCAGGATCCTTATAGCATTCGAAAAGTCTGAAGGAATTGGCTTTAGTTTTGGTCGAGAAGGAGCTGCAACAGAAAAAGGAGGTATCTCTAAAGGCTCACTCGGAGGAACGGTCTGACACCCGGTTAAAATCAGCAACAATACTATTAGCAATATTGATAATTTCTTCATCGGTCCCAGCCTCCTTGATCTCTTGTTCAATCTTTCCCTGGGCTTCTTCAATCTTTCCCATAGCTTCAGAAGCTTCTGCTGCAAGGTCCTGATTGATCTTGTAGACCTCGGTCTGTTTTTTCTGTTGAACAATTTCTTGCTCTTGCTTCAGGATCTTCTCATCCTTTTTCTTGTTCTTCCGCTTCTCGATTCCAAGTAAGGCTAAGAGAAAAGCGAATATGGCTCCAACTACTCCGATGACTATTTCCATGACTTTCTCCTGTTTGAGTACTTATTGAGTACTGTTGAGTTTCTTCACTTTCTCGATAGCCGAATTCGTTCCGATCGAAGCAATCAACCCGAGATAAAACGGACTGAAGTGAATCAGGAACTTGGTGAATGCATCCATATTGAAAACTTCGAACCAAGATCCAATACACCCGATCGTAAATGATATGATCAGGATCGCCAACGTTATCTTCTTCGCCATATTACTCATCCCTCCCACTCTTGAATCCCTCAACCGTGCATTCGGTGAAATAGTCATCCATGACCTTGTCCTGGATCTCTGAATCCCCATTTATCGAATTCTTCCGGAAAGCTTCGAATATTACCTTGTCGTTCTTCAGCCCGATAGTAAGACCTGCAGCAATCCGATCCACCAGCTTGAACAACTTTCCGACATCCTCTCTCAACTCTTTGATCTCATTATTCTTCTTTGAGTTCTTGGATATGAGAGTTATTACCAATGGACCATTCACCAAAGTAATGACTCCGGTGATAATTGCTACTTGCACCACATCGCTCATATCACTCTCCTATTACCCCAATCTCCACCATAAAGGCTTTTAACTCTTCAACTGTCTTTCCTTCACACAGTTGAGGAAGGTCCCTCAGATAATTACGTCTCTCAACGAACTGCGTGGTGTCTGTGCCGTCAACTAGTGCGTTCTGTAGGTTTATATCATTCTTCTTAAATTCTTCCTCTCGCCAGCCTCTGATTCGTTTCTGAGTAATGGCAAGAGCTTTATCTGGATTGATTTTTAGCATCTTCAATCTCCTTAAATGAGTTATAGATAGAGCCGTAACCGTCAGGTTCTCGGTAGTTCTCGGGTAACTCCCATGCGTAACGAAAAGTCCTGTCAGTTGGGATTTCTGCATCTTCCACAATCCAGAAAGGAACACCTTCAGGTACGTCCTTAAAAGCTATTTCTTCGATAGCATGTGTGCGAAGGCAATCCGGTGCCGGGGTGAGTATTGATATACTACTATCTTCATTTTCATAAATAATTCTCATAATATTCCTCATCTAAAGAACGCAAGCATTACAGCTTCTGCGTCTATTGTTGTTCTGGCGTTTACACTATATACTCTGAATTTACAAGAAGTAGTGGTCATTGCGCTGCTTATTGGAGTAGCATAACCAGAAACAACTGGTGCATGAGCGGTCGTTGAGTCAATCGCCATAGCAGTGACACCATAAGTATTGTCCAGCATAGTGAAAGAAAAATTTACGGTATATTGACCAGAGCTTCCATTATCTGCAACACTTGATATTCCTTGGCTTCCATTTATTGTACAATTTCCACTTACATTAGTTTTGCCATTGAAATTTACCCACGCTCGACACGCATAAGCTTCCTCCCCATCTTGTACAAGAGATGTAGTATTTACTTCATTGAAATTCCCTATGTTGAAATTACCTATGTTGAAATTACCCATGTTGAATGGTAAAGTTGGCGTCCCAACAGAAAGACTAGACTTTGCCGGAATGATATTGTCAGTTAATAACCCTCGTTCTTCTGATAAGAAATACAAAGTTCCAGCAATTGGATACCAGCCTTTTGTAGCAAGATTAGTAGTCTCCACTGTTCTACTCATGGTAAAAGTTGGCCCTTCCATGGTGCTAAGCGCCAATGATGTAGAAGTTTTTAGTAAACTATAAGGGCTATAGGTATTGCCGTCATAAGTGATTTTATGTGCAGGGTCACAAGGCATAGCTATATTTAATTGTAATAAGGCACTGTCCCATCCTGTAACTGGCGCCATGCTCAAATGGTCGTTAGAATCCCATGTGTCAACAATAAATCTCTTTGAAATGGCTAATAACTGGTCAGCATAAATTACTTCTATTATTGTAGGCCCATAGCTTAAAGTTCCTGTATATATAACAATCCCAGGATTGTCATTTGACCCTACACCTACAAAAGCACAGGAAGCCCAACTATATTCTTGATGATCATGTCCAATCTCTACAATATCACCAACTAACAACTCATGAGTTACATCATAGGTTGAGCCTCCCCATGCATAAGAATATATTTCAACACCACCCCTTGTAACTGAATACCAACCATAATAACCCTTTCCTCCACCGAGAGTGAATTTATAACGTCCCGTATAAGTGCATGTCCATGTTTGTGCGTATACATAGCTAAGTCCTAATATTGAAAGGAGAAGTGAATTAAGCCATCTGGCATTACATGATGCACCGTCATAAGTAACTGTTTTTGTAGTCGCGTGGGCTTCTAGTGCATAAGCATCGCTCCCCATCCATCTACTGGGGGATGAAGCTTGAGCTGTTCCACCATCTGCTCCATATTGCGTTTTTAACAGCGTGCCAGAATTATCGCTTGCATCTATTGTTGCTTGCGTCAGCTCAGCTGAAACTGCTTTTAGATTTCCATTACTGTCTAATTTGAAACCATTACGATTACCAGCTTCCCAAGAAAACGCATCACTTTGGATATATCCATTGTCTTTTAATACAAGTTCTTTAGTACCTAATTTATCAATGAATCCGGTGTTAGCTATCAATTCATCAGTAAATATCTGCCATGCAGCAATACTTCTAAATACTTGTTGAATTCCAAGAGCATCAGCCCACGCTTCTAATTCAGTCCAATCATGCTCAGAGAGTATTTCCATGAAGTGTGATTTGTTGTACTGATCAACAGAAAGAGGTTCAAAGATTATTTCACTGAATATGTCAGAACCGACCTTTTCAAATTTACCAATAATTATACTAGGATAAATCTCTGTACTTCCATTATACAAAAGCCATTTTATGGAGCTTGATTGAAGTTGCATCTTTGCAAACTGAACACTTGTACCATCCCACACCACATACCCCTGCCCCTCTCCGGTAAGTTGTTGCGAATATGCAGGCACAGTAATTCTAGAATCCCCAACATAGATATACCCCTGACTTGCAGTGAGTGTTCCATCTTCTGCAAATCCTTTTACAATGAGTGTGCTGCCTTCGGCATAGATACCGAGTTGCCCGGGGTTTCCATTTACTCCTGGAGGACCCGTCACACAAACCGGATCCGTTGTTGCTGAGGTCGAATCAGAGAAGTCTGTTCTAGTTCTTGTCCAGGTATACTTCCCATTACTCCAGGCTGGAACAGATTCCCCCCAAGATCCACCTTCCAACACAAGCATTGAATCAGACTGGTAATATTCTTGAGTAATTGAAACAATTCCCTTTCCTGTTGCTCCAGGATCTCCGGTGGCCCCGGTCAGGCATATAACCCCGCCCCAGTCACCAGATCCGATCAGCCCCAGGGAGAGAGCCCTTGCTTCACGCCTCCAGATGAACTTCCCGGCCTCACTTGAGGGAACCAGATCAGACCATCCCGTGGTTGGGGGAGTCGTGTTGCTGGTGTGCTTTGCATACTGATAGAATGTCGTCAGCCCGTCATTGAGTTTCGTAATTGCATAGGAAGCGGAAGCAAGTGGCATCGTCAGATCTCCTCAGCTAATTTCACAGA
>CAYZXD010000012.1:0-59673 GCA_964482325.1 uncultured Spirochaetaceae bacterium | reverse complement strand
TACTGAGAGAAAGCGCAGGTAGCCAAAGTACCACTCTGAAAAATGAACTATCAAGATATCGCCGTTCCATCCAGATTGCCACAAGCGCAATGGTGATCTGTATCGAGGCGACCACTAGCGAAAATTGATTCAACGGCCCTCGAATATATTCACCATATTGGTTGAATGAAAAGATACTCCCGGTGCTGATGTTACTGAATACGACTATGAGGTAGATAGTCATGCTGATAAATAACAGAGCGGAAAAAAATTGAAGACGCCTACGATGTTCTGTTGGTACAAACTCGTATGCATACAACAGGATGTACATAATGAATATCAGAGGGAGCAGTGGGTAAAAGGCAAAGTACCCCGTATTTATCACCATATTGAGCCAAAGCGGTATACTGTTGGCATAATAGACGGTCTGGGTGGATAGGATGTTCAGTGCAGTGCAGAACAGGGTGTAATACAGGCAGAATCTGAATATTTTATCCCGGGTCAGCGGAACTGCATTGCCGGTCCGCGAATTTGCCAAAAGGATAACCACAATGAGAGTCGAAAGAATTTCCGGAACAATGTCCCACTGCATGACCTGATTTTCCTCTATGCAGTTTAAAAAAGCAATATCAGGGTGTCAGGTTTTTAGCTGAAAACCTGACGTTAGGTCTTTGTGCGTTAGGAACTGTATTTAATGCAAGGAATTATGAGCGATTCTATTGCCAAAATACTTTGTGATGCATAAGATAGAAGCGGAATGAATCATCAGAAAAAGCAATTGCTGCATCGTTTGAAACCCTACCTCTTTATGGCTCCTGCGCTCTTATTGGCATATGTATTTAGCTACCGCCCATTTCTGAGAACGATAGCAAATAGCTTTTCAGTGGTGAATTATTCCGGACAGATTATTGATTTTGTCGGGTTGGAGAATTTCCGGAATCTCTTTGCTGATCAAAATTTTCTTACCAGTTTATTCAACACTTTCCGGTTTGCCGGGTATTTTGTACCGTTGAATCTATTGTTTTGCTTAATTTGTGCATTACTGGTGTATAAAAAGCGTCGCTTCGCTGCTTTCAATGAGACGTTATTTATGCTTCCAATGGCAGTTGCCATGAGTTCGGCTGCTCTCGTTTTTCGGGCACTGTTCAATCCTTCCATAGGGGTGGTGAACTATCTGCTGCATCTGAATATTCAGTGGTTTAACGATCCTCGCTGGGCTATGGGAATGTTGGTAGTTCTCGGTATCTGGATGGCTATCGGTCTCGATTTTCTTCTTCTTGTCGGAGCGCTACGTAGTATCCCACAGTCGATCATGGAAGCTGCAGAGATTGAAGGAGCAGGCCCTTTGACTCTGTTGTTGCGAGTTCAGCTCCCCCTGATCAGTCCCACCTTGCTGTTTATTGTGACGACACGACTTCGTGACAGCATGCTGCTCAGCGGACCGGTGATGGTTATGACTGAGGGAGGACCGCTACGGTCGACGCAAACATTGGTTTATCACATGTATCTGGAAGGATTTGCAGGGGGGAACTACAGTAAAGGATCGGCTATCAGTGTTGTCGTATTCCTCCTTACGTTTTTTCTCATTCTCCTTGCTTTCAGAGCTGAAAGAAAAGGGGTGTTTTATCAATGATGACCACACGACGCATGCAGCATATGATTAACGCCATTGTGGCTACCGTGTTGGGACTCATTGTGATTTTCCCGATCTATTGGGCTTTCATTGCCTCGTTCTTTTCATCCGCAGAGTTTTCATCATGGCCTCCGCGTCTCTTTCCCTCATCCTTTTCATTTACCCATTATGTGCGTGCATTGACTCAATCGCCATTGTTGAAATTTATGTTCAATTCCCTATTAGTCAGTGGGTTAGGAACTATTGTGCGGATGATCATTGCAATTAGTGCCGCCTTTTCCGTTGCATTCTTCTCATTTCGGGGAAAACGTATCCTGTTTTTTCTCTTGCTGGGAACTATGATGCTTCCGCCGGATGCTTTATTTATTGAAAATTATCTAACGGTGAGTCGGTTGGGTCTTGTTGATTCCTATCTTGGCATTATGTCTGTGTATCTGCTTGGTCCCGTGCAGGTTTTTATGCTTCGGCAGAGTTTCAAATCCATTCCGAAAACCTATCATGAAATTGCGACTATGGATGGATGTGGAGATTTCAGATTTCTTTTTTCTGTGGTATTGCCATTATCACGTTCGGTTGTGCTTACTCTTTCGTTGCATTCATTTTTTACCATCTGGAATACCTATCTGTGGCCGTTATTGGTAACGAATGACCCAAACATGCGTACTGCACAAGTGGGTATTACGATGCTTGGTTATGCAGATAGCCTCGATTACGGCCCGGTATTTGCCGCTATATCACTCATGGTTCTGCCCTCGGTGCCCATCTTTGTCTTGATGCGCAATCGTATTGCTGAAGGAATTAAAGCCGGCATGGCTGTCGGTTAAAAATAAGGAGTTTCGTGTGTTAAAAAGAAGAATTCGGTACCGTGTACCGATTATGCTGTTATTGTTAATCGTCACTGTGGCCCTGTTTGGGCGAGGTGTCTCTGAATCGCAAAATCAACAGAAGACCGAGATTGAATTCTGGCATCCTAACAGTGGTTTGCTTGGAGAGGCAATGACTGAACTCACTGAGCAGTTCAATCAGACGATCGGGGAAGAGAAGCAGATCGTCGTACGCGAGATTTATCAGGGGAAAGCTACCGATGTTGCCACAAAATTACGAGCAAGTCTCCAGGCGCAACGTCCTCAAGATCTTCCTGATCTTGCACAAATTGATGCAACTGGAGTAATGGATGTTCGGGAATCCGATTACATGATTCCCATACAGAATTTTGTAGAAGCTGATCCCGATTTTTCCCTTGAACAGCTGCAACCGGGAACCGTACTTTCGATGACCTATAAGGATGTCATGATCGGTATGCCATTCAATGCTTCAACCATCCTTCTGTACTATAATAAAGATGCTTTTTCCAAAGCGGGGCTGGATCCTGAGCGGCCACCGGAAACCTTGGCTGAACTTGCTGCATATGCGAAAAAACTGAAAATAACTGCACCCGATGGTAAGAGTATCACTCAATACGGATTTGCTGGAGTTCCTTCAACGTATGAACTGGTCTCCTGGATCGGGCAGCAGCAGGGAGTTTCCTATATCACTGACAAAAGAAATGGACATGATGGTAATCCTACACAGGTAGTGTGGGATACTGACGGGACTTTGGCTACTTTTCTTGATGCCTGGCGAAACGTGTATGAAAGTGGCGGACTGGGAAATCTTACCAGCGATGTACGACAACAGTTCATTGCAGGTAAAACTGCCATGTTCGTAATATCCACCAGTAGCCTTGCCACAATTCTGGATTCTGTGGGGGATCGGTTTACCGTTGGGGCCGGGTATTTACCGAAAGTGGATGAGACAGCCACCGGAGGAGTAAATATCGGTGGAGGAGCCATTTTTATCTTCGACCAGAAAAATGATGCAAGAAGGGCTGCCGCCTGGGAGTTTTTGAAGTTTCTTACCAGTGCAGAATCTCAACTGCTGTGGCATCAGAGAACCGGCTATTTCCCGGTGAACATGGATACCTACGAATTGGATGAGTTTAAGCAGCATACTGATGCCAATCCACTATTTGGCGTGGCGATCGATCAGTTGCATGACAGCGATCCGAGAATTCAAAGTGTCTGGTGGCCGAATAGTTATCAAGCGTACTATGACATTCAGAATGCGGTGATTGAAATGCTTGAGGGAGGGGTCAGTACTGATCAGACGGTACAAAGTCTTTCTGAACGACTCAACCGGTATATGCAGGAATACAATCGGATGAATCCGTAGCGGGTTACACGAGCGGTGGTCCCTGGTAGAACTCACAGCGGTGTTTGAACTCACACTCCCGGCACGATGAGCCGGGACAGGATTGGAATCCACCATCACTGACCGATTCCAGCTGTGCAATATGCCAGTTCATCTCTTCAAGAAGCACATCGAGTTCACGCCGTTTTCTCAGGGTCTCTGAGACCTGATTTCGATACTCTTTCAGCAATTCGATTCTTCGTTTGTCCCCAGTGGTGTCTTCAGGACCCATTTTGACAATAGCGCCGATTTGATCGAGGGAAAATCCGAACCGTTTTAGCTGGAGAATCCTCAGCAGGTAAATGAGATCCGCATCCGTATAATACCGCTGTCCACCTACAGAGCGGCTCTGGGTTTTCAGTAACCCCAGAGCCTCGTAATAGCGGACAGTACGGACGGTGACATGTGCCTTTCGCGCTAACTCGCCAATCCGATATTTCTTCTGCTCATGCACGATATACTATTCCTCACCTGTAGATCAGGAGAAGATCTCCCGTGCAGCTTTGTATACAATAGCCACCAGATCCTCGATCTCATGTACGTCAGTGCTGGAAAATGCAAGACGCAGATAGGTGTTCTTGATTGAGATGGTCCCTACCTCATAGGTATCAAGTAAGTAGGTACGCAGCTGCTCAGCATCACCTTTGCAGATGAACGACATAAAGTAACCGGAATTAAATGGGAGCGGAACCAGATTGCTATCATCAGCGTATGCTGCCAAAGCCTGTTTCATGACATGATAGCGTTCACCGATTTTGGCAATTCCGGCAGCCTTTTCACTATGATAGGTATCACTTTTCATTCCATTAAGTAAAATGGTCTGTGCCGGACGGGAACAGGAAGAAACATTTCCACGTATAGCACCCATGGTTTTCTTCACTAAAGCTTCATACTGTGCGTCGGTCATTCCCTTGGTGTTATAGGTTATAAAGCCGACTCGGAAACCCCATACCATTTCCTCTTTTGTTGCTGCGTCACCTTTAATCGCAAAGATATTTTCATGCAGGTCGCAGAGCTTCGCGAAGAGTGACTCCCGACAGATATCCTCTTCGAAGAACAACCCGAAGTATGCGTCATCGGTGAATACCAATAATTTTTTTCCTGCCTCAGCCTTCTGAAGTAACATGGCGACCAGTTCATCCGCCTCTGCATTGGTAGGAGTATACCCGGTAGGATTGTTCGGGAAGTTGAGGATTATTGACACCTTATTTCCTTTTACCGAATCAATAGCGTCAGCTAATCCCGCAATGTTCAGCTTTCCATCCTTGAACAGTGGGAAGGAAATCTGGGTCGCTTCCCGTTGTTCAGTGAATACCAGATTATAGTTCCCCCAATACATATCGGGAATGATGATTGATTCACCTTTTTCTATGAAAAGTGATCCGACGATGCTGATTGCATGCGTAAGACCGCCAACCACAACCGGAAGACTGGTTTTCTTCCCTTTTATGGAGGGATTTTTGTCAATCATTTCTGCAAGCCATGCTTTACGAAGTGCAGGATCTCCTGCAGTGGGAGCGTACGGGAATACATCGTTCTTTGAAAGATTATCGGTGAACTCAGAGAAGATTGACGGGATGCACATTGCTTCCCCTGCTTCGGTTGCTATACCGATGGTCGCGTTATATCTGTGTGCTTTCTGCTTTGCCTCTGCGGACTGACTGATGATACCTTTAGGAAAGTACATTCTCCGGCCATAATCGCTTAATAATTCGTAAGCAAGAGTACTTGTAAGAACACTGTTAAGTTCCTGTGCCAATGGATTCATAATCTGCTCCTTGTGTGATTGATAGTATCATCATACTCGGGCAAATGAGATTTTTGAAGACCCGAAATGGATGAATACAGCCCTTTTATGTTTAGCGTAGAACACTTTCATAAAATTTTGTTTTAAATTCGAACTTTCTGGTGTAGAGTTTAGAAAAGTTATCATTCATTGGATTCCTCGAGAAGGGAGGAATAGCACATCAAACAAAAAAGGAGCGAAGTATGGGAGAGCAACAAAAGGCCCCGGTGAAAAAGGGGATTCTGTCGTGGTATTTTAATTTCAATCTATTGTATCGTATTCTTATTGGACTTGTTCTGGGTGCCTTGCTGGGAATCATTTTCGGTAACGGGATTTTATGGATTGCACCGTTTGGCGCGGTATTCGTTCGCTTGTTGAAAATGATCATGATGCCGATAATCCTTTCTACTTTGATTGTAGGATCTGCATCAATCAGTCCGGCGACTTTGGGAAAAGTGGGTGTTCGTGTTATTCTGTTCTATCTGCTGACATCAGCCTTTGCCGTATTTGTCGGATTAATGATGGGAACTCTGTTCCAGCCAAGTGCCGAAATGGCAGCGCTTTCTGTGGAAGCATCCGGGCGGGCAGCTGAAGGTCTTCCTTTCTCAACGGTGCTGTTGAACATTGTCCCCACGAGCGTGGCTCAGGCAGTGGTCAATGAGACCATTCTGCAGGTGATTTTCTTCTCAATTATATTTGGAATCGGTGTTTCCTACTTGAGGATCAGTGATGATGAGCGGATTAAGAAAGCTGGTGAGACAATCTATTCAGTATTTGATGGTACAGCTGAGATTATGATGCGCATGGTTACTGCGATCATGCAGTATGCTCCTATCGGCGTTCTTGCTCTGGTTGCCGAAGTATTTGCAAAACAGGGAGCAAACGTTGCCGGTTCACTGGTTATTGTTACCATAGCCTGTTTCACCGGTTATCTGATCCATCTTGTGTTGGTCTACGGTGGAATGCTTAAGCTCAACAAGCTGAGCATCAAGCGGTTTTTCCGTGATGCAAAAGATCCATTTGTGACGGCATTTGTTACCCGAAGCTCTGGTGGTACTCTTCCTGTTACCATTAAGGCTGCTTCGAATCTGGGTATTCCAAAAGACATCTCATCATTTTCTCTCCCACTTGGGGCGACCATCAACATGGATGGAACGGCAATTTATCAGGGAGTCTGCGCAATCTTTATCAGCTTGACCGTAACTGGTCATAGTTTCACCGCTGGACAGATGGGAACCATCATACTGACTGCAACCCTTGCTTCGATTGGAACTGCTGGTGTTCCGGGAGCTGGTGCGATCATGCTGTTGATGGTACTGGAGTCTGTGGGACTTCCTGTGGTGGCTGGAACTGCGGTAGCCGGAGCATATGCGATGATTCTCGGCATTGATGCAATTCTTGATATGGGAAGAACAGCATTGAATGTTACCGGTGATCTTACCTGTACGACACTGGTTGCCAAAGGAATGAATGAACTCGATACGGAACAGTGGGCCTGACATTCCTCACTTGCATAACGAAACTGCCGCAAAGCGAAAGCCGAGCGGCAGTTTCTGTATCATGACCGTATCGGTGCGGGCTGTTCCACTGCCCAAACAAATAATTCCAATACACGGCGTGATACCATAGCGAGGGTATAAGTCTCTCCTTCAACTTCGAAGGAGATCGAGCTGGTAAACCACCGTTTTGTGTATCGCGGATTTTTTATTTGTTCCCGGTCGATCTGTATCACTTCAGCAGGAGAGCCAAACGAACTTGATATCATAATGATCCGATAATAAGTCACCGCAAGGAGTTTCCGTTTTCTGTTGTGTAATCCTACCAGGATACAATTGATGGTCTCATACGGGTACAGTACTGCAGACAGGGGTTTGAGCTCATTTCTAAACGCATAAAGATCATATATATACAACTGTTGCATTCGTTCCCGAATTTCTCGTATTCCCTGTCGGTTTGCTGCCACGTTTGTTACCTTCCTTGGCGGTATCATACCATACAATCCCTCTTGTTCAGAAGATATCTCTTCGATACTATCTGAAGAGATGGAGGGTCTATGGAAAAAGCGATCGGAGTAATCGGGGGCGTGGGTCCCTATGCGGGAATTGACCTGGTGAAAAAGATTTTTGACAACACCATTGCCACCTGTGATCAGGATCATCTTGACCTCTATCTTACAAATCTTCCCCGGTTGATTGAAGACAGAACAGAATTTCTCCTTCATGGTGGTGAAAATCCTGCTCACGGGTTGTTTGCCAGTTTCCGTAAATTGGCTTTGATGGGAGCCTCCGTGGTGGCAATTCCCTGCAATACCGCACATGCCTCTCCCATTTTTACTGCAGTGGCAGAAGAAGCTGCCGCAGCTTTTCCTCAGGTGAAATTATTGAATATGATTGAAGAAACCTGTCGTTATATCGTAGAGCAGTTCCCTGCCGGTACTACGATAGGACTGCTTGCTACGCAGGGTACACACACGATCGGTATTTACCGCCAGTATCTTGCCCGCTACCCACAGATGCATCTTATTGAACCCGATCAGGCAGGGCAGCATCGGGTACACGAATCCATCTATCATAAAGCATATGGAATTAAAGCAGTCTCCCCGGTCAGTGAACGAGCCTGCAGGATTGTTAAAGAGGAGGGGGAAGCTTTGGTAAAACGGGGAGCGCGTGCATTGATTCTTGGATGTACTGAGCTTCCGCTTGCCCTTTCAGAGGCCGACAGTACCGTTTGTCTCATTGATCCGACACGGGAACTCGCCCGTTCCGCTATTCGATGTGTAGCACCGGAAAAACTACGGGAGCGTTGATGTATGCATGTATCGGCAATATTATTTGATCTCGATGGTACACTGTTGCCCATGGACCGCCAACGGTTTCTGGAGGCGTATCTCTTCCAATTCACCAAAAAATGCGAAACTCTTGGATTGGATGTTGTGCGAGCGCAATCAGCGCTGCAGGCAGGATTAGCAGCTATGCTGAACAATGACGGTGGTGCAACGAATGAACAGGTCTTCTGGGAGCAGTTTTCTTCCGTGTTTGGCCAGTCTATGCAGGTACATCGTGACACCTTCATACGGTTCTATCGTGAAGAATTTTCACTTATCCGTCATGAATTTACGCCATCACCACATGCGGCAGAAATTGTTCAAGAGGTAAAAGAAAAGGGGTACATCACCGTATTGGCCACTACTCCGGTATTCCCCAGAAGTGGAACCCTCGAGCGACTGTCATGGGCACAGGTGGACCCTTCCTGGTTTGATCTTATTACCACCTATGAGGATTTTTCACATACAAAACCACATCTTGGATATTATCAGGAGATTCTCAGCAGATTGCAGCTTGCTCCCGAAAACTGTCTGATGGTGGGAAATGATGTCACCGAGGATCTGGTGGTCCAGCAACTTGGGATGGAAGTCTATCTCGTTACTGATCATCTGATTAATCGTGAAGAAAAAGATATCAGCACTATCCGTTCAGGAGATCTTTCGGACTTTTTGACCTTCTGTCGTGAGTTAGCTCCGGTGGTACACACCGAATCGGGTCAGACATGAAAAAAGCCGCTGCTATTGCAACGACTTTTTGATTTGGAGGTAAGGGGAATTGAACCCCTGACCTTTTGAATGCCATTCAAACGCTCTAGCCAACTGAGCTACACCCCCAGACGCTTAGCTAGCATACCGAGGGATTGGAGTTTAGTCAAGATTTGAATGAGGCGTGATATAATAACATTAAAGTGCTTTATATAACATTTTGTAAAAATAATAACAAATAATTATTAAAACCTATTGCATAAGAAGCCTCTGTAGCGCTACATTCCTTTCATTAGAACAACTATGAGACAATCTGATTTTTTTGGAGGAACATATGGAAAAAATCAAAGTAGCCGTTATCGGTGCAACCGGGGCTGTTGGACAGGTATTTATGTGGATGCTTGCGGACCATCCGTGGTTCACTGTTGAATATATTACTGCATCGGCTGCACGAGTAAATCAGCAGTATGGAGCATCGGTACACTGGCTGCTTCCATTCGAGATGCCGCACCCCATTCGCAATCGGACAATACATGAGTTTTCTATTGAAGCGATGAAAGAGCGAGGAGTTACCATCGTGTTCTCTGCACTTCCTGCAAGTGTTGCCGCTGAGGCAGAACCGCAACTCAGAGATGCTGGTTTCTTCGTATTTTCCAATGCTTCAGCTATGCGGTATCATCCAGATGTGCCTATTCTCATCCCGGAGACAAACGTTGATACGCTCCGTTACATTGAACAGCAGGGCTACCCTGACACAGGGTTTGTAGTCACAAATGCCAACTGTGTAACAACCGGACTTGCCATGGCATTAGCTCCGTTAAAAGTTTTCGGTATTGAGCGGATGACTGTCTGTACATACCAGTCGGTGAGCGGAGCAGGGTATCCCGGACTTTCCTCCTTCGACATTACGGATAACTGTATCCCGTATATCGGGGGAGAAGAGGAGAAGATTGAGAAAGAAATCAAGAAGATTCTCTCTTTTGATCCGATTGTTGATGTCTATTCAGTGAGAGTACCGGTAATGTTCGGACATCTTGAAGCTGTCTGGCTTGATCTTGCTCAGGATGTTTCAACTGACGATATCATTCAGGCCTGGGCTGATTTTCAAGAAGTCTCTTCGTTGCCCTCGACACCGGTACAGCCCGTGGTATATGATGATGCCAGAACATTTCCGCAACCGAAGTATGCATTCTGGGGAACACCGAAAGGAATGGAGGTTTATACTGGAAGGCTTAAGAAACGGGGGAAACGGATCGGATTTATGCTCATGGTGAACAATTTAGTCAAAGGGTCTGCCGGAGGTTCCATCCAGAATGCGGAAGCATTTGTCAAACAGTACGGATTGCGATAACTTGTGTTATACGAAATGACGTACCTGTAGGAGGAAGACATGAAACGTCTATTGGTAGTGATAATGATCTTAAGCTTTGCCGTATCAATGGTTTCTGCCGGCTTGATCTCGTTTGGGTTCGGTGCGCAGGCAGTGAACACGCAACCGGTGGGAGAGTTAACAGAAGTCGGCAGTCTCGAAGATTGGAACTTCGGAGCGGAAGCGAGGCTCAGTGTCCTGTTTCTTGAAAGTACCGTTAGTGGTCATTTCCCCTCAGAAAATAATTTTGATGGACTGGTAACTGCCGGTATGCGTCTCAGCCTCTTTGGATTGCTCCATGTGGGAGTGGGCGCCGGTCCTGCTATGGGGCTCCAACTGGATGATGGGGGTGCTCTTGCATGGACGTACCGAGATTCATCAGGATCAACAGCCATCGCTGCAGGTAATCTCAGTGAAGCTTTTACCGAAGGGTTGTTCCACTACCGGGCGCACGCAGATGTGAAATTCGGGAGATTGTCTTTCGGTATTACCTATACACTTCCCTCGCAGGGATATACGATCGCCAATGAATCCTATCTAGACCTGATTCCGTCCTGGGATGATGCTCGATTTGGAACTTCAGTGCTCTTCTGGATCTTCTAACAGATAGGTCATGCAATCCTGAACCACCACCTGATACCGTTTTTCCTGTTGATATATCGTCCACTTCCCCTGACGAGGACATCCCTCGCAGGGAAGGTGGAGTGCATCATACCGATAACATGCTCTGCTGATAAAAAGCGGTAACGGAAACTGTTCGTTTTCATGTCTGGCGGTCGTGGCTACCAGTGGCCACGATGCGGTATCCTGCTCTTCACGCTCAATCCATCGATATGCTCCAGCTACATGCGGTATTTCCTGAAGAACCAGAGTAGCTGCAAGATGATTGGTGATGTATACATACACATCGATAAATACCGGAACCTCGGGATGAGCTTTCGCCCACTGGATATGTGCCACATTATTCAATCCCACGCAGACCGGCATAGCGATGATGCTGACCAGCATTTCAAGATCAGCAAAAAGTTGAGATTCACAAAAAGTCACAGGTGCTAATGGTATATACGCCGTTTTATCCACGATGGGAATCAACTCATGAATCGGTCTTCCATTTTGTAGCTGAGCCAACGTATACGAAATATCGACCCAGGGGAGATGGGGTTTTTCCGGACAGCGTATATCATTGCGCAGCGGCAGTTCTTTTCCTTGCGCTACGTTCGGTTGAGGTGCCGGCACTACTTCAGTGATACGCTTCTCAATTACCAGGTTAAGATACCGGTAATAGGTTCGTCGAATCTCTTTGAGTTGTGATAACGGGAGAAATATCTCTGATTCAGAAAGTTCACCGGTAAAGGAAAGCACGATTTCTCCTGCAGTGATTGATCCTTCCCCTGGGGAGGTGAATATGGACATCAGGTTCTTTCGTACTGATTGCACACGCTTTGCCCGCTGTACGGTGATGGGATATCGCTGAGGTTCAATTGATCCGATCCATTGGGGAAGTCGTGAGACAGTAATCGTCAGATCCTGATCGGATAGCATAACAGTGAATGTCGCCGGATACCGATATGGCTGTTCACGCTCTACCGATATAAGGGGGAGTTTGAGGTCATGACGGGAGACGATATGAAGCGTATCTCCTTTCTTGAGGGAAAGAGTAGTTGGAATGCTGATACGTACTTGCATTCCTCGTTCTGCTGTGTAGCGTGCAGTGCCTTGCAGATCACTCAGTTGCCGTACGCCAAATCGTATCGGTTCTTCAACTCCTGTTCCGTCTGATGCAAGATAGAGCAGGCCGTCACGGATTGCTAAATCCTGATAGAGCTGAATGGTTGCGTAGTGTGCCTGTACATCGAGTACTTGCGCAGCCGGGTATCCCCGGTGTCCGGGAAAGAGATCAGTTACCAAAGACGGTGTATGGCGATTTTCAGCAGGAATTTCTTTCCCATACGAACCGGTCCATCCTCGAGTAGCTGTACGTGCAAACTGTGCATCGAGATTTCTTCGCGCTTCAGCAAGGGCTTCTTCATCTTCTGTATCATCAAGAATACTTCGGTAGTATGCAGCAGCAAATCGAACGTAGGCGGGACTTTTCATTCTTCCTTCCACCTTCAGTGAATCAATTCCGATATCACGAAGGGCTCTTACCGAGGTTCCTGCTGCTAAGTCTGATAGCGAAAAGAAGTATCCATGACGATGTTCGTTTGCAAACCAGGTGCGGCAGATCTGGGCACAGGCTCCCCGATTGGCACTCCGTCCGGTAATAACATGGGAAGCCATGCAGAGACCGCTGAAGGCATAACACATGGCTCCGTGGATAAATACCTTCAGGGAAACATCCGGGCAGGCTGTGCGAATCGCCTGAATCTCTGAGAATGTCAGTTCTCGAGAGAGGACAATCCGAGAAAACCCAAGCTGTTGCAGTTGCCGTACACCTGCTGGGGTGTGAACCGCAAGCTGGGTACTTGCATGGATCGATAGCGTGGGGAATTCCTTGTGCATCATGGATGCAAGGCCAAGATCCTGGACAATGATGCCCTCAGGCTCGACTAGGGTAAGTTTACGCAGTACTTGTCGTGTTTGGTTAAGTTCCTGATCGTCAAGAAGCGTATTTACCGCCACGTAGATTTTTTTCTGTTCGGATACTGCCATATGTTTCAGCTGAGCAAGATCATCGAAGGTGAAGTTTTCTGCATGTTTGCGCGCTGAGTGTTCTTTCAGTCCAAGATACACCGCATCAGCACCTCCAGCGAAGGCTTGTAGAGCAGACTGAAGTGATCCTGCGGGAAGTGCTAATTCGGTCATGATATCCTCATCTCGTTTCTTGCTCAGTTTTATTGATTACTCAGTCAGAGCATAGAAGAACATCCACGTGAAGGCAAGTGCCACAAAGACGTATAATTTTCGCATAATCTTTGCAGAAGGCTTGAAAGGTTCACTCAGGTGTGATAGGTGTAGTTCATGTAAACGAGATGCAATGGCGGATGAATTCCCAATTGGATTCAACCGCCCTTTCCCTGCCGGGTAAACCCGAGCAGTTCACTATATATTGCCGTTCGGAGTTTTGTACTTCGGACGGTTTTTTGTCTGTTTCACTTTATGCTTGGCATACCCAGTTTTGCGGTATATGCTGATCAGGGAGATACATAGCACTATGAAAATCTGTATTATTTACAAATCAAAGTATGGGTACACCAAAGAGTGTGCACAGCAAATCAGCGCAGCTTTAGGTTCCGCATCAGAGATGATTGAGGTAAAAACAGCGAAGCGGATGAAGTCTTTCTCGGATATCGATCTCATGATTATCGGCTCAGCTGTGTATGCAGGATCTACCCCGGGAGCAATCCGTTCTTTTTGCAAGAAACACGAACAGTCGTTACTCACCATCCCTCATATTGGATTGTTTTTATGTGGCACTGATCCTGATCGTATCGATCTAAATTTTCAGAAGGGGTTCTCTCCGCTGCTTTCTCAAAAAGCCGAAGTAACCGGATGGTTTGGAGGACGATTGATTCTTGCTCAGTTTTCGGGAATCATGCGCACGATCTTAAAGAAACTGCTCAAGGGCGACGAAGAGCTTCATATGGAGAATCCTGAAGCCATTGATCAGTATATTTCACGCATCAAAGAGTTGGCTCCGGTATCTCAGTAATTACGCATTGCTTACATTCTTTTTCCGTATCTGTACCCGTTCACTGCCTTCGGCAATTCTTCCAAGGATATCGATCAGTGGAGTAGGGACCCCGAGATCAGCGGCCATCTGAGATGCACGAATACAGAACCAGTTGTTTTCAGTTGCTCTTCCCGCCTCGATGTCCTGTAACATTGAGGTCTTCCCCTCATATTCAAGAGATGCGAAAATTTTCTGATACCGGTCGATAAATGATTCATCAAGACCCGAGATTCCTGCTGCTTCGGCCAGAGCGATGACTTCGCGTTGTGTATCAATGATCAGGTTTCTAATCGAATCAATGGAAGCACAGTCTCCATACGTCGCTCGAGTGATGGCACTGATGGTATTGATACTCACATTGACCATGAATTTAGCCCACAGTTCCCGTTCAATATGCTCAGGTACTTTGAAGTTTATGCCAGCTTGAGTGAAGAGATCGGTAACCGATTCCAGCCGGGGTGTCATGCGGTTATCTTTTTCCCCGAGGAAGATGATGCCTTCAGTTGAAAAATCGATTCGGGTTCCGTTTCGTGTGGAATCAAGGGCTGTAGTGAATCCGTAAAGAACGTGTTCTGCTCCAAATCGTTCACTGAGTATTCTTTCACTGTCAATGCCATTTAACAGCGAAAGCATGACAGTCTGTTTTCCTACATGCTGAGAAATATCTGCTATTGCATCGGTAAGATGATGATTTTTTGTTGCGATGATAATGAGGTCTGCCGATTCAACGGTAGTGTTGGGAAGGACGTAGTTGAAATCGACACGTGATCCATTCAGGTACAGCCCCTCTTTGCGATAGCGCTCCAGCCGCTCTGCATTCACCACTACGCGTACGTTTTCAGCTCCAAGATGTTCTGTGAGTCTCCATGCGTAGATGGCTCCAACGGCTCCGATTCCGATGATAGAAACAGTTTTAATCATAGAGATAAGCCCTCAGCTTCTGCCTTACCGCTGCATAACTCTATGAGCAGGTGGGTAAGTTGCCCAAGGGCACTGACCGGAATTGATTCAGTGGTGGTATGAGCTCCGCTGTATCCGATACCTAAGGTTAACACGGGTAATCCCTGATCCCGCATTATGTTTGCATCACTTCCCCCTCCAGTGGGAGCCGTAGTAAACGGCAGGTTTACCCGTTTACAGGCTGCAGCAAAAACTTTCAACTCTGGGGCTTCCGAATCAACTGCATAACCGGGGTACAAAGGAATAGGAGTAAATTCATACGATCCCCCAAGAGCTCCCACAGCCTTGATACAACAGAACTCCATATGGGCAAGGTGACGATTCACCCGTTCATCGGTGGAGGATCGGACTTCCAGAGTAACTTCACACCGGTCACACACGATATTGGTTACCTCACCACCGCAGATGGTCCCGATATTTGCCGTAGTCTCCGCATCAATTCTCAGCAGCTGCATCTGGTCAATCGCTTTTGCTGCAAGGGAAATGGCACTGATTCCCGTTTCAGGAGCAAAACCGGCATGGGCTGCTTTTCCATGAAAAACAATTTTGGCATCACACTTGCTGGGAGCACTGGTAATGGCGGTGCCTATTGTCCCCCCAGCATCAAGCGTATACCCGTAACCAATGGGTCCAAGCTGACTCATATCAAAAGCTTTGGCGCCTTCAAGGCCTACTTCTTCCTTGACGGTAAACAGCAATACGATTGATGGATGGGAAATCTTCTGCTCAATAATATGCTCTAATGCTACCAGAATGGCCGCGATTCCTGCCTTATCATCAGCTCCGAGGGCCGTCTGACCATCAGTAACTACCACATCATCGATAATCTGCGGGTGTACATCTACAGCACTCGGTACAGTATCCATATGACAGTTCAATAACACGGCTTTTTCTGGTTCCCGACCCGATGTAGCAGGAAGTGTTCCCCAGATATTGCCATGCGCATCACTGTTCATTTCGATACCAAGTTTCTGCAGTCTCTGAACAAGATCAAGGCGAAAAGCCTCTTCGTACCCACTTGGTGAGTTGATAGCAATCAGCTCAATCATGCTCGTTACCGTTCGTGTCGCTATGGTGTCAGACATGCGTCCCTCCTACGTAATGCTCACACGAGCATACCATATGAATTGATATCATTCCAAGTCTCTGGACTTATCCTGCAACCTCTCGTATGGTACAAGTACCGGCAGCATGAAGGAAAGGTTGTACACTTATGATTACATTTACCCAACAGGAACGGATTGTATTGAATACCTGTAAACAGATATTGGAATTGAAGCATTCAAAATTCGCTCAGATCGTATCGGATCAGATTGCAGATCTGGAGCAGCTTGCTTCAATCGTTGATCGTGCACCATCACCATCAGTGGATCTGTTTGAAGGATCATCAGAACGTTCTGCAGATACGCTTGCGCAGAAACTCTGTGCCCATGGGCTTGACCATATCATCAATCTTCCCTCTAAGGCAGTACTGGGTCATGGGTTTACGGTAATGAAGCTCCACCTCTTTGGATTACTGGTGAAACTGGCGAAGACTGAGGATGCTCTGGAGACTATGAAAAGTGATGTGCAGAAAGAATACAACGATCTTCTCTTTACGCTCATGGCTGAAGATCTCTATACGTCTTTGGTATCAAATCAGGATATTGATGAATTGTGGGTCCAGGAAGCAGCGCATGAACTGATTACCATGTGGGATCACCGCACCAGTGGATATCTTGAAACTTTTGCTTTGGCTATTCGGGAATTATGGCACGTACGGCATGCCATTGTTCCCGTACTCGGTACGCTACTCGGAACCATGGAGATCATGCGTCTAAATGCGATGCTCCCGCCTGTGTGGCTTGATTTTATTAGCAATGCAATCGATTCTCAGGCAGTGATTTGTGCCCTTGAGGAGTTTATCTTCGACCTGAGGTATGAAGAGCTTCAGTTATTACGGCAGAAAATGACCGAGGATCATATCACGATCATTGATCGCAATACGGCACGTCTCATGCTCGGTAAAAGAGATGAAGATACCGCAGATGAGATGAGTCCCGCCCTTGACTTATATATGAGCTTTATGGATCGGCAACAGAAGGCCAAACAGCGAGCAATTACAGATAGTGAAGGTCCTAAACGATCCCTTGAAGAATATTTTGTCATCTATCTTCTTTCCAGTGATCATCATATCCCAAAAGATATAACTTTTATCTCCTGACCGCTCTGCTACTTGGCATAACAGAAAAGTATCGGTACACTTTGCAGCAAATCTGGAGATGGAAAGGAGACCCCAATGAAATCAAATAATGACGGCATCTATATGCCCGGCGACCGGCCCCCTATAGCCCGATGGATTCCCCTCAGTATTCAGCATGTGTTTGCGATGTTCGGCGCTACCGTATTGGTTCCCATTCTCACCGGTCTGAGCGTGACCTCGGCCCTGTTTACGGCCGGAACCGGAACGTTGCTCTATATTCTGATTACCGGTGCTAAAGTTCCTGCCTTCCTCGGCTCTTCATTTGCGTTCATTCCTGCGCTCATCGGCATATCAGCATCATACGGTATCCCGTATGCAATGGGTGGTGCGATGGCTGCCGGGGTCTTCTACCTCATTATCTCAGCGATTATTCGAGCATCGGGACTTGCCTGGGTAAGACGGGCTCTTCCTCCGGTAGTCATCGGCTCAGTGATCATCGTCATCGGTCTTAATCTTGCCCCTACTGCGATGAATATGGCTATGAATGATGGGTCCGGTTCATACAGCCTCGTGTTTCTTTCCATTGCTGTTTTTACTCTCGCGGTTACTGTGATCGCAAATATTTTCCTCAAAGGGTTTTTCAGCATCATTCCGATTCTTATCGGCCTGATCAGTGGATATCTGTTTACTTTGATCATGGGATCGATCTTCCCTGCCTATGCACTCATTGATTTCAGCGGTGTACAGAGTGCCTCCTGGGTCGGTCTTCCCCAGTTCCAGCTCCCCAAGTTTAATCTGGTGGCTATGGTGACTTTTATTGTGGTCTCATTGGCAACCATGGCAGAACATCTTGGTGATACGGTCACCCTCGGCAATGTTGTGGGAAAAGACTTTACGCAAGACCCCGGACTGCATCGAACCCTCGCCGGTGATGGATTGGCCACTGCATGGGCATCGCTCTGGGGTGGTCCACCGAATACCACCTATGGTGAGAATATCGGCGTGATGGCGATTACCCGAGTGTACAGTGTCTGGGTCATTGGGGGAGCAGCAGTTACTGCCACTATCCTCTCCTTTTTCCCGAAATTCGGGTCGCTGATTCAGACCATTCCTTCTCCCGTCATTGGGGGGATTTCGATGCTTCTATTTGGAATCATTGCTTCCAGCGGATTACGAAATCTGGTTGAAAGCGGAGTTGATTACCAGAATAAGCGGAACTTGACCATCTCTTCTGTTATTCTGGTGATCGGTATCGGTGGGGGACTTCTTGCATTCCCGCTCGGTAGCGGACTTGAGTTCCAGATGGGTGGAGTAGCCCTTGCAACGCTCGTGGGTATCCTGCTGAACCTGGTCATTCCCGATACATTACCGTAGGCTGTCCTGGTGCTTTCCTACACTACACTTGATACAGATGCACAGGTCCGATCACAAATAGCCCGATGGCATGAGGGAAATATCAGATCGATAGCCGTAGATTTTGAAGGAGAGTTCAACCTTCATATCTACGGTGAACATCTGTGTCTTATACAGATATTCGATGGATTCCATTTCTATCTTGTCGATCCCTTCGCCGTCTCACCTGAGGTGCTCACTGAACTTCTTGAGGATGAGCACCTGAAGAAAGTGATGTTTGACTGCGCGAGTGATGCGGCTTTGGTACGGAAACAGTACGGTATTACTTTGCATCCGGTCTACGATGTACGCCTGAGTGCCAAACTGCTCGATATCACGGGGAATCTCACCCGTGTCATTGAACAAGTACTCAATATACCTGCTCCGACAGGAAAGAAGGGAAACCAGACCGCCAACTGGCTCAGGCGACCGTTGAGCAGTAAGCTCATTGCCTACGCCCTTGCCGATGTCGAGCATTTATTGGAGCTCCGGGAAGCACTTGATGTAAAGCTTGCGGCTGCCGGTCTGCAGAAAGAGAATCAGGTAATCCAAAAACAGGCAGCAGTCCCGAAGCGCCCTGATCGGCCGGGGTGGGAGAAACTTCCGGGTTATAAATATCTTTCATCAGATGAGAAAGTGTACGTACGCTGGTTCTTTGAAGGTCGTGATATGCTGGCCAAAAAATTGAATAAGCCAGCATTTCAGGTCCTTGATAAACGAATCTTAGTCTCATTGGCAAAGAATGTCCCTCGTGATGAGAAGACTTTCCTTCGAGCAATTTCCCATCGTGATCGTCATATCGAACAACAGTTATTGGCTTTGTTGACCGTTGCTCGGGATGCTGCAGCACAAGAGATTGCCGCTAAACACTAATGTTTCTTATACGGGGTATCCCGGAGGGGCAACTCTTTTCTGAATTTTCCATCAAAACGGTAGTACGCATGTTGTGCCGCCGGAGCCGTGGCAATAGTGCTCAACTCTCCAATCCCTTTAGCTCCGTAAGCTTCTGATGCCCGAGCCTCGCAGTGCACCATGAGTGTTTCAACGGCGGGGGCATCCGTCGCACGAATAAGGCCAAGAGTACCGTACTTCACCTTTGGGTAGCCGCCTTCAAGAGGATAATCCTCAGTCAGTGCATAGCCAAGTCCCATGACGACACCGCCTTCGACCTGACCTTCTACTGCCGTGGGATTCACCACGGTTCCTACATCAACTGCGGCTGTTACCTGTGTTACTTTTCCCTCATCACTAAGATGTACTACCTGAGTAGAGTAGCTGTAGGCAATATGACTTTTAGGGTTTGGCTTTTTAGAGCCCATCGGATCGGTGACTGCGACAAATTCGTCGAAAAATTCTTTTCCTTCCAAAGCTGCAAGAGAACCGGAGACCTCTACTGCACGTTTGAGTTGCAGGGCAACTCGTCGAATAGCTTCTCCCGTAATAACGGTCTGTCGTGAAGCCGTACTGGTTCCCGCATCGGGGGTACGTTGTGTATCTGCTGATTCACAGACCATCTGGGTTGGATCGATATCGACCGTTTCACAGACGATCTGAGTCGCAACGGTAGCAAGGCCTTGTCCCATGCAGGCTGCAGAAGTTCTGATATGGACTTTCCCCTGTTCCACAGATAAGGTGCAACGACCGATATCGGGAACTCCGACACCAAATCCACTATTTTTAAACGCGCAGGCAATACCGGTTCTGCCGCTCGACTCAAATGCAGGTTTTACTGCAAGCAGACATTTATCGAGTGCCGTGTTGGGATCTGCAATCTGCCCATTCGGAAGTACCTGACCAGGTCGGATAGCATTGCGATAGCGGATTTCCCACCCTGATATCCCCACCTTTTCGGCAAGGAGGTTGAGGTTGTTTTCTATGGCAAAGCAGCTCTGAGTAACACCAAAACCTCGGAAAGCACCACCGGGGATATTGTTTGTGTATACGGCCCGGCCCAAAATATCAATATTCTGATAATTATACGGACCTGCGGCATGGGTACAGGCTCGCTGCAGGACAGGACCACCTAATGAGGCATACGCTCCGGTATCGGCGATCAATACAGCCTTCATTCCCACGAGTTTTCCCTCTGCATCACAAGCGGTGGTAAATTCCATCTCCATAGCATGCCGTTTGGGATGAATATTGATACTCTCCTGCCTGCTGAATCGAACCTTTACCGGTTTTTTTGTATGCCATGCCATCAATGCGGCATGATGCTGCACGCTCATATCTTCCTTGCCGCCGAACCCCCCTCCGACAAGCTTAGCCTGTACATGTATCTTATCTTTGGGAAGACGGAGCATGGTAGCAATTTCGCGTTGTTCGTCATAGACCGATTGACTGGCCGTATAGACGAGCAGTCCATCTCCTTCTGGCTGCGCTATGGCACATTCGGGTTCCATGAACGCATGTTCGGTAAATGGGGTGCGATACTGTTCTGTCACGACATAGGCTGCCTGAGCAATTGCAGCATCAGCATCTCCCCGTTTCAACCGTTCGGTTGTGAGAATATTGCCCCCCGAATGAATCGCTGGAGCACCGTCAGCAAGAGCCTGTCCGGTCGTGGTTATCGGCTCAAGTATTTCATAATCAACTGATATGAGATCGAGGATAGCATCGAGACTCTCTTTCGTACGAGAAGCCACAAGAGCAAGCGCATCTCCGATGTAACGGGTGGTACCACCGACAGGAATCAGTACATCCCAGTCCTGGACAATATGGCCTATTTTATTGTTCGGCACATCTGATGCAAGAAGAATACGTTCGGTATCAGGATGGTTAAGTGCTTGAGAAATGTCGATATGTCTGATGAATGCCCGCGGATAGGCGCTTCGTAATGCTTTCGCATAGAGCATTCCCTCAATCGTGATATCATCAACAAAGATTCCCTTTCCCAAGGCTTTTTCCACTGCGTCAATGCGTCTGAACCGCTGCGACAGATGTGCATCTCCTTTGTATGCAGTAATGGCCCGATCCTCGCGGAAGTATTCAGCAGCCATGCGTATAGCCGCAACAATCTTGACGTATCCGGTACAGCGACAGATATTTCCCCGTATTGCCTTCCTTACTTCAGCTTCGGAAGGATCGGCATTCTGGTCGATCAGGGCTTTTGCAGCCATGATCATACCCGGTGTGCAGTAACCGCACTGTACGGCCCCCGCTTCAGCAAAGCAGTGACTGTAGACGGCTTGTTCACGCTCACTCAGTCCTTCAATGGTGATTACCGTTTTTCCCGATACTTTCTCGGTAGTCAACACACAGGATCTTACTGCTTTACCATCAACAATAACCGTACAGGTTCCGCAGGATCCTTCACTGCATCCATCCTTGGTGCCGGTTAGTCCAAGATTCTCGCGGATAAATGGAAGTAATTTCTTATTGATTTCAGTTTTGATTATCGTACCATTTACGGTGAATGAATACACAAAGGGCCCCCTCATCAGCATGGTGTACAACTGCTTTGAAACGATAAATCAGCTGACAAGGCAATGATTTAACCAGTTCGTGCAGTCATCTGTGTCAATGATTAGCCGCTTAGTACCTGCATCCCTGCGTGCTACAGAGGTTGTGCCTTCGGTTATCTGCTCGCGCAGTTTCGATGCAACTGACTGTGATACTATCATCACCTTAATTGTAGCTGACGGGCTCTATTTGTCAATGATTTTCACAGAAAAGTGTTGCAAAAGCGTGCAAAGTTCATCTTGGTTGCATATCTGTATATACTTGCTATACTGCAGATATGCAACTTATTTTGAGAGAAGAGAATATCATTCAAAGATTATTCAACACACTCAAGCTTGCCCATCGCTTACCACCTGAGCAGTTGGCCGATGCGATAATTCCTCTGGGATTAAACACTCCTAAAAGGCAGGCTCTTGATCTCCAGCTTGCCCCGCGAATTTCTCATTATCATAATGATTTGTCAAGAAAGGCGTTAGCGGCTGGAGATCTGATGCAGATTATTGATAGGGTCGGTAATATACGTACCGTTCTCTCTCGATACGTACCTTTGGTAACTAGGGCAATAGCTCCGGACAATGAGGAGGATCTACGGTATATGCTCGGCCCTGATAGTGCCTTATTGACTCCCTTCTCCTGTTCTCCTCTAAAGATGCTTGAGACCCTCCAGCTCATTCTGCGGGAATTGAGTCCGAATGATGCAATGCCGATACATGTTTTGGAAAAATACTGTGAAGAGCATATGCTGCAGCTTTTGGCACCATCTGATCAAGCCCTCTGGATGTGGCCATCTGAACACTATCCGGACCGCACGCTTGGAGAGCATCTCATGCAAGTCCTGATTCCCATTGCCGGATTGTCCATTCCGCTGATGCAGATAGATCAAACGCAATTAACTGTAGCCCCACCGAGCGAAGAGAGAGTAGCTGCTTATGAGGTGATAAAGTCGTATCTTCATACCTTTGGTCCTGCTACCATTGTCGATTCTGCTCATTATTTCGGCATTTCTTTGGAACATGCGACTCGATTGTGGGAACAGATTCCTCCCGATGAGCTTATTCCCGTTCTCTGGGAGAAAAAGGAAGGGTGGATACTTGCTTCGGATGCCGATGAAGCTCAACAGCCCTCATGGGGAGAAGGGGTAAGATTTGTCAGCAGGTACGACCCGTTGTCAGATAGCCCACATCGATCTCTTCTGATTCATGGAAAATCGCAGTATCGTTACTTCTTTCGTTCATTAGAGCGCCCGGGGATGGTTTTGTTTGATGGTCGGTGTGTTGCCGGTTGGCATATGAAGAGCCAACAGCAAAGCTGCTCTTTTGTTATTGAGGATATCGGAGAATCGTTGGGAAAAGTTGCTCTTGATGAACTTGAAACTGAGGCCTGTGCGATTGAACAGGCACTCAATATCTCCTATACGGGACTTGTGGTAGAAAGAATATGAATCAGGTCCGCATTTCCCGGTTAAAGGGTTTCCCAAGAGCAGTCGGTCCCATAAGCGCAGTTTTCTTTGAGATTGCCAGTACAATAATGACCAGTACATAGGGAAGCATGACCAGAAATTCGTAGGGGAAATCAATTCCTAAGCCTTGGATAGCAAGCTGCAATGCCTGAGCCAGGGTGAATAACAGCGCGCCTCCCATGATCTTTACCGGATGCCAGTGCCCGAAGTAGACAAGGGCTACAGCAATAAACCCTCGTCCGGCGATGATTTCATCGCTGAACATCTTGGCCTGACAGAGACTCAGATACGCTCCAGCAAGTCCGGCAAGTGCACCTCCCAGGGCAAGAGCCTGATATCGTACCCGGTTTACCTGAATACCGATTGAATCGGCTGCGCGGGGTTGAGTTCCTACTGCACGTACGCGTAATCCCCAGGGAGTTTTAAATAGCACAAACCAGCCGAGAGGGACCATGAAGAAAGCTACATAGACCATCGGATTATGATTGAAAAACAACGGACCGAGAATGGGTATTTGCGACAACCCGGGAATCGGTGCTACGCTGATTCCTGGAATGCTCTGCGTACCTCCGATGAAATGACGGAAGAGGGTCCCTGCAGTGCCGACTCCAAACATCTGCATGCCAATACCGGCAATTCCCTGAGGGGCACGGAAGGTCACAACGACTAAAGCAAAGAAGATACCCAATAGTGCACCTACACCGGCAGCCAGCAACAGTCCGAGATAATTATATATGCCGGGAACGTATGCCCCCTGTCCAATGGAGTAGGGAACGAGCATACCGAGAAAAGCTCCCATTGCCATCATTCCTTCACATCCGAGATTAAAAATGCCGGCACGTTGGTTGAACATCTCACCGAGAGAAGCAATCAGCAGTGCAACGGAGAATGGTATGCCAAGCGAGAGAATATTAATGACAAAATTCATGCATCTGCCTCCTGTGCGCGGTTCTTACGGGAAAAGATCTCATGCCATCGTGATTCTACCCGTTGCATGAGGTAGGGGTTAGCAAGGATCATCTTGGTTGCTACGATCACGAGGATGATGACTCCCTGCAATACCTGGACCATATTGGCAGGTACCCCTACTAACCGTTGTGTCATGTCAGCACCATAGATGAGAAGACCGAAAAAGAATGCAGCCGGTACAATTCCTGCCGGATGCAGTCCTCCGAACAACGCAACGACGATACCCGAAAATCCATATCCTGAAGTCACGCCTTCAATGGCACGTCGGTGGACGCCGGCAATTTCCACAGCTCCTGCCATGCCGGCAAAAGCCCCTGATATCATCATGGCAATGATCAGATACTTCGGTACATTAATACCGCCATATCGTGCGGCCCGTTCAGAAGCCCCGGCAGCCCGCATTTTGAATCCGTACGAGGTCTTCCAAAGCAGGAAGAAAATAAGGACGGCCAGACCGATTGCAATGAAGATGCCGCTGTGGATACGAGTTCCTTTGATGAATCGGGTAAGATCAAGATTTCGTGAGAGTCTCATCGACTGAGGGGTCCCGCTTCCCATGGTGAGTTCGGCAGGATCCAGCATCGGTCCACGGAGAAAGAAAGTATACAGCTGTGCGGCTATATAGTTGAGCATAACGGTGGAAAGCAGTTCGCTCACCTGCAGTTTTGCTTTAAGTGCCCCGGGTATGAAACCCCAGATAGCACCGCCTACCGCCCCGGCAAGAATAGCGAATGGGATCAGCACACCACGAGGGAGATTGGGGAAAGCCAATGCGATCGCCGTAGTCGCCAGAATACCGATAGCCATCTGTCCTTCTGCCCCGATGTTGATAATTCCACTTCGATAGGCAACCGTAATACCTAAAGCGATAATGGTAAGGGGGACCACCCGAAGCAGGACTTCAGTGACACCAATTTTATTTTTCAGCGGTTCGGTAAGAATAACCAGATAGGTTTTCAGTACATCCGCTCCGATTGCCCATAAAATCACCGCTCCCAGAAGCATTGCCGTGATAATAGCGAGGATGATGACCCCGATCCGATAACCCGTTTTAAATCTCTTCGTCATCGTGTACTCCTGCCATGAGAATTCCTAATCGTCGTCGACTTGCTTCGCTGCTAGGAAGCACTTTCTGAATCTTTCCTTTAAAAATGACGGCAACCTGATCAGATAGATTCGTGATCTCTTCCAGTTCTTCGGAAATGAGGAGAATTCCGACACCTGAATTTCTGAGTTGCAACAGCTGTTTGTGGATAAATTCTGCAGCTCCCATATCGAGACCTCGGGTAGGGTATACCGCTACCAGAAACTTCGGACTTCGAGAAATTTCCCGTGCAAGGATCACTTTCTGAATATTACCTCCTGAGAGTGAACCGGCGATAACATCAGTATTTGGACTTCTGATGTCAAACTCAGTCCGCAATTCTTCTGCTTTTTTATCAATCACTTTCTTCTTGAGAAAAGCGTGGTTACTGAAGGTTTCTGATTCGGCATCCTTCAGGATGAAATTTTCTTTCATGGAAAATGAAGGAACAATTCCTTCAGTGTTCCGCTCTTCCGGGATATACCCCATCCCTGATGCAATTACCTGAGCCGGATTATGGTTGGTGATATCCTTGCCGTCAAAGAGGATCTGACCCGACTCCACTTTCCGAAGTCCATTGATCACTTCAGCAAGTTCCCGCTGTCCATTTCCAGAGACTCCGGCAAGTCCGACGATCTCACCCTTGCAGATATATAACGAAAGGTCATCCAAAGCATGATGTCCCCGGTCACTACGTACTTTGAGATTTCGCAACTGCAGCATGGGACCGAGCGTACATGCGGGTGCGTCATTATGGGGGAGGTTAACCTCATGGCCGGTCATCAGTGCAGCAATGTCACTTGATGAGTGGTCATCAGTAATCCCCTGGAAAACCACCTTTCCGTGACGAAGAATTGCTACTTTACTGGAAAGGTCTTTAACCTCCTGCAGTTTATGACTGATGAAGATAATGGATAATTCCTGTGCCATCGTCTTCAGCAGTGCAATCAGGTCATCGGTTTCCTGAGGGGTGAGCGCACTTGTCGGTTCATCAAGGATAAGGAATTTTGCTCCAAGACAGAGGGTTTTTACCAGCTCTACCCGTTGTTGTTCCCCCACTGAGAGCTGCCAGATATATGCATCGGGATCTACTGAGAGGCCATATTGCTGTGCAATCTCTTCAATCCTTTCCCGCACGAGACGAAGATCAAGTTTCCATCCTTTCCACGCCTGTTTGTATCCGAGTGCAATATTTTCAACAACCGTCATATTCGGGACCAGCATATACTGCTGGTGTACCATGCCGATTCCATATTCGAAGGCATCATTGGGGCTTCGAAAATGAACTTCAGTACCATTGATGTACATATGTCCTTCGTCCGGATGATAGAGCCCCATCAGGATATTCATCAGGGTTGTCTTTCCTGCACCATTTTCGCCCACGAGCGCAAGCACTTCACCACGGTTTATCTCGAGTGAAATATCATCGCAGGCCAAGACCCCAGGAAACCGTTTGGTAATATGTTCGATACGCAGACTTTCGATATCTTTTGCACTCTGTGGCATGCAAACCCTCCGGTTAATAAGTAAAAAAATCCTGCACGGCGATGGGAGGCACCGTCATGCAGGAATACGATTAGCGTAACGCTCCTGAAGTGCCTTTAGTTATACTGAACGCTGCTCCAGTTCACTACTGCAGGATGCCCTGCCTGAGCCTTGAATGCATCTAATGCATCGTTGACACGTTTTTCAATTTCCTCAGTGATCTTTGACTTAGTTGCTTCATTGAACTTGAAGATGAATCCATCATTGTTGAAATTCATCGGAATATTCTGTCCACCGATGATTCCCGCATCAAGTTTCTCAACGAGTCCGGTGATAACTGCAGCATAGTTGTAGGAGGAAGCCGACAGTACTTTGTATCCCTCAGGAATGCCAATCTGAGCAAGGTCCTGACCTACCCACCAGATTTCTTCATTAGGATAGTCAGCAACTGCTCGAAGCGCACCAAGTGCCTGCTGGGAGGAGCCAGTGAGAATATCTGCACCATTTCTGATCTGCGACTGTGCAACCTCTGCTGCTTTCACATAATCAGAGAAGCTACCGGTATGAGCAACCATGACCTCAGCTTTGTCGTTCACTTCTTTGACACCGAGTACAAAACCACGATTGTAACGTGCCGCATCTCCACCATCAACCGGTCCGACCAGGCCGATAATGTTTGTTTTGGTGAGCATACCGGCAATCAGTCCATTCAGGTACCCCGTCTCTTCGCTTTCAGGCATGTATGAGAACACATTAGGTCCAACGATTTCACTGCTTGTGCCAAAGGCAAAGGTGATATCTGGATATTCTTCAGCCATCTCGGTGATGAGGTTCTTATACTGAGCGCCGTGACCGATGATGACATCGTACCCCTGTCCGGCATACTGCAGCACTGCAGACCCTGCATCAACGGGCTTCATCTTTTCGCTATAGCTGTACTCGATTCGTCCCGGATTCTGCTCCATAGCAAGGGTAATACCATCATGCATTGCCTGGCACCAGCCCTTATCATCAATCGTATTTTCGATGATGAGCGCAATTTTGACGACATCACTCTCTTCTTCGACTTCCGCCTGACCTGCGGCAAATACTGCCGGAACAATCAGAGAAAGTAGTACGAGCAGGACAAGAAATTTTTTCATATGCACCTCTCCTTGTGTGGTGTGTTCTGTAGTGCAGCAATCAACACCAAATTGATTACATCACAACAACGTAAGTATACAATCTGTTGCAGACTGTTGTCAAAGACTATTGTACCTGAATTGTTCCATTATAGATTGCTATTTTTATGATAAGTGAATAAATTTACAGGCAAAATTACCCTTACCGTAATATATCGATATCAATTTACCTGAGAAATGAGTGAAACTAATACCTATTTTTTATTGTTATTGTGCGATACTTCCGGGTCGTACATTCCGGGCATTTTGTTGGGCAAATGCAAGACCGATTGCTACGGCAGCTTGAAGAGATTCTCCTCTTCCTAATTCGCCGGCAAGACCTGCCGTTACCGCATCTCCACAACCAATGGTATTCAACGGTTCTACCGGCAAAGGAGCAACTTCAGAAAATCCGTGTGCATCATATATCCACAGGGGGGCTGATCCCCGCGAAATTATTGAAACAGTTCCATATGTATCATACACCTCAGCAAGCTTTTTCCGTACAAGCGATTTAAGATGGACACTCTCTTCCCGTTCTGTGATTGTATGGCTGGGGAAGAAAGTCGCAATGAATTCACTGAGATTTGGTTTGATCACCTCCGGTCTATGGATAAGACTCCTTCGCAGATCATTCCCTTTTACATCAAGTATTATGTGCTTCCCCTCTGATTTTGCCTCCAAGACCCAATCTGGATAGAGGTTCTCCGAGTACCCGGGGGCTCTCGTTCCCGTAATGACTACCCAGGAGACGGCATCCAAAGATGAAGTAAATAGTCTCCTAATTTGCTTCTCTGTGGTTGAATTGACAGAATACGGTTCTTCGACAAGCTCTGTTACGGTATGGTTTGTTGTGTTGATGATGGTCGTACAGGCTCGTATGGGACTCACGGTATCTGTCCACAAAACTTCGATTCCGTCTGCAGAGAGCAGATTTAGCATCTCTTCTCTTCTCGATCCACCCAGGTGGGTAAGATGTATCGCCGGATATCCAGCTTGTGTGAGTATTCGGGTCACATTCACCCCTTTCCCTGATGCGTCCAGGCGGTGATAAGAACACCGGTTCACCTCACCTTCCTGAAGTGAATCAAAAATGAGCGTTTTTTGAAAAGTGGGATTGAGACAGACTACCAGAATGGGATCCACTATCAGTTTTCCACCATAAAAGATATCGTTATATCCTCTCGTTCCACTCTCAGTTTTCTCATGGTTACCCCAGCCTGATTGAGCATACGCTTTGAGGCAACCACGCTATCGGTACCGTCATACTTATCCGATAGGTAGACAATCTCTTTGATACCTGACTGAATAATTGCTTTAGCGCACTCATTGCAGGGAAAGAGTGCTACATAGATAGATGATCCCTTCAGATCACGCGATATGCTGTTCAGGATTGCATTGAGCTCGGCATGACACACATACGGGTATTTAGTTTCGAGGAAAGCCCCTTCTCGCTCCCAGGGGAGTACGTCATCATCACATCCGGAAGGGAAACCATTGTATCCCACTCCGACGATCTTCTTATCGGGGTTCACGATACAGGCCCCTACCTGCGTGTTGGGATCTTTGCTTCGCTGTGCCGAGAGCAGGGCAACTCCCATGAAATATTCATCCCAGCTGATATAATCGGTTCGTTTCATGATGTAGCTATCTCCTTTCTATTGCGGGCGAAAAATGCAAGTATTTCGTCGGTGAGCTCCTGCTGTACTGACCGATACATCAGCAGTACGTGGCGGTTGTGATCCGAATGCATCTGTGTGGTGCGTCCAACGAAGGGTTGAGCCTGCACCGCTTCCTGAATAACAGCGAGATTTTGAAAAGCAATCGTTCTGTCTCCCATGTCATGGGCACTATACAGTGGTGTGGTAATTGCATGCAGATTCTTCCTGATTCCTTTTAACGCATGCATGAGGCTTACTCCTCCCTGCACGAACGCTCCACTATAGCCGATCCAAAGCTCTTCCCCATCATTTTCCTTGCTGTTCCCGGTGTGAATACGTCCTCCGATGGCGGGGGTGAACAGGGCTACGATACGCATGAAATAGTATCCCCACTTCTGAATGACCCCAAGGCTGATATCATTGAGAAATACCGGGGCAGCAATGGTTGCAAGTGCATCCGGGGCTTCAGCTGTATCTGAAAATTCCTCTCCGATGCGTAGTGTCATAGATCCTCCCATGGAGGTGCCGATTACGAAAACATGATCGTATTCACTGCGCTTGTCGAGGTAATAATTTCTCAGATACCCATACCACTGAGTGAAAGAAGTATGAAACAGATCGCTCGGTTTGGTCCCGAATCCCGGCAACAGAGGCACATACACATCATAGCCGGCTTCAAATGCTCTGTTTGCGGTATATTCATATGAGTAGGGGGTACTGGGATACCCATGCACCATAATGATGGCAGCTTCCGCCGGAGGATCGTGCTGTAAGATAATGGGAAGACAACGAGGATCAAAGGCCTCATCCACCAAAGGTTCAATGGGATCAGTATATTGGTCACGATATCCCCAGAGCAGAGCGCTCCAACAGAATATCAGGACCAGCACCAGAGTAACAACTGCATACACCATACCGACAGCATAGACGAATTTGGATGAGCCTGCAACAACAGAACGGCCCTCCTTTCGGAGAGCCGTACCTGAATCATGCAGAAGATCAATTACATAAATATTCCGAGAGCAGGACGGACCCCGTTTACTAATGTTTCCATATACGGAACCACTGCAAGAAGGACACCAGCTGCAACGGCAGAACCGAGCACACCGGCTACGTTCGGACCCATTGCGTGCATCAGCAGGAAGTTCTGAGGATTGTACTCCTGACCTACTTTACTGGCAACTCGGGCAGCCATCGGGACTGCAGATACTCCTGCAGCTCCAATAAGAGGATTTACCGGATGCTTCTTGTCTATGGCATTCATCAGTTTAGCGATGAGCACGCCCGTAGCAGTACCGAGTGCGAAAGCCACCATGCCCAGAACCAGGATCCCGAGGGTATTCAGATTAAGGAAGTGAGCTGCTTCCATCTTTGATCCTACGGAAAGACCAAGGAAGATGGTTACAGTATTCATCAGCGCATTCTGCATGGTATCGCTGAGTCGGTTGGTTACACCACATTCCTTAGCGAGGTTACCAAACATCAGAGCTCCTACAAGTGGAGTTGCTGAGGGAAGTAAGATGGCACACACCGTCAACACACTGATCGGGAAAAGGATCTTTTCTAGCTTTGAAACGGGACGAAGCTGTTCCATCTTGATCAGTCGCTCTTTCTTAGTGGTGAGCAGTCGCATAATCGGTGGCTGAATAATTGGCACCAGTGCCATATAGGAGTAGGCGGCTACAGCAATTGACCCTAAAAGGTCCGGGGCTAGTCGGCTAGTTACATAGATAGCGGTAGGACCGTCAGCTCCGCCAATAATACCAATAGAAGCTGCAGCGTGCAGATCAAAGTTGATACCTGGGATGAACGACAGTGCAAGAGCTCCTAAGAGAGCAAAGAAAATACCAACCTGAGCTGCTGCACCCAGAAGGAGTGTCTTGGGGTTCGCAATCAGCGGACCAAAGTCGGTCATGGCACCGACACCCATGAAAATGAGGATAGGGAATAACCCGGTCTCAATCCCCATGTCGTACAGAAGTTTGATAAATCCTGTTCCCCCTGACGTACTTGACGGATCTACTCCAGCGATGTACGCGAATGGGATATTGGCAAGAATACAGCCGAAACCGATAGTAACCAGCAGCAGCGGTTCAAATCCTTTTGCAATGGCGAGGTAAAGCAGCACAAATCCTACAAGGATCATGATGACGTTACCCCAGCCACCTGCGGAAAGGAATCCTATAAGGCCGGTTGTCTGCCATAATTGTGAAAATGCTTGTCCAATCATGTCTGAACTCCCTTACCCGATTACTGCGAGCACATCGTCTGCCATCAGCTGATCACCCTGTTTGACCAGAATTTTCTTTACTGTACCGGAAACCGGAGCGAAGATATCGTTTTCCATCTTCATAGCTTCCATCACCAGTAATAATCCATTCTGTTCAACCTGATCGCCTTCCTTCACATCAATACGCAGCACAAGGCCAGGCATCGGAGCTTTCACTTCCGTTTCACTGCCACCAGAAGAGGCAGGAGCGGGAGCCGGAGCTGCATGAGCAGCAGGGGCAGGCGCAGCCTGTGGAGCTGGCGCGGCAGGAGCTGCATTCCCTTCTCCTGCGATAATCAGAAGAACTTCGTCAGCACTCAACTGATCACCCTGCCTAACCTTAATGTCCTTGACGGTACCGGAAACGGGAGCGAAGATCTCATTTTCCATCTTCATGGCTTCCATAACCATCAGAACATCATTTTCCTTTACCTGATCTCCAACTTTTACATCGCAGCGAAGGATGAGGCCGGGCATCGGAGCTTTCACCTCCGTCTCACTGCCACCAGAAGAAGCAGGAGCGGGAGCCGGAGCTGCCTGAGCAGCAGGAGCAGGCTGAGCTGAAATACCTTCTGAAACGGCAATTGAGTATGCTACACCATTTACCACAGCCTGACTGTCCTTGAGTTGTACCGCATACGTGTTGTTGTTCACCTTCACCGTGTAATCATTCACGGGAGCCTTTGCTGGTGCCGCAGGTTTTTCTTCCTTTTTCTCTGCACTCTTCAGACGGACACCATTGACCTTAGCCTTACCAGTGAGGTAGAGGATACCCTTCTCCTTGCAGGATGCGGCAATAAAGATATTTTCTTCAGTGGTTTCAAGGTTCTCTTTCTTGAGCATGGCAATAGCTGCATCACGACCTTTTTTAGGATCTTTGTCGTTGATATCTACCGCTTTCTCTTTTGTTTCCTTGAGATTCAGTTGCTCTGAAGAAATTTTGATCACTTCAGGATCCGGAGCGACCGGAGTTCTTCCAAAGTAACCGAGGACCATCTTGCCGTATCCTTCAGCAATCTTTTTCCAGGGCCCGAACATGACGTTGTTGAATGCCTGCTGGAAGTAGAACTGACTGACCGGAGTTACACTGGTTGCATAACCACCCTTTGCAACAACTTCAACCATGGCGTGAGTGATCTCAGTAAACCGATCCATGAGCCCGTTGTCACGGAGCATCTGCGTATTTGCCGTAAGCGCTCCACCGGGAAGGGGAGAGAACGGAATGATCGGGTTTACCTGAGTGGCTTCCGGTGGGAGGAAGTAGTCACTCATACAGTCCTGGAATACCCGTTCAGCCTCCATGACTTTCTCGATATCGATATCAAGGGTGAAGTCGGTACCACGCAGAGCGTGCCACATGGTGATGACGTCGGGCTGACAGGTACCGCCTGATACGGGAACCAGTGAGAGGTCCACCTGATCAGCGCCTGCCTGGAGGGCACTCACGTACTGCTGAATACAAACCCCAGCGGTATCATGTGAGTGGAATACGATGTTCATATCCTTGCCGAGCATCTTTCGTGCGCGCTTGATCGTTTCATATACAATTTTCGGGGTACTTGTTCCTGAAGCATCTTTGAAACAGACAGAATCGTAAGGAATACCTGCATCAAGGATACTGCGCAGTGTCTTTTCGTAGAAATCGGGGTCATGAGCACCATTTGCCCCTGGAGGAAGTGCCATCATGGTGACACAGACTTCATGGCGAGCCCCTGCTTCGTGAATGGCCCGTCCGCTGTCGATCAGGTTGTCGACGTCATTGAGGGCGTCAAAGTTTCTGATCGTGGAAATACCATGCTTTCTAAACAGATCTGCATGCATCTTGATGATATCACGCGGCTGAGAATCAAGACCGACAACATTGATTCCTCGTGAAAGGGTCTGCAGATCGGCATCGGGACCGGCAACCTTACGGAAATCGTCCATCATTTTGAAGGCATCTTCGTTGGTATAGAAGTACAGAGACTGGAATCGCGCTCCGCCACCTGCCTCAAAGTGATCAATACCTGCCGCTCGTGCAGCTTCTACTGCAGGCAGAAAATCTTTGGTGAATACTCTGGCTCCGTAAACTGATTGGAATCCGTCTCGGAAAGCCGTACACATGAAATTAACCTTTTTCATTAGAACTCCTTGGGTGTGTATTAGCGCTTCGACTGCGCGACAGCTGCGGCAATAGCCGCGGCGATCTCTGCTCCCGCAGTATCTGCGACGGGGGAACCAGAGGAGGAAACTGGGCGTTTCACCACAGTGGTGACTTTTTCAGGTATGAACCTCTTTACAAAAGCAGAGAGACCTTTTGTGGTAAAAACCAGCAGGGTCAGGAACAGGAAGACCACTCCCATTCCAAGAACCAGCAGGATCAGACCATTGTTCAGCTGCTCTACGAGAAGTTCTCTTGGCATTTGTTGTAGCATGTGCTGTGCTCCTTGAATTGTATAGTTCACGCTGGCTAACACCAGTGTAAAAGAATTCAACTTACTATAGCTGGAATACCTAGGGCTTTCAAGGTGTAACTTTTATTATTCAGGCAGTAATAAGCTTATATACCAACAGATACTGTGGGTTTTTCCTTGATTTTTACCCGTTTGCTCACTACAGTTCTCAGCAGGAGTTTACATGCAAAGATCCCCACTCGCGAGCGAATCTTTATCGACTATTCGGGAACATTTAGATCGCATCGGACGAAAAATTCTCATCATGAGCGGTACACCGGGTGCGGGGAAAACTACCCTCGCAGTGAAGCTCGCCGAAGCACTGGCAAACAGAGGCTGTCGCATCGGGGTGCTCGATCTGGATTTGAAAAAACCGGAGGTGGCAAAGCAGTTCGGCGTTTCGCAACAAGCATACCAAAGCATCCGTCCAAACCTCCTTATTGCCGGGACAGCACATACTCAGGATAAAGACACCTGCCAAGTGGTTGAGAATCTCCTTGTGCAAACTGATTGGGGTGATCTTGATTTTCTGTTGATCGACTCTCCTTGGAAAGTCAGTGATGAACATCGAGCTATCTGCAAATATATTCCCGAATTAACCGGAGTGATTATTGTAACCTCAGCACAGGACCGGTCCATGCTTGATGTGGCAAGAAGTACCGCCTTCTGTCGGGATAGACAAATGGCTGTTCTTGGTATAGTAGAAAATATGAGTGGAAAACAGATGGACAATACGCAAAAAGGAGCGTGGAAGGCCCGAAAAGTCGGAGCCCCGTTTCTTGGATCACTGGTGCTGAATACCACAGACGAAGGAGCTGCTTCTTTTCATGAGGCGCTTACGGCTCTTGCGCTTATGTTGGAGAAACAGGTAGCTTGTTCACAAGGAGAAACTCGGCATGTGTGATGAAAATCGGCTGAAATGGCGGACGATAAAACGGGAACCGGTGTATCATGGACCAATCTTTGATGTGCAGAAAGTACGTAGGGCTTCAACCGATGGAAGAGAAGGGGATTTTGTTGAAATTCAAGCACCTTTGTGGACTACGGTGATTCCCTGGTTTCGCAACGATGCGGGTATCCCCATGTTCCTCATGGTTCGACAGTATCGTCATGGAAGTGATGCAGTGACCATTGAATTTCCTGCCGGGAACGTAGATCCCGGAGAAAGTCCGAAGGATGCTGCTTTGCGGGAACTGCTTGAAGAGACCGGATGTGAACCGGCAGGACCGATGTATGAGTTGGGATCAGTTTCCCCCAATCCTGCATTTATGAACAATCGTGTCTGGTTTTTTTTCATCGAAGGGGTGAAGCGGGTAGCTGAACAGCATCTCGATGCAAACGAACAGTTGGATATACTCGAAGTACCGGTACATGAGGTCATTGAATCCATGGGGACCGGCTTGTACGATAACGGAATTATGATGATAGCTCAGGCTTTTTTACTCAGATTTGCAAAAGAACGCCCTGATATACTTTCGTAGGAGGATACCCATGAAACGAATTTACCCTGTAGTGCTTATTGTGCTTGCCATTGCGATGGTTGCTGGTTGTTCTACAACTTCACTTATGGAACGTAGCAGAACGATATCGGTTCAGGGAACCGGTACGGTAACGGTCATTCCTGATACCGCGTCATTTTCCATCACCGTTTCAGAACTTGCCCAGACCACTGCAGAAGCTCAGCAGAAGACCAATGAAAAAATCGGGACACTGCTGGATATGATCAAGCGGGCCGGAGTTGCCGATTCCGATATTGCTACAGCAGCACTGAGTTTTTCGCCCGAGTACCAATGGAAAGAAGATGAGCGTGTATTGGTAGGACAGCGGGTGCGACAGACGCTGTACGTTACGGTACGTTCGATTTTATCAGATGATACCCTGTTGCCTTCACTGATCGATCAGATGGGAACAGTGTCAAATATTTCGGTAAGTTCTATCAGATTCTCTAAAGACGAAACTTCAGCTGCCTATGAAGAGAGCAGAGTACTGGCCATGCAGAAAGCGATGCAGAAGGCTACCGATTATGCTCAGACTGCACACATGGAGCTCGGAGAACCCATAAATGTTTCTGACTATGCATCCAATGATTACCTTGAAGCTCCACGGAGTTCCGTAATGAAAGCAGATGCCATGATGATGGCAGAGAGCTTTGCACCGACAGAACTTCCCGCTGGGGAAATCTCAATCAGCAGTACCGTCTCGGTAGTATTTGAGCTGTTGTAGGTGATCACACTGCGTGAGGATCGGTCTCAAGCAGAGCGTGTTCCTTATCCGAGGTGATACGCATGGTGGTGTGCAAAATTCCTGCCTCCACCATGTGCTCTCCTATCTCTTCAAATCCGAGTGATGCATAGAAAGATGCCGCCTGTTGCTGGGCATGAATATAGATCTGCTCATCAAAGCCGTTCATTCGGATTGCACGAAGCCCCTCTCTGATCAGGAGTTTGCCTAAATGTCTTCCCCGCAATTCAGGAAGCACTGCGATACGCTCCATTTTTATTCCCTCGTCAGTAACTCTGAATCTGAGCGTACCGGCAGGAATTCCATCGCTCCACAGCAGTACATGGCCGCTCTCTCCATCTTTCCCGTCCTGTTCAATATCCCGAGGAACCTGTTGTTCTTCGATGAATACGCGTTCTCGAATTGCAATACAATCGAGCAGGGATTGTAGTTCGTATGGTTTACGCTGAGCCGTGAGGGGAATAACCACCACATGACAGTCTGTTGAGTTCATGACATCACTATAGTGGCTGATCTGAGCCATAGCAATAGGTTCCTACCCTTTTAAGGCTTTTACATGATAGATTCGAGATCCGAAATCACCAATCACCCGGGTTTCTTTATCATACCCGGTTCCGCCAAATTGCTGGTTCAGAACGATTCCGTGATACGCCAGTACGTCTCCAGTGACGATGTAATATTCGAGTTCACTTTCAAGGTGGACCGTCTCTTCGACTATCCGTTGCAATGTGCCATCATTTTTTATACGGATAGGGCTGATCATATTCACCAGAGACCCGAAGCTTTTTACATCAACAAGCTCACGACGTGGGGTAACCGCGTAGGTCAAATCAGGATCGACAATCGGTATTCTGAGAATATCTGCAGCAGGATTGGGAATATTGAGCTTTTGAAAAAAGAGGATAAGCAATTCAGTTCGATCAGGATTGGCAACAGCCCAGACCGACTGGTTGTGATGGGAAGCCGTCTTGAGACGGAAGAAATCACCATACTGCAGCAGAGACCGATGTGCTTTATAAAAAGCAATCTGATTGCGGATGATCTCCTTCTCATGCGATGAGAGTTGCGAAAGATCGAGTTCATAGCCAAGGTTGCCGAAAGCTGCGACATTAAACCGGGATTCGAGGTGGGAAATGCGTAATGTCTGGTGGTTTGGGCTTTCCGATACGTGATTTCCCAGAGCAGCAAGCGGGTACCCGCAGGAAGTTCCTTCCTGAATGGATATCCGCGATAACGGATCGGTTGCATCACTGGTCCATCCCTGTGGCATATAGCAGAGCATACCAAGATCAAATCGATTTCCCCCCGAGGCACATGATTCGAACAGAACATGCGGAAAGGCGGAGGTGAAGCGTTCGATGAGATCGTATAATCCAAGCATGTACCGATGGTTGAATTCATTCTGTCGGTATGAAGCTCCGTTGCTGTGCATATCGCTGAAGGTGCGATTCATATCCCATTTGACATAATCCACCTGAGCAAGCTGCCATAGAGTCGAAAGAGAGGTGAACAGATAATCACGAACCTCCTCACGGGTAAGATCAAGCAGATACTGATTTCTTCCCGGTGATGGATTGCGATCAGGTAGTGAGACGAGCCAGTCGGGATGATCACGATATAATTGGCTTTTTCGACTGATCATTTCAGGTTCACACCATAAACCGAATAAAAGTCCCATGCTGTGGATTTTCTTCGACAGACTTGCCAACCCATCAGGGAGTTTTTTGGTATTTACCGTCCAGTCTCCGAGGCTGGTTGTATCATCTTCCCGACTGCCGAACCAACCGTCATCGAGTACAAATAATTCAATCCCCAGCTGAGCTGCGTTACGGGCAATATCGAGTAGAGTATCTTCAGTAAAACGATAATAGGTAGCTTCCCAGTTATTTACCAGGATGGGCCGCTGATGGTATTTCCAGCTTCCCCGAATGATGTGACCGTTGATAAACCGATGGAAGTTAACACTCGCTCCATTCATTCCTTCATGGGAGAAGGTGAGTACCGCCTCGGGAGTATGCAGTTTTTCTCCTGCATGAAGTCTCCATCGGAAGGTGGCAGGATTCAATCCACTGAGAAGGCGGACTTTGCCATAAGGGGAGACTTCAATGGATTGTGCATGGTCTCCACTGTAGACAAGATTGCATCCGTAGCAGTCACCCTGAGTATCGTTTTCGGCCTGTGTGGTGAGAAAGATACACGGATTATGTCGTGATGAACTGACACCTGACTTCGCATCATTTACGTGGATACCCGGACGAAGAGGCTGCGCTGTTCGGTATCGTTCTCGGGCCCATGCTCCATCAAAGGTAACGAGTTCATACTCACTTGTTGGAAGGTCTAATTGCATGCTGGCAAAACGCTCTATGTCAATCGATTCACTTAAGTCATTGGTAAGTGAACTTTTCCGTACAATGACATCGCAATGATCGAACGTGGTGTACATCAGTTGTAACCGAACTGCTGTTGATCGTTCCTGCAGTACCATAATCAATGTGGTGCACTGGTTTTTATCACCATAGGATTCAGGAAGACCGGAAAACGAACGCGGTTTCCCTTTAATGATCCGATGTTCCCGGTAAATGAAATCCGATACACGATCTCCTTCGGGAGATGCAAAAAGAAGTGCCGGTTCACGATGATCACCCTTCCCGAACGTAGCATATTCCAGGCAGAGATTGTCCAGAGTAAGCGTAGGGTGCTCTTCATCGTACGAGACACTGTTTCCTGTAGGAATCGTATGTTTGTCGTAGAGTGCCTCGATATGATCGGTGGTACGAATTCTTCTGCCGTAGTAGAGATGCTCAAGGTGATGAGTTTCATTTACTCGAAACAGGTAGGTTGTCCCCATGGTATGCAGCGTGAACACTAAGTTTCTTTCATGTATCATTGCGTGCTCCTGTTTGCCGAAAGTTGTTGATGAGCGTCCTCTGTGGTACTATCATGATACTGTACAGTATAGCCTGCTTGGACCGATTTTACACCCGTCTGATGAAAAATTTCGGTCGATAACAGGAAGATAAGATTCCGCTCGGGAGGATGTATGGACGTGAAGAGACTGCAACTGTGGGAAGGAAGGCATGCGGCGATGCTCTCCAACGAGCTGCTTCGTGCAGTTATTGAGGATCGCGGTGGTATGGTACTTGAGTTGAGCAATCTTCAGGAATCGGGGGGAAGGGTGAATGCCCATCCGCTGTATCCCTTTCGCGGTCGGGAGCCCTCGATAGCTGAGGACAGAAATGGAGAGTTCTGGCACAATAGTGATCTATTGTACTTTATCGGCGGTAATTTCTTCTGCTTTCCCAATTTCGGGTTTGAAAATCAGGTGGCGAATGTCATGCATCCCACCCATGGGTGGACGGCCAATGGGCTCTGGACAGTGGTGAAATACGGTACTGATGCTGAAATCGGTGCCAACTGGCTGCTTTCCACTATGGAAAGTCCTGATCCGGAGTATCCTTTCACTGCATGGAAAATTGATATGGTGCTTCCCGGTCATCCAGTTCTCTATAGCAGTGTTTCCATCACCAACCGGGGAGAAAAGGCACTACCGGCTACCGCAGCATGGCACAATACGGTAGGACCTCCTTTTTTGGAATCGGGATGTGTTATCAATCTCTGTGCGAATCGATTCAGCACTGCACCAGCCTACACTGAGTTCAACCAGACAGGGCGCCTGGAGCCGGGAAAGGAATTTGATTCGCTGGAGAAGGCTCCGGTACGCGATGAAAGCTCTGCAGATATTTCTCTGGTTCCCGGTATGATCGGGAGTACCGATTTTATCACTGGGGCGGTACCTGAGGAATCACGTCTCGGGTGGAGCAGTGTCATCAATCCACGGTTGCAGATGGTCTATTTTACCTTCTTTCCAGGACCTGCAGCGGTTGAAGCTTCCGAAATTCCACTGCGGTTTAACAATCTGTGGATGCAGTACGGCGGAAGGCCCTTTACTCCATGGGCACTGTATGATGGGGGTACAGACCAGACATTCTGTCTCGGGACGGAAAACTCAACCGGCCATTTTGCCAATGGGCTGCAGAAGGCTTTGGAAGAGCCGGTGCTCCTTGGAGCTCCAACTACGGTATCAATTCCTGCAGGAGAGACCCGCATACAGCGATATGGGACGGCATTTACCAGCTATGACAATGCAAAGATGGGAGCAGGTATTCAATCAGTTGAGCAGGTTGTTGAAGGGTTGGTGCTCAAGCGGGGCAAGGCCTGGGCTTTTATCGAAAGTGATACTACCTTCCATTTCCTGAAGCAGATGGAGGTAAAACTCCTCTCATAAGAAAAACGGGGACATCATGAAGACGTCCCCGTTCAGGTGCCGACCGGATTCGAACCGGTGCATAGAGGTTTTGCAGACCTGTCCCTTACCACTTGGGTACGGCACCATTGCATTAGGGAAGATAGCAGAAAACTCAGGGAAAGGCAACCCGGTTGCAACGGAGCACGATGAATTCTTTTGTTTGATATTTTATGGATTATTCATTGACAGGAACAGGAACGATCATTACAATTCAAAAAGAATCATATAAGGCTGAACAAGGAGCACCATGTGGGAATGATTCCTGCAGATCGTCAACGTCAGATACTCAGTTTAGTTACCCATGATGGTGTGGTACAGGTTCAGGATCTCAGTGAGCGCTTTGGGGTGAGTGTACTGACCATACGGCGTGATCTTGATTATCTGGCACGAGAAGGGTTGCTAGAGCGAACGCATGGTGGTGCTACGGCACGCAGAAGTCTTCCGATCGAACCCGCGTATGCACAAAAAGCCTTAACCTATCCGCAGGAGAAAGCAGCTATCGGAAAAGCGGCAGCAGCCCTTATTGAAGAAGGCGATACGGTATTTATCAACAGCGGATCAACTACCCTTGCGGTTATCCGAGCTCTTTCTGATCTGAAAATCACGATAGTCACCAATAACATTGATGCCACCTGGGTTGCCAATGAAGAAGTACAGTTTCGCCTTGTGCTTGTCGGTGGGGTGTATCGCACACGTTCACATTCAGTTTCGGGAGGATTGAGCCAGCCGATCATTGGACAGATTTATGCGAATAAGGCAATTATCGGGGTAGATGGATTCAGTTTAGCCGGTGGACTTACTACACCGGTGGTTGAGGAAGCAGAAACCACACGGTTGATGATTGAACGAACGGTAGGGCCGGTGATTGTAGTGACAACCAGTAACAAAATCGGGGTTCTCTCCAATTTTGCTACAGTAGATGCTCAAGATATTGATGTTTTGGTCACTGATTCGGCGGGGAAACAACTTCTTTCACCGGATGAATTAAAGAGTAACGGTATTCAGTTAATCGTAGCAGGGGAATCTGCTGACTGATCCACGGGAGGAAAGAAATGGCTTACGAAGATGCCTACAAAGATTGTGTATGGGTTGATTTTGCCCTACTTGAATCATTTATGATCGATTCACTGAAGGCGGTGGGGGTGCCCGATGCCGATGCGCAAGTAATCGGTGAAGTGCTGATCGAATCAGATAGACGAGGAATAGATTCCCACGGGATCGGTCGGTTGAAACCCATCTACATTGATCGGATCAACATTGGGATCATGAATCCAAAGACAGAGATCGAAATACTGAAAGACGATGCAGCAACTGCGGTACTCGATGGACACAATGGCATGGGGCATGTTGTGGGCAAAAAAGCGATGGAGATGGCCATTGATAAAGCCAGAGAACATGGCCTCGGGATGGTGGTAGTGCGCAATAGTAACCACTACGGTATTGCCGGGTACTATGCCACGATGGCAGTCGATGCAGGAATGATCGGTATTACGGGAACCAATGCCCGTCCTTCCATTGCTCCCACATTCGGTGTGGAAAATATGCTCGGAACAAACCCCCTCACTTTTGGTATCCCTACCGATGAAGCCTTTCCCTTCGTGCTTGATTGTGCAACCAGCGTAACACAACGTGGGAAAATCGAGGTGTATGGCCGTGCGGGAAAAGAGCTCCCTCCTGGTTGGGTCATCGGGTTGGATGGAAAAACCCGAACTGACACCCATCAGGTCCTGAAAGATCTTACTACGGGTGAGGCAGCCCTCACTCCTCTCGGAGGTATCGGTGATGAGACCGGCGGATACAAAGGGTATGGGTATGCGATGGTCGTGGAAATACTATCAGCAGCCCTGCAGGATGGGTCTTTTCTGAAAGATCTCAATGGCTTCGATGCTGACCATAAGCCGATCCCCTATCCGTTAGGGCACTTCTTCATTGCGATCGATCCTGCCCGATTCATGGGGCTTGAGATTTTCAAGCGAGTTGCCGGAACGATCTGTCGACAGGTACGGGAATCGATGAAAGCACCTGGAGAAAAGCAGATTTATACCGCAGGAGAGAAAGAATACGAGGCCTGGCAGTACCGAAAAGAACATGGGTGTCCAGTCCCTCCTACACTGCAGAAGACGATGATAGCATTGCGAGATACCTATCATCTCGATTACCGATTCGATTTCGAATAACAAGAAGAGAGGCCAGGTATGGATGTATTGAAAGAGAAAGCATTACGGTATCACCAACAGGACGGTATTCCCGGTAAAGTATCGGTGGTTCCCACAAAGCCATGTCAAACCGCAGAGGAGTTATCACTTGCCTATACTCCGGGGGTAGCAAAACCGGTTCTTGAAATTGCTGAGAATCCTGAAGACGCCTATCGTTATACGGCAAAAGGCAATTTGGTCGCGGTGATCTCTAATGGTACGGCAATTCTCGGACTGGGAGATCGTGGGGCACTTGCTTCCAAGCCGGTGATGGAAGGGAAAGGGGTTCTATTTAAACGATTCGCTGATATCGATGTGTTCGATATTGAGCTTGACGTAAAAGATCCACAGAAAATTATTGAGATCGTAAAGGCGATGGAACCCACCTTCGGAGGGGTAAACCTTGAGGATATAAAAGGACCGGAGTGTTTTGAAATTGAGCAGGCACTCATTGAGCAGTGCTCAATTCCCATCTTTCATGATGATCAGCACGGAACAGCCATAATATCAACTGCGGGGCTGATGAACGCCGCTGAGATTGTGGGAAAACCACTAAGCGATCTTTCGGTAGTGGTCAATGGAGCCGGTGCCGCAGGAATCTCCTGTGCAAAAATGTTTATTGCCGCCGGAGTTGATCCTGCCCATATTGTGATGCTCGACAGTAAAGGGGTTATCTTTGCAGGAAGAACAACAGGCATGACACCGCAAAAACAGGAATTTGCCGTTGAAACTGACGCCCGTACCCTTGCCGATGCCATCCGTGGTGCAGACGTGTTTATGGGCTTGTCAGTTGCTGACTGCCTGACCCCGGAAATGCTCAAGAGTATGGCCGACCAACCCATCGTTTTTGCTATGAGTAATCCGAATCCGGAAATTGATTATCACGTAGCTATGGAGACTCGCAGTGATCTCATTATGGCAACCGGAAGAAGCGATTATCCTAATCAGATAAACAACGTGCTTGGATTTCCGTTCATTTTCCGTGGTGCTCTGGATGTTCGTTCCCGTGCTATTTCAGAAGGAATGAAGATGGCAGCAGCTCACGCTCTTGCTGATCTGGCTAAAGAACCGGTTCCCGAGATAGTCAAGCGAGCCTATGAGGGTGCAGAATTTTCCTTCGGAAAAAACTATATCGTTCCCAAACCGTTTGATCCCCGGGTGATCGAATGGGAAGCATCTGCAGTGGCAAAGGCTGCCTGCGATGAAGGTCTCGCACTCCATCCTATCACCGATTGGGACGGCTATAAGGCTTCCTTGAGAAAACGTATGGCACACTACTGGAATTGATGATGATTCTTCTCTCATCCGATGTGGATGAGAGAACCATTATTGAACCTGCCAGAGCTGCTTCAGCTGGTCCTTTGCCTGATCAAGCACCTGCTGATATTGGGTTGATAGCTGCGTATAATGTTTTTGCAGGAATTGTATAAATTCGGGATCCTGTTCCACAGACATATTCGCAGCACGACCATACTTCTGCATCATCTGTTCCTGTTTCTGTTCAAACATCGGTTGATACTGTTGTTTAGCCCGTTGGAGCAGTGAATCACGTGCCTCAAGATACTTTCCCATAAACTGAGCAATCTGATCGAGCAGCTGCTCTGATTCACTTGAGGGTCCGTCAAGCATCTGAGCGATATGTTTCAACCGATTGACCCGATCAGTATAATCACCGCTTTGCGGGAGTGCCACATTCGATACTACTGTCGTTGCTATACCTTGGCGTATCAGTTCCCGATCTTCTTCTTGAGCAGACGCAAGGGCCTCAGCAATTTCATGTCCATCCGCTTCCAGCTCAGTCAGATACGTTCCTGCAAGCCGTTTCCCATCAGTAATGAGTGAATCATGTCGTACTTTTTCCGGATTCACCTCAATAGCCTCTGTTTTTTCCAGTGCAATCTCCCAAGCTGATTTCAATAGTGACATAGCCGTAACTCCTTGTGTAAATCTATACATCTGTAAGATACGGATAAGAGAGAACTTGGACAAGTACATCTGTCATGATATGCTCATGACATGGATATACCGATCATGTATGCCCTCGACATCTTCGGAACGATGGTCTTTGCCATTACCGGAGCAGTGAGGGGAGTGCGTCACCATCTCGACTTTCTGGGAGTGATTGTTCTCGCCTGTACCGTAGGGGTCGGCGGAGGGGTGCTTCGCGATGTTCTGCTGGGAGCTACCCCCATCGCGGTGTATGCACATGAAAGCTATATCATCGTCTGTATCATTACCGGTATTTTTGTCTTTTTTCTTGCTCCTCACATCAATAAACAAGGGAAAATCATTGCGATAGGAGATGCTATAGGATTGGGAGTTTTTACCGCACTCGGGGCATCCAAAGGGCTTCTGTACGGTGCTGGTCCTGTAGGAATTATCTTGTCCGGCGTTTTTTCCGCAGTAGCAGGAGGGGTACTTCGTGATATGATGGTTCGCGAAATTCCGGTAGTGCTTGTTTCTGATTTCTATGCCACCGCCAGTCTGATCGGTGCAGTCCTCTATGTGGTGCTTTCGGGAACTTCTCTACCCTTTATCATCCAAGTTTCACTCACAGCAGCCACGGTGACGACACTCCGATTACTTGCGATGCGGTATCATATGCACCTGCCTGCATCCAAGTAAAATATGGACGTTCATGCCGAAAAGCAGTAGGGTATGCATATGACTTACACAGTACCTCATTATTATGAACAACCCTATACAAAGACACTTCGGGCAACGGTGGTTGCCGTAGATACCTATAAAGGAAAACCGGCAGTCATACTCGATACTACCATCTGTTACCCTGAAGGGGGCGGGCAGCCGGGAGATCAGGGATTCCTTGATGCCAATGCCATTGTCGATACCGTAAAAGATGAACAGGGACATATATACCATCTTCTTAATGATAATCCTTCGTATGTTGCCGGTGATGTGGTGACCGTATCACTTGATTGGGAACACCGGTATGATTATATGCAGCAGCATACGGCACAGCATCTCCTCTCTGGTGCGCTCTTTCGCCTGTTCGGCATAAGCACCGTTTCGGTCCATCTTGGCCATGATGAACTGAGTATAGAAGTGGATACGCAAGAGATGACCGATACCATGATCGACGAACTTGAAGATGAGGTAAATGGAGCAATTCGCAGTAATGTTCCCGTACTCGCCAGTATCGTTACCCAGGAGAAGGCTCAACAACTCGGTTTGCGAAGGACGATAAAGGTCTCCGGTGATGTGCGCATCATTCAGATCGGAGCATATGATACGATTGCCTGTGGAGGGATTCACGTGGGTAATACCGGTGAATTAGAACTGATACAGGCCGTCAGGCAGGAGACTATCCGGGGTCATGTACGGACCTTCTGGATTGCCGGTCGACGAGCAGTACACACGGTGCGGAAAAATCGTACGATGATTAAAGAGCTTGGTGCATTGCTTTCAGCTCCTCCATCTGAAATCGTTGAAGCGGTATCGCAGGTACAGACACAGCTAGCTGATGCCCGGTATCAACAGGGAGAACTTGCTGAGCAGCTTGCTCACCTGCGCCTTGCTGCTGCAGTGCACAGTTCCGAGCGGTATACTGATGTTCCTCTGGTATTTCTCGATGCAAGTGATTGGTCTGAACTGGAATATGCACAGCTTCCTCAGGCGTTGTTTGCCTATGAGCATATTCTACTCTGTGCAGTACGCACTCGCTCTGATGGCAGGCTGAATTGGATGATTGCGCAAAAAGGGATTTCAGATGATCCGAAATGGTTTCAGATGATTCGTCGTGAAGCGCTTGGACTCATTGACGGCAAAGGAGGCGGGAAACCGCCGCTTTGGCAGGGAATTGGAGAAAATGCAGCACAGAAAGAGGTTTTTATGAAGAAAATCGAAGATCTGGTGCTTGGTAGTAATCATGGCAGATCGCGATAAGGAGACGAGAAGTCTTAAAATACATTGGTTCAATGACTCACTGTTTCATGATAGCGGCAGGTTGAACTGGACGCAGATTATTGTAAAGACCCTTGGATTCATGGGGTTTTTCCTTCTTGTGTATGCGGTTGCTCTCTATTTTGTCAAGGATCAGTACCAACAGATCGGCCTTTGGGTAGTCGAGCATCTCGGGTTGGTAGGAGTGGCAATCTTTACCTTTTTCACCGATATGCTCATCGTCCCCATGAGTGTCGATATCTTATTCCCGTTTGTCACGCAATGGGCGGCAGTTCCGTTGCTGCTCACCATGTCATTAGCTTCAGCAGTAGGTGGACTCTGTGGATATTGGATCGGTCGACTACTCGGTCATCTTCCGTTGTTTTCGCTGTTTACCGCACGATTTTCAGCTGATACGCGATTATTGGTGAATCGATATGGTGTTTGGGCTGTCGTTCTTGCCGGTCTTACCCCTATCCCCTTTTCTACCGTGTGCTGGATAGCAGGAATGGTGCATGTGGAATTCCACTATGTTGCACTGGCCTCACTGACACGTATTCCTCGTATGATCATCTATTATTTAATCATTCAAGGTGGCCTTGCTGTTGTGCTATAGCAGATGCGATAAGATGCGCTCGTGCAGGAGCATCGCCAAGGTATTCTGATGCATCTAGCAGTGCGAGAACCTCATCAGTCGAGAGATACTGCAAAATCCGAGGATCAGTGCTGAGCAGCTGATCCAGCGGGTTCTCCAATCCTTGTTGCACCAATGGCCATGCTGTAAGAGAGTGCTCACGAATTACTTCATGCATCTGCTGCCGATCTGCGCCTCGCCGACCAAGTTCCATCAACAGCCGTTCACTTGCTGCAAACAGTCCATATCGCTGAAGATTTCGCTCAATTCCCGTTGTATTGAAGACCATGTGTTCTATAAGTTTTGCGGCAGTGATTAAAATCTCTTCTGTCGCAAGAAACATTTCAGGAATTACTACTCTTCGATTAGCTGAATCATCCAGGGTCCGCTCCAGGATGCACTCGGCTGCATTGTGCCAAAGAACATCGACCTGAGCAGAAACGAACCGGCACAGTGAGTCGATCTTTTCGGCATTGATTGGGTTTCGTTTGAACGGCATGGCACTTGATCCCACCTGTTTGGCACCAAACGGTTCACTCCACTCTCCGATGGGTGGGCTTTGCAGGATTCTGAGATCAAGGGCGAACTTTGCCAACGTAGCACACAATCCGGAAAGCACACTTCCGAGACGCCAATCCTGTTTACGAGGATATACTTGCGTTGCAGCTGAAAATGCCTGGAGATGCAATTCATCCATGACCTGCTGCTCCATTTCGTTTGCGGTAGTGCGCGTCCCTTCAAGCAATGAACAGTAGGAAGCACTGGTGCCCACGGCACCTTTGAGACCTTTCCCTTTCAATGCATGATACAGCCGGTTAAGATCCCCGAGATCATCAAGAAGATCCTGAGCGGTCTGCGCGAGACGATAGCCCACAGTTGTCGGTTCAGCCGGCTGGATATGGGTAAAAGCCATACATGGGGTATCAGCTGTTTGTTCAATGCGTTCTTTCAGCAGATACAGTAGGTGTTGGACGGATGCAATGATTCTCTGAAGGGCTTCCTTCTGACGCAGTACATCCATGTTGTCGAGGACATCCATACTGGTAGCTCCAAGATGGATAATACTTCCTCCTACCGGGCACTGTTCTGCATACGTTTTAATTTCAGCCATAAGATCATGTCTGATTTCCCGTTCAATCTCACTAGCTCGCTCAATATCGACAGCATCCTGATGCGCTTCAAGATCTGCTACCTGATCTGCAGTAACGAGTCCAGCTTGCTTCTGGGCCCGTGCCAATGCGACCCAGATACGGCGCAGTACCTGGCGCTTGTGGGTTTCACTGAAAATGCTGCGCATTTCAGGACTCCCATAGCGCCACGTGAAGGGGGAAATAAAGGTATCATGATCAAATGAAGCCATGCTCAGTTCCTTGTTACAGAATTATGATCTGGTCACGTTCGGGACCGACACTGACAAAGACCACAGGCGCACCGGTAAGCTCGGCAATACGGTTGACGAAATCCTGTGCTGCTTTCGGAAGGTCTTCCCAGGTACGGGCTTCGGTGGTATCGGTCATCCACCCGGGAACCTCTTCGTAGACCGGTTCTGCCTGCTCCTGACCGGCAGTGTCGGGAAGATCAGTTACAAGTTCCCCATTGATATGGTATCCGGTACAGATTTTTATGGTCTCAAAGGTATCGAGTACATCCAATTTAGTTACTGCAGTGCCGGTAAACCCATTTATCCAGCACGAAAATGAGGTGGCAACAGCATCAAACCAGCCGCATCGACGGGGGCGACCCGTGGTTGCACCATATTCACCGCCGATATCCCGGAGTTTTTCACCATCAGCGTCAAACAGTTCGGTCGGGAATGGACCCCCTCCCACTGATGTTGAATAAGCTTTAACCACCCCGATAATATCGGTAATATGGCGAGGGGACAAACCAGCTCCGCTGCAGGCTCCTCCTGCTGTGGGATTGCTACTCGTAGTATAGGGATAAATTCCCCAGTCAAGATCACGCATGATACCGAGCTGCCCTTCAAGAAGCACTGCTTTATCTTCTCGAACAGCCTGTTTCACCAATGGTATGGTATCGATGATCTGACTGCCGAAACGCTGATTCCACTGATCACATTTTTCCATGAGTTCATCGACGGTTACCTCGGGAAGACCATAGTAGGCGAGCTGTCGGTTTTTCTGTGGAAGGAGCATCTCGAGTCGGGTTCTCAGGCGCTCTGGATCGAGGATATCCGAGGCTCGAATGCCGACACGCGATGCTTTATCACTGTAACACGGACCAATTCCCCGTTTGGTGGTACCGACTGCCCATCCACTTTTCTTGCTTGCTTCTTCAGCTCCGTCAAGGAGACAGTGAAGGGGAAGAATCAGATGTGCCCGACGATCGATAAAGAGATTAGTTCCATCCACTCCTGCCGACGCAATCGATTCCAGTTCCGTTGCCATGGTGTCGAAGTTGACCACAGTACCGGCACCTACGATACAGGTTGTTTCCGGATTGAATATACCTGAAGGAATAATATGGAGTGCAAACTTACCTTTGTCGTTGATCACGGTATGTCCGGCATTATCACCACCTTGGAAACGAATAACCACCTCAGCCTTCTGCGCAAGATAATCAACAATTCGTCCCTTTCCTTCATCTCCCCACTGGGCTCCCACAATAGCGGTGATACTCATACCTGCTCCTTCTTACGTGCTGCAAGCATCTGTTGCTCACAAGCTTCATGATCATCGATATCGATTGCATCCCACGGATACTTGATCCATAGATCAGCAATTTCCTCTCCGGCAAAATAACGGACGATTTCGGGTGGGAAATCGGCATCTTTTCTTTTGTCTTTATTATGGAGAACCAGCACGGCAATCTCCTCAGGTTCATTGGTTAACAGCTCGCGAATGCAGTAACTGAGGGTGGCCCGGGTATCGTCAACCTCATCTATGAGGAGCACTTTCTTCCCACGGAGTTGCTGTTGTGTTTCATCGATCCACTGAATTTTCTGTGGATGTTCGCTGTGTTTCTGATCGATACCATAGTAGGAGATTCCTACGGCATAGATCGGGCGATTGATGTATGTCTTGACAATACGGGCAGGAATAAATCCTCCTGAACCGATTGCAACAATGACATCTGGATCAAAGCCGGATGCGGTAAGACGTCCGGCAAGTGATTGTACGAGCTTGTGGATAGTTGCGTACCCTACGTAATACTTGTTGTCCATGTAAAATCCTCTTGGTGTTAATCAGAAACGGGTACCATCTCAGCGATATAAGGGAGGGTGCGGTACCGTTCAGCATAATCGAGTCCATAGCCGACCACCCATACATCGGGAATTTGAAATCCGATGTAATCGAGCTCGACATCAACTTTTCTTCGGTCGGGCTTATCAAGCAATACAACCGTTTTGAGTGATTTGGGTTTACGGGCGGAGAAGTTTCTGCATAAGTAGTCCAGTGTATAACCGCTATCGAGAATATCCTCGACAATCATGACATGACGGTCTTCCAGATTTTCCCGGGTGTCCATGATCAGCCGAACATTTCCCGTTGATTGAGAGGATGCCCCGTAACTGCTGAGACTGATAAAATCGACCACATGGGGCACCTTGAGTTTCCTGCACAGATCGGCAAGAAAAATGAAAGAGCCTTTCAATACCCCTACGAGTATCAGGCTCTCGGTAATCCCTTCGTATTCCTGGTTTATCTGGTAGGCAAGCTCATCCACACGCCTTTGAATAGTATCCGCATCAATCAGGACACGAACCAGATCCTTGGTGAGAGCGGGAATCGCGATAGATGTCATGGTTGCTCCTTATGGTATCATAAATATAGGTTCTTTCATGGCATAACAGGAAAACTCAAGAGCTGTCAAGCCTAGCAAAGATACAGCCCCCCTCTGTTTTGTTGACGGAGCATCTTCTGCTCTCTATACTGAGAGCTCATACGTAGGAGGACGACATGTTTGAACAGGTTGATTATGCATCACTGGAACTCAATCCATTTTCCATGATGAAACAGGAGACCTTCCTGATCACCGCAGGAGATGCAGATGACTGGAATACCATGACTGCCGGATGGGGTTTTCTTGGAATTATGTGGGCACGACCTGCATTTGGCATTGTCGTTCGTGATTCCCGCTATACTTATGAGTTTCTCAAAAAGTATAACCGATTCACCTGCTCCTTTTTCCCTCCGGGGTATGAAAAGGCTTTGCAGATCTGCGGCACCACCTCAGGGCGTTCCGTAGATAAGGCAGCATTAACCGGTTTGCATCCCGTAGTGGTCGCACAGGATAACCAGGAACTGGTTACCTTTGAGGAAGCAAATATGGTTTTCTGCTGCAGCAGTGCATCTCAGACCGATATCCGACCGGAAGATTTTCTCAATGCTGCTATCGAAAAGCACTACCCGAATAAAGATTACCACACACTCTTTATTGGGTTTATCGAACAGGTGCTTGCACAGAATGCATGATCATCCATGGAGGAAACTGCGAACGCCAGTGAATACCATCGCAATCTGAGCTTCATTGCACGCTGCAATCACTTCTTCATCTCTGATGGATCCACCGGGCTGAATAATTGCAGTCACCGAAGATCCTTTTAATTCGTCGATACTGTCTCGAAACGGGAAGAAGGCATCACTGGCAAGTACCATTGCGTTGTGATTTCCGCTCTTTTGCAGCGCAATGCGTGTTGCATCCACACGGGAAACCTGGCCGCCGCCGATACCGCAGGAAGTCAGTTCAGCTGCGGTGACGATAGCATTTGACTTCACGTGTTTTACCACTTTCCAGGCAAAAAGAAGATCCTTGATCTCCTGCGGTGATGGTTTACGTTCGGTTACCACCGAAAGCATGGATGCGGTAATTTCCAGGTGATCCTTCTCCTGCAGCAATAGATCGTTTCCCAATGCACGGGGAGATAGGGTATGTGAGAGCGGAGGAAGTGTTCCCAGCTCGATCACTCTCAGATTCTTTTTTTTGCGGAGAATGGCTAGCGCCTCATCGGTAAAGGAAGGAGCTGCGATCACCTCGAGAAAACGCTTGGCAAACAGCTGAGCTCCTTGCGCGTCCAGCGTCCGGTTCACCACTACAATTCCTCCGAAGGCACTCAGGCTGTCTGCATCGTAGGCTCGTCGTGCTGCATCGGTAATGTTCTCTCCGACAGCAACTCCACAAGGCGTTGCATGTTTCACTACCACGCAGGCAGGTTCAGAGAACTCACGTAGGGTCTCCAGCGCACCGTATGTGTCTCCAAGATTATTAAATGAAAGTTGTTTTCCCTGCAGTACTGAACAGTCGAGGAGACTGAATGGGTCACTTTTACCTGCTACAGTATGAGCTCGATACACAGCCGCTTTCTGATGTGGGTTTTCACCATATCGGAGGAACTTGTCATCTTCACTTGTCCCGGTATGAAGACTATAGGATTGTACGAACGTCTCAGGAAATAGCTGATCGTCAAGGTATTGATGAATCAGCGCATCATATGCTGCCGTATGTGCAAAAGCTTTCGCCGCTAGTTTTCTGCGTAACGAAAAGGAAACGGTTTTGCTCTCTTCAATGCTCTGCATCACCTCAGGATAATCGGAAGCATGCGTGATCACCGTTACCCAGGGGAAATTCTTCGCTGCAGCACGGACCATGGTAGGACCTCCGATATCGATCTGCTCCACTGCATCTTCTTCGCTCACGTGCGGGTCTTCAATGGTCTGGGCGAATGGATAGAGGTTACAGATTACCAGATCAATCCAGGGTATATGGTGCTGTTGTGCATCTTTGGCGTGCCGGTCACGCTGTCCTAAAATACCTCCAGCAATAACCGGATGGAGTGTTTTCACCCGACCATCCATCATTTCCGGGAATTGGGTGTAATCTGATACTGAAGTCACCGGAATCTGCTGTGCCTGTAACAGCTTAGCAGTTCCCCCGGTCGAGATGATCTGAATGCCGTGATCAGCGAGCATACGGGCAAACGGTACAAGACCCTCCTTGTCTGAGACGGAAATGAGGGCCCGGGTAATGGTTACTGGTTCTCTATTCATATCCGTGGTGTACCATATTTTGCTATTGGGGCGCTACCCTCTGAGTCCCCTTTTATTTTTTCTTCTGACTCGCTACAATGGGCGTCACCATACTGGTAAATGATACGAAGAGAGGCTACTAATGGAGATCGATGTACGAAACCTGCATCCTCTTGAGATCAGGGTGCTTAGGCACGTGTCCCCGGGAGAACCGGTGACGGCCCAGCGACTGATAGCGGAATTGAACTACAATATCGGACAGTGCAACCAGACGTTCAGCTGGCTCACTGCGAAAGGATGTCTGCAGGAGACCGACCGCACCTTCCGCACATTATATGAATTGACCGATCTTGGTCGCCAACAGCTGGAAAATGGCACCCCTGCACAGCAGATTTTTAATCTGCTTACCCATGAAGGTCCTCATACGCTTCCTGAGATTGCACAGAAGCTCTCCCTTGAGAAGTCGGATGTCGGTTCCGCTTTCGGTATGCTGAGTAAGGCAAAAGCCTGTCGCATGGGTGAGGGCAATAAGGCCGAGGCTGTAGCAGAAAAAGCCCCTGCAGAGGTATCAATTGCCACTGAAGTGTTGAAAAAAGCATCACAGCAGCCCATTGAGGAGGCTAATCTCTCGACAGAAGAACGTGCCTTTGTATCAAAGAACAGTAAGAAACGGGGAGCTGCAGGGTCTCCGTTGAAAATAGTTGAACGAGAAGAAGTATTTTATCAGTTGACTGAAACCGGATCGGAAGCAAAGGCAGCATTGCTTGCTGCACATATTACAGGAGAAGAAGTAGGAGCAGTTACCACTGCGATGCTTTCCAGTGGCGCGTGGAAGAACATGACGTTCCGTCCCTACAGCCTCAATACCCCTCCTGCACGCTTGGTTCCTGGTCGACGAAACCCGTACAACTCCTATCTGCAGTGGGTAAAGGACAAACTCTGTGCCCTTGGGTTTGAAGAATTCGACGGTCCCCTGGTGGAGAACGAATTCTGGAATGGGGATGCCTTGTTCATGCCGCAATTCCATAGTGCGCGTGATATCCACGATGTCTACTATGTTAAGCATCCTTCACATGCGAAAGCCATTGAAGAACCCTATCTCAGTCAAGTGGCACAGACCCATGAAGACGGGTGGCAAACGGGAAGTCGCGGATGGCGGTACCAGTTTGATCATGACTTCACCCGACGGCAGGTGATGAGAAGTCAGGGTACCGTGCTATCGGCAAAAACGCTCCCGACAGCAAAGATTCCGGGTAAATATTTTGGCGTGGTACGATGCTTTCGGTATGATCAGGTCGATGCTACACATGGTGCCGACTTTTATCAGACAGAAGGGATTGTGCTGGGCAAGGATGTGAATCTCAAAACATTACTTGGGCTTTTAAAAATGTTTGCCGAAGAGGTCGCAGGAGCAGAAGAAGTAAAATATGTCCCCGGCTATTTCCCATTTACCGAGCCTTCGATCGAAGTTCATATCAAACATCCCGTGCTGGGATGGTTTGAACTTGGTGGCAGCGGTATCTTCAGACCTGAGGTCACCAAAGCTCTGGGGATTGATGTCCCGGTGCTTGCCTGGGGGCTCGGTATCGATCGCATGGCGCTGATGCATCTGGGCCTGAATGATCTGAGAGAGCTGTTCACACCCGATATCGAAAGTGTTCGCATGAGGAGGGGTAACTGATGCCCAAGATTGAAGTACATGAAAATTTATTCAACTCCCTATTGGGGACATCCTATACAGACGATCAGCTGGAATCCATATTTCCTGTAGCGAAGGCTGAGCTTGATGGCCATGATGAAGCAGAAGGCTTGTACAAAATTGAACTGAACGATACGAATCGCCCCGATCTCTGGTCGGCAGCAGGAGTCGCCCGACAACTGGTGTCGTATCGTGATCGCACGATTGCTCAGTACGATTTCTTCTCTACTCCGGAAGAGACCCTTGATAGCGAAGGGAGAAAGTTGATCGTCCATGAATCGGCAAAGATGGTGCGCCCATTTTCAATCGGGTTTGCAGCTACCGGAGTGGTGGTTGATGAAGAGATTCTGTTGAACCTGATTCAGTCGCAGGAAAAACTCTGCAACAATTTCGGCCGGAAACGGAAGACCATTGCTATGGGAGTATATCGGAGTGATCTGATTACCTTTCCTGTACATTTCAAGGGAGCCGATCCTGATGCCACTCACTTTGTTCCATTGCACATGGATGAGGATCTGTCCCTGCGGGAAATCTGCGAAAAACATCCGAAAGGGATTGAGTATGGTCCCATCGTAGCGGATTGTCCGGTTTTTCCCTACCTGTACGACGATGCGGGTAACGCGCTGAGTTTCCCCCCGGTGATCAATAGTGCCCATATCGGTGCTGTTGAGGAGGGACAGGAACATCTGTTCTTTGAATTCAGCGGTAGCGGACTTGAAGATCTCCTTCTTGCAGCTTCGATTGTAGCCTGTGACTGTGCCGATATGGGATTCACCATTCTTCCCGTCACCTGTGAGTTTCCCTATGACACGGAATTCGGAAGATCGGTAACGGTTCCCTATTACTTCCAGAAACCGGCGGCCTGCGAACTTGATTTCCTCAGGAGAACCCTGGGAGAAGATCTCAGCGGTGAACAAGTGGTTGATGCACTGAGACGCATGGGGGTGTTTGCCCTCACCGACGACGCTATGGTGTATATCACGGTACCCGAATACCGGAATGATTTTCTCCATCCCGTCGATATCGTAGAAGATGTCATGATTGGTCATGGGCTGGAAAACTTCACCCCGGAATTACCGGGAGATTCGACCGTGGGTCGCATCACCGAGACTGAAGCCTTTTCCCGGAAAGTGAAAGAGATCATGGTGGGACTTGGGTTCCAGGAAATGATGTATAACTATCTGGGATCTAAACGGGAGTATATAGACAATATGCTCGTCGATGGTGATTCCTATATCCAGATAGCAAACCCCATGAGTGAGAATTATGAGTATGTGCGTCCTTCGGTACTGCCTTCACTGCTTGAATCCGAGAGCGTCAGTGCTCATGCTGTCTACCCGCATCAGATATTTGAAGTAGGTAAGGTTGCCTTCCTTGACGATTCTGATAACTCGGGTACCACTACCCGTGATTATTTAGGATTCCTTGGCTCTGGCAGTGATATGGGTTTCAATCAGCTGAACAGCCTGATTTCAACCCTGTTCTATTTCATCAATCGTGAGTATGTGATGGAAGAGATTACCGATCCGCGATTTATTACCGGTCGTTGCGGCCGGCTTATGTGTAACGGAAAGCCTGTAGGTATCTTCGGGGAAGTGCATCCGGCTGTACTGGAAAAGTGGGGAATCACTATGCCGACCATCGCCGGTGAGGTGGACCTCAACCTGCTTCAGTAGTTGAGCAGCTAGGGAATGATAAAGGTTCCAGTAAGGGCAGACCGCTGCTCATACGGGAGCCTTTCTTTTTGCCCCTCTCCGATATCGATTGTGGTGGTTCGGATGGGAAGAAGTCCTTTGCTGAACAGAAAATCAACTCGTTCAGTATAGGTCATTGTCTCTGTTCCCAGTTCCCATGTGATCCCGGGAGCACTTGCAGCTTGGTAATGCGTCATCCTCCAGCTATCGAGGAAACGGTGAACGAGAAGGTTCTCAACAATCGGCCATGATACCGGTATCCGGTATGGATGATCTGCCGCAGTTTCAAACCAATCAGCTGCGGAAGGCTCGCCAAGTGAAGCAAGAACCAGTAATGGGGTTTCAGCTTCATATGCTAAAATGGGTTGAATCGCCTGTTCTCTCGAAGGATGTTCCTTTGCAATAATTGATTCCCAGCGACTTTGATCTGATTCGGCCCGGAGAGCTTGAAATACGGTTGTCTCCTGGATGTCTACCAGAGTCACACGGAATTCCTGTCCGTTTTCCAATGTGACAAGGGGGAATTCGCCGGAGGTCTGTGTAATGGACAAAGGTGAGGTGATTACCTTACCTTGCTGTGTCCAATATACGGGAGTTTTTACGAGAGACGCCACATAGACAAGCGCCTCTGTTTCTCCTGTGAAGCCGATCAGGTCATAACCGCCTTCATCCGCTTCTTTAATGATGGTATCAAGCAGGGTTTTTTCTGCATTGCAGGGCAATGGAATCAGGGCTACTTCAATCGGGCGCAGGTCCTGTTTCTCCTCGGGTTCGGGCGTTGGAGTGCTTGGTATGAGTATCTCGGTGGCTGCGGCCTGCGGTTCCTCAGGTATGATCTTTTTTGCATCCTGATAGGTGTAAGTCATACAGGAGGAAAAGAGGAACAGACAGCAGAGCCCCAGGAGAGAGAGAACCTTTTTGGTCATTTCTGAAGCTCCTGCAGATAGGCTGCAATTTCCTCCCCATGAGTCTTGGGAGAAACTTTCGGCCATACCTGTATCAGAATGCCCTGAGGATCAAAGAGGAATGTGCTTCGTATCGTACCAACGGAACGCTTCCCATAATTGACCTTTTCTCCCCAGGCCCCAAGAGCCTCAAGAAGTTGATGATCAACATCGGATAGCAGGGTGAAGTTTAATTCGTAGGTTTCCTTGAATTTCAGGTGGGATGCAACTGAATCTTTGCTCAGTCCCAGAATCACGGCACCTGCATCAGTTATAGCTTTACTTTGGTCTCTGAATGAACAGGCTTCTGCTGTGCATCCGGAGGTATTGTCTTTGGGGTAGACATAGAGAACTACGTAGGAACCCGCATAATCCTGCAAGGTCACCTGTTCTCCCTGTTCGTTCAATACGGAAACGGTTGGTGCTGAAGAACCGACTGTAAGCATGGAGCCTCCTATTCATCGTCGAACAGTGAGAGAAACCGTGATCGAGCTTCCTCCTGTTTTTTTGCAGAACTTTGTGAGGAAGTTTCTTTCATGACGAAAAAGTCACAATAGTTCGCTAAATCCTTGTATGTGATGGGTTCATCAATATCCTCACGGCATTCATGATATGCGTTTGGATCGTAGAATTTACAGTTCAGACAGACTTTCAACGGTCTTCCACAGTAGGAACATACCGAGGCATGACCGATAGTCATGGTTGAGGGAACTTCTGTATTGCAAAAGTGACAACTACCCATATCGCGAGTGTACCAGCGGTTGTTCATACGGGCAAGTGAAATCGCTTACACTAACAAGAGTCTGCTCTGAAATTCCTGTATTTCCCCGTCATGATACTGTTCCTTCTTCGGAATAAACTGCTTTCCATCGCCTGCAAAGCGGGGAATTACGTGAATATGGAGGTGGGGGACTTCCTGACCTGCAGCAGGGCCGTTATTGATGATGATATTGGTTGCTTCTGCACCGATTTTTTTACGCATGGAAATATCGAGTTTTCGAGCAATTTTCATCATATGGCCGAGAAGATCATCCGGACAGGTCTCCGTTGTCGGATATGGTTCGCGGGAAATCACCAGAGCATGTCCTTTGTGCACTGGGGCAATGTCGAGAATGACGATGCATCGATCATCTGTATACAATTGCGTAGAGGGGATTTCCCCATTGATGATTTTAGTGAAGATGGTTTCCATGAAATCCTCCGTGTGCGCAATTCTACCAGTTTTTTCGAGAATCTTCCAGAGTCGACCATTCATAAAATTCTCACAATTATATAAGTTGGAAAGGATTGAATAAAATGCCATAATACCTGACTTCCGTCGTTTCTCCAAAAACCTAGTACTCTGAAGTCAATCTGGTAA
>CAYZXD010000011.1:0-68942 GCA_964482325.1 uncultured Spirochaetaceae bacterium | reverse complement strand
TGACCATGATTCGGGAAACGGGGAAAAAGGTTGGAATCTCAATCGTACCGTCCACTCCCATCAGTGCGATCGAACTCGTACTTGACCAGGTTGATATGGTGATGCTGATGACGGTCAACCCGGGATTCGGGGGACAGAAATTCATCCCCGTTTCGTTTGAGAAGATCAGGCAGCTTGATCACCTGCGAAAAGCTCGGAATTTGCATTTTCTTATCTCAGTTGATGGGGGAGTGAATCGTTCCAATGCTGCTGAACTCGTTCAAGCAGGAGTTGATGTTCTGGTAATGGGAAGCGCATTCTTCGGTGCAGAAGACCGATCAGCACTCGTGAAAGAAATCCAGGGACTTTCACGGTAATGCGGGCGGTAGTACAACGGGTATCCGGAGCCTCGGTAACGGTAGATACCGTTACGGTCGGATCGATAGAACGGGGATTGCTGGTGTACCTCGGGGTAGCAGAACACGATACATCAGATGATGTTGCCTATCTGGTTCGCAAGATCACACGCATGCGTCTGTTTACCGATGAGCAGGGGAAAATGAATCGTTCCCTGGATGAAGTGGGTTCCCAGATGCTGGTAGTCAGTCAGTTCACCCTGTGTGCTGATTTATCGAAAGGAAACCGTCCATCATTCAACCCGGCTGCAGCACCGCAGAAAGCGCAGGCGCTGTATGAACAGTTTGTAGAGGCGGTACGCGAGGGCGGTTTTTATGTGGCAACAGGAGAATTTGGGGCATCCATGCGTGTTACCTATACCAATGAAGGACCGGTGACGATTATGGTAGATTCTCCGACCACGATGAAGCAAAATACCTGACAATGCAGTACAATAGCTGTATCAGCTGATAAAGAGAGGTTAGCTATGGCAAAAAATACATCACAGGCTCCGGTTACCATTACCGATACGAAACAGAAGCTTGTTGCACTCGAAGCTGCTCGTTCTCAAATCGACAAGCAGTTCGGCAAAGGCGCTCTGATGAAACTGAGTGATAATCCAACTGACCGATCAATTCAGGTCATCTCCTCTGGATCCATCCTCCTTGATGAAGCTCTGGGAGTAGGGGGATATCCTCGAGGACGTATTATTGAAATTTATGGACCGGAGTCATCAGGCAAGACCACATTGGCGCTCCACTCAATTGCTGAAGCACAGAAGGCAGGAGGCATAGCAGCATTCATTGATGCAGAGCATGCTCTTGATCCGACCTATGCGCGGAAATTAGGGGTAAACACCGATGAATTATGGATTTCTCAGCCCGATAACGGAGAACAGGCTCTTGAAATTGTTGAATCACTTGTTCGCTCGGGAGCGGTTGATATCATAGTTGTCGACTCGGTGGCTGCATTGACCCCGCAGGCTGAAATCGATGGAGAAATGGGTGATTCTCATATGGGATTGCAGGCAAGACTCATGAGTCAGGCACTGCGGAAACTCACCGGTATTCTCTCCAAAAGTAATACCACCATCATTTTTATCAACCAGATCCGTATGAAAATCGGTGTGATGTTCGGGAATCCGGAAACGACGACCGGTGGTAATGCGCTGAAGTTCTATTCATCGATTCGAATTGAAGTTCGGAGAATCGAGGCAATCAGCAGAAGTGCCGATGATATCATAGGGAATCGGGTACGTATCAAGATCGTTAAAAATAAGGTAGCACCGCCATTCAAGAAGATTGAACTTGATATGTTCTTCGGAGAAGGGTTGAGTTACCATGGCAGTATCCTTGATGCCGCATTGAAGTATGAACTTCTTGATAAGAGTGGTTCCTGGTACGCCTATAATGGGGAAAAGATCGGGCAGGGACGAGAGAATGCAATAAATTTCCTGAGAAGTAACCAGGATATCACCAGCGATTTGTATGAGAAACTGCGTACGTTGATGTTTCCGAGTCCGACTGACACTGCTGCAGATACTCCACAGGCGTGACCTTTACGCGACCGGGTATAAACGGTATACTCGGTCGCATGGTATATGAGACGGGATATCAAGCCCATCAGGAGCATGCTCCGACAGCATTATCCTATTCCATCAGACAGTTTGAAGGTCCCCTCGATTTGCTGCTTCACCTCGTCCAGCAGGCACAGGTAAATCTGTACGATATTCCTATTGGTGAAATCACCGATCAGTTTCTTTCCTATCTCGATTCAGCTGAAGATTTTAACCTTGATGATCTGACTGAATTCTATGCTATGGCAGCTCATCTGATCTATATAAAAAGTAAAATGCTTCTTCCGGTCGATGATGACGAGCAGGATGATGATGAGTTCTTCGAATTACGTGATGAACTGGTTCATCAATTGCTTGAGTATCAGAAGTATAAACAGTATACTGCGCTCCTTTCTGACACTGATCAAAACAGAGACTTGTTTATTCAACGAAGAAAGAGTCAGTTTATGCTTCCCTTTGAAGATCAGGCTCTTTGGCAGGATGTGAATGTATGGGATTTGCTAAAAACATTTTCCACACTTCTTCGTTCCATTACACCTGAACAAGTTTTCAATGTGTACGAAGAGGTGACCACAAAGCAGAAACTGGCTCTGATGGCAGAACTTTTTGAAACATATGAGGAAATTTCTTTTGGTGATCTCGTTATCCATCGAGATTCTCCTATGGATATTATCTGTGCTTTTCTCGCAATACTTGAAGCAGTGAAATTCAGGATGATTTCCATTCATCAGCACGCTCTGTTCGGTGATATTGTCATCCGAAAAGAGCAGGATTTCACTGCCGATATCCTTGATGATGAGGATTTCGGAGAGGAAGAACCGATGACCTCTTTTATGCAACAGGATAATTTGCGTGTCGAACCATTCACGGAACCACAACCGTCATTATATGATGACGGGGAAGATGATGAAATTATAGAGCTGGATAATGAGGATGAATCATGAGCAATGAACAGCTGTCACCAAATGCTCGAGTCATTGAGGTGATCCTCTTTTTGGAAAATGAGCCGGTGAACACTGATCGGTTAGGCCGTCTTACCGGTTTCGATACAACTGCGGTACAGGAGGCCCTTGTAGAACTGCAGGCATACTGGGCTGATCATCTGCATGGTCTTGAACTCATTGAAGCTCACGGGAGCTATAGTTTTACTCCTGCAGAAGACCTGCATGATACCCTTCGTTCCTGTTATGGAAAAAAGGTTGACCGAAGGCTGTCACGTGCAGCCCTGGAGACCCTGTCGATCATTGCCTATGCGCAACCGGTGACACGTCGCGATATCGAGAATATTCGAGGAGTATCCAGTGATTCGATCGTCAGACTGTTGCGTGATCGTGAATATATCCGTGTAGTCGGGCGTAAAGATGTTCCCGGTCATCCCTGCCTGTATGGGACGACGAAGAAATTTTTATTTGAATTTAATCTGCCGAGTATTTCGGCTTTACCACAATTATCTGAAATAGATCGCATGCGGTTTACGCAAGATGAGGAGGAACTTGATGCACATTGATTATCCCGTTCGACTGCAGAGCTATCTCGCTAAGAGCGGATTCGGTTCGCGCCGGTCATGTGAAAAACTAATTGCTGAAGGGCGAGTTTCCATCAATACTCAGGTGGTACGCCAAATGGGTGTGAAGGTGCAATCTGATGATGTCGTCATGGTTGATGATATCCTCGCCGAACCGGCTGATCGTATCGTATACTATGCATTGCACAAGCCGAAAGGGTATGTGTGTACTAACTACGATCCGAATGAAAAGCTTTATGCGCGAGATCTCATCACGGTTGCGGAACATAATCTCTTATTTCATGTGGGACGACTCGATAAGGAATCAACCGGCCTTATTCTCTATACAAATGACGGAGATGCTGCTCAAAAGATCATGCACCCGGCAAATGAGATTGAAAAAGAGTATGCCGTTATGACTTCTGAGCCCATTCAACGATCAGATCTGGAAGAGGCGCTCAGAGGAATCTATATTGATAGTCAAAAACCCTACGTGATAAAAAAATTCGAGATCCGGTCGAAACGCTGGGTAGTCATTACCCTTACTGAGGGAAAGAATCGGGAATTGAGAAAAATTTTCAGTTATTTTGGCTATACCATAAAACGTCTGGTACGGATTCGTATCGGACCTATCCTGCTTGATGATCTTGCCATAGGGGCCTATCGTCCGGTAAAGAAGCAGGAAATTGCAGCATTACTTGAGGGGAAAAACTGATGGATAGTGAATGGATGCCACAGGTAACCGGCTTTGTCGTTGCACTGGACGGTCCGGCAGGAGTTGGTAAGAGTACCATTGCTCATATGGTTGCAGAACGTTTAGGGTTCCATTTCCTAAATTCAGGAAATTTTTATCGAGCAATTACTCTTCGCGTTCTCACCGAGGGACTTGATCCTGAAGATCAAGATGCTGTATTAGCTGTTGCTCAGCAGATTTCCCTCACGTTGCGTGATGGCCGATTGTATGCCGATGGAGTTGATGTCGAAGATCTCCTGCATAGTGATGCAGTGGATGCGTATGTCGCACAACATTCCGCTATCGTAGCACTGCGCGAAATCGTGAATCGTCATCTGAGAGCTCTTGCCACCGATGGATTGAATCTGGTGGCTGAAGGAAGAGATATTACGACCGTGGTATTCCCTGATGCCCCCAGTAAGTTCTTTCTTGACGCCTCGGTTGAAGTGCGGGCCAGACGAAGATTTGATCAGCAACCCACCAATCTTACCTATGAAGATTTAGTTGCAAAAATTGCGCAGCGGGATGAAATTGATCGAACAAAACCAGTCGGGGGACTCAAGGTTGCTCCAGACGCTATCTATATTGACTCGTCATACTTGACCATAGATCAAGTTTATGACACAGTGTTACGTGCTATATTTACCCGGATTACGGGTGAAAATAAGGATCAGGAGAGAAACGTGGAAGAAGTTAAGGAAGTGGTGGAAACACAGAACGAACCTCAGCAGAAGGCTGATATGCAGACAATGCTGCAGGAACATTACCTGAAATCTCTTGATGAAATTGAAGACGGTCAGCTCGTTACCGGTACTGTTGTTCAGGTCAATAACGAGTATGTGTTTGTGGATGTGGGATACAAATCCGAGGGTAGAATTGCTCACGATGAGTTCTCCACTGTTCCCGCCGTCGGCGACGAAGTCAAGGTCATGATTGTCAACAAGGAAGGGAAGGGCGGCCAGATCGTCATTTCCAAAAAGCGTGCTGACATCAAGGAACAGACGGAAGTACTCAAGGTAGCTGCGGATAACCGCACCCCGGTCATGGGCAAGTTCGTCAAGGTCATCAAGGGCGGCTTTGAAGTCGACCTCGGCAACGAATTTTTGGGATTCTGCCCGCTTTCCAAAGCGGATGTAGTTCGAGTGGAAGACCCGGAAACCATGATTGGCATCGCCGATTATTTCATCATCGACAAGTTCCATACAGGAATGAAGCTCAAGAGTGTTGTTTCTCGAAGGGAATACCTTGAGAAAAAGATCAAAGAAAACAAAGAGAAATTTTTCGCTACGGTTAAAATCGGTGATGTTGTTGAAGGTACGGTAAAGAGTTTTACCAGCTTTGGTGCATTCATTGATCTCGGTGGCTTTGATGGCCTGCTTCATATCAACGATATGAGCTGGGGACACGTCACCAAGCCGAAAGATTTTGTCAAGAAGGGTCAGGTCATTCAGTTGCGTCTGATCAATATTGATCCGGTATCACAAAAGATCAACCTGTCACTCAAGCATATGACCGAGGATCCTTGGAATTCCTTTGAACAGCGATATGCGGTTGATGATGTGGTTAAAGCACCGGTCACAAAGATCACTACATTCGGTGTGTTCATTGAAATTGAACCAGGTATTGAGGGTCTTGCTCATATTTCAGAGCTTTCCTGGACTAAACGTATTAATAATCCGAAGGAACTGTTAGCTATCGGGGATGTGGTCCAGGCTAAGATTCTTGGATATGATCTCGATAAGAAGCGAGTCAGTCTGGGTCTGAAACAGCTTGAAGAGAATCCCTGGGATACTATTGAAGAACGCTATCCAGTAGGGATGACTTTGACTAAACCGGTAGTAAAGCTCACCAACAGCGGTGCCTTTATCAACCTTGAAGACGGCATTGACGGATTTTTACATATCGATGATATTTCGTGGACCAAGAAAGTGCGTAATATGACTGAGTTCTGCAAGGAAGGTGATGTCATTGATGTGGTGGTAACCCGTGTCGATGCACAGACTCGCCATATCCGACTCGGTGTGAAGCAGCTTGAGGGAAATCCCTGGCAGACACTGCGTCACGACTATCCCAAGGGAAGTACCATTAGTGGAGAAATCAGCAATGTTACCGATTTTGGTGTATTTGTCCGTGTCCTCGGTGACATTGAAGGCTTGATCTCCAAGTACAATCTCGTTGGTCCGGATGAACAGTTTACCGATGAAGTACTGAAGAAGTTCAAAGTTGGTGATCCGATCACTGCAGCTGTGGTTGAAATTAATCCTTCTACTCAGAAACTAAGTCTGTCGATCAAGGAAATGATCCGCAAATCCCAGCAGTCTGAGATTTCCAAGTATATCCATGATGATGAAGGTGATACCTTCACATTTGGGGATCTGATGAAGTCTCGGGAAAACAGTGAGGAATAGCGGAGCATAATGATGGCGAAAAAAGAAGAAACAACGGGAGCAGCTAAGTTAGAATCTCGATTCAATACGTTTCTGCTCTCTCATAAGAAACTCTTAATCCTGGTTGCGGTGGCCATTGTGGTCATCGTAGCAGGATTGTGGATCACCCTGACCGTTATCGATTCACGGGCTGAATCACTTCAGGTTGCTATTGACGAGGCACAGAAGACCTATGAATCATGGGTGTTCCTTGAAGATAAGGAGTCCGAAGAAGCAGTGGATATGCTGCAGGGCTTAACCGTTGATCTGAATGAATTGGCTGACCGTAACGGGAAATCCTATCCGGCTATGAAGGCCAATTACCTGCTGGGGCTGATTGCCTACGAACAGGAATCCTATGAACAGGCACGTACACAGTTTCTTGCAGTGGCACAGCAGGGCAGGGGAACCTACCTGGGAAGTCTCTCTCAGTACAATGCCGGAGTAACAAGCGAACAGCTTGGTGACCGTCAGAAGGCTTTGGAATATTATCAGTCGGTATACGATGAGTATGGAAATGAAGCTGCAGAATCGGCTCGGGCTCTATTCAGCGTAGCGCGCCTGCATGAAAGTGCGGGAAACACCGATCTTGCGCAGGCGGTTCTCCAACAGCTTGCTGATGAATTCCCTGCTTCTGAATATGCCAAACTGGCTCAATCCCGTCTGGTGATTCTCCAGTAGCACAACGAGAGGAACCTCCTGCTTCGGAGGAAGTATTATATGAGATGTCAGATAACGAGTGCATGCAAATCGGTACTCCTTCTGGCATTTTTTTTTCTCTTCATCAGCTGTGGAATACCTACATTTCTCAATCTGGATCAACATATCGCGCTCAGTGGAGTTCCGCAAGACGATAACACGATTACGGTAACTATCAATCAACAGTCAACAGCAGACCTGTTAGCCTCTTATGATACGGGAACCGGCCCTTCGCTGAAATTCATGTACGTTCTTTCCACGGCAGCTGATCTGGGAGGAACAGAATACGTCACCGAACAAAGCGGTGATGCTACCCATTTCCCACTTACTGATGTGATCTCGCATTTTCAATCATTGTATGGAATGAAATCGGGTAGTGGTTCATTTTGGACTGTGCAAAGTCAGAACAGTGCTCCTGGACTCTATAGCTATCGCAATGCATCGGGTACTAAGCAATATACCAAGCATCGACCGGATAATGATGATATGGATGATGAACAATTCGGAGGGATACTTACCGGAACGTTCAGTAATTCATTGGCAAGTGACGGGCCATTTGTATTTGGCGTTGCACCTGAGATGGATATGCTGATACCGATCTCTGATGGAAATTATGAGATCACCGTATCATTAGAAGCAATTGATGATTCCTATCTGATAAAACTCTCTGATGGAACCGATGAATTATTACTTGCTGATTATCAGAAAAATCCGTTCGTCAAATCAGATACATGGTCATCTGAAGATTTTACCGCACAGTACGTGGATACTGAGGATGAGTATTTTTATCATAATCTTGCAGCAGAGTATGCTATGGATAAACCGCTTTATATCCATCTTTTTGGTGCTGTGTACGGTGGTGAAGGGAATTTCACCAACATCTACTGGTCATCATTGGCATATCTCGGTAGTATGGCGTTGTGATGTACTGACGTGACAAAATGTATATAATGTATATTCTGTTAACTAGAAACAATAAAAGGATAGTTGATGATTACATATACCTATCAAGAAACAGACAATCTTGCAGATGCCGTACAACAGCTTTACCACATTCTGAGTATGCTCAGAAGTCCTGAAGGATGTCCCTGGGATCGTGAACAGACAAATCGTGATGTGTCGCGGGCATTGCTTGATGAAACCTTTGAATATATTGATGCACTGCAGGAACAAGATATGGATGCCTGTAGTGAAGAAATCGGTGATGTGTTACTTAACGCATTCATGATCACGCGAATTCATGAAGAATCCCGGGAATTCACTCCCGTTATGGCTATCAATGCTGTCTGTAAAAAATTGGTACGACGACATCCGCATGTCTTTTCATCTGCACAAGCTGCTGATAGCGCAGAAGTTCTTGATCTGTGGAACACGATCAAGGAACAGGTTGAAGGAAAAACTGCCGATGCTGATGATTTTTTCAGTCGAGTACCCAAATCTCTGCCTAAGCTCGAAGAAGCCTCTGAAATTCAAAAGAAAATGCGCAAGGTTGGTTTCGACTGGCCCGATACTGCGGGAGTCATGGATAAGATCCGTGAAGAACTGGAAGAGCTTACTGAGGCGGTCGATCACATAGATGCTGATCGTGATCATGTGGAACAGGAATTGGGAGATCTCCTATTCTCTGTGGTTAATCTCGCACGATATCTTAAGATAAATCCGTCAGTTGCATTACACCGAAGTAATCAGAAAGTACGTCGTCGGTTCAATGCGGTAGCTCATTTGGCTAAAGAACGCGGCATTGAACTGACTCATGATCAGGTTGATCAGCTTAATGATATATGGGAGGAAGTGAAATCGGAAGAATAATCGATTTCATAGAGTAAAGCGTTATGAAACAGGAATCTGACGAAGTAGCAGGAAAACAACGTCGCAAGAGACGAAATGAACTTGCTATGTATGAAAAGGTTGCCTACGATATTGCCAATCGAATTGCTTCCGGTGATATTGCCGAAGGAAGACGCCTGTCAGGACGTTCTTTGATGTCCAGTGAATATGGCGTTTCTCCTGAGACCATCCGTCGTGCTTTTTCTCTACTCGAAGAGATGCAGGTGGTAACGGTACTGCAGAACAGTGGCGTACGGGTATTATCACGAGAACATGCAGCTGCTTACCTCACCAAACAGGGAAATAAGAGTGATACGCGACAGCTGCTCGGTCGATTGAAGACCTTGGTAGATGAACATGAGCAGTTGAATCGAGAGATGTTTTCTGTTGTCAAACAACTGGTGGATTCATCTGAACGATTTGTCTCCAGCAATCCATTTTATACCTATGAATGTACCATTCCCGATGATTCCTCAATCCTCGGTGCTTCATTAAATGACCTGAACTTCTGGCATCGCACGCATGCAACTGTAATTGCAGTACGCCGAGAAGGAAATATTTCACTATCACCAGGGCCTCAATGGATATTGCAGGCTCAAGATGTACTGGTTTTAGTAGGAAATCAGGAAACTCGAACAGCAGTAGAATTGCTTATACAGTAGCACAGAGCTTCCCAATATTTTCCATTTTATCCTTTAATTGATTATATGTTAACAACTTACACAATATATCACTGTGGTTGACAAAGTGACAATCTATAGTGTTTAATTAAGTTGTCGGTTTTCGACAGCACCGATTAGCCGCTAAACCTCATACGATGATATGAGTGTTCCGCTTTCGGCATGTTATCAAAGAGTTATAAAAAGATAGAAGCCGCGCTGTCGATCCCGAGGAAAAATCAAGTTCAGGAGGAACTATGAAACGTTTTATTGTAATTACGTTGCTCGTACTGCTACTCGCAATGCCGCTGGTATTTGCTGGTGGAGATAAAGAGGCAGCAGCAGAAAGTGAAAAAGTAATCCGTGTGGCCGAGCAGGTCCCCGGACTGATTACTCCCGGAGTTTGGGATGGTCAGGCATTCTCTATGAATTCGTCAATCTATGAATATCTGATTGAGATCAATGCGGATACCGGTGTTATTGATCCTCTTCTTGCCACAAGCTGGGAAAGCGAAGACGGAAAGAGGTGGGTCTTCAAACTTCGCGATGATGTCACATTCCATGATGGATCCAAGTTCACTTCCGAAGATGTGAAGTTTACCATCGAGAGAACTCAGGATCCCGATGTTGGTCACCTGCAGAGACAGGATTTCTCTATTGTTGAGTCAATTGAAACTCCCGATGATTATACCGTTGTGCTGAATCTGTCAGATTCCTTCCCAACGTTCATTTATCGATTGACCGATTATAACATGATGATGCTCTCCAGCGAATATGATTATGCTTCATTGGGAGAATCAAAACCCATGGGTACCGGTCCATTTAAGATGGAGCAACTGGTCCCCAAGGAATCAGCATTATTAGTTAAAAATACAGAATATTGGGATGCGTCACTTCCTAAGGTAGACAAATTGCTTATCTATTTTGTCCCTGATATCGATGCAAGTATTTCCATGCTGGAATCTGATCGTGTTGATATCGTACCATTTGTCACCCCGACCATTAAGAATCGTCTTGAGGGTGTTGATGGTATATCGATCGTAAGTCCTTATCAGGAACATCGCTTTATTGCCATGATTACCGATATGGAGCCCTTTGATGATAATCGAGTTCGTCTTGCAATGAAGTATGCTATGGATCCGGAAGTGATTGCACGCAGTGTTGCAAAGGCAGAATTGAATGATGGAGTCTTCTACAATGAGAGTCCGATCATCAGTGGCCTCGTCCAGCACAAGGATATTCCGTTCCGTGGAAGAGATATTGAAAAAGCAAAGGCCTTACTGGCAGAAGCCGGATACCCCAATGGTGTTTCAGTTCCCCTTACCTATGCATCTGACCATCCATACGGTAAAGAACTTGCACAGACCATTCAGGAATTAGCTGCTCCTGCGGGATTTGACATCAAGCTCCAGGGATATACCCGTGACGTCTATCTGTCACAGTACTGGATGAACGTACCGTTCTCTATTACCGGATGGGGTGTGAGAATCGACCCATACATGATGCTGTCTCTTGCCTTCAAGGGCGGTGGTCCCTGGAATGAAAGTCATATTGATAATCCACGTGTCAATGAATTGATTGATAAGATCTCTTCTGAAACTGATGCAGATACTCGCATGGCTTTTTATCATGAATTACAGGATATCTTCTATGAAGAAGGCTCAATTATCAATGTTGAAGTTCCATTGCTGATAGCCGTCAATGATCGTATTGTGAATTATAGTCACCCAGTGTCACAGATTCCACAGTACAAATACATGGATGTTAAATGAATAGAACACTAAGTATTTTTGTTCAGAGATTGGGGTCGCTTTTAGCGACCCTAGTCGTCATGTCTTTCATCATCTTCTTGCTTGTTGAGATCATGCCGGGAGATGTCGCTCAGATGATTCTCGGTCAAAGTGCTACACCCGAGTCAATTGCAGCACTGCGAGAAGCTCGTGGCCTTGATGATCCTCTCCTCCAACGATACGGTCGATGGATTAGCGGAGTGGTCGTAGGGGACTTGGGTGAAAGTGTGTATATGAGGGGTGTTGCTATCAATTCGATTCTTTGGAGACGTGTAGGTCACTCACTTATCCTCGCATTGACGGCATTCATCATGTTTGTACCACTCTCAATTTTCTTTGGTATCCTTGCAGGTGTCAAAGAGAAAAAACCTACCGATTCGATTATCTCCTTTTTCGGCCTGGCTACTATGGCGTTGCCCGAATTTGTTTCTGGAGTAATTCTCATAACGATATTTGCTGTACAACTGCAGTGGTTTCCCATCGTAAGTGTTATTCCTATTGGAGAAAGTATTTGGTCTAATCTCAATATCTTATTTCTCCCTGCCCTCTCCATTACATTTGTGATGTTCGGTTATATTTCGCGCATGCAACGGTCTTCGATGATCACTGTGATGAACTCAGATTATGTTCGAGCTGCTATTCTTAAAGGTATGCCAAAAAAGTATGTCATATTCCGTCATGCATTGAAGAACGCACTGTTACCGACCATAACGATCATCGGGATGAACATGGGATGGTTATTTGGCGGTCTGGTGGTTGTAGAAACGCTATTTGGTTATCCTGGAATGGGATCTTTAATGATGACAGCGATTAAAACACGTGATGTTCCTCTCATTGAAGCTTGTGTACTGCTGATTACCATAATTTATTCTTTATCCACCATGATTACCGATATCATGTACAGCTATCTGAATCCAAGGATCAGGTTCCAAGGAGGACAGCGATGAAATACATCTTATATCAACTGAAAAAAAATCCGCTGGCCATCGTCGGAATTGCCATTATTGTATTCTGGCTGATCATGGCATTCTTCGGGCCCTCAATGCTCTCATTCAGTTATACGGAAATGGACTCAGAGTATCAGATGGCTGCACCCGGAGTGAATGGGCATCTCATCGGGACCGATAGTCTCGGTCGAGATCTCTTGGCGAGAATTGTATATGGAAGTCGATCCATCCTGACTGTGGCCCTGATGACTTCGATATTCTCCACTTTTGTTGGAGTTATCTTAGGTTTTTCTGCTGGGTATTTTGGGGGCAAGGTTGATGCTTTCTTTCTCAGATCGATGGATATTCTCATGGCTATTCCTCCACTGGTCTTATCAATGGTGGTTCTCGGAATATTGGGAAATTCCAACATTGCAAGTTTAACTATCATTGTATCTATTGCGTTCGTACCGGCAACAGCCCGGGTATCACGGGGAGTATTATTGACCGAAAAAAGTCAGGAATATGTATCGGCTGCCCGAATACGGGGAGAAAATCACCTCTATATCATGTTCGTGGAGATTCTTCCTAATACCACGGGACCGATCATTGTTGAAGCTACGGCACGATTTGCCTACTCAATAATGATGGTAGCGTCGTTGGGATTTCTGGGTGTCGGTATGCAACCGCCCACACCTGACTGGGGTATGATGGTCATTGAGAATAAACCGATTATTGCTCAAGCACCTTGGGCAGTATTGTTTCCAGCTCTGGCTATTGCCTCGCTGGTTATCGCAATTTCCATTTTCTCTGACTTTGTCAGTAAGGTATTGATACATGAACGATAATATTCTTGAAATAGACAAACTCAACGTCCGCTTCAGCACTTTCGATGGTATGTTTTCTGCGGTCAACAACGTATCGTTGACCCTTGGAACCAACGAATCCATCGGGATTATTGGAGAATCGGGTTGTGGAAAAAGTACCCTTTCATTTTCCATCATGCGTTATCTAGCTTCTAATGCATCGGTTGATGGTGCTATTAGATATAAAGGGGAAAATCTGCTGGAGAAAAGTGAGCAGGAAATGGAAACCTATCGAGGTGATCGTATCGCTATGGTTTTCCAGAACCCCTACTCTTCGCTTAACCCGGCCCTTACGATCGGTTTCCAGCTTGACGAAGTCAGCATGCATCACCAGAAACTGAGTAAGAAGGAAGCACGTAAGGCAACCATTGAAGCGCTGACCATGATGAATCTGGGAGATCCTAAGGGTATTGCAAGACGGTATCCACACCAGGTAAGTGGTGGTATTCAGCAACGCATCTGTATTGCGATGGCACTGCTGTGTAGACCCGATTTACTCATCCTCGATGAACCTACTACCGCACTTGATGTTACCACTGAAGCGGTGATTCTTGATTCAATCAAGGATTTGAAAGATCAGTTAAAGATGTCACTTATGTACATCTCACATGATATGGGCGTTATCAACAAAGTAGCTGAACATGTTGTGGTTATGTACAGTGGGGAAATTGTTGAACGAGGACCGAAAGAAGAGATCTTTAATAACCCTACCCATCCGTATACACGTGCACTCATCAATTGTATGCCTCGTGGCGGTGTGGTGAAGGAAAAAACCAAACTCAACACCATTCCCGGCTATGTGAAGCGCCGCGGATCGCAGGAAGGGGGCTGTCCCTTTGTAGAGCGCTGTGATAGGCGTAATGATACCTGTGAAAGTGAATATGGGACACGGAAGGTTGGAGACAGACACTTTGCAGCTTGTGATCGTGCCTATGCCACCGACATCCCTGACACCCTTTCTCAGAAGCTGGTACCGAAAGTTCAAAAGAAGGCTCAGATCGATCTCAATACTGCCGATCTGCTCAAGATTGAAGAACTCCATAAAGTCTACGGCAGCCGTCGAAAAGTATATGCCGTCAATGGAATTGATTTTTCGGTGAAACCGGGATCGGTTATCGGTATTGTAGGAGAATCGGGATGTGGAAAATCGACCACTGGCCATATGATTTCGGGATTATACAAACCGACGAAGGGAAGAATATTATTCAATGACCTCGATATCTCTCTTGCTTGGAATAAGCGCGATAAAGAGACACTGAAAAATATTCAGCTGATCTTCCAGAATCCGGGAAGAAGTCTCAATCCTTCACACACCGTAGAGCAGATTATCGGACGGGCGATGAAAAAACTTGCCGATATCACTGATGCAAAGGAACGACGTGATCGAATCATTGAAATTCTGAAAAAGGTTGACTTAGGCACGGATTATCTGGAGAAGAAACCTCGACAGCTGAGCGGAGGGGAACAGCAGCGCGTAGCAATTGCCCGTGCGCTCTCCATTACGCCGAATCTGATCGTTTGCGATGAACCGACGAGTGCTCTGGATGTGTCGGTTCAGGCCTCGGTACTGAATCTGCTTAATGATCTGCAGGTAGAAACCTCAGCTGCCTACATGTTCATCTCTCACGATCTCAATGTGATCAACTATCTGAGTGACTATATTATGGTCATGTATGCAGGAAAGATTGCTGAGTACGGAGAACGGGATGAAGTGATGCAACCACCATTCCACCCCTACACCGAGGCATTGCTTTCAGCGGTACCTGAAGTTGACCCCACCAAACAGAAAGATCCGATCGAACTGCAGGGGCAGCTACCGGATCCGGCGAAGAAACCCAAAGGGTGTCCATTCGCCGGCAGGTGTCACCGTCAGGTGGGAGAGATTTGTGAAAAGGAATACCCGCCTATGGTACGAATTTCAGATACTCATTACTACTACTGTCATATTAAACCGACAGCGTAGTATAATTGTTTGGACCATCGGTGTATGAACCGATAAAGACCATTTCGCGGTGTATCTTCATATGGGAGAGCACCGCGAATTTATCTGCATCTTTTCCAAACAAAGTTTTTACCGGATTTTTTTCTCCATGAATAATGGCTGTGTACACTGCGTCGTTATCGATAGTAAGGCGAGCAACTGATATCCCAACCCCACAGCAGTGTACCCATTGGTTCATGACATCCTTCAACGCCGGATCGGTAATATGAGAGAAAGTATAAATACTGCCGCCCATATGCTTGCTCAACGTAACACGTCGATCAGTGGCAAATGCTTTCATATCAGTAAAGACAAAACCCTCTGAGACCGATGCATTCAACAGGTTCAGTGTTTCGTCTCTGTCCAGGCCGATACCACCATGGATATCAACCAGCATGACCTCAGCACTTCCTGTGATACCGGTAGATAACGGATTGACAAATTCCATCTTCGGTTTGGGATTGTATCCCTGCGTAAAGGCGACAGGAATCCCTGCTCGCTGGAACGTCTGTTCAAACACTCGCATGACATTGATGTGAGAAATAAAACGAGCTCTCCCCTCTTTCCGATAAAAAAACAGTACCGGTTGCGAGGCCTTTGTCCGTTCAGCGGCAATGATGGCCTGAGAGCGTGGCAGAGGAACAAGATCGGGCGATTCGGTATGAGTATCATCGGTCACCTGATGGATTTTATTACATACACCGCAGGGAACATCACATGAGGGAAGGCATCGTTCAGTTAATAGTGATTGCCTGGACAATTCCCATTCTCGTCGTAAATAGGCTTTTGAAACCCCTAAGGAGACCGTATCCCAAGGGAGCACTGAGTTCGTATCGTATTCGGTATAGATCAGCTTTTCTACATCAATATGTGATTCTTCCAATGCCTGAGACCAGAGATCCATTCGCATATGTTCGTGCCAGGCATCAAGCCTGCACCCTTTTCGATAGGCAAGTTCCACCAGATCTCCAACTGAATCGTCTCCACGACTGATGATTCCTTCCAGATAGGAAACATGAGGATCATGATACGAGACTTTCGCTCCTTTTATGTGGTATTGAATGTCTTTCTTGATTTGCGAAAGATGTTCCCGGGAAAAGGCATGATCCATCTGTCTTGCCCATTGAAAGGGAGTATGGGCTTTCGGTATAAAGGTGCCGATATTGATATTTAAATTAATCTTGGTGGCATCCCATACCGTTTTCAGATACGCTACAATCGCTTTTCTCTCCTCCTCTGAGTCTGTGAAGGGAAGTCCTACCATAAAATAAAACTTTGCCAAACGCCACCCTCTTCCCTTTGCTTCCTGAATGATAGAGACTACATCCTCAACCGGGACCTCTTTATTCATCGATTTTTGCCAGAGAGACAATGGAGTTTCAATGGCAAAGGTCAGACCACTTTTTCTCACTTCAGATAATTGTTCAAGTATATCCAAAGAGAATGAGCTCACCTTCAGAGAAGGGAGCGAAAAGGATATATGCTGTGGGGCAAATTCATCGTTCAGTTGTTTGATAATCTTTGAGATATTCGGATGATCTCCGGTGGAGAGCGAGCTCAGGGTGACCGTCCGATACCCCAGATCGTGCACAATCTGTGATGCCTGATCCCGTATCGCTTCGAGCGGAAGCTGCCGGTATGGTTTGTAATACTGTCCGGCATGACAGAAACGGCAGCCATTGGGACATCCGCGCATGATTTCCACCACCCCATGATCCTGAGCAACTTTGAAATGGGGCATCACAAAATGGTGAAACCCATGAGATGGTTTTCGGGCAAAATCATCGTCAATGGCTCGTATTGCCAGATGCTTACCCGGATACCACAGAAAGTCGAAGCGTTTTAATTCATCGATGATTGCCTGTCGCGCAAAACCGCGGTTTTTCCCTTCTTGTATGGTCTTGATCACCTCGATAAGTCCCGATTCTGCTTCACCAATGAAAATGAAATCGAAAAATGGTGAAAACGGAAGGGGATTGGTAACCGCCGGTCCTCCGGCAATGACGATAGGATGACTATCAGTTCGATCAGCAGCGCGGAGCGGAATACCTCCTAGATCTAATACCTGCAAAATGTTCGTAGCAGATAGTTCATACCCTACTGAAACACCAAGCATATCCAGATCATGCAACGGAATGCCGAATTGCAGAGTATGCAGCGGAATCTGATGATCGCGCAATAATTGTTCATAATCCGGGGCGACCGAGAAGACTCTATCGCAGGTCACCGGATTTCCCATCGAGCAGACCAGATCATAGAGTATCCTGATTGCATTATTTGACATACCGATTTCATAAAGATCCGGAAAGCAGAGTCCTACATGAAATCCGTCCTCAGTAAAACTCTGAGTACCCTGGGTAAACTCCCCTCCGACGTAACGGGCGGGATTTTCAATGGACAGTAATGCGTTCCCACATTGTGCAACAATATCAATTCTTTTCATGCTCAGCATCCTATCAGCAAAGGAGCGCCCTCATTGGACGCTCCCTTGGTATAAAAAACTGGTGGTTCATAAGCCGGGTTCTGTCGTGAGCGGTCATCTATCTAGGCAGTACGTTACCGTACTGCTCAAGCAACCTACCCGCAGGATTATGGACGAACAGCCCTCCTGCTGCTTGGTTTTGCTCCTGACGAGGTTTACCCTGCCACTTCTGTTACCAGAAGCGCGGTGGGCTCTTACCCCACCATTTCACCCTTACCTGTTACCAGGCGGTATATTTTCTGTGGCACTTTCTCTAGCCTTACGGCTCCCGGGTGTTACCCGGCGTCATGTTCTATGGAGCCCGGACTTTCCTCCCGCAGCGCTTAAAGCGCTACCGGCGACCGCTTGAACCACCAGAATAGTCTCTGTTACGAGAGCAGATCATCAAACTCATCCGTATCGATGAAGTCTGCAAGTCCTGCCTCTTCAATATCTGAATCCTCTGCAACCTGAGTAAACTGATCGGCCATTTCAGCATCTTCCCAGTACAGTACTCTGCTGCAGTATGGACAGAACCGGAAATCATCACCCTTGCGGACATCATTTACAAACTGCACCGGAAGGGTCATATGGCATCCCTGGCACACCATTCCATGAATCGGAACAATACCAACACCTGCCTTGTTTCTAATGATTCTTTCAAATTTAAAGAGAATGGAATCATCAATACCGGGAACCAGCTTATCCTCTTCAACCTTTAAAGCATCCAGCTCTTTCTGCTTCTGGTCCAGCAGCATGTCTTTCTTCTCTGTTTCGGTCTTCACTTCCTCTTCCTGAATCTCCATCAGCTGCTCATGTTCTTCCAGCTGCTCCTGCAGTTCAGAAAAATATTTTTCCTTTGCCAGTAGACTCTTGCGAAGTGACTGCTCGCGCGTAGAAGCATCTTTGATTTCTTTTTCCAATGCCTCAAACTCACGCTGGGTGGAAATCAGTTCCATCTGTTTCTCTGAATGCTCTCTTCCCCGTTCCGCTTCATCAAGCGCAACACGCAAAGCTTTCAGCTCTTCTGCTGTCTTCTCAAGACGCTCGTGTTTCTCAATATAGGTTTTCTTTCCCCGATTGAGTAATTCCTCTTTTGTTTCGAGCGTTCTTGGAATTTCTTTAATCTCTTCAAGCACTGCAAATTTCTGAGCGAGAATCCCCTGAAGAACGCGAAGTTTATCAAACACCTGCTGCATAGTTATCTCCTGCCTAAATAAAATCCTTAAGTCGTCGGCTTCTCTTTGGATGCCGTAATCGACGCAGCGCCTTCGCTTCAATCTGCCGAATACGTTCACGCGTCACTTCAAAATACAATCCCACCTCTTCCAGTGTCAATGAGTAACCATCTTCCAGGCCGAATCTCATCTTAAGAACTTCCTGTTCCCGAGGAGGAAGTGTTTCCAGTACTTCCTGCAACTGTTCCTGCAACAGCGTAAATGCTGTCTGGGTTGCAGGATTTTCCACATCTTTATCCTCAATAAAATCGCTGAGGAGTGAGTCTTCTTCCTCACCGACAGGAGTTTCAAGACTGATCGGTTCCCGGGCAACGTTTTTCACTGCCTTCACTTTCTGTGGGGTCCATCCCAGTTTCTCCGCAATCTCTTCATCGGTAGGCTCTCGTCCGTATGTCTGCATCAACATGCGAGATTCACGAACAACCTTATTTATCTGTTCAATCATATGCACCGGAACACGAATAGTTCGGGCCTGATCACTGATGGATCGCGTAATGGCCTGACGAATCCACCACGTTGCATAGGTAGAAAATTTGTATCCCTTTCGATATTCAAATTTCTCTACTGCCTTGATCAGCCCGATATTACCTTCCTGAACCAGATCAAAGAAATGCAAACCGCGGTTCGTATATTTTTTTGCGATACTCACCACCAGACGAAGGTTGGCCTGAATCAATCGATCCTTGGCACTCTTCATCATCTCGCGACCGCGCATGATCTCCTTGGCATTCGAGATGATCTCATCACATGATTCTTCAAATTCATATTCGATGTTTCTCAGCTCTTTTTCCGTAAGCTGCACATCACGGATCAATTCTTTGATTGAATCAGCGGTCATATTAAGACGTTGTTCTACTTCCGTTCGTTGCGAAGGAACGGCAAGAGATCGTCCCATGAGGCGAATCTCTCGGACACTCTTCACACCAAGCTGATGCTCAATCTGTGTCTTCTTTCGCTGCAATGAAAAGATATTTCGTTCTGCTGCAAGATAACGTTCGGTAAAGCCGCTGATCTCCTCGGGCTGCAATTCAACCTTAGACAGTTTTTTCATCAAGGTTGCTCGTTTCTTACAGAAATTGTCATCCTTGAGAATTTCTCCTCCGGTAGCAACGGTCTTCTTCTTCAGATCAATATAACTTTTAAGCGGACTCTGGATATCTTTCAGGGTCTCTCGATAAAACTGGACATATCGTTTTTGATCATTCATCTTCTCCTTCAGTTCTTTCGGAGAAAATTCCAGCTCCTCTTCATCAAAACGGGTATTTACCGTTTCCAGAATATCGTTGAAGCTCGAGATCAGAATCCCTGATTTCAGCAAGACTTCCTTGATGATTTCGGCACCTTCTTCCATGCGCTTGGAAAGTTCAACCTCCTGCTCGGCATTGAGCAGGTTCTCCCGTCCGATTTCACGTAAATAGAGTCGGATTGGATCATCTACAGAAGAATCTCCCTTATCGGTACCAAGAATACTGCTACGACGAGAAGAAGCTTGATCACGATTGGAATCACGATCACTATCATCTTCAATATCGATCAATGATTTTCGACGTCCTTCGTATCCGCTTCCATCGTCAAATGTATGCATGTCATCTTTTGCGTATGCTATCTGGTCATCATCATCTTCATCTTCATCATCAAGATCATCGTCTTCGGTATCTTCCTCGTCTTCCAGCTCTTCATCCGCATCCTCAATGAGTTTATCATCAAGATCGTCTGCAGCATGTCGAGATGAGGAAATGCCTGAGATATCTGCAAGATCCCCGTCAATGAGTGTATCATCGAGATCCTCATCGAGATCCTCTTCGATATCCTCTTCCGGTTCTTCCAGTTCTTCATCGATCAAAGTTTCATCCAATTCCGGATCATGTTCCTGAATATCCTGCTTCAACGGTGCTTCTTCGTTTTTCTTCAATAGATCTTTCTCCATATCCTCTTCGCTCACCAGAATACCATGATTTGATTCTAGTGATACGACCAGTTCCTCCAGGAAATGCTCATCGTCCTGTAAATGTTCAGGAAGATACTGACGTACTGCATATAATGACAGATGTCCTTCTCGCTTTCCCTGTGTTACCAACGCTCCGTAAAATTCCTGATCCTCTACGTTAGGCATGTACTGGCTTCCTCATTTCTGCAATCTTCTCATCAAATGATTTCTTTTCCAGAAGTAGGTGCGACAGTTCAGTTGCAACTGATCCATCTTTTTCTGCAAGGCGAATGAGATTTTCCACATGTTTCCGTGTTTTTTCCAATGATCTAAGCGTAATTCGCCAAACTGACTCTTCCAGAACCTGTTCAGGTTGTGCAGTAAATTCGGCTGTCTGCAAGCTCTCTGCCACCATATTGCGCAGGTGATCATCATCAATCATCTGAAGTATCAGCTCATCAGAGTTTCCTATCTCCTCCCTTTGAGCATCTTCAAGCACGGTATACAACTGGATAGCCATCTCATCAACTAAGTCATCTATATGAAGCCGATTCCGATACCGGGGGAACAGAAATCGATTATTCATCAGTGTGAGCATGGCATACAAATCTGTGGATCGTTTCCACCCTCGATGAGCAGCAAGTGACTTTCTTCTGCTTTGTTCCTCGTCCTCCCGATTACGTGTGGTTACGGTATCGGCCCTGTTTGCATAATCACGCACCAGTGTTGCCTCATCTACCTGAAGATACGACGCAAGGTCGCGAAGATAACTCTGCTTCACGATTTCTGACTCAACCGCGTCTAAATAAGGTTTCACCGCAGTAAATATATGCAATTTCCCAGTCGCCTTCTTCCCATCATACAAGTTAATTGCCGAATGTACAAGATGATCAAAGGCGCTTTTGCTGTTACTGCATGCCTTTGTCAACATCTTTGGCCCTTCCGACTGAAGCAACTCTGCGGGGTCTTTTGCCCCTTCAAGCGTGATCACTCGAGATTCAAAACCCAGTTGCTCCAAGATTATCACTGTCTTCTTCGTCGCCTCCTGCCCCGCTCTATCCGAGTCAAAGATTAATTGAGCACGATCTGCATACCGTCGTAATAATCTTCCCTGATCTGCGGTAAATGCCGTCCCCAATGGAGCCATTGCTGTTCGCAATCCAGATTGATGTAACGCGAGCACATCAAAATAGCCCTCACATATTATGCATGATTGTTGTTTTTTAACCTCAGTAAGGCTTTCAAACAACCCATACATGGTCTCCCGTTTCCGATACAAAACCGTCTCGGGGGTGTTAATATACTTAGCTTTACTGCTTCCCGACAAGTCTCTTCCGCCAAAAGCGACCACCTGACCTTTCCAATCACGGATCGGAAACATGAGTCTGTCTCTGAATAACGGATAGGTGGCATTGTTTCGGGCAAATAATCCCGACTTTTTTAATATATGCTCACTATATTGCTTCGATCGCAGAAACTGATAAAGCCAATCGGGATCATCAGGAGCATACCCAAGCGTGAATTTAGCAGCAGTATCAGCTGAAAATCCCCGCTGGGTGATATAAGCACGGGCACGCTCTCCTGCATCAGAATGGGTGAGAATATAATGGAAACTTGCTGCAAGTTTCTCATACAATTCCCGGAGGGTTTCGATCTCATTCCTGGCCTTTTTTTCCTGCTCATTCTCTTGTTCAATCTGAATTCCTGCCTGATCGGCAAGGTACCGAACCGCTTCAGGAAAAGAGAGATGTTCCATCTCCATAATAAAATCAAAGAGTGAACCACTTTTGCCACAACCGAAACAGTGGAAAAAACCTTTTTCAGGAAGTACAGAAAATGACGGGGTCTTCTCGTCGTGAAACGGACAGAGTCCCCAGAATCGGTCACCTTTTCGGCGCAGTACAAGATACCGAGAGACTACGTCGGTCAGAGAAATACGGTTTTTGATCTCCTCGATCACAGATTCAGAAATTTTTGCCATACACGCTCATTCAGTATACGATTCCCAGACTGCAACTTCCACCCCCTGGCGCAAGGTCAGCAGCTGATCAATCTCGTCACGACTATACAACCGCCCGGTTCCGATACCGGGACACCATGATGATTCCTGCTCCCATGTCTTTCGGTCAACCAGAATGGTATTCCAAAATGGGTAGGTGGCACATTGGATAGGACGTGCTTCATACACAGTACACCCATGCTCGGAAAGGAAGATACAGTCATGATGAACTGTCTCAATGAGACTAATATAATGAAAGGAACCCATCGGAACTTTCCGACAGTATTGGTGAAGAAACAGGGGGACTTCAAGCCGAAGATGTTCGGTGAGTCGATCAATATCATCAGGTGTGAGAAACACATACCCAGGTTCAACGCCACAGCAGTAGCGACACTCTGGCCTACAGGAAAATCGGAGCCCGTCTGCGTAAAAGCAACTCATGCTACCCCCCGGCATAAAAAAACAGGTCTTTCCCGAAGGAGTAGACCTGTATTGGGGAGAGAAGGATTCGAACCTTCGAAGGCTGAGCCAACAGATTTACAGTCTGCCCCCTTTGACCGCTCGGGAACCTCCCCGTTTTTCATGACTGGCTCACCTTACCGAATAGAGGCAAATTAGTCAAGCCAATGCATAAAAAATTCAAGTTCGGAACAATCAGTTCCGTCAGCCACCTGTCAGATTCGAACTGACGACCCCGAGATTACAAGTCACGTGCTCTGGCCAGCTGAGCTAAGGTGGCGATCGAATGGTAGCATACGGAAAAACTACCAAACATGTCAAGTCAGAAACCGTATTCTTTCAACAGGTCCTCAATTTCACTACGATTTCGCTTATCCGCACGGGAATGAAATGGCCACACTTCATATTTTGCCATTGCATACTTCAGTATCATGCCTGCTTCCTGCCGGTCACTCATTTGATTGAGTGCTACCGGTGAATAAAACGGGGTGGCATCCGGACCGCGCGATCCCTCGTAATATTCATGTTGGTCAACGGTACTCTTCCCCGCCTCTTTTTTCCAATCTCTTTCCATTTTCTTCAATTCCGAGTTTCGCTTACTTGCACTCCAGTCACGTTTCCATAACATGGTGGCAAGCGCTTTAAAATGCCCAGGATACAGTACCGTATCAGGGATCGTATCAACAGCCTTTCGCGTATAGGAAATTGCAGTATCAAGATCTCCGAAAGAGATTGGCCATCCAGGAAGCTGGAAATAAAGCTGTCCAAGGACATACCAACTGATGGTCTCATCAGTTACTTTCAAGTCATCAATGAGATGGGTAAAGTCGTCGCGCATTGGTTTGGCTTTGGATAGGGCATTCAACGGCCCTTTTGTCTCTCCCCATCGCCCTATACTCGAGGCTTTATACACGATAGCCATAGGAAGTTCCCGTTCATCGATTGATTGCAGCGCATAGCGTTCAGCTTCCTCATAGATGGCAAACAATTCATCATCTGAAGCACCTTCCACTTCCCGTTCATCACCTATGGCTAAAGTAACACGTGATAAACGCCAGAGCAATTCTGCTTTCTGCTGACTATCGGTAGCAGTAGCAAGTGCCTGAGAAAGCAAGGTTTTTGTCTCATCATATTCATCATGCCAGTACAATGCATCGGCTTGATCAAGCACTGATGCGAACAATCCCATACCCACCAGGAGCAATACCAGTAAAAACATGCAAACCTTTTTCATCATTATGGTCCCCTTTATTATTCGCTTCCCGTGATATCCCTTCGCAGCACCTGAGCGCCGCGAAGATATGCCGGGATCGGTTTGTGATCTTCTGCATGATAATAGTGAATCAATATACGAATGGTACGATCAAGCATGCCATGCACCGTCGGTTCCTGCATACAGAACAGCGGAACGGAAAAGTGGTCAAATTGCGTACGTAATGCGCTTGCAGGATTCATCGATTGGAGGTCACTCGTTATCGTAAATTGAAGAGAAACCATCATCGGTTCACTGAGATCGTTCTGTGTACACATATCTGTATAGAGTTCAGCAACTGCCGCAATAATGCTATCTGGATCATCATGATCCACCTGTGTGGCACCTCGAACTGCAAATAACCGCTGACTCATCAGCATCCCCCCTGTTAGAAATAGAAAACCAACCCATCTTCAGTTATCCTCGAAATCAGTGATACAAACAACCATCCACACCCAAAAGCAATTCCGCGTAATATCGTGGTAACGATATCTAAAAAGGGAACAATACGATCAATGAGCGAGAGGATGAGGGCGATCACCAGAAGCAGGACGGCATAAGCGATCCCGATTGCTGCAACAAAAATAGCTGATGTATGGGTAAATACCTGAAACTGCTCAGTTGTATCCCACCACAGCTGGGTCGCGAACAGCGACAGGATAAACAAATAAAGCAACAACAGATAATTATGTACTCGTGAACCAAAAGCTAGTGTCCTTCTCAGTCGCAGCATGCATCGAGTATACCACAGGTAAAGAATGTTACTCTACCAGAATATCTTGCGAAATTTTCTTCAGTACCATACACTGATTTCATTCAATTACCGATCAAGAGGAATAGCCATGAAACACACTGCAGTTGAACGCATGAAAGCTATCGGAGTTGGTACTCCCGATATTCTGATCCCTAATCATACCGTTGATCTCTCCAAGTGGGCAGTTGTTGCCTGTGATCAATACACAAGCGAACGTTCCTATTGGGAGCGGGTTTCCGACCTAGTTCAGGAAGCTCCATCAACTCTTCGTCTGATTTTTCCCGAAGTGTACCTAGAAGATTCCGACCGGCAGGAACGGATCGATCAGATTAATGCAACGATGCGTGATTATCTGGATAAGCAGATCTTTGACACCTATCCGGAAAGCTTCTTTCTGGTACAGCGGATCACTGAAGACGGCAAAGAACGCTGGGGTCTGATCGCTGCTCTCGATTTGGAAGCCTATGATTATCGTCCCGATTCAAAAAGCTTGATTCGCGCCACCGAAGGGACCATAATAAGTAGAATTCCCCCGAGAAAACAGATACGACAAGATGCTCCGCTTGAACTGCCCCATATCCTCGTGTTGATCAACGATCCCCAACAGCGTCTCATTGAACCGCTCGCTGCATCGTGTAAATCCTTCGTAAAAGTGTATGACACCCCCCTGATGGAACAAGGTGGGCAGGTTCGAGCCTACCAGATTGCTCAAGAGACTTTAGATCAGGTTGCTGATGCCTTTGAACACCTCGTTGCTACAGTAGACCCGGAAAATCCGCTCGTATTTGCCATGGGTGATGGCAATCACTCCCTGGCAACCGCTAAATCCTGCTGGGAAGATATCAAGCAGGGCCTTACTGAGCAGCAGCAGGAAAATCATCCCAGTAGATACGCTCTGGTTGAACTGGAAAATATTTTTGATCCGGGTTTGGTTTTTGAACCCATTCATCGGGTACTCTTTTCCTGTACGCGTGATACATTTTTCACCACCTTGCAGCGATACTGCAGTCACTACACGATCGAAGCGGTCAATGATAGTACGAGTATGGAGCATACTATCGCCTCATCTGATGGAAAACAACGATTTGGTTATACCGATGCAACCGGCAGTCTCATCGTAACGGTTACCGAACCTGCCGCATCAATTGCCGCGGGTACGTTGCAGTCGGTCATCGATGATCTTACCGGGCAGGATCCGAATCTCTCTGTCGATTATACTCACGGTGATCAGGTAACGGCAAAACTCGGAAAGGAGGAGGGAAATATCGGGTTATTCCTTCCGGCAATCGACAAACACACCTTCTTCGATTCGATCATCGCAGACGGAGCGTTACCGAGAAAAACCTTCAGTATGGGAGAAGCACACGAGAAACGATTTTATCTGGAAGCACGAAAAATTAAATAACGATCACTGATGCAGATGTGGATACACAAACGATCGTTGCTGTCGCTTGCGTATGTTTCGCCGGATGGCTGCATACCCAAGCAGACTCAACACGGTAGGTACCAGGGCAATAAGAAACGATCCAGGAAGAGATATTCCAGTTTTCTTCCTGGGTTGTCGTCCCGGATCTTCGGGTACCGTAACTGTTGATCCAGTATCCATTTCCATCTCTTGTGAAAAGTAATAGACCTCGTCCTGACGCTGTACGTATCCAAGAGAGCGGGCACGATCAAGCAGCGCCTCTTTAGACCAGATGGTATCCAAATGTCGTTTAGCGTTTTCCAGCACTACCTGTTGCGAAGAAACTTCCTGAAGTTCATCGTGGATCTGATTTGCATAATCACGGTTTATGAGAACTCCCCGTTCACCGACAATACCGTAAATCAACGCAGTGTAAATAATGAGGAGATAAAAGAACATTACCGTATAATTCCTTGTCATACACCATCTGAACCGTTATAATGCATTACATATCATACAGACAGCCGGTGGTGTTGTAAAGCGGAACCATCGCTGCTGATTGGAGTGCTCATATACCCATGCATAACCGTCGAGAGAAGAGCTCTGCAGGCATCATCGCCGTTTCAGCCATCATCACGCTGTTAATTCTGGGAGCACTTACCTATACATTTTTTGTCTATGGAATCCCCGTTCTCCCGGTAACTATGGAAGAGTTGTATGGTATTCTCATACGACTGCTGCCGGTATTGATTGGCCTTACTTTAATCCTGATCGCACTTGCATTGAAAAATCCACCGATCCCCTCTGATACTGACGATCAGGATGAGTTGGAAAAAGATGCCTTTACCGAACCGTTATACCGCCTTCCAGACGAACAGAATCGTCCGGTATATGGAAGAAGTCCCCTACCTGTATCACCACCGCGCACTGATGAGGAACCTGCTGCACCTACGGAACAGAAGGTTGCTGATCCGACTCCAGAGATCACTCCTTTCGCAGGAGTTCCCAAACGAAGTCAGACACCAACAGTCATAGCTGACCACCCACAACCGGTGGTGGAACCGGAAGAACTCACCGATGAGCAGTTCCTTCCGGTCAGTCGTGCAGTACTGTTCAGTGAATATCCTTTCCCGATAGTACCGGGTTCTGAGATTGCCCAGCTGCTTGAACCGATTGAGGAAACTGAAGATGAAACTGCTTTCGGTGATACAGACACAGTTAGTCTGGAAGACACCTTTGAACATCGACTGGACGAGGAATTCATCAGTGCCACAACGTTCGGCTACGATATTTCTGTTGCACTGTTTGCAATCCCCGAACGGGAAGATGATCCGCATTCGGTGGATGCAACGGTTGTTCAGGATTTGTTCAATCGACTCGGAATTATCGCCTTTTTCTATCTCACTGAAGCCCACCAGATATCGGCAATACTTCCGTTCTACAGTTTCGCGCAGTGCAGACGCGTACTTGCAGCTCTGCTCGGGCAACTGCAAAAGCAACATCCGGAAAGTACGATCACCGGAGGTTTTTCTAGCATGGGAGACCGTGAGCTGTCCCAGTCCGATCTTGTTCAGGAAGCAGCACTCGCATCAGATTTTGCTGCAGAACGGGGGGGATACAGTCTCATCGGGTACGATAGTTCCCTTGAGGAAAACTAATCTTTTAACGGTAGAGAAAACACCATACGATCACGGGCTAGGAAGGTGTGCGGAAATATATGCCGTGCTTCTGCTCGCAATGTTTTCAATTCCCGGTCAGTATACCGTGGACTATAATGGATAAGGCCCATGGATGAGACATCGGCATCCAAAGCAATCTGTGCAGCCTGGGTGGCAGTCATGTGTTTCTTTTCCCGTGCACTAGCTTCAAGACTCTGATCAAACATTCCTTCACATAACAACAAATCGACTTTTCTCACATGATCGGCAATGCTGGGAAGGTACAGAGTATCGGTGACAAAAGCAAAGGATCGTCCTGATCGAGGACTCCCTAACACTTGTTCCGGATGAACTACCTGCTGATTCTCAAGAGCAACCGATTGTCCATGCTGCAACTGTGACCACAGAGGCCCACGCGGCACCTGCAGTTCGAGTGCCCGCTCGGGATGGAAGATACCCGGACGATCTTTTTCCCGCATGACATATCCGTAACAGGGTTTTGTATGATCAAGTTTAAACGCCTCTACGAAAAATTCATCCGTTTCATGAATAATTCCCGGATGTACGGTTTTAACAATAATCTCGTAATTGATATACATATCGAGGAGCTTTCTGGTCTGATTAATATACTCTTGTAATCGTGCAGGACCGTAAATGATCAAAGGATCTTCTCTATCGACTTGAGCACTGAGCATCAGCATACCAGGCAGACCGGTAACATGATCAGCATGCATGTGCGAAATGAAGATAGCAGATATCTTCTTCCATTTAATATTGAGCATCTTCAAGGAGATCTGTGTCCCTTCTCCACAATCAAAGAGAAACAGTTCTCCCTCACGACGTACCATAGCAGAGGTGAGAAATCTACCAGGTAATGGCATCATGCCACCAGTTCCCAGAACAAATACTTCAAAATTCATGCCGATTAGCCTACCGTGAGATCAATCTTGTTGCAACAGCTGCAACGGAGAAATCTTTCTGATTCTTCTCAGCGACAAATGCACTGTCACACTGCTGATTATCAGCATTGCTGTACAAATTAACAGAATATCCGGTACCGAAACAACCACAGGAAAATCGAGAAGATAGTACTGAAGACCAGCCAATCCGGTATTGCTGAGCCATTGCAGCAGCGTCCCGAGACGTAAGGCTAGAAGCACACCGAGCGTGGTACCTCCTATCATTCCGCTTAACGTTACTGCCATAACGGTAATAAAAAAAGCCCAATAGAGCGTCCTGTTCCGTGCTCCGAGCGTTTTATACAGGGCAATTGCCTGCATGGAATCCTGTACCAACTCCTGGGCAATGGAAGCAACGTACACTCCAGCAACAAGGAGAATCATCATGAAGACCAGCAGGATTACCTGACGGCTTGTGATAAAATTGGTATACACGGTAGTGTTAAATGAGTCCCAGGTGGCATAGGGAATCCGTTTCTCCTGATTTTCCTGAATTTCTTCGATAATTTCAGTTAAATCATCAACTGCAGTGGGATCGACAAGAAGCTCGGTATACCCATTTTTCTCCTGCGGGAAGAACCGCAGTGCATCACTGCGATTCATAAATACCAATGACGTATCGAGTTCGTGGTACCCACTCTGATACAATGAGGTCACTTGCGCAAGTATCGGCCGTACTACCGAAGTTGAAGAGTCAGGAACCACCATACAGGCAACCCGATCCCCTATCGATACCCCTAACTGTTTTGCAAGTGCCTCACTGAGCGTGATGGCAACAAGCCTTTCTGCTTTTTCCACGGGATTCCCGGTGAGACTCATCTGAGCAGTACGCACATCGGAAAAGTATGAGGGATCCACCCCTTTAATCCGTACCTCCGCGGTTGTATCACGTGAATAGATGATACCATAGCCACTCACCACAAAATCGCCACGTATGATGCGATTATCATACTGAGAAAAGTCTTCAGGATTATCGTGCAGCACTTCTCTTGCATATAGTTGTACATGTCCATCCTGTAAGGTGATATACTTATCAGTAATTCCGCGCATCATCCCATCCATAAATATCAGTGCAAGAATAAGCGGAATCATCACGAGGGCAACCAGAATCGCTGAACGGATCAAACGGGCACGGGCATATGCATGGCTTTTTCGAAGGCTGACCAGTGTGGTCACCAGAAAGGCACCGAAGCTGCTGATCATGAGAGCTCCTGAAGTGAGCGATTCTGCAGCAGATATACCGTTTCGCACCTACGAGCCAGTTGAATATCGTGGGTGACGAGTAACAACGTCCGATGCTGCTCAGTGACCATGTCGAATAACAACTGTTCAATTTCCGCCGAGGATTGTTCATCGAGGGATCCCGTCGGTTCATCTGCGATGATGATATCAGGTTCATTTACGAGAGCACGACAAATGGCAACCCGCTGTCGTTCCCCACCTGATAATTTCTGAGGACGATGATTCATTCGTTCGGACAACCCGACACGATCGAGCAGCTGCTTGCTTCGCTGCATTGCCTGCGCATACCTGTCTCCACGAATAAGGGCAGGAATACACACATTCTCCCACGCAGAAAAATCATCAAGGAGAACATGAGCCTGGAATACAAATCCGATATGGCGATTCCTGAATTCACTGATCTGTCGATCATTCATCCGCTGCAGCTCCTTGTCTGCAAACAGCACCTTTCCCCGTGACGGACGATCAAGAGCTCCTGCCAAATGCAAAAGCGTGCTTTTACCACTACCGCTTTTACCGGTAATGGCCACCGAACTTCCTTGATCAAGGACCAGATCGATATCCTGCAAAACACATAAATCGGAATCCCCAGAGGCAAAGATTTTGGTAACCGACGATAGTTCAAGTAGATGATCAGTCATGATAGAGCATCTCCATAGGTTCACGATACAGCTGCCGACGACACCCGGCATAGGTGAAAAGCAGAGCCACTGCGAGCACTGAACAAGCAATGAAAATAATTTCACTCCCTTTTACATAGGTGGTAAAGGGATAGGTAAGCAATAGACTCGTCTTTCTGGTAAATACATACTGAATGGTATGTATCCAGGAAAAAATCTTCCCGATATGATTACTGGCAAGCAATCCCAATGCGATACCACAGATTTCTCCAATACTCGTAATGATAAAGGTTTGTCCGATGAATACACGGGCAGCAACCCGTTTCCCTGCACCGAGAGAACGAAGTACTGCCAATTCCCGTTGTTTTACATGTAAAAGTCGCGAGGAGGCATTTTTGATATTCACACCAAGGATGATGAACATAAAAAAGAGAAACAGATACATCAGCATCTTTTCCAGAGTCAGAGCAGAATAAAATGCCTGATTTATCTGTTGCCAGGTCCGCACGGTAGCTTCGGGATATCGTTCCTGGATTGCTGAAATAACCGTATCTGCCTGATCGATATGATCCTCTTCCAGATATAATCCATAGCTAACACGTTGGAAATCAATCCGATCGAGAAAAGAACTGAGATCAGCGATCATCGTGGTTTGATCAAATTCCGAAAGTCCCGTCCGAAAAACTCCTGCATTCACCATGGTAACCGGCATGGGAGCAAGCACGGCAGCTTTTCCCGATACCAATAGTGTAACGCCTACACGCTGTCCCTGCGCCAGGCCAAGTCGAGCCGCCAAGGTCCCTCCCACTGCTAACTCTCCTGGATTCAGTGCCTTTTTATTCATCCAGACAGTTCTTTTGGAAAAGGGATTCTCTTCTTCAAGAATCGAGGTATCGATGAGACGCAGTCGTGCAGTTGAAGATCGATCTGATGCAGGATTCTGTATCATCACCTGGGTATTCACCTGAGCGAAGACATGTTGGACATGGTTGACCGTATACAGTTGATCTACCACTTCTTCCACGGTAAGATCCTGTGATACTTCAGCGGGAAACGAAACCTGCATATGAAAAGATTCAATATCTTTCAGCTGATCAAGCAGGTCCCGCTGGAGACTGTTCATTAATGAGAGCATCACAATAATCGCCATCATACCGGCACTGAGCCCAGCAAGAATCACCAGAGAAGCTGTCCGATGCCGATTGCTTCGTGAAAAGGCATAACGCCAGGCGAGACGAAGGGTGAACATCACTGCTCCTTGCGATACTCGAGACTCAGTACCCGCTGTCCATCCGGTGCATAGGTTACATCCACATAGGGACGGCCAGCTTCAAACAGCGTGACTACTGAAGTACCATCCTGCAGATACCGAGTGGCACGCACGGGCACATCATCCGTCCAGCGTGTTTCGGTATAGGCAATACCATCACGATAGTATGTTTCAATCCGAATCTGCTCTTGCCCGGATATCCTTTCCACCGATTGATCGATCACTCCCTGACTATCATACTGGTACGAAATAGTTCGATCTTTCCCATCGACTGTTTTTGTTTCCAGACGAAGGAGCAACCCGTCAGGTCCATACACCCGCTCTTCTTCAACACCATTTCGCTGCTCAGTAATCACGAGCGTTCCCGCTTCATCAATATGGACCTGAGACTCTATCTCACGATGTTCGCCCTGCCAGAGTTCCCGGACAAGAATGGCATGCGGGTACTGAGTGACACGGGAAAACAGGTCCCCCGATTGTTGTGCATATATGGTGTGACCGGCATCAGAACTGAAATGTGCCTGATCCATGTTCCCATGAAGATCTACGACACGCAATCCTGCCAGTACCCCTTCATCACCTCGGAAGTAGCTGATAAGCCGCTGAAGTTCTCCATCGGCAAGTTCTTTTGTCTCTATCAGTTGGTCATGAGCATATGCATGCAGTGTCATGTACTGCGTATCATCACCGGCTATGCGGGTAATACAACGCATAGGCAAACCCCGTTCATACTGCGTCTGCATTTCACGAATTACATTCCCATCCTCGTCATAATACTGTTGTAAAACCGTACGGTCAGAAACTCCCGAAATCCGTGTATATGTAACAGGTTGCCCATACTCATATAAGGTCTGTTCCTCCATACCGTCAGAAGTTTCGGAAATCTGGAGCACATATCGATGATCATCAGATTGTTGATCCATCAGTTCAAGTGGTTGCCCGACACTATTGGAACGGTACCATGCACCGAATAGCGGCAGAGCCGAGAGAAGAAGGCTCACTGCAATAAGCTTGGCCACCCTCGTAAATTTCATCAGGCAATACCCACCAATGCATCAAGGAATTCGTCTACTGAGAATGGTCGTATATCTTCATAGCGTTCTCCAACGCCCACAAACGCTATCGGGATACCGAGTGTCTGTCCGATCTGGATGAGTGCTCCCCCTTTAGCGGCAGAGTCGTATTTGGTAAGAATCAATCCATCAAGTCCGATTGCCTGATGAAACAGCTGTGCCTGACTCAACCCATTTTGCCCGGTAGTCGCATCGATCACCAGCAATCGTTTATAGCACTGTTGGTCAGCAATCCGTGAACGGATCACTTTATCGACTTTTTGCAGCTCTCTCAGGAGATTTTCTTTATTGTGCATTCTTCCCGCAGTGTCGGCAAGGACAAGATCATCCTGTTTTGATCTGGCACTATCGAGTGCATCATACATGACCGCACCGGGATCGGCACCATGACGCTGCTTGATAATCCGACATCCGGTACGCTGTGCATGCAGTTCCAGTTGATCAATAGCAGCAGCACGGAAAGTATCTCCAGCTGCAAGAACTACTGATTTCCCCTGTTTCTGGTACCAATTTGCCAACTTGGCTATGGTCGTTGTCTTCCCCACCCCATTCACTCCGAGGATGAGAAAAAGATTTGTTTCATCGGGACACAGATCAGGAACAGCTGCGGTGATCTTCTGTGAGAGTAACTGTTTCATCAGCAGCTGCAGATCACGGGATTCCGTCCGTTTTTCTGATTTTGCCAGTTTGCGAACTGCATCCGAGACTTCCATAGCTGTTTTTGCTCCAAGATCTCCCTCAATCAGCATATCTTCCAGTTCTTCGAAAAAGGACTCATCAAATGTTTTTATTCCGAAAAGCGCCTTGAGACGTGCGCCAAAACTTTTCTTCATAGCAATGTAACCTCATTATTCCAGTATCGTGAACTATACTGCGTTTTCTGGTAATATGCAAATAATCTGAAGGCAGTATCGGTGAAGGAGACTGCTGCAGCTCCGCCGGCAGCAAGTACCATGGGCTGCCAAAGATCACGAGGCCCTGCCACCGACCGTGATAACGTATCGAACAGAATCGCGAGCGCTCCTGCTAGCAAAGTTCTCCCCAGCGATGCATATACTTTCCGTTGTTCTCGGATCGCCGTATGCTCCACGGTATACCACACGGGTTCCAGCGATAACAGAATTTCTTCCTGATGATCAATCAGATGTATTCCGGTCGGCCGGAATCTCGGTTCAATTGCCGTGATGACAACGGGTGGGGAGGTATCAGTAAGTACAAACGGAACCGATTGCATCCCTTCACCGTTTATAGAGATACTACTTGCCGCAGAAGTAGTGGTAATGAGCATCGGGTTTGGCTTTTCCTGTTCAAAAGACAACGTAACGGGAATGATTTCACCTTCACGGACGATTATCGTCTGAGATGAAAATTGCATTCCCTGTGCCGATGCGGTGAGTTGATACGTACCGGGAGAGAGGAACATCAGCGGATCACGGTGATCGATCTGATTTCCATCAAGAAACAGCTGGAGACCCGCAATAGTGTTTGTGATCGTGATAGCTCCCAGACGATTTTCATTGAAACTATTCACAATCGCAATAAGCATCTGATTCAGCTGTTCAGGAACCTCTTTCGGTACCATAACTTCACTAAAAAGCGTGGTGATCTGTCCATCAGATTGAAAGGACACTACACGGACACGGGAGAGGGAGTGAAACGGTTCCTGTACCAAGACCAATGTGATATCCAGATTTTCACTGCGCATAACATAATCGGCTACTACCGAATCTCTGGCTACCAGCGCCTCGATGAGCGATGGATCGAGATCAAGGCTCACGATTTCAGCTGAATCGGCAAGAGAAAAATCATCGGCCTCAGCATCCGGATTCATACGCGCATATCGCTGTTGTATGATATCGGAGAACTGGCGGGGATCAACCACAGCGTTCAAGGAGCGCGATAACTGTTTAGGCTCGGGTATCCGGTCAGTTATGATACCAATGCGTAACGTCTGCTCAGAAGCTGCAGAGAAAAGTGCGGTGCCAATCAGACTGATTGCCATAACTACGAGCCATCGCCGCATGTATTACCCCTCGGAATGCCATTTCAGATATGCTTCGATCAACTGAGAAATATCTCCATCCATCACGCCCTGAATATTTCCAATTTGTTCGTTTGTCCTATGATCTTTCACCATGGTATAGGGCTGAAATACGTAGGATCTAATCTGATTCCCCCAACTGATCTCTTTCTTTTCGGTGGCGAACTGCGCATGCTCTTTCTCCCGTTCCTGCCGATAGTATTCATACAGGCGGCTCGTGAGTATTTTCATGGCCAGGGCACGATTCATATGTTGTGATCGTTCATTCTGACACGCTACCACAATTCCAGTTTCCAAATGGGTGATACGTACCGCTGAATCAGTCTTATTGACATGCTGACCGCCGGCACCCCCGGCCCGATAGGTGTCGACACGAAGCTCGGATGGATCGATGGTGACTTCAAGATCATCTTCTATTACAGGGGAAGCATACACCGAGGTGAATGAGGTATGGCGTCGTTTATTCGAATCAAATGGTGATATTCTCACCAGACGGTGTACTCCCGCCTCACCCTGCAGATACCCATAGGCGTATGCTCCCGAGACCTGCATCGTCACCGATTTTACCCCACCCTCTGCTTCAAGAAGATCAACTATCGTGACTTTAAAACCATTGCGTTCACACCAACGCATGTACATCCGCATCAGCATCTGCGCCCAATCACAGGCTTCAGTGCCCCCGGCTCCGGCATGAACCGAAAGAAAACAATCATTCTTATCGTACTTGCCGGAAAGCAATGTCTGCAATCGCAGGGGATGATACCGTTGTTCGATTTGGGCAATTTGCTGGTCCACCTCTTCAGCTATTGAAGGATCATCCTCATCTGCATACAATTCCAGCAGTTCAGAGACATCATCAATCGACTGAATCAGTTCCTTCCACGGCTCGTAGGTATTTCTGATATCAGTAAGTTGGGAAAATAGTTGTTCGGCTCTGCTTTTATCGTTCCAGAAATCGGGAGCAAGAGACTCCTGTTCCAATTCACTTATCTGTTTCTGTAAGGCTTCAGGGTCAAAGACGCCTCCATACATCGTAGGCTTCTTCTTTGATAGTTTCAAATAATTGCTGATTCTGAATGGTCATAACGACTCCTTCTGTGTTTTTTTCGTGCGGGCCCGTCGTTCAATACGAAATCCTACAGTCCACTGCATTGATTCCCTCGGTGCAAGATCGAAATCCCAGAGGGGAAGCACTTGGGTATATTCATAGAGAATTTCCAATCCCATCACCGTCTCTAATTTTACGGAAAAATCTTCTTTATGCAATGTGAATCGGATATCGGAGGCAAATGAAAGAAGTGTCCGGTTCAACGCATCGGGAATACGCACATTTTTCAGGTTGGGAGCGACTAATCTGCCACTGGCCAGATTTCGATTCCGACTCTTTTCCACCGTGTACATGCCAACCTCTTCATCCTTCATCCCAAGTGAGAGGTTCAGCTCACTACCGAAAAGCCCCCGTGAGCGATGCTTCCCCTGATTGGTCAAGGTGAATTCCACGACAATCGTATGGGTACGAAACCGGTATTCTTTGGTCAATTCCAGATCGCCTAATCCAAAAGGAAGCTGTGAAAACTGACACGATGTCGTGATCTCATTCCGATTTTTATCCGAGACAGTCACGAGATAATCGTCCTGACCGGCATCATATGCCTGTTTGGTCAGTGTTTTCGCAAAGTGCTCAACGGTTGCGCCATGAGGGAGAAACATATCGTTAAACGAGCGTTGAAAGGAACCATCTTGCAATGCGGGAAACGAAAGCCTTTCCGCTTCTGTTGCATATCCAGTGAACGTATCACCATAGTTCCAACCGGTGGGAAGGTAATTGATCTCATCAAGCGTTCCCCCTTTGGAATCAACTACGGCCCCGATATTTTTTCCCATCCAGACCAGTTCAGGCTTGCCATCGAAATCAATATCGAGCTCACGTGGATAGGGGACCTCTTCTCCCTGACCTAACAGCCGTTCAGCTTCATTCAGATACCGATATACATGCTTTCGGTATCCACTTCGATAACAGCCTCCGCTGGAATCCAAAACAAAAGCACCTCCGGATCCTGCTTTCATGAGTAGTCCCTCGACCCGTTTTTTCGTGTCCTTGTTTTTTCGGTACAGACGGGCAAGATCTACCAGATACAACCATCGCCCATAGAGATGGTTCAGTTCTTCGTATTTATGAAACATGTCATTGAACGAACTGATATCAACCAAGGTGGTATCCCGACCGTACCATCCACCGTTTAGGTAGCCCCGGTCATGCATAATTCTGCTTGGAAGAGAGCTGAGCAGGATTGTTTCTCGAGTATCGGCGGTAAGCACCCGTTCCAACAGGAGAACAAAGAGGTCAACAACGGAGGGATTACCCGGCTGCACCGCAGAGGCTTGCAGCAACCGGTCAAGATTGATCATCACCGTGTGGTAGGAATCCCCTGGATCAAAAGTGATGTGCTGCAGCTGTTCGGCAAATTCTCTCAGTGATATCCTGTTGGTACTCAAATCGGTAATAAGCTTGTCAAACCGGTCATCCGAAGGATATACCTCGAGGGTCTTCCCCAGATCCTGCATGACAAAGGCACTGGTTGCCACCTGCACATCATGCAATCGGTCGAATGACGAGATAATCAGCCGGTCAAGCATTCCAAGCGCCATGGTGGAAACCAGGGAGGGATTCCAGACCTGATTGTAACACCAGGCAGTCCGAGCCCGACGGGAAAACCGTTTTCTGATAAACGTAGTGGTATGTTCCAACTGCCCTGAACGATCCTTGCCGGGCAGTACATGCAGCACTTGTTGCTGACTCGCACCGGTAAGCAATTCCACCTGATCCTTTTTCACCAGATCGGCGATGAGCATATTCATTTCGGGATGGTTCTGCTCAAACCACTCCATGACCGTCATGGGAAGATAGAGATGCAGGTGAACATCTGGATGTTTGTACAGATAGGTAAGCACCGGTTTATACACCTCAGTCAAAGCTCGTTCGAGCATGACCAGAGGTGTTCCCGGTGATAGCTGACTGTAGGCTCCCACAATCACGGGCATAGTTTACCTTGCTTCAACGATACACTTCGTCGGACACGCAGCTGCTGCATCGGCAATTTGTGTCATTTCTTTGCTATAATCAATTTCTGAAAGGAAATCGATAACGGTACATCCAGATTCGGGAAATTTCTTTTCGCAGATTTTACAGGCAATACAGCCAACTTCACAAATCTTTCTTACCACAGCCCCTTTATCGTGACTGTTACAGGCGATCGCATGTGAACCGCGTGCGGGGATCATCCGGATCACTTTCGTGGGGCATACTAGCGTACACTTTTTGCAGCCGATACACAGATCAGGATTTACCATCATGTTTCCTTTTTCATCACGGCTGATAGCTTCGGTGGGACAGACTTGCATACAGGATCCGAGATGAAGACACCCATATTTACAGGAATTATCCCCTTGAAACAGCATATGGGCGGCAGAACACTCTTCAATACCTTCATATTGGAAGTCTCGCTGTGTCAACTCATGATTTCCCCGACAATGGACGAAAGCCACCATACGTTCCTGTGTTTCATCTGCCTCGACACCGAGTAGTTTTGCTACGAGAGCGGTGGTTTTAGCTCCTCCGGGGGAACATAATCCATTTTGGGCTTTCCCGGTGGATAGGGCATCGGCATATCCGCTACATCCGGGATATCCACAAGCTCCACAGTTGGCACCGGGTAAAACGGTAAGGATCTCTTCGGCTAGTTCGTTCTTTTTCACTGCAAACTTCTTTGCAGCGACGGCAAGCCCCATTCCCAATAAGAGGCCAAGCGAAGCGATTATGAGAAAAGCATACAGAATATTCATAGACAATTACCCCAGCAGATTAGTTAAAAGCGATTTATCGAAAGCCATGAAAGCCAAAGCCATCAATCCTCCAGAAATAAAAGCGATCGGGACCCCTTTGAATGCCTTTCGGACCGGATGCAGTTCCATCCGCTCACGGATATTGCTCATCAATACCAGCACCAGCGTAAAACCGATTCCAGCTGCAACACCGGCAGAGAAACTTTCCATAAGATTATATCCCTCGGTGATGTTCATCACGGCGATACCGAGTACCGCACAATTTGTGGTAATTAGCGGGAGGAAGATTCCCAATGCCTGATACAATGCAGGAGAATTCTTTTGAATGATCATCTCGACAAACTGTACCAACGAGGCAATCACCAGGATGAAAGAAAGCGTCTGGAGATACGTCAGATTGAGCGGCACCAGCAGGAAATGATACACGAGATAGGTAATTATTGAAGCAATTCCCATAACGAAGGTAACCGCCATGCCCATGCCGATTGCCGATTCGCTATTTTTCGATACCCCGATAAACGGACAGAGACCGAGAAATTGCGTAAGGATGAAGTTGCTGATGAATATATAGGTAATAAATATTGCTGCGTAGGTCATGACTGGGTACCCCCTTTTCTCGAACTGTACCAGGAGAAGAATGCCTTCAGATATCCCATAAGAAGCAGAGCTCCTGCGGCGAGCGAGAAAATTCTCACCGGATAGGTATACAGAAGCGGAATATGAATAACTCCCGAAAAACTGCCGATAGGCATCAAGGTAATAGTACCACTGCCGAACACCTCACGTATAAGGGCAATCAGGGTTACCGCTAAAGTAAATCCTACTCCCATGCCAAGAGCATCCAGAATTGAATCACCAATGGTATTCTTATTGGCAAAAGCTTCAGCCCGACCAAGGATGATACAGTTAACCACAATCAACGGGAGGAATATTCCCAAAGCCTTGTATATGGAAGGAAGAAACGCATGCATAACCATTTCTACGATCGTAACAAAAGCTGCGATAATAACAATATAGGAGGGAATTCGAACACTATTGGGGATAATATTTTTTAACAATGAAACAAAAATATTGGAAAAGAGCAGTACAAAAATTACCGCAGCTCCCATACCTAATCCATTGATTACCTGGGTAGATACCCCAAGTGTCGGACATAATCCCAGCATGAGGATAAATACCGGATTTTCTTTGAATAGTCCCCGTGTAAGAACCATCTTTTTTTCACCAGTCATCATTCACCTCCTAGAAGTTTTACATACGAAGACCCGAGCGCTATCGATTTTGCCACACCGGAGAATGTGATCGTAGAACCACTGATACTGTCTGCATCAGATTTATCAAGCATATCTTTTTTCACCGGAACGGGTGTACTCGCGCCGGTGCCGATAAATTTTTCCATGTAACTCGGCACTTCGGCTTTCTTTCCCAATCCGGGAGTCTCTGCATTGGCAAGAAGACGTGCATCAATCACTTCGCCGTCGACTGTGAAACTGGCCATGATTGTCATTTCTCCGCCATATCCACTTCCAATGATCTGAAGAATATATCCTGCGACATTTTCGGTTTCATCAAGCAGGGTGTACTGTTCAATGACTGCATCGTCCTGCGTTTGCGTAGTAGAACTGCCTACGGTATACCCCCCGGATACTTCAGTGAGGGCTTGCTGAATCACCTGCAGCTCATACGCTGCAATCTTCGGTGCGGTAACTGCGTTGATCATCGCGAGGGCCGTGGCAGCAACAGCAGCAATAAGTGCAAGGGTGATTCCGGTTCGTGTAAACTGTCTCATGCCTGGGCCTCCTTCTTCGGTGTCTTTACCACCTCACCAAATCGTTTTGGCATCAGGTATCGATCAATCGTGGGTACAAAGATATTCATGAGTATGATCGCAAGAGAAACAGCTTCGGGAAGGGATCCAAAGAACCGAAAAATGAACGTAAAAAAGCCGATCCCGGTACCAAAGACCACCATGCCTTTTTTCGTAGTCGGACTGGTCACCATATCAGTAGCCATGAAAAGTGCACCGAGCATCATACCACCGGTGAACAATTGCAGTACAAAATCTCCCTGGAACACTCCCAGGCCGTTTCTCAGTCCACCAAAGATCCAGGACAATAAACTGAAACTGACAATAAAGGAGAGTGGTGTATGCCAGGTGATCACTTTTTTCACGATCAGATAGATTGCTCCCACAATAAGCAGGAAGGCAGAAACTTCTCCGATACACCCAGCCATATTTCCGAAAAAAGCATCTACCGTATAGGGTGAAAGTGGAATGCCGAGGGCCTGCTGGAACCACGAACTTACCGATTGAGCAAACGAAGTGAAGGGATAACCGACATCGGAAAGTATTGCCGCACTGCCGAGTTGTGGGGAGGAAAGTTCACTTACCGCAAGCTTCATTTCAGTCAGCATGGTCGCTGACCCGACTGCATCGGGTGCCGATAAGGTTCTCGGCATCCGATAGGTATTCATCAGCCCCGTGAAGGAAAAGAATACAAAGACACGCCCTGCCAGAGCCGGATTAATCCAGTTGGCTCCTAATCCGCCGAAAGTCCATTTTACAACAAATATGGCAAAGGTTGAGGCAATAATGGGTACCGCAAACGCTGCATCTGCAGGCATGTTCATACCAATCAATAATCCAGTGAGGAATGCTGATCCATCACCGATCGTGGTCTCTTTACTCAAGCGACCGAGCAACCATTCAATACCTACTGCAGAAGCAATAGAGACTAAGAGAATTGCCAGAGCTCGAAAGCCAAAGACGTAGACACCCCAGAGCGCAGCTGGTGTCAATGCAATGGAGACATCCCACATGATGGAGGCAGTACTAGACTTCGCATGTAGATGTGGTGAAGATGATACAATCAATTTTGGCCCTTCCATTTATTTCCTCCCCAGACGTTTTCCAAGTTTCATGCCATGAACAAGCGGAATATGTGCAGGACAGGAATAGGAACAGCATCCGCACTCCTTACAGTCCATTAAATTCAGTTTCATAGCCTCTTCATATCTACGGTTCTCTATCAAACGATACAGTTTTGTCGGTTGGAGTCCCATGGGACAGGCGGCAACACAGCGCCCGCATGATATACAGGGAGTACGGGGTGCCTGTGTGGCAGGATCTGCATCAAGGGCCAAAATCCCACTGGAACCTTTTATAATGGGAACCTGATCATCATAGAAGGCAAAGCCCATCATGGGGCCACCTGAAATAATTTTTTCCGGTTCATGGGAAAAGCCCCCGGCGAATGCTACCAGATCGGCAACTTTTGCACCGATGGGAGCACGTACATTTCGCTTGGTTTCCATGGCCTCTCCACTGATTGTAACGACACGATCAATGAGGGGTTTTCGTAACGCCACAGCTTCGTAGAGGGCAAATGCCGTACCTACATTCACCACGACGGCACCTACATCGAGCGGAAGTTTTCCCGAAGGGATTTCCCGATTGATGGTGGCTTTCAACAATTGTTTCTCATCGCCCTGAGGATATTTAACCTTGAGCGGAGTAACCAGTATGGGATAGGAATTCGCAGCAATCACCTCACGGAGCTTCCTGATAGCATCCTTCTTGTTATTCTCTACACCGATAATGATTTTTTTCGGATCGGTGATACGAGCTGCTATCATGATTCCACGCAGGACCAAGTCGGTCTGTTCCAGCATAAGCCGATGATCTGCAGTGAGGTACGGCTCGCATTCAACACCGTTGACTACCAAAGCCTCGACACGTTTCCCTTTCGGTACAGAAAGTTTTACATGGGTCGGGAACGTAGCTCCACCGGTACCGACTACACCCATCTCCTTCACGATATCAAGGAGTTCTCGAGCTGAGAGCTCGTCGTAGGGTTGCTCGGTCCAGGTATCGCTCGGCTGTTCAGCATCAGGAGTGATGATAAACGCATCGGTGATCACGCTGTTTGCAAGGGTCACCTTTCTGATATCGGTGATCGTCCCCTGAACTGGAGCATGAATATTGGCTGAAATGAAGCTGGAAGCTTCTCCAATTTTCTCTCCGATGGTGACGGTATCGCCTTTGGCTTTTAACGGTGTTGCTGGGGCCCCAAGATGTTGAGAGAGTGGAACCAACAGTTCCTGAGGCATGGGCAATCGTTCAATTGCCTGTCCGTTACTCAATACCTTCTTGTCGTCGGGATGCACCCCACCCTTTCGGAACGTAGGTATTCTCTCCATGCTGTGCTACTCCTTTGTGTTCAAGACACGATAAAACGATCCCTCTGATAGGGGAAATACAAGGTTCTTATGCAAATTGTCTTCATATCTTACAGGAAAACCTGTATAACAGTAAATATGAACCGCATATTCCGTTATGCTTTTTGGAAATTAAAGGGAGTTAAAGTTTATGCTCTTGTTGGGAGAAGTGGTACCGGCAAGAGTTTTCGCTCCAAATTGGTTGCCGAAAAGCACAATATAGATTTGATCATCGATGATGGACTACTCATACGCGGCGACCGGATCATAGCCGGACGTTCGGCAAAACGTGAGCAGAACTTTCTTACCGCCGTACGGACCGCACTCTTTGATGAAGATGATCATCAGCGAGAAACGATGGTAGCGCTGCAGAAGGAGAAGTATCATCGCCTGCTGATCATTGGAACCTCAGAAAAAATGGTCCACAAGATAGCTACCCGGTTGAAACTTCCTGAGCCGGAACGAATATTCCGTATTGAAGATATCGCTTCAAAAGAGGAAATCGAGATGGCGATGCGGATTCGATTCTCTGAAGGGAAACATGTCATCCCGGTTCCCACGATTGAGATCACACGAAATTATCCGCAGATTGTGTATGATTCCATGCGGGTATTTTTTAAAAACAAAGCCAAACTCCCCTGGAAGAAACAACGAGCATACGAAAAAACTATTGTCCGTCCTGAATTTAGCAAATACGGCAAAATTACGATGAGTGAAGCAGCACTTACCCAGATGGTCATCCACTGCCTTGACGAGTTTGATCACATGATCAAAGTAAAAAAGGTCGGCATGAAGATCGAGCCCGAAGGATATCATCTTACGGTAAAACTGCGCGTACCCATGAAGCACCAGATATCGACAACCCTCGCAGACCTGCAGGAATATATTGCAGACTCTCTGGAGAAGTATGGTGGTATTTTTGTCTCGGGAGTGAATATCGAAATCGAGGAGTGGGCTTAAGAACCTTTCTGATTCGATTTGCGATGTGATCGCGAACTCCCTTTATTCTGTGGATGCGTACTCTTTTTGATCTTACGCGCGGTATCACTCCGCCGTTGTTTCTTTGCCCGAAACCCCATACTTCCCGGCTGTCTGATGGGACGTCGTGCCTTCAGACAACTGCTGGGGACGGCAATGCCTTGCTGTTCAAGTAAGAAAAAAGCAGAGCGTTCTACATCATAATTCGGCGGAGTCATCGGACTGATTAATGTTTTTACCTGACTATACATCTCACGAAATGTCTGTTCTGCATCGAGCTCGATATCGGGATAGACAATAATCGGTCGAACCAGAGCAGCAAACATTTTCGCCTTCATGTCTTCACCTGAAGCCTGTTTATCTGCTTTCACCTGCTTTACTGCTTCATCAAGCGAAGCAAGCGAGGCATATACTTCATGCATACGGGAGAAGACGCTGACGCAGGGAAGCAGATACCGCAAAAGGCGATATTGCTGCAGCATCTGGATAATTGCAGCTGAGTCTCCAGAACAGAGAATTTTCGTTATTTCCTCGGTGAGGCGGGAACTTGATACACGTGCAAGCTCTTTGGCATGTTTTCGAATCGCTCTGCGCACATCAAACTGAAGAGAAAAGCCGGTAGTTACCGAATACTTTATCGCTCGGATCATGCGGACCGGATCTTCGATAAATGAAGAATCGAGGGGGAGTATTGAACGAATACGTTTCTTTTTAAAATCACGCATTGCGTGATTAAAATCAAGCAACTGACCTACCGTAGGATCGTAATAAAGTGCATTGATGCCGTAATCCCGTCTTTTTGCATCCTGTTCGATAGTGCCATAAATCGAAGACCCTTCTTCTGATCCATCGTCACCAGAACGAAAGGTGGAAACTTCCAGGATTTTGTCTTTGAAAATCAGATGCACCAGTTTGAATCGTTTGCCGATAATACGTGCATTCCAGAACCGTTTCTGTACTTGCCGGGGGGTTGCACTTGTCGCAATATCGAAATCTTTTGGCTTTCTTCCCAGAAGCAAATCTCGTACTGCTCCACCGACAATATATGCTTCAGCCCCACTCTGTTTCAGTTTCCTTACCGTCCAGACGGCGTCTGCATCAATCTCGCGTGGATCTATGGCATGTTCTTTTTCGGTATAAATCTCTGCGACGGGAACACTCGACCCATCCTGTTCTTTCTTGTAGCGTATCAACATCTGTAGCGTCCCATACAGGCTTATTGCAGTTTCCTGAGGATTTGTTTACATTATATGGTGTATACTATCTGATTTAAAAATGCAACAGGAGCTTGTCCGCATGATTCAACCGAAAGTACTCAAAGGCTTCAGAGATGCCCTACCCGCACAGGAAATGATTAGGAAGCAAGTCATTGCTTCACTTGAACATGATTTTTCTCTCCACGGATTTGTTCCTATTGATACGCCAGTTCTTGAATATACTGAAGTACTGCTGGGAAAAGGTGGAGGAGAAACAGACAAACAGATATTTCACTTTGCTGATAATGGTGGTCGCGATGTTGCACTCCGATTTGATCTCACCGTACCTTTCGCCCGGTTTATGGCAGGACATCTGCATGAGGTGCCACTGCCGTTCAAACGATACCATATCGCAAAAGTGTGGAGGGGAGAGAATCCGCAACGGGGTCGGTACCGTGAATTCTATCAGTGTGATTTTGATATCGTGGGAAATGATTCAGCCTATGCCGATGTGGAAATTCTCAGTATGATGCACAGCGCCCTTCGCGCATTGGGTCTGGATCGTTTTACTATTCATGTAGCTCATCGCGGATTGTTTAATGCATTTCTTACCCATATCGGGGTGCAAAATCATGCGGTAGAGATCCTCAGGACTGTCGATAAGTTGAGAAAAATCGGATCTGAAGCAGTGAGTATGCAGCTGACCGAAATCACCGGGAATAGTGAGAATGCTCAAGCTATACTTGGATACATCGAAACAGATACTGCAGGAGATGTCCATGCAGTTATTGATCATCTTGGAACGATTGCCGGTGGTGAACGTGTTCATACAAAAAGGTTGCACACACTGTTTTCCCTGTTGGAGGCTTTGGGCATCGCTCAGTCATTCACGCTCGATCTTTCGATCACCCGGGGCCTTGATTATTATACCGGGGTAGTATACGAAACATTTCTGGACGACCTGCCAGCGATCGGATCGGTGTGTTCGGGGGGACGCTACAATGATCTTGCCTCGTTATACACATCAGAACACCTTCCGGGAGTGGGTTCTTCCATAGGACTCGACAGACTGTTAGCAGCTCTGGAGGAACTTGATCATCCGCTGATTCAGGATACAGCATCAAGTGATGTCATTATTCTCAATCAGAATGAATCATACCGATCGTATAGTCATCAGCTCGCTGGGGCACTGCGAAAAGGTGGAATCAGGTGTGATATCTATCTGGCAGAGCGAAAAATCGGCGCACAGTTCAAATACGCAGAGCAGCAGCGGATACCGTATGCTATTTTACTTACTGATGAGGATATTGCGCATCAGACGTGTACACTCAGAGAACTGAGCAAGCGTATTGATCACCCAAATCTCACTGCCGATGAGGTGATCGATTATCTGAAACGGGAGTACCTGTGTTCACCATGACCCATCTGCCGGTGTATCAACACCGTTCAGAAATACTCGCGGCACTTGACCAGCATCAAGTGATCGTGGTGGAAAGTCCAACGGGATCAGGAAAAACTACCCAGCTCCCGTTAATTCTTCATGAAGCCGGTTATACCGACAAGGCAATCGTGGGAGTCACACAGCCAAGGCGTATTGCAACCCTTTCCGTAACAGACTTCATCACAAAACAACTTGATGATACAAGTGGTTTTGTTGGATACAAAATGCGTTTCAACGATAGTACTGGTCCTGCTACTCGTATCAAAGTGATGACCGATGGTATTCTCCTGATGGAATTGAAGGCTGACCCATTGCTCTCACAGTATTCAGTGATGCTTGTTGACGAAGCACATGAGCGGAGCCTCAATATCGATTTTGTCCTGGGATTGCTCAAGCGAATTCTAGTTGAGCGACCCGAATTCAAGGTGATTGTCTCATCAGCGACGATTAATACCCGTATTTTCAGCGAATTCTTCAATGGTGCACCGATTATCAGCATCGATGCGCGCATCCATCCCGTAGATATCCAGTATCGACCGCTGAAACATCCAGATCAATCAGATGAGTTATTTGACACCATTGTCGATACTGTGGCAAAACAGGCAAAAAAACCTTCTGGCGATATCCTGATCTTCCTTCCCGGCGAGTTCGATATCAAAACGTGCATGCAACGCCTGCTTTCCAGTTCATTGAGTAAATCATTGATGGTACTTCCCTTATTCGGGCGACTATCGAAGGAAGAACAGGAGCGGGTCTTTATTCCCACGCCAAAAGGGAAAACCAAGGTAGTCATTGCTACCAATATTGCAGAGACCAGTGTCACCATTGATGGAATTACCACCGTCATAGATTCTGGAATTGCAAAAATCAACTATTATCATCAGAAAAATTTCACCAGTTCACTCGTGAGCCTTCCGATTAGTCGCAGTTCCTGTGAACAACGTGCCGGTCGGGCAGGAAGGACGGCTCCCGGTGTCTGTATCCGTCTCTACAGCCGTCAGGATTACGAGCAGCGTGAAGCATTCGGCCTTGAGGAAATTCTCCGTACCGATCTTTCTGAAGTAGTCTTACGGATGAGTGAACTTGGCATCCGGGATTATGAAGGATTCCCCTTTATCACTCGTCCGAAATCGAGTGCGATTGCCAGTGCAGAAGAAACCCTTCGTTTTATTGATGCGATCTCGGATGATCGCAAGCTCACTGCAATCGGGGAACATATGGTCCGATTCCCTCTGCTGCCCCGACACTCGCGTGTCGTGGTCGAAGCTATGCTACACTATCCGAATGTGATGGAAGAAGTACTCATTGCGGTAGCATTTCTATCATCGAAAACACCGTTTGTCCTCCCTCCCGGGTCAGAAGATGCAGCTCGACAGGCTCATCAGCAATTTAATAGTGAACAGGGAGACTTTATCTCTTATTTACATCTCTACCGACATGTTCGGTCTCTTCCCTCTGCAGAAGCGAGACAAAAATACTGTAAAGAACACTATCTTGATTATCCTTCCATGGTGGAAATCCATCATGTAGTAGAACAGCTTGCAGAGATTGTGAGTGATATGGGTATGCCCATCAGCCATGGAGGTTCAATACAGGATTATCTGTGTTGTCTGGCAGCTGGATTGCTGCAGTATGTCTGCATAAGGACAAAACGATCGATGTACAAGAGTCTCACGGCTGATCAGATATTTATTCATCCGGGATCTGCATGGTTTAAGGAGCTCCCGCAGTTCCTTCTTGCGGGAGAAATAGTACAGACTAGCAGAATGTATGCTCGTACGGTATCTCCCTTGAAAAAACAGTGGCTCGATAGTATAGCTCCCGATTTAAGCAGTCGATTGATGGGATTGCAATCCCCGAAGCGAAGAGATCGGGAAACGCGACAGATACTGAAAAGTTCTGAGAGAACCTCTCAGCAGATTCATGTGTACAAACGTGATTACCCGCTGATATCTGCAGCAAAAGGAAAACGAAAACTTGCCGTGATTCCTCTTGAAGACCTTGAATATCTTGCCCGGGCACATGCAAGTGCGAATCGGCGTCCGAAGAATTTCCCAGCCACCGTTTTCTATCATGATCACTATATCCATTATGGTGACAAATTCTTTTCTATAATAGAATTACATGGGAAAATCGATACCGATAAAGGGATTCTTGACTCGCCACCTGCAGGGATTTTCACTGCAGGAGAACCGCGTCCGCTGATCGATAACCTGTACTGGATTCTCGCCTTGTGCCGTCTCAAGAAGAAATCACGACAGCTTGGGTTCATCACGCTGGATGCGCAGGGAAACGGAATCTATCGATTTACCAGCAAGCGTAATGCATTTGAGGCACTCGATTCATCCTTGTATGCACTCGGGCAACTCGTTGATGAGATAGACCGGACAAATTTTCCGCAGGAACTCAGACTGGCAAAAAAGGCTTTCGAACATCACCTTAAACTCTTTGATGCCTAACTGATCACCTGATGAATTAACGATTTTGGAAGTGGAACACTCACATGTTTGCCCTGCCCTTCCATCAGAATAAAGCGCACCTCATTGCCCTTTCGTTTTTTATCAGATGCCAATGCCTGCATAAAACGAGGTATATCTGCCACTTTCCCATCGGTAGCAAAATGGTATTGATCAAACAACGATCGATACAGATGGGCAAATGGTTTTGGCGTGATTGATTGAGCCACACCTGCTTCAAGGGCGCGGATCACCCCCCATGCTACAGCCTGCCCATGGCTGAATTCCACCATGTTTCCTACCGATTCCAATGCATGAGCAAACGTATGACCAAGATTCAGTGCGTCGCGGATACCCCTTTGTTCGGTTGGATCACGTTCGATATACGACTGTTTCACCATAAGAGAGAGCCGAATCATGGTATCAAGGACATCTGAATCCCGTTGTTCCACTGCCATCTGGTGCTCGGTCAGAAATTGGTACAGCGTAGTATCTTGAGCGAGCAGCGCATGCTTTAATACTTCTCCAAGTCCATTGAAAAATTCTGTGTCATTGAGACTGTGCAACAGCGGCGTACAGATCATGAGATGCTCTGCCGGATAGAATGTTCCTACCAGATTTTTTGCACCAAGCAGATCAATAGCTGTCTTTCCGCCCAGAGAAGCATCAACCATGGCAAGGAGTGTGGTCGGTACGAGAGTAAGATGGCACCCACGCATGTATATCGAAGCAGCGAAGGCGGTCAGATCACAAACCACTCCACCGCCAAAGGCAATAAGACGACCATCCCGAGCCAACGAGGCTTCGCGTGCCTTTCGGATAATCAATTCGATACTCGCCCAGGTTTTTGCTGTTTCACCACTTGCCAGCACCACAAAGTGAACCTGATCAGGGAGAAACGGTTGTGTATGGGTATCACATACCCAAAGGGCTTGAGGATACTGTCGGGCTATCTCAGTAGGATCTTCCAAAGTAAAAACTTCAGTTTTTCGTTCAGACAGGGTACAGGTAAACAACTTTTGCATATCTCGTTATACTCTGAAAAAGGAGAGAGAAACAAGGCAGGTCCTTGTCAAAGGGCCCATTTTGGACCATGATGAGCCCATGAATGTATACTACTTCGACTGGGCTGCCACATCGCCTATCAGCGATCAAGCCCTGCGTGCATATGAGCATACGGCACTCAGCTATCGAGGCAATCCCTCATCACTTCATAAAGAGGGAATTGCCGCAGCAAAGGCTCTTGATCATGAACGAAAACACAGTGCGGCATTACTGGGAGTTTCTGCCGATCAGATACACTATACTTCAGGAGCCACGGAGAGCAACGGCATTGTCTTGCAGTCGCTGTTATGGAAACGTAATCCGGGACGCATTATCTTGAGTGCCTTGGAACATGATTCGGTGCTCCAATATCAACGATTGCTCACTACCTTTGGTTTTGAGGTGGTAATTCTTAATGCCTACCGGGGATACATCGATCCACAGGAACTCTCTGATGCGCTGACGGAAAACACTCAGCTAGTGAGCATCATGCTGGTCAATAATGTACTCGGTACCGTGCAGGATATTCCCACATTGAGTGCTATCATCAGATCGCATGAGCAGAAGACAGGGAAACACGTACACTTCCACTGTGATGCAGTTCAGGCAGTAGGTAAAATAAGCTGGTCATTGGCGCAGCTCGACATCGATTCTGCGGCATTCAGTGCGCATAAATTCAAGGGACCCCGAGGAACCGGAATGCTCTATCTCAGATCACCAGGTGTTGAGGCTCTCAGCCGGGGAGGTGGTCAGGAATCGGGTATACGCCCCGGGACAGAACATCTCGCTGCTATCGCAGCGATGAACGCTGCACTTGCTGGGACCACTGAAGACCTTGATACCACGCTTCAGCATCTGCACCACTTACGAGCACATTTGGAACACCTCCTTGCTGACCATCACGAGATGGTACATATGCTGAGTCCGTTGAGTACTGAACGTTCTGATATTGCCCCATCGATAGTCACTATCGCCGCACCGGGAGTTCCCTCGGAGGTATTAACCCGCATCTTATATGATCAGGGATTTTGTGTATCGAGTGGTTCTGCCTGTTCCAACAATGCACCGAAGGGAGCAAAAAACCTGTTAGTACACAACGGATTTTCCCCGCGTGAATCCGATAGCGCCATCCGCATCTCGTTTGGTGTCGATACCGAACAGGACCAGATCGATCTGTTATGCGAAGCGCTCATCAGAGAAGTACACACCATCAAATCCATAAGAAGGAAATAACTGTATGAAAACTGTATTGTATCTCGTACGCCTCGGAGAAATATCTCTTAAAAAGCAGAACCGGGGATTTTTTGAGAAAAAGCTTAAGGATAATATCAAATATAAGTTGCGACCCTACTCAAGTGTGTTCAAAAAACAGAAAGGGAGACTGTTCATCTCCATCGATGCTGCAGCACCCGAACAACAGATCAGAGAGGCCATCGGCACCACCTTCGGTGTTGTGGGATTTTCCCGTGCCTATACCTGTGCAAAACAGATGGATGCGATTCGGGAGACAGCGCTCGCCATTGCAGCAGATGCGGCTTTCCAAAAGCGAACGGCCACCTTCAAAGTAGAGACCGTCCGATCGGATAAAACCTTCCCGCTCCAGTCATACGATATCTCGGGTGATATCGGTCACCAGATACTTGAAGCCCATCCTCACTTAACCGTTGATGTTCACCATCCCGACACCGTAGTCCGGGTCGAAATCCGAGACCGGGCATATCTCTTCGCCTCACCAGAATCGGGTCCGGGAGGACTTCCTGTAGGGACTGCAGGACGAGGCATGCTCATGCTTTCCGGTGGCATCGACAGTCCAGTTGCCGGGTATCGGATGGCAAAGCGCGGATTGCGACAGGAAGCTGTCTATTTTCACACCTACCCCTACACTTCCGATGAGGCTAAAGAAAAAGTAGTCGAACTGGCTCGGATTATCAGTTGCTATCTCAGTGGAATCACTCTCCATATCGTTCCATTCACCGACGTACAGCTTCATATCCGAAAACATAGCCATGAAGAGAAGAATACCCTGCTAATGCGGGCCTGTATGATGCGCATTGCGAATATGCTGGCAAAAATGCATAACTGTGCAGCAATAGTCACCGGTGAATCATTGAGTCAGGTGGCATCACAGACACTTGAGAGTATTGCCTTCACCGACAGCATCTCCGATCTTCCCGTATTCCGGCCGCTCATCGGTATGGACAAAGGGGAAATTATTACGATCAGCAAGGAAATCGGTACCTACACGACATCGATTCTTCCGTATGAAGATTGCTGTACGATCTTCAGTCCCAAACACCCTTTGGTACGTCCTGATCGTGAAGAACTTATTCAAGACTTCGCTGCAATGGGGATTGAATCTCTCCTTGAGAAGGCTGTGGCTGAAACAGAATCTTTGTCTTTATGATGAAGTTTCTGTAGATGCTTTCTTTCGGGTATCGGTACTGTAGAACCCATCACCGTGGAATATGACCGCACTGGCCGAAAAGATCCGATGAATCGGTTGATTACATCGTGGACACTGTTTTAACGGTTCATCAGACATACGCTGCTCGACTTCAAACTCATAATTGCATGCATCACACCGGTAGTCATAATGTGGCATAGTTGTGTTACTCTCCTGCAGGAAGTGATACAAGCGAACCGAACAGCCGGGAGAATTGATCAAACTGGCTCTGAGAAAGTTCCATCCCCTGAATATAAACAGCGTCATCTTCTCGAACAAACAGGTCGGTCAGGTCCCCAAGCGGTTCCCCTTTTCTTCGCTTATCAGAAATATACGAACTTTTTAGCAGAATGGAAAGAGAGTTTGCCAGTTTCTCACTTTTCATGGTAATAATCCCTCCCAGAGTCAGCTGACCGTCGTGCTGTTCTTCAATGACAAACAACAGGGAGGCACTTTGCATAATCGCTGTTTTCGGCAGAGCTATTCCTACATCAATCATTGCCTGCGGACTGGCGATATAAAAACCGAAAAGGGAGTTTGCCATGCGATCGGCAAGGGACTTCGGAATGCGGGTGACTCGATCTTTCCACGTCTTCTGGTACGCCTGCAGGTAATTATCGCTGGCAAAGAGTAATAATCCCCGCGTAGGTGCGTACACATCAAGTCCCAGTGTCTCATTGCGATAATACCGGACGGTATCTTCTTCTATTTTCTGCCACTGATCGTCCCACAGCAGCATACTATTAGTAAGGAAGGCAGGGATATTCCCCTCTAATGCCCCGTAGTATTCATAAGCGGCAAGATCCTGAGCGGTAAGTACCTCAGTCTCATCCGAATACCCTTTTGGATCGTACAGTGCAACGGAGACACGGTTCACTCGCGACAACAATGCGGTAAACGATGCAGGCAGGGGAGCAGGAAGCCGATGTGGATCTGAGAGATCCATCGTGACCACAACTTCCTGATCAGCACCCATCGCCTGAAAGTAATAGTCATCACCAAAGGGGCGATGTACACAGGAAATGGCAGTGGTAAGCACGATACAGCAGACAAGCAGCAACGGTATCGTGTTCCTTTGCCCGTACATACCGATTACCGTTTTTCCACCCAGATATGTGCGACGGTATCCCCACAGGGAACTTCCTGAGCCTGTTGATCTTCCGTGAAGATCATGGTGTCTGCCAAGGTCTCATTGGCAATGTACGAGCCAAACTGCTCATAGGTTTCCTGCACAAGCTCATCTCCATAAACTGAAAGTGCTATCCGGTCGGAGACATCAAATCCCTGTTCTTTACGCAGATTCTGTACCGCCCGTACGATATCACGGGCAATCCCTTCGAGCAGCAGGTCGTGGGTGATTTCTGTATCAAAACCGACCGTCAGCTGTCCCTCATTCAATACACGCATGTGCTCCCGTTCTGTTCGCTGAATCACGACATCATCCACTCCGACGGAGATCGTCCCCTCTGCGTAGGCAATATGAATCTTATTGCCCTCAAGCAATTGAGCGATTTCATCACTTTCAAGTACCTGGATCTTTGCGGCAACATCTTTCATATGCTTGCCCAACTGCTTTCCGAGCACTTTGAAATTCGCCTTTGCCTGATAGGTTACCATATTGCTTTCATCTGCCTGAATGGAGATATTTTTAATATTCAGTTCCTCTTCGATGATATCCTGCATAACATCGAGAATCTTCCGTTCCTCGGGATCGCGGGTTACTAAGAACACCTGTTTTAACGGCTGACGAATTTTCAGATTGTGTGCACTGCGAAGTGCTCTTCCCATCGTAACCGCCTGCCGGGTTACCGCCATTTTTCGCTCCAGAGCAGTATCTCGCTGTGATGCATCATAGGTGGGAAAATCACTCAGATGCACTGACTCAATCATTGTATCCGTCTTCAGATTACGATAAATTTCCTCTGTGGTGAAGGGAATCACAGGAGCTGCACTCTGCACAAAGATCATTAAAACCCGATAGAGGGTATCGTAGGCCTTCTTTTTATCCGTATCATTCTCTGAACGCCAGAATCGGCGTCGGCTTCTGCGGATGTACCAGTTGTTCAGGGAATCCAGGAACGTTACCAAAGCAGAACAGCCCCGCTGGGTCTCATAATGATCCCAGGCTTCAGTGACTTCCTGCACTAACGATTCACTTAACGAGACAATCCAGCGATCCATCGGATTATCGAGCTGGTCAAACGGTGTTTCACCAGGTTCATAGCCATCGATATTGGCATAGGTAACGAAGAATGAATACGCATTCCAAAGGGGAATGATGAGCGTTTTCAAGACATCTTTTACCCCATCCTCGGAGAATTTTAAATCTTCTGCACGGGTTACCGCGCTGTTCATCAGAGCAAATCTCAGAGCATCTGCACCGTACTGATCGACAATCTCCATGGGATCGCTGTAGTTCTTCAGCGATTTTGACATCTTCTTCCCATCGGCGGTCAACACAATTCCATTAGTGACACAGTTATAGAATGCCGGCTTATTAAAGAGCGCAGCACCCATGATCACCAGCGTATAGAACCAGCCACGGGTCTGATCGAGTCCTTCGCAAATAAAGTCAGCGGGAAAGTGTTCTTCAACAAATTCTTTATTTTCAAAGGGATAGTGATTCTGTGCATACGGCATAGATCCCGATTCAAACCAACAATCCAGTACATCAGGGATACGATGCATTGTTCCCTTTCCATCGGGGCTTTCCCACGTGATTTCATCGACATAGTGTTTATGCAGATCAGTAACGCGAACACCACTCTTTTGCTCAAGTTCATCAATAGAACCGATAACCTCAACATAATCTGATCCATCACACTTCCATACCGGAATAGGATTTCCCCAGAAACGATTTCGGCTGATAGCCCAATCGCGGGCTCCTTCAAGCCATTTACCGAATCGGCCGTGTTTCAAGTGAGATGGCATCCAGGTAATCTGGTCGTTTGCGGCAAGCATGGAACTTTTCAATTTCGTGACATCAACATACCAACAGGCCATAGCGCGATAGATCAGCGGCTTATGGGTTCGGTAGCAGAAGGGATAGCTGTGCAGATAATTTTCTTTTTTGACCAGCTTCCCCTCCTCTTTCAGATAGGTGATAATCGAGGCGTCGGCATCCTTGACAAACGTACCTTCCCACAGAGGAACTTCTGCGGTAAATTTGCAATCATCATCAATGGGGCAGACAACCGGAATTCCCGTTCCCTTGAGTACCTGATAATCATCCTCGCCGAATCCAGGAGCAGTATGAACAATACCACACCCATCTTCCACCGTTACATAATCACCTAGGACCGTCACAAAGGCTCCCTGATCCTTGAGATGAGCAAAGAAAGGAAACAAGGGCTCATAACGCATACCGGCAAGTTCGTGACCCTGATACCGGTGTACTATTTCATAGGTTTGCAGATCATGATAGTAATGGTTCAACCGGTCCTCTCCTAGGATATAGTAGACTCCTTCCTCCAGATCCTTGACTTTTACATAGGTGATATCAGGTCCGAGTGCCAGGGCGAGATTGGAAGGCAATGTCCACGGAGTGGTGGTCCATGCAAGGAAATAGGTGTCATCAAGATTATCGACTTTGAAGCGTACCGTTACCGCAGGATCTACAACATCCTGATACCCGCCAAGATTCACTTCAAAATTAGATAGCGGTGTGGCAAGAGCGGGACTGTAGGGAAGAATGTTGTATCCTTCATAAATCATTCCGCGTTCATACAACGTTTTGAATACCCACCAGATTGACTCCATATAATCGGTATCCATAGTTCGATACCCATGTTCAAAATCAACCCAGCGTCCCATACGATTGATCGTGGCTTTCCATTCGGATGTATACCGAAGTACGATGGATCTGCACTGTTCGTTAAACTGGGCAACACCGTATTCCTCGACCGCTTTATGACCGGAGATATTTAGTGATTTTTCTATTTCATATTCAACCGGCAGTCCGTGACAATCCCATCCAAAACGCCGATTCACCCGTTTGCCCTTCATCGTCTGATAACGAGGATACAAATCCTTGATAGTTCCCGGAACCAGATGGCCGAAATGGGGAAGTCCAGTGGCAAACGGCGGTCCATCATAAAAGACGTACTCATTGTCAGCACTTCTGTTTTCCACCGACTTCTGGTAGATAGCATTATCCTCCCAGAATTGCTGGATTCGCTCTTCCATCTTTGGGAAATCAGTTTTCGGATCAACCGGGTTAAACATGCAGAAACTCCTCACCATGTAGAAATCAGGCAGTATTCTCTCTGCCCATGGGGTAAACTATAGTCATTTTAGCCGTTATATGCAATCTGTATTGACAGTCGGTTCATCCAGTCATTAGCATACGGTCATGACTGAATTCCCCGTACCCCGTATTGTACATGCGTTCGCCACGCGGTTCTCTAACGCAGGCTACTGTCTCTACATCGTAGGCGGTGCCGTTCGCGATTTTCTTTTGAACCGCTTGAATACTGATTACGATTTTACTACAGATGCAGAACCCCAGCAGGTAATGAAGCTTTTTCGTTCGGTCATCCCCACTGGTATTCAACATGGAACAGTGACAGTCCTTTTCCAGGGATCATCATTTGAGGTTACGACATTTCGGACGGAAGCCGGATACACCGATCGCCGCCATCCTGATACCGTGCATTTTGTCCGATCCCTTGCCGAAGACCTCAAAAGACGGGATTTTACCATGAATGCACTTGCAGCCGATGCCATAACAGGCAGTATCATCGATTATCATAAGGGAAAAGAAGATATCGAACAGCGGATCATACGTGCTATCGGGGATCCTCACAAACGGTTTTCAGAAGATGCTCTGCGTATTCTGCGTGGTTGCCGTTTTGCTGCACAACTCGGTTTTTCCATTGAATCGGATACGGCAGCAGCAATGGCGGATCTGGCTACTCATCTCCGATACGTTTCGGGAGAACGAATACGCACAGAATTACTGAAGATACTTGAATCACCGATTCCTTCTCAGGGATTTTTAGCTCTGCATGCCTGCGGCGCTCTTGCGGTGATACTCCCGGAACTTTCCCAGGGTGATCAAGTGGCCCAGAAAGGAGCTCATCAACTGGATGTTATGCATCATGGCATTGCTGCCTGTGATGCGGTACCCCGTCATCGTCCACTGGTACGCCTTGCCGCCCTCCTGCATGATATAGGAAAAGTCGAAACAAAACGTATGGCCGATGATGGAGAAGTGACCTTTCATCGCCACGAAGCTCTCTCGGCAAAAATGGCCCAGAATATCCTCAGCCGATTAAAATTTTCCAACGATGAAAAATCAACGGTGATCAACCTCATAAACAATCACATGTTTCATTACACTCCCGATTGGAGTGACGGAGCAGTGAGAAGATTTGTAAAACGGGTGGGGAAACATGCCCTTGAAGATGTATTTATGTTACGTCTTGCAGACCAGATGGCTACCGATCATCAACAACGTCCCCAGCAGATATTAGCATTGAAGCAGCGCATTGCAGACGTGCTGCAGGAAAGTACTGCACTCTCGATTAAAGATCTAGCTATAAATGGAAACGATCTTGCGGCACTCGGTATACCAAAAGGTCCCACTATGGGGATCATTCTCAATCAGTTACTTGAAACAGTGCTCGACGACCCGCATCAGAATACCGTGGAAACACTTAGCACAATTGCACAGAATTTTTATACTATCCGCATCAAGGAACCGCAGGAACATTAGGGCCCAACGAGTTCTTCATATGCAAGCTTGGCTGCCGCCTGTTCCCCTTCTTTTTTATTTGTTCCCGGTGCAGGCCCGAATACTTTTTTCTGCACTAATACTTTTACCCAGAAGGTATTGTCATGTTCCGGTCCGGTTTTCTTTGCTACCTCATAGCGTGGGTAGGTTTTATACCGTTTCTGAACATATTCCTGTAACAGTGTCTTATAATCCTTACGATGCTTATTTGCCAGCACCTTATGTATTTCAGGAACCAAGAGATGCTGTATCAATTCTGTTGCTGCTCTGAATCCGGAATCCAGAAAGTAGGCTCCAAAGATGGCTTCCATACAGTCGGCTAACAGGGCCTTTTTCGTGCGCCCCCCGGAAAATTCCTCCCCTTTACCGATGAGGATAAAATTATCGACACGCAGTTTCCTAGCAATGCCGGCAAGGCTCTCTTCGCTTACCACAAAGGACTTGATACGGGAAAAATCTCCTTCATCAGAATCTGGTAGATTGAGAAATAGCCAATTGGCAACGATAAGTCCAAGGACACTGTCTCCAAGGAACTCAAGACGTTCATTATTGTCAATATCTACACTACTCTCATTGGCGAAGGACCGATGGCAGAAGGCAAGATTCAACAGCTCGAGATTCTTGAATTTTATATCAGCTTGTTTTTGAAATAAGGAAAGCTCCCGTTTTCTCTCGGAAGAGATTCCAGGAGCTTTACCATACGTCACTGTTTTAGGAAAAACGGACATATTCAGCTAAGTTATTTTACTGTCTTAGCAAGGAAATCTACTGCATCCCGAACTGTTTCAAACTCGTTTGCTTTTTCATCCGGAATGGAAACTCCCATCTCTTCTTCAATTGCGTAGACCAGTTCATAGGTATCGAGACTATCAGCACCCAGATCTTTTCTAAATGAAGCATCAAGAGTAATCTTACTCTCTTCAATTTCCAGCTTTTCTGCAATCAGGCTCTTTACTTTCTCAAAAACGGTATTTGTATCCATTCTATTCCTCCTGCTTACCGGCTTTTATGCCATATCCTCTGTGTCGATGACCTGCTTGCCCCGGTAAAAACCGCACTTCGGACAAACACGATGAGGAACCACCATATTCCCACAGGTTCCACATACAGACAGTGTGGGTGTGGCAAGCCGCATATTCGCCGCTTTCCGTGAAGCTGCTCTCGCCTTAGAACTCTTATGTTTTGGTACAGCCATGTATCTACCTCTTCATTCAAAAATATGCTTTCTGGATCATAACGAATAGCCCTGTTTATGTCAACAACCTCGGGCTTTTATGTCAATAACTTGATTTTTTTCTGTAACAGTTTTGCCACCATGTTAGGAACCATCTTACTGACATCAGCACCGAAGGAAGCCATTTCCTTGATTGCCGATGAGCGAAGGACAAAGTAAGTAGGATCGGTGGGCATAAACAGAACCTCTAATTCAGGATTCAACTGTTTGTTGGTCATAGCCAATTCAAATTCATAGCCAAAGTCTACTAATGCACGCACTCCGCGCACCATCACCGTGATATGTTCTTTCCGTGCATATTCAACTACCAGACCACGATATGAAACGACTCGAACGTTGTCATAGGGAGCGAGAAGCTCACTGAGCATCTCCATCCGTTCATCTGCACTGAATAAACACTGTTTGCTGATATTATCGGCAACAACCACATCAAGCGAGTCAAACAGCTGTGCCGACCGCTCAATTAAATTCAGATGTCCATTCGTCGGTGGATCAAACGTACCCGGAAGCATCGCACGAATTTTTCTTGTGGTATCACTCATCGCTTCTGCTCCTCCACGTACCGTTTCATACCGGCAAAGGTTTCCGGAGATTCATAGGGTATCCGTTTGATGATAACAAATTTTCCCTCTGAATCGGTTTCGATAACCGCAAACGTGCCTCTCCCGATATACGATACTTTCTGATGCGGCTGGAGGTGCTCATCATCGGCAATTTTGCGCAACACACAATCGAAGTGGTTGAAGGAGTTGGGTTCAGGTCCGCAAATTGCCTGAGCAATGGCCTCTATCGGCTTATTACAGATAGCGCATACCGGCACGGGTTCCTGTACGCGAGGTACCACGATTTGCGGGTGTTTGTGTTCAGGTCTCTGTTTCTTCTGTTCCGGTTTCGCCGACTTTTGACTCTTTCGTCTCCGTCGCCGGCCTCCATCGCCCTTTCGAGATCGTTTTCCTGTATTCGGTGCCCCGGAATGTTCCTGTTTTTGATCCATGCAGTGGATTCCTTCTCCACGAAAAACAAACGGTTACCATTCGCTAATCATGGAAAAGGACGGTTGCCGCAGCCCCCGTCCTCTCATATGATGCCGCTACTGCGGTTATCTTCTCTTCACGATGAGTTCAGGCACCTTCGCCGCCTTACCCACCTTGGAGCGGATATAGTAGAGCTTAGCTCTGCGTACCCGACCACGTCGAACTACTTCAATCTTCTCAATACGAGGGGAATGTACTGGGAATACACGCTCCACACCAACTCCGTATGAATTCTTTCGTACGGTGAATGTTTTACGGATTCCACCATTTTTGAACGCAATAACCAGTCCTTCATATACCTGTACGCGCTCTTTATCTCCCTCGCGGATCGTGAAGTACACCTTCACCGTATCTCCAACATGGAAGTGGTCCATGTTCTCTTTCATCTGCTCTGATTCAATTGCTTTGATCACATCCATCTTCTTCAGTCCCCTTCATCCCATATGGTTTCAATTCAGCTTCAATTTGTCGTGCAACCGCGTCCAGCTTCGCAACTTCCAACAGCTCCGGACGGTTCAGAAGGGTCTTCTCCAACCGCTTGCGTAAACGCCACTGGTTAATGCGTGCGTGATGACCCGACAATAATACCTCAGGAACCGTAATTCCGCAATAGGTCTCAGGCCGGGTATAATGAGGATACTCCAACAATCCGTCGGAGAAACTCTCCTCTACCAGCGATTCACCACTGATAACCCCATCAAGCAATCGGTACACGGCATCCACTACTACCAGAGCCGCAACTTCTCCCGATGAGATTACATAATCTCCAATACAAATCTCGTCATCAACATACCGGTCTATGATTCTTTGGTCAATACCCTCATACCGTCCACAGATGATAACCAGATCTTCTTCTCTACTTAATTCCTCTGCATACTGCTGCGTAAACGGTTTCCCGCTCGGCGTGGGATACACTACCCGTTTATGCAGTGCATCGACTGCGTCTAGAGCACTGCCAAGCGGTTCCGGCTTGATCACCATACCCGCTCCACCGCCATAGGGAGCATCGTCACAAGTTTTATGTCTGTCGGTTGCCCAATCTCTAAAATTCACCAGTTGGTAATTTACTTTACCCGATGCCACACTTCGCTGCATGATCGAGCTGGTAAAAAATGGTTCAACTATTTCAGGGAAAAGGGTCAGAATCGTAACGTTCATGAAAGTAATTCAGGAACAAGAAGTTCCATCTCCTTGCGATCAAGATCAACCGTACCGATATACTCGTCCATAAATGGGACTAGGTATCGTTTTTGATCACGCATCGAAAGCACTTCAAGCAACAATGCCTGCGGACCTTCAATCACTCCTACCACCGTCGCAACTTTCTCATGATCGATACACAATACACAGGATGCAAGATCAGCTACGTAATATTCACCCGAATCGCACGCCGGTGCAGCTTCTCGAGGAATCCAGACTTCCCATCCATTGAATTTTCGCGCCGCTTCCGGTGTGTCAATTCCCAGGAATTTGATAAGCACATCTTTTCCTGTCGGTCTGATCTGCTCAATGTGAAGTGTCTGTTCAGCATCACCTTTACGCAAAAGCAGCACATCCAGCTTTTCAAGATGCGTATACTCCTGCGAATACGTGTGTAACTTGATAAATCCCTGTATACCGTGGGGCCCTTTCAGGACCCCGGTTGCCAACGCTGTCATCAGTCCAAGATTTCCAATTGCACATGCTTGCCACTCTTTGCGGCCGAAGCGCTAAGAATGACTCGAACGGCATTGGCTATACGACCCTGCTTGCCGATCACCTTACCGACATCATCCGAGGCAACCTTGAGTTCAAGAATTGTTGACTGCTCTCCCTCAATTACATTGACTGCCACTTCATCGGGCTGATCGACCAACGATTTCGCGATATATTCTACCAGATCCTTTTCCACAACAGCACCCTCCGGTTATTCCTGGGGTTTTCTGCTGACTGTGATATCATGCTTGTTAAGGATCTTTTTCACAGTTGCCGACGGCTGTGCACCCTTGGCAAGCCACTCACGGATACGATCCTCTTTCAGTAAGACCTGACGATCTTCTGCCTCGATGGGATGATACTGACCGACTTCTTCAATCGATCGACTGTCCCGGGCAGCCTGAGAATCGATGACCACCAGACGATAATATGGTCTTTTTTTGGATCCAAATCTCTTCAGCCTAATACTCGTACTCACAACTTCCTCCTGCTCAACGCAACTACATACCCATGTGTTTCAACATTGAAGCCTGGTATTTTTTATTTTTTGCGAACTTTTTCATGGTAAGCCGCATTTTCTCAAATTTCTTCAACAGGCGATTTACATCATACACAGTGGTACCGCTTCCCTGTGCCACCCGCCGTCTTCTTGTCGGTCCCAGTATACGGTAATTTGTCCGTTCCGCATAGGTCATCGATTGAATGATAGCTTTTTCTCGCCGCATTTCACCCGTATCGATGTCATCTTCACTCACCGCACCCTTGGCTCCGGGGATCATTTCAATCAATTTATCGATAGAACCCATGTTGTTCATGCGATCAATCTGATCAAGGTAATCCTGCAGATCGAAGGTGTTTTTACTCATCTTCTCCTGCATCCGTTCAGCTTCAGCCTGATCTATGGTTTCCTGAGCCTTCTCAACGAGTGAAACCACATCACCCATACCGAGAATCCGGGAAGCCATCCGATCAGGGTAGAAAGGATCAAGATCTTCGACCTTCTCTCCCACTCCGATAAATTTGATCGGTTTTCCCACAATGGATCGGAGAGAAAGTGCAGCTCCACCACGGGTATCCGAATCGAATTTACTCAGGATAACACCGCTGATGCCGACTTTTTCTTCAAACTCCTGAGCAATCGTAACCGCATTCTGTCCCGTCATTGCATCGGCAACGAATAAGGTTTCATCAGGTTTGATCGCTGCATTGATCCGGGATATCTCATCCATCATGGTCTCATCAAGATGCATGCGCCCGGAAGTATCAACAATCAAAGTGTCAATCTGTTCCTTGCGGGCTTGAGCGAGAGCCGTCTTTGCCACAGCAACGGGATCTTTCGATTCCTGAGCAAATACAGGAACCGATATCTTTTCCCCAAGCACCTGCAACTGCAATACCGCTGCAGGCCGTACCAGGTCGGCAGCGACCAGCATTACCCGTCGTCCCTGCTTTTTCAAACGGGTAGCAAGTTTTGCTGCCGTGGTGGTTTTACCTGATCCCTGCAGACCCATCATCAGGATGACACTGGTAGTGTCGGGACCTTTGAGATTGAGATGCTGATTCTCCTCATCGCCGAGGAGCTGCACCATCCGGTCGTACACGATCTTGATGAATTGCTGACCGGGATCGATGGATTTGAGGACCTGTTCGCCAGTAGCCTCTTCCATGGTCCGGTTCACAAAACGCCTGACCACACGAAGATTTACGTCTGCTTCCAGCAGCGCAATCTTAATCTCTTCAACCGCGTCCTGTATGTTTTTTTCGGTGATTTTTGCCTTGCCGCTAAACGACCTGACAATCCCAGTGAATTTTTCGCTTATTGAATCAAACATTATCCATCCAAATCTATCTGCTTTACGGTAAAGATTTATACTGTATTATTGGAGTGAGTGTCAACCTGCACATCATGGATGACATCCTGCCCCGACTCCCATCCCATACGATAACTGATTGCCTTGGAAACACCCCGTTCCTGCATGGTCACGCCTAATAAGGTCTGAGAACCCATAACTGTATGTTTATTGTGGGTGATGATGATAAACTGTGAAGATCGGGCAAAATCTTCGAGTACACTGAGGAAATACCCGATATTCCGATCATCGAGTGCTGCATCAATCTCATCAAGAATACAGAAGGGAGATGGTTTAACCTTATACGTGGCAAACAGCAGTGCCACTGCAGTAAGCGCTTTCTCTCCTCCCGATAGTGGAGCCAGTCGATCCAGCTTCTTTCCCGGAGGCTGTGCGAGTATATCAATACCTGATTCAAGCACCTGTTCGGGATCCACTAAGCGCAATTCAGCTCGACCTCCGCCGAACATACGGTGGAACATGTGCTGGAAATTAATTCTGATATGATGATATGAATCGAGAAACAGCTGTTCTGATCTGGTTTTTATTTCTGTAATGACACGGGTAAGATCCTGTTTCGCTTTGTTGAGATCTGCCATCTGCTGGCTGAGAAAATCATATCGCTCCTTGATTTCGGCAAACTCTTCTTCAGCCATATGATTGATATACCCCATATTCTGAATCTGTTTTTTCACCGCAGCAAGATGATCGCGCAGCTGAGCACTGTCATCAAGATCGGCTGAGAGCCGATCATCATACTCTTTGAGACTTTTTCCGTAGGTATCAAAGAAGGTGCGATACACTCCCTGAATCTGTTCCTGAATTGACTCGATATGGAAGGTATATTTATCAATAGTGGTACGCAGTTCATTCAGCTGATCATATTGCTGATTGATTTTATGACGTTCGCCGCTCAGACGGTCCTGCTCCCGTTCAATCACCTCAATAATCTGTGCAAGCTGCCCCTCAAGGGATTCCTGTTCATCAGCAATTCGCTGCTGCTCATCACGCACATCAGCCATCTGCTGTACCGATTCATCAACCCGTTGGGCGGCAATTTCTGCATCCCGTTGTGCATCGGCGTGGAGATATCGCTGTTCGGTGATCCGTTTCTCAAGACTCTCCAACAACGTCTTATAACTGTCCCGTTTCGCCTGGAATTCTCCAAGCGATACTTTCTGAGCGGTCAGCCGCTCACGATATTGATCAAGGAGCTGAAGCAACCCCCGCTGCTCCTCACGAAGGGTTGCGATTGCCTCACGGTGCCGTGCTACCTGTGTTCTCGACTCACCCATGGTATGGTCAATTTCGTGTTTTTTAGTAATAACCCCTTGCGGAGAAAGTAATTCATCAATAAAGCTGGGCACCGTCTGTTCATAGGTGGCAAAGAGCTGGGTCAGCATCTGTAATGAACGCTCCAAGTCAGTGAGGAAATCACTGCTACCGGTCGAATTTGATCGGCTCTTGACCGAAATTGTACCTACCTGGTCGGAAAATGCTTTATGCTGACTGACCATCTGCTGCATTCTCGCCAGTCGATCCTGCACAGCCTGTTGCGCTGTCTGCCGCGCCTGCACAGAATACCCACTCTCTTTCAATTTTTCATCAAGTTCCACGACAATACGATCGGTAAGTTCCTGCAGTTGTCCGGAAAGCTCTTCCTGCAGCTGTTGCAAGCTCAGCATATCCTGTTCCCGCTGCTCCAGTTCCTGTTCATGGGAATCAATCTGCTGCTGCGTCTTCTGCATCTGCTCCTGTTGCCTAACAATGCCGTTTTCCAGATCAGCAATATGTTCAGTGAGCTGGGCACTGGTATCACGGAGTTCTTCAAGCTGGAATTCATCCCGTTCAATGCGTTCAAGAATTTGCGCAGATCGCCCGTCCGCTTCCTGCCGGCTTCGACTGAAATCATGATAGCGTTGCTGCAATAACTCAAGCTGATCATTTTTGGCTATCGACTGTTCTTCCAGACGCTGCAGCCGAGTCTGGACCGCTACACGCGTCTCAGCATGTTTTCTCACCTCCTGCTGATCGCATTCAATAGCCGCACTCTGTTCTGCTATGGCATCTTTAATTTCTTCATAGCGCTGCTTAGCCTGCTGTAATTGATCGGTACGCGCATCTTTGAGCAAGAGAAAACTTTTCACCGCAGAAAGCTGTACATCGACTTCAAGTGAAGTCTGTTCCTGTACCAGTTCACGATATCGAATCACTTTCGCAGCTTGTGCCTTGCGTGTCTCATATTGCCGTTTGATCTCACTGAGCAGGGTTTCCACCTGATCGATATTTTCTTCTGTACGAACCAGTTTACGGGCAGCTTCCTGACTGCGCAATTTATATCGAGTAATCCCTGCAGCTTCTTCGAATATATAGCGTCGGTCTTCGGGTTTATGGCTGAGGATCTGATCAATCTTCCCCTGTTCCAGAATGGAATATGCGGATTTGCCTACCCCGGTGTCAAAAAACAATTCACGGATATCTTTCAGCCGTACCGGGTTCCGGTTAATAAAAAACTCACTCTCCCCCGTCCGAAATAACCGGCGTCTGATTTCAACCTCTGCATGATCAACTGGAAGCAGACCCGCTTCATTATTAATAATTAGAGTCACTTCGGCTACATTGAGCGGTTTGCGTGTTTCCGTACCATTGAAGATGACATCTTCCATCTTGCCGGCTCGAAGCGTTCGGGTGGATTGTTCCCCTAAAACCCATTTAATCGCATCGACAATGTTGCTTTTCCCACATCCGTTCGGTCCAAGCAATGAGGTAGTCCCATCGGCAAACTCCAGACGGGTTTTATCTGCGAATGATTTAAATCCATATAATTCAAGGCTTTTGAGGAACAACCAGATCTCCCATATATTCAGTCACATCCTGAAGGCACCGTCAAAGACACACCGTGCTGAGTATATCATAGAGTAGAAGAATTGACAAATTCCCTTGATGAGCCCTAGTATCACACGCATGGTATATATTTGCGGTATTGATGAGGCAGGACGGGGCCCGATAGCAGGGCCGGTTTGCGCTGCAGCGGTGGTACTGCCGAAACAGTTTCCATTTGAAATACTCGCTGATTCAAAAAAACTCTCACCGAAACGTCGGACTGCAGTAGCTGAGGTGATCAAAGCACAATCTCTTGGATGGGCCATAGCCTGGTCTAGCAGAAAAGAGATCGACCAGATCAATATCCTCCAGGCTACGATGTGTGCGATGAAGCGTGCGTATCAGAAGATTGCACGACAGAACGTCCCGGTCAATCTGATACTCGTTGACGGAAATCGTATTCCAGAGATGCCCATCCCCTGCCAGTGTGTCATAAAGGGAGACGATTCAGTCTATGAAATCATGGCAGCTTCAATTCTTGCTAAAACAGCCCGTGATGACCTCATGACATTGCTCGATACCCGATATCCATTATGGGGTTTTGCTCAGCACAAAGGATATCCTACCAAAGCTCATCGTCAGGCATGCCGGATTCATGGTTTAAGTCCAATTCACCGGAGGACATTCTCAATTTAGCCCTTGGCGTGCTGCTTCAGGTAATCGAGCGTTTTCTGGAATTCTTTTACAAATTCTCCGAGATCCTCCTGGTAGATGAGGATAGACTGACGAATGAATTTCCCAGCACCACCTTCGGTACCCTTGCTCTCTACCAGATTGAGAAAGAGATCTCCATAGACATTCTCTTTCACATTAAAAAAATACGTTCTATCTTTGGTGATCAGCTTTGTAGAAAAAACTTCTCCACGAACTCCCATACCACACCTCATTTGTACCCACTGCACTCAGGCTGTGGGCTTTCAGACATGAAAAAACCTGGCAATGCCAGGCTCCTCGCTACAAAGCGCCCGACGGGAATCGAACCCGCCTCTTCAGCTTGGAAGCGAGAAAGCACGCCAGATCCTCAAAATACGATTTAATAACCTTGTTTCCATGCCTATTAAATAGGGATTGTGTGGCCTTGTCAATCGCCCAGGAGTGACCGTGCTACACGAATCATAACAATGGATAGATTATTTATACACCTTTTGGGTGTATATTGTTGACTTATACACC
>CAYZXD010000010.1:13529-71222 GCA_964482325.1 uncultured Spirochaetaceae bacterium | reverse complement strand
CTAGTGGCATAAATGTTCGGTCTTCCCAGTAATCTTTCTGCATGATCTGCAAAGATCCCGTTTCGTAGCGTTTGAGGTTGCGCACTGATTCTCTGTCGATTCCCACCAAAAGTGAATCAACAAGGAAATACATCATCAAGCCCATAGCAATGACTGATGCGGTAAGCAGCGTTCTCCGATGATAACGCCAGATATTTCTGAACGCAAGCACAAAGAGGAATTTCATGTAGGCTCTTCCTCTGGCTTCGCCATCAGTTCAGGATGTTCTTCCTGTAATTTCTGTAGTGCGGCACTTCCCAGCACAGTCCCCAAATTCATATTGTCGAGAATGGAAGCAGGCATAAGCATCATTGAATTATTCCGACGAATTCCCTCATATACCATGTTCATGGCCCGTAACTGAAGTGCGGTCGGGTCATCTGCGTAGGTTTGAGCTGCTTCGCCGAACTGTTTAGCTATTTCCACTTCAGCGGTGGCGAGAATTACCCGGGATTGTTTTTCCCGCTGTGCCTGTGCCTGCTTGCTCAGCGAATCTTCAAGCTCCCGCGGAATGATGATATCGGTGATTTCTATGGAAAGAATTGTGACCCCCCATGGATTGGTTTTAGCATCAAGTGCCATCTGAATCTCTTTACCGAGTTCTTCCCGCTCACTGAGCAGCGAGGAGAGATCATGCTTTCCGATTGCATCTCTCAGTGCTGTCTGTGCAGAGAGAATAACCGCTTCTATATAGTTTTCCACTTCAAGGATCGCGTGCTTAGCATCCCAGATCATCCAGAAAGCAAGAGCATCGACATGGACGGGAACGGTATCACGGGTAAGGGTCTTCTCAGCACTGAAATCGGTAGCTCTGATACGGGTGTCTACAAATTCTGCAATACGATCAATCAGGGGTATCAGGAACATCAGGCCAGGCCCATGTACCCGCTTGAATCGACCCATGCGGAGTACCACCACCTTATCCCAATGAAGGATGAGCTGCACGGAAGCTGAAATGAACAATCCGGCTGTTCCGATAATTCCCATTGGATAGAGTGCTGTATTCAGTACTCCAAGTATGACCAGCCAGAGAATAATCGCCAGTTGAAGGATGGTGGACCACATGGGTACTACAGAGATCAGGACAGCTGCAATGAGTATTGCCACAGCAAGCACAATCACGGGCTCCAAGGGGAGGGCAGGGGTGATGATGATCTGTACCCAAATACCGATACCGATACACAGAGCAAGCAGAAAAAATGATATTGCACCATAGGAAAAGTCTTTTTTTAGCCGAAAGCTCTGCAGGTTTTTAATACGGGAAAATTTTTTCTCAAATAGGTTCATAAGGGGTCTCCTTTCCGCAGTGTATCACTGCCAAGTTCCTGGATATGGGCGAGAATTTCCTGCAATGTGAAACCATAGGAGGCAGCTTTGGTAATGTAGGACCTCGTGATTTCCGTTAGAATCCGTTCCCGCTCAATGGCATCAATCGAAAGTTTTTTATCACTGATGAACGTACCGGATCCCTGTTGGGTGACGACGATATTACGAATTTCCATCTCGTTATATGCCCGGGCGACAGTATTCGGGTTGATACTCAGGTCGACAGCGAGGCTTCTTACGGTAGGCAGTCGTTCTCCTTTAGAGAGCCGTCCATCAACGATGGCCATCTCAACTTGAAGTATAATCTGCTTATAGTAGGGCACTCCACTTTTAGCATCCAGGGTGAAGGTAAGCGTCTTTTCATCATTCCCTTTTGTCATAACAACTGATCCTTCTAGGACAATTGTATTAATGTATTAGTACAATGTCAACTATTCTTTTATTGATTTTTTCATTTTATGAAACTTGACGCTTTTGTAATTGTTCTCCATAGTACACAGAATATCGAAGAGGAGCTGTGCATGCGTGTTAAGATAGTAGCGATGGTTACCATAGTAATAATTGGTTTACTGGTTTCCTGCATGGGAGGATTCCGGGGAGAGCACCGCGCAGATGGATTGGATGTTGCCACCATGATAACCGCACAGTATCGAAAAATTTCGCCCCAGCTTGCACAGGAAATGATTGCATCAAGCCAAATCGTTACGATAGTTGATGTCCGTACAGCTGCTGAGTACGAACAAGGCCATATTCCTGATGCTATTCTCGTTCCCAACGAAACCATCTCCACAGCGCAGAAACCGGAAGCACTGCCCGATCTCAATGCTACGATTCTGGTGTATTGCAGAAGTGGCAGCAGAAGTGCCCAGGCAGCACGAAAACTGGTGTCTCTCGGTTATGTAAACGTCTATGATTTCGGTGGAATAAACGATTGGCCGTATGATGTGGTAAAATAGTTGTATGGTACTGCTTTCCCTGGAAGGAATCTCCAAAACAGTAAAAGATGAACCGCTGTTTTCTGATGTCGTATTCGGCATGCAGCAGGGAGAACGAATTGGTCTAGCCGGCCCTAATGGATGTGGAAAAAGTACCTTCCTGAATATATTGGCAAAACGGATACCTGCCGATACGGGGACGATTGCGTGGGCTCGGGATACCACCGTTTCCTTACTTGATCAACAACCCCGATTCACACCGGATCAGACGGTAGCCGATTATCTCTATGCTAGTGATCATCCCACAGTTGATCTTCTGAGAACCTATCATCGGCAATTGCAGGAAAAACACGTTGATCAAAATCAGCTGCACCGTACTATGGAAGAGATCGAACAAGTTCAGGGATGGGATCTGGAAATCAGATATGCTTCACTGCTCAGTGAACTGCATGGACCGGAACTCGATACTCCCCTGGAAATTCTTTCGGGAGGAATGCTCAGAAAAGTAGCTCTTGCTCGGACCTTTGCCGTCTCGGCAGATCTCTATTTGCTTGATGAACCGACAAACCACCTCGATATCCCGACAATAGCCTGGCTTGAGCGGTATGTGGTTCAACAACAGCTTTCTGTGATTCTCGTTACCCACGATCGGTATGTACTGGATCGAGTCTGTACCGGTATTTTAGAGTTCGACCGTGGCACGGTATATGCCCATCCTGGTTCCTACCGGGAATTTCTCCAACGTAGAGAAGATCGACTTTCAAGTGAACAAACCGAACAACAACGATTGAAAACGGTGTTGCGAAGGGAACTTCAATGGCTCTCTCGAGGTCCGAAGGCACGTACCGGTAAAGACTCAGGAAGAAAACAGCGTATTGCAGCGATGCAGGAATCCATTACTGATGATGTACCTGAAATGGCTTCATTTTCATCTATGCATCGACGTATGGGAAAGAAAATTCTTGTTCTTGATCAGGTGGAGAAAACCTATGACGAAAGGGTGGTGATTCAGTCTTTTTCTCACGAATTCCTGAAGGGAGAACGTGTCGGGATTATCGGGGAAAATGGATCGGGAAAGACCACTTTGCTGGAATTGCTTTCCGGGAGAATTGAAGCTGATGGAGGGATCATCGATGTCGGAGTGAATACCGTATTCGGGTATTACGATCAGCTCGACAGCCCGATGAACCCGCAGCATACCGTACTCGAGCATATGAGTGAGAAAGCAGAAGAAATCACGGTAGGTCCTGCAGAGACAGTAAGTGTGACGAGATTCTTAGAAATGTTCGGTTTCCCGGTATCGTTTCATCGGATGGAAATCGCTCGACTGAGTGGCGGCGAACGGAGACGCTTACATTTAATTGAAGTACTCTTACAGGCTCCAAACTTCCTTCTGCTCGATGAACCGACCAATGATCTTGATATTGATACTATCAGACGACTTGAAGAATATCTGATGAACTTTCCCGGATGTGTCCTCGTTGTCTCTCATGACCGGGCGTTCCTTGATCGGATTGCCGACACGCTGTTCATTTGCACCGCTTCCGGAGTTATCGAGGAATTTGCCGGTACCTACTCCGACTGGGAGGCAACATCTTTCGTATCTTCTGGTTCTGGTGAAAAAACAGAGAAAGTACGTGTTGCACAACCGCGAGACAGAAAAGAGCGACTGACGTTTCTGGAATTGCGGGAACTTGATAGCATCCTTGATGAGATCAGCAATCTCGAACAGCAGGTAGCAGAACTGGAAGCAAGTTTTTCCGATCCTGCATCGCCTATTGATACCCTTGAAGAGAGGACTCGCTCCTACCATGCAAAACAACAGCTTCTCGCGGAAAAGCTTCATCGTTGGGAGTATCTAGCCGAGCGTGATCACCGATGAATGCCAATAGGTCGTATTCCAAACAGCTCTCGATAGGAAAATAAAAGAAGGCCGAATACTACAGCAGCATATCCTATCAATCCGAGGACCGTTAGACGCTCTCCAAGCACGATCATCCCAAGCAGCGAAGCAGTCACCGGTTCAGACAATCCATAGAGAAACGCATGGCTTGCACTGATACGTCGTGCCCCGGTAGTGAAAAGCCAGTAGGGAAGCGCTGATGATATCAGTCCCAAAGCTAGAATAATTCCCAGTACCTGAGGATCAGATATCCAGATTGGAGCTGAACGTATGGCAAATGGCGAGAGAATCAGTGCAGAAGCTCCCATAACGGCAAAAGACGATTCGAGCGGAGAAGCGTGCTGCTGTAAATCACGCAGCAGCGTACCCACGATGGTCCAACCTGCTCCTGCAGCAAGGCCACAGAGACTACCGATAAGCAGCGAAGTATCAGCAGTACCTGATACATCTGACACGGCCATAGCAGCACATCCAAGAGCTATGATACCTGAGGAAATTGCCCATGACCGACTCTGCTTCTCTTTCCGTACTAGTTGTGAAAACAGGCCGCTGAACAATGGCGGGGTACCGATGAAAATCATAGTGGCTACAGTGACCCCTGCCTGTCGAATGCCGAGATAGAGAAGGGTCTGGGTCATCCCCAGTACAACTGCTCCGAAAACCATCGGTCGTATCGGAAGCTTGGTAATGCGACGCAGAAATCTTCCCCTGGTGGTGACAGCAAGGAGTACGGCAATTCCCAAAGCACCTCCACCTAGTCGCAGAGTTCCGACGGCTAAAGAGGGGAGTGATTCGGGAAGAAACGATGCAAGCGTTCCGAAAGTTCCCCAGCAGATCCCCGCTAGGAGCACTTGAAGAACTCCGATGGTGGTATTACGCATGTGTACGAAAATAGCTCGGCAGCGAAAAGGTGTCAAGACAACGAAAAAGGTGCGTTCGGTATCGTGTTTTCAGTTCAACTTGCAGCCTCCAGCATGGGAAAATTCGCTGGGATAAACTTACAATCACCTAATCGTCACAATCCGAATCAGCACCTTTTTACCACGAAAATCGTAAAGATAATCGTACCGGTTTGGCTTTCTCGGGAATCGAACCCATACACAGTCACCAGACTTAGCCGCTGTTCTTATTGATACCATAATGAAATATCGCAGAAAGGTCAAGGGGATATGAATTAATTTCAAAATTGGTGCATAAAGTGGTAACAGAAAATTATTGATTATGTGTTCTGCTAATGATACTGTCTGACCAACAACCACGAAGGAGTCTCCATGACCGGCATAGAAAAATTACATGTGGCAATTCGGTTCGATATGGTAAAGAAGCCAGTCAGACAACGGGGATATCTGCGACCGGTCACGTGGATACTGAGCTTCCCATCAGTATGGAAACGTCGGTTGAAGATCAATCGAGTACAGATGGAAGGGGTGAAACCACCCTATCTACTGCTCTGTACTCACCATGCTTTCATTGATTTCAAGGTGACCACCGCTGCAATATTTCCTCATCGTGCGAACTATGTGGTTGCAATCGACGGCTTCATCGGACGAGAGTGGCTGTTGAGGCAGGCGGGGGGAATCTGCAAACGGAAATTCACCAACGATGTGCAGCTCGTTAGACAAATCCGGCATGTTATCGTAAAACATAAAGATATCCTGGCGCTCTATCCCGAAGCCCGCTATTCTCTGATTGGAACGGATGCCGTACTTCCCGAGTCACTCGGGAAAATGGCTAAACTCCTGGGAGTACCGGTAGTGGTACTGAATATGCATGGCAACTATTTGGATTCCCCTTGCTGGAATCTCAAGCATCGTGGAAACCGATTAGCAGCAGATATGACGCAGCTGTTTAGTGCAGAACAACTTTCTCACGCTACGGTGAGTGAGATTAATCAGGCGATAAAACGCGCCTTCTCGTATGATGAATATCGATGGCAGAAAGAGCAGGGGATACGCATATCCTATCCTCAGCGGGCTGAAGGACTGCATAAGGTGCTCTACCAGTGTCCGCACTGTCTTACCGAATATCGCATGGGCAGCAGCGGCAGTACTATTTTCTGTCACCAGTGTAAAAAAGTATGGGAGATGACCGAGCTTGGAGAACTGACCGCTATCCAGACTGCGACAGATGAGCGTGAGCTGGTCACTGAATTCACCCACATCCCGGATTGGTATGAGTTTGAGCGCGCAGAGGTACGGAAGGAAGTGGCGCAGGGAACGTATGTGATCACGTGTGACGTACTTGTCGATGCGCTGCCGAATGCGCATCGGTACATACGGTTGGGCGCCGCTACCTTAACACATTCCATGGAAGGTTTTACGCTATCGGGGACTTTTGATGGGGAGCCTTTTCTCCTTGAGAAGCCGGTAAAATCAATGTACTCATGCCATATTGAGTATGAATACTTCGGTAAGGGGGACTGCATTGATCTTTCCACCCTTGATGATACCTATTATATCTACCCTCAAGGAAATGATTTCTCTGTGACCAAGATGGCTCTTGCCACTGAAGAGCTCTACTACAGAGAGTAGGAGGACCCTTCGTTCGCCAGCTCCACTAGCGAAATGAAGTCTGATACTGACATGTCTAAAGCTCGTCCAATGCGCTCAAGAGTCAAAAGATTAGGGCTGTGTGAATCCTGCAAAATCTTGTAAAGTTGCGAGCGGGACATACCGGCATCGCGGGCAAAACGACATACTGGACAGTTGCGCATTGCCAAAATCTGAAGAAGCGTCTGACCGATTTCCATAAAAAAATCGTAGCATGATTTGCGTAATGTATGATGAAATTATGACCGAATGGAGATGTGTTTTCCCATAATTATCTCCAGAAAGGAAGAATGGGAACAGAATCCCGAGTGATGTTGACGAAAAAACGTATTGTGTCAAAGGCTATGTTACGATACAGTGAGAAAAGAATGTTCTGCAGCTGACTCAGGAGGTCACATGAATCAAGACAGTCACGCTCCCATCTTCTCAAAATGTTATGCATTCACCGAAGCAGCAGAAGTGCGTGCTTCTGGATTATATCCGTTTTTCAAACCGATTTCTCGAAGTGAAGGATCTCGTGTGTATATCGACGGCCGTGAAATGATCATGCTCGGATCGAACAACTATCTCGGCCTAGCCAATGACCCACGGGTTAAGAAAGCTGCAGAAGTAGCTGCCGAACGATACGGAACGAGTTGCAGCGGTTCGCGATTTATGAATGGAACGCTTGACCTGCATGAAGAACTGGAGCATCGGCTTGCCCGTTTTGTCAGGAAACCGGCAGCGCTCTGTTTTACCACAGGATACCAGACCAATCTCGGTTCCCTAGCAGCATTGCTTGGACGAGGTGAACATGTGATTGTGGATAAGTACGACCATGCCTCAATCATGGATGGTATTTTTCTCGGTGAAGGGACAAAAAAACAGGTAAATCTTCATCGGTATAAACACAATAATATTGAAGATCTCGAACAGGTACTGCAACGCATACCCTTGGATGCACCTAAGTTGATTGTGCTGGATGGAGTCTTTTCCATGGAAGGGGATATTGCCTTCCTTCCCGAGATCAGAAAGATTGCTGATGCCTATAACGCGGGAATCTATCTTGATGAAGCTCATGCACTCGGTGTAGTGGGTGATACAGGGAGAGGAACCTGTGAACATCATGGAAACGATTTTTCCCTGTGTGATCTCCTGATGTGTACGTTCAGTAAATCATTCGGTTCCATCGGTGGATTTGTCGCTGGAGAGGAAGGGGTCATTGATTATATCAAGCATTTCGCCCGGCCGCTTATCTTCAGTGCATCTATGCCGCCTGCAAATATTGCCGCTGCTATGAAATCATTGGAGATTATCGAAACAGAGCCACAGATTGTACATCGCCTGCAGCATAATGCCCTTCGGATGCGTGAAGGATTTACTGATCTGGGATTTAATATCGGAACATCCGAAACCCCTATTGTGCCGCTGATTATCGGCGATAATGAGAAGACTTTCCAACTGTGGAAGCATGTGTTTGAGCGGGGAGTGTATGTGAATCCGGTGATCAGTCCTGCCGTTCCTCCACAGAGAGCTCTGCTGCGTACATCCTGTATGGCCATTCATACTGATGAGGAAATCGATACTGCTGTACAAATCATCGGCGAGGAAGCCAGGAAACTCGATATCATCTGAGGAACCTGTTCGATAGCAGGAAAAATCAGTATCATAGGTGCATGAAAAAACTGATGGTACAACATCCTGAAGCGTATTCCGCCGTGGTAACGGCGCAGATCCAACAGGTAGCGCAACGCAGTGATCGGGAAATTCTTATCGGAGTACCCGGAGGCAGAGGTGCTGTTGCTGTAATCGGAGGTATCGTACAGTGTCCCCCTGCGGTATTGAAGCGGGTGCATCTGTATCTAGTTGATGAGCGGATAACGGGGTCGAGGAACCTCGATACTCTGCTGAACACAGGATTGCAGCAGATAATTGATCAGGGAATTTTCCGGAGGTCGCAGATACATCTTCCACAGGAAGGTCATCCATTCGTAGCAAGTTCACAGCAACTTGAACTTCTCTATCTCGGGGTCGGGGAAGACGGTCATATCGCGAGTCTTTTCCCCGGGTCTTATCCTGAACTCGATGCCCTTACCTGTCCAGAAGTTGTATATGTAGATGGTAGTCCCAAACCACCGCCTGAGCGATTGACGGTAACCTATCGCGGATTGAAAAACTGCGCCAAACGGGCTCAGGTATCACTATTATTCTTTGGTGAGGGCAAACGTATTGCTCTTGAACGGTTTCTTGCTGGAACAGAAAATCCCTCCACCCTGCCGTGCCGCTACTTTCCGCAGGAATGGTTCAGTGTTGAGGTGGTCACCGATATTCAGGAGGTTGCACCATGAAACGTGTGGTAATTCAGTTCGGCGGTACCGGTGATCTCGCACTGAAAAAACTCTATCCCGCCTACGAGCATTTGATGCAGCAAGGGTTTGATTTTACCGTACTAGCCCTTGGGAGACGATTTTCCGATCGCGATGAATTTCTTGCGGCTATGGTATCTGAAACGGCATCCGAGCAGTTTCTCGGTCATCTTCAATATCTGTATTATGATATGGCGGACCCTGGCGCAACCGGACCGCTGATGAAAGCCATCACCGAGATCATCGGCGGGCATCAGGAAGCGGAGTTGATTTATTACATGGCTCTGCAACCTTCTCTGTATGAAGAGGCGATCAAGCAGATTCAGGCGGTGGATTCTCAACTCTCCTGTGAGTGCTCGCTTACAAAAAAGATTGTCGTGGAAAAACCGTTCGGATTCGATCTGACCAGTGCCCAACGTTATAATGAGATACTGCTTCAGGCGTTTGATGATCGGGAAATTTATCGTGTAGATCACTATCTCGGGAAAGAGTTTATGCAGAATCTCCTGATCCTCCGCTTCCACAACGATATTATCCGAAGTATCTGGGATAACCGGTCGATTGAAAGTATTCAGATCATATTCGATGAAACACATGGCGTAGACCAGCGGTTAGGATTTTACGAACAAATCGGCGTGGTACGTGATACCATTCAAAACCATATCATGCAAATTATTACCTATCTGACCATGAATGAACCGGCAACCCTTTCTCCTGAAGATATCGCCGTGGAAAAAGTCAAAGTGTTGCGTAGCATTGCTCCGGTATCGGAATTTTATACCGGTCGGTATGAATCACTCGGAGCTCATAGCGGGCATGTGGTGCATACTCCGACCTATGCCGCCCTGAAGCTTTCGGTGAATACCTACTATTTTGCCGGTGTCCCCATCTATATTCGTACCGGAAAGATGCAGAAGGATGCCAAATCACTCATTTATGTGAAATTCCGGAACACAACCCAGCAGGTCATGCATGATACATCGATAGGGGAAAATGGGGTGATTATTACGATTCATCCCGAACTGACGATCGATATCAGTATGAATCTGAAAGAACCCGATACTTCGTGGAAATCGAAACCGGTGAGATTCCGTTTCAATCAGGCTGAGACTTTCGGAGCGAATACCCCTGAGGCCTACGAGCAGATAGTCAAAAAAATTCTGCAAGGTGATAAAAGCCTGTTTCCTACCATGCGTGAGATCACCGAATCGTGGCGTGTTGTCGCACCCATGCTGGAACGGGAACTGCCAATGGAGGTATATCCCGTTCGCACGCTTCCGCGGTTTACCGCTGACATCGCCCGGAAGAATGGATTTTCCTGGTTTGCCTAACCAAAAACGAGGCTACCGATCCGGTAGCCCCGTCTGGTGATTACTCTTCATCAAGAAGGCGTTTATCACCTGAAAGTTGCTGAATAGGGGCAATATTCTGCGTCACCTCCAGCGTACCGAGGTAGGTCCCCTGTTCATCCCTGACAGGATAATATCGAATATGCGCGTATACCTCGCCGAGATGGATATAGAACTCGGCAATATCACGTTTCCCGCTTTTAAAGTCACCGATGATCTGTTCTACAATATGCATGCTGGCCGGTGGATGACAGTTTATTACCTTTCTGCCGATGATTGCTGTTGTCCGGGGGAAAATCCGTTCACGAGCCTGAGAGAAGTACGCTACTTCATCATTGGCATCAACAAAGGTGATATCCACTGGAAGGGTATTCAGTACTCGAGTAAGCAATTCGGGAGTAAAGGAACCGGTGGGTAAGGTGATAACTCCTTCTGACATTGCTGATGTCTTAACCACCGGCGGTTGCTCAACGGGGATGTGCCATGAAGGGTGATCATCAAGGAGACAATACCCGATTTCACTGCTTCCTTCAGTGATCTGTCGCCAGTCAGTGAGGAAGAACACCTCACTGCCATGGGGATAAGAATATCCTCCTCTTTGGAAATCATCTCCATGATCTGATTTTTTGTATCGGCAAGCAGGGTAAGGAACTCCTGGATTGCTCCCTCTTCGGGTTTCCCGCCAGAGGCAAGCTCATCAAGCTGTGAGCGGCACTGTTTGATCATGTCACGAATCTCATCATCAACTCCCCACATCACCTTTGGTGGTGCCGTGATACCGTACCGTTCCATAATCGGGAACCACAGGTTCTCCTTTCTGCTGTAATGCCGATCTATCTGCCAAAGGTCGGCAAGATCCTGAATCAGTTCTCCTACAGCTCGTACATTACCCTGCTGTATTGCAGCAGTATGTACATCAATTCGATCGGAAAACAGTCTTTCAACAGCACGATTTTCCTCACGAAGTACCCAGGTAGGATGCCCCTGATCTGTGCTGTGTTTCTTATCGGCGTGAATATCTGCCACTGAACCTTTGAAAAGTGAGGCATGCACGTCACACAGTTTCTGAATTTCTTCTACCCTCACTCCCTCCTGTTCAATAAGAGCTTTTTCCATATTGGCAATCTCATCAGCTCCGACACCTTCAAATTCTCGGGCAAAATCTGCTTTTACCGCTTCAAAATCTTCACCGTTATGCAGCCGCTGAATCAACTCTTTCAGTTTCTGCTGGCGGTAGACGCTGTTATTTATTTCAGCACTCATATCTGTTCCTCCTGTGGTTTCCCGATTACGGTGTATCCATGTGCTTCTAGTCCCTGAATCACTTCATTGAGATTCAGATTGCGCATACGCGCTCCTTTCGGCAGTGTCATGACCTTCCCCACCGTCTGCAGCATGATTGGTTTCACAATTTCGGTGAATCCCAACTCTGCAAGGACCTGAGCCAGGGAACTGTCTGCAGCGCACAAGGCTCCCACCGTCTTTTCAAGATCTATTGTTTTCTGTGGCATCTTCTCTCCATCATCCTCATGATAACATAGTTGTTTGGTATAGTATGTTGCAAATGCAACAATAATAAATAGCCCCGGAAAGACAAGTCCCCGGGGCTGAAGGTACGATCAAAATGTGATATCAACTGAAAAGTGCAGCGATCTCCTTCTCATACCGCTGGGCAATCTTATGGCGCATCACTTCCTGCTTTGCAGACAATTCTCTGCCTACCTCGAATGGGGATTTGAGAATGGTGAAGCGATTGATGCGTTCATAACTCTTGAACCCATTCTTTGCGCTGACCAGCTCATTGATCTCTGCCTGTAGTAATTCATGTACTTCAGGCAGTTCGGTAAGCTCTGCCCGTGCCATGTATGGAATACCATTATCCTTGAGATAGAACTCTAGTTGCTTCGTGTCGGGGACAATCAGGGCTGCAAGATACTTTTTATCCTGGCCTACAATTACTGCCTGCTCAATATATTCAGACTCTCTGAGGCGTCCCTCGATCGGTACGGGTTCAATGTTTTCTCCACCGGAGAGTACTATGGTATCCTTAGCTCGACCACGAATGGCGAATTCGCCCCGGTGCGTCCATACTCCGATATCACCGGTATTCAACCACCCCTGTTCGTCCATGATCGCTTTTGTGAGATCAGGACGCTTATAGTACCCGGCCATTACCTGTCCTCCGCGAGCCCAGATCACTCCCTTTTCTCCCGGTTTGACCTGATTGCCTTGCTCATCGATGATCTTTATTTCCGTGTTCGGCAGTGGTGCAACTGTTCCCGGAACCTGATGAGAAATCTTCCGTAACCCGATTACCGGTGCCGTTTCGGTTAACCCATAACCATCAAGCAAGGTAATACCGATCGCTTTGAAAAAGTTGTCTACAGAAGAGGGGAGCGATCCTCCACCCGAAACCCCGGCACGGAATTGTGTCCCGAATTTTTTCCGGATGGTTTTGAAAATAAGTACATTACCGAGGAATTTGAACGGAGTGAGCAGGATCAGGGGAAGGATTCCCAATACGAAGTCAATGGGATACCAGCGTCTGCTGAACTGCGGCACCCGATTGGTTACCAGATTCAGTGCTTTGGCATGATGAGCCCCTGCCCAGACAAAGAAGTGAAACAATCCGCGGGCAATGGGACTTTTGCCTTTCACATTCTGGTAGATACCCGCTTTTACCGCTTCCCATATTCGGGGAACCGATCCCATCCATGCGGGATTTACCCGTTGCAGATCAACAAGCATGATCTTTCCTATGGGTTTTGAGTAGGCAATGGTGGAAGCCTGAGAAACGATGACATATTGCAGTATCCGTTCAAACGAGTGCCAGACCGGGAGAACACTTAACCAACGTTCCCCCTTTGCAAAGGGGATGACCTGAGGAAGTTGTTCCAACTGGAATAGGAAATTCCGGTGGGTCAGCATGACTCCCTTCGGTTCTCCCGTGGTGCCACTGGTAAAAATGATGGTAGCAATATCATCCTCTTTGCCTTGCGCAATTTCCTCTTCGATCTGCTGCGGTTGTGCCTTTCCCTGTGCCATAACCTGTTCATAGGTCAGTATCTGCACGGTATCACTGCTGGGCAGCTCTGCACGGGTGTGATGCGTGGTATCGATAATGATCAGTCTCTGCAGGTGTGGGAGCTCTTTTGTCAGTTCAAGAATCTTCTTTGCCTGTTCTGCATTTTCTGCGAAGCAGGTACGGCATTCGGTAACCTTGAGAATGAACTGCAGCTCATACGGCATGGCATCCCTGCCACGGGGAACATCAGCAGCGCCAAGAGCAAGAATGGCCATATCGGCAACAAGCCATTCTTTGCGGTTATCGGAAATGAGCCCTACCGGCTCCTCTCTTGTGACTCCCAATTGTGCAAGGCCGGAAGCAAGACGGAGTACTTCATCATAGAACTCATGATACGTGGTTGGTAGGAATGTCCCGTTATCATCTTTTGATAATTGGGCTTCATTTGCTCCATATGTAGTGACGATGTGCTGCAGCAATTGCGGCAATGTTTGATACATAGAAGCCTCCTTTTCTTTAAAATAACAAAATAACAAATATTGTCAAACTGTTATATATCATCTTTTTGCAAGTATAGCAAGAGTTTGTTTATCCGAAATGATTGTTTTTGACATAAAATGAGAATATATCTAACTTGACACATTAAGATTAAAGTGTCAGCATTAATAGGGAGCTCATCTGTCTGGATGAGCATTACAGAAACCGGATGCCACCCTTGTGCGGCTAAGGAGGTTTATGTGAATAGCGTACGTGTACGTGAAAACGAGTGTAAAGGATGTGCAATCTGTGTATCTGTCTGTCCTAAGCACTGTCTGCATATATCTGATCGATTAAATACATTAGGCTACGCGCCGGTAGCATTTGATCAAGCTGAAGGCTGTACTGCCTGCGGTCTCTGTTTCTTGAGCTGCCCGGAGCCGGGCGCGCTTACGGTGTTAACAGAAGAGGAGGTGCAGTGATGGCAATGCGTCTGATGAAGGGAAATGAAGCCGCGGTGTACGGGGCTCTTATGGGCGGCTGTACCCATTTCTTCGGATATCCCATCACCCCTGCAAGTGAGATTGCCGAGACGGCTGCCCGTTATATGACCGCTGCAGGAAGAACCTTTTTACAAGCAGAATCAGAGGTGAGTGTAATCAACATGCTTTACGGAGCCGCGGCAGCCGGAGCACGGGTAATGACTGCCTCTTCCGGACCCGGCATTGCTCTCATGAGTGAAGGTCTCTCCTATCTTGCCGGAGCACGTCTTCCCGCTGTGGTTATCGACATGCAGCGGGCGGGTCCCGGTCTAGGGAATATCTGGCCGGAACAGAGTGATTACAATATGGTTATCAAGGGGGGAGGACACGGAAACTATCGGAATATTGTGTTAGCGCCTGCTTCGGCGCAGGAAATGTTCACCCTTACGCGTAATGCCTTCGAGCTTGCCGACCGGTATCGAATGACCGTCTGTATTCTCAGTGATGCGTATATCGGTCAGATGATGGAACCGGTAGAGATTTCCGGCCCAGTTTTGCACGGAAGACGAAAAGAGTGGGCTGTGTACGGCGATAAGCAAAGCAGAAACAATCTGATCACTTCAATCTATATGAGTCCTGAACAGCTTAAGGAACACAATGAACAGCTGCAACGAACCTATGCATCGGTGGAAGAAGCCTGTGTGGATTATCAATCGTACGATCTTGATGATGCGGAATTTGTGGTAATAGCCTATGGGATTTCTGCAAGAATCAGTCACTCTGCCGTGATGCAGTTGCGTAAGAGTGGTATCAAAGCCGGACTGCTTCGACCGAAAAGTCTCTATCCATTTCCCAAAAAGGAAATAGCACGTCTGGCAAGAAAACGTGTTCCCCTCGCAGTGGTGGAACTCAGCAACGGGCAGATGGCTGATGACGTCGAACTTGCTGCCTCGGGGAAAGTTCCGGTTTTTCGACATATGTATATGGGAGGAGTGATTCCTACCGTAGAGGAACTAACCTCTGCCCTGCTTGATGATAGAGCGTCCCAGCGAAAAAGAGGTGTGGTATGACTGGTGAGACATTGCGGTACGGGAAAGCTAACTCTCTGTATGATACCTATGAGCGAAAGGCTCCAGGATCTATTGTAACACACTATTGTCCGAGTTGCGGGCATGGGACGATCCATAAGATCATTGCAGAATCCATAGATCTTCTGGGAGTTCAGGATCGTACGGTAATGCTCAGTCCTGTAGGCTGTGCAGTGTTTGCCTACTACTATTTCGATACCGGAAATGTGCAGTGTTCTCATGGAAGAGCCCCTGCAGTAGCTACCGGTATAAAAAGGACAGCCAAGGATGCCATAGTCATCAGTTATCAGGGGGATGGGGATCTTGCTGGTATCGGTATGACAGAAATCATGCATGCAGCTAACCGGGGAGAATCGATGACTGTTATCTTTGTCAACAATGCCATATATGGTATGACGGGGGGGCAGATGGCTCCTACTACTCCCCTTGGACAGAAAACTCTGACGACTCCCTTTGGCAGAGATCCTCTCCGTGATGGGAATCCCCTCGGAATGGCGGAGGTGATGGATGCACTTAGTGCGCCGGTGTTCATCGAACGATGTGCAGTGAGCAATCCCAAAGAGATCAACAGAACCAGACGGGCAGTGCAAAAAGCAATCAGGAACCAGATCGATAATCAGGGATTCTCCTTTGTGGAGATACTTTCACCGTGTCCGACCAACTGGCGGATGTCAGCAGTTGATGCACGAACCTGGATTGATAAAGAGATGGTTCGTCTGTACCCGTTGGGCAATGTACGCGATACGGTTCATGAAACGCAGGTGACCGTTGAAGATCAGGAGTATCCTTTTCTCAATGACGAGCAGCTGGTAGCGCTTCTCCATTCCCGAGCGGCTATTGAAACGCGAAAGACTCATCCGCTGAAAGAGACACAACAGGTGATTATCGCCGGCTTCGGCGGTCAGGGAGTACTCTCAGCAGGTGAATTGCTTGCAACGTGTGCGATGGCCGAGCAACTGCATGTTGCATGGCTACCTTCCTATGGACCTGAGATGCGCGGTGGAAGTGCACACGTTAGTGTCACCCTTTCGGAGTCCGAAATTGGATGTCCCGTGATTGATCATCCGAATGTCCTGTTGGCTATGAACGGACCTTCCTTGGATCTGTTTGAACCGCTGATGCAGCCAGGTTCTCTGGTGATTGTAAATGCATCGATTATCAAGCGGAAGGTGGTTCGTGATGATCTGATCGTGCACTACATTCCGGCAACCGATATGGCTCGCGAGATACATCTGCAATCTGCAGCAAATGTGGTCATGGTGACTGCTTTGATACTTGCTGCTCAGATCACCACCATCGATACGTTAAAAACCTGTATACCTGCAGTGCTGAATAAACCGCAGTTTCTTCAGCAGAATCTGCAGCTTGTTGAACAGACGATGGCGTTACTAGCAAAATAGGGGAATATTATGGAGCAACAAGAGGTTGTTCTTGCGATTAATCCAGGATCCACTACCACTAAATTAGCGCTGTTTCATCGCGATGGTGTCATTGCCGAACAGGTACATGACCATACAGTAGAACAGCTGGATCAGTTTGCGACCGTGTATGCTCAGTTCTCTTTTCGCCGTGACCTGATACTCAGATTCCTTGATGAACATCAGATAAAGCCGGGCACTCTTTCGGTGATCATGGGACGAGGCGGATTACTCCATCCCCTGCTCAGCGGTGTCTACCGGATTAATCCTATGATGCTCCGGGATCTTGAACAGGCTCGCTACGGTGAGCATGCGTGCAATCTGGGGGCTCCGCTTGCTGATGCCATCGCCAAACGGTATGGATGTGATGCTATGATTGCCGATCCTGTTGTTGTAGATGAAATGATCGATCTTGCCCGGATATCCGGCATGCCGGATATTCCGCGTAAGAGTATTTTTCATGCGCTGAATCAGAAGTATGTTGCCAGAAAGGCTGCAAAACAGCTCAATATCCCCTATGAACAGGCCCGCTTGATCGTAGCACATCTCGGTGGGGGGATCTCAGTGGGCGCTCACTGTAATGGGCGGGTTATTGATGTGAACAATGCTCTTGATGGTGAAGGGCCTTTGACTCCCGAACGTTCCGGAGGGCTTCCTGCGGGCGATCTGGTGCGTCTTGTCTATTCAGGGAAATACAATTACGAGCAGTTGAAAAAGAAAATTATCGGGTCGGGCGGATTGTACGCCTATACCGGAACACGCGATCTTAAATCATTTGCCGATCGGGCACAAAGTGGTAAAACAGAGGAAATTTTTTGGATTGATGTGTTGGTGTATCAGATTTGTAAAGAGATTGCATCACTGTTTGCAGTCCTTTCATCCCGTGTAGATGCAGTTGTGCTTACCGGTGCCATAGCGCATAATACCTATATAACAGAACGTATCAACGGGCGTATCGGCACTCTTGCTCCGTTGCTGATATTCCCCGGCGAGGGTGAGATGCAGTCTCTGGCTGAAAACGCCTTTGCTGTTCTTGATGGCGTTCGGGAGGTATTGGATTATGAAGGACCGTGATATGACCATTGCCATCGTCGGTTCCACTCATGCAGAGAGTCTGCATGCGATGGACCATGTGCGTTCAGTTATGCCTGCCTCATTTCGGTTGTACGGGAATGCAGCGGAAACAAGAGCACTCGCTGATGCAATCCATATTGATATAGACGGGATAACGGTCAATGATACTGACAATCCGTATGAATCCTGCCGCCAGGCGGCACAAGATGCTGCAGCCAATGAAGTACATGCCCTCATGAAAGGTTCGGTACATACCGCTGATTTTCTCCGTGCTATCCTCGATAAGCAATTTTCCCTTCTTGGTGAAGGAGCGCTGCTCAGTCACGTAGCCCGATTGGAACTGCCATGGTATCATAAATCACTGATTCTCAGTGATGCTGCAGTCTCTATTCTTCCTGATATCGATCAGAAAGTGCAAATTATCCAGAACGCAGTGATGGTATCGCATCGTCTGGGAACACCTCATCCGAAAGTCGCTCTTGTCTGCCCGGTAGAAACTGTGAATCCCCGTATTGTATCGACCACTGATGCTTCACAACTGGTGTTTTTACAGCAACAACGCAATGTATTCGCTGAAGCCAGTGTAGAAGGTCCCTTCGGGTTGGATGTTGCGCTCTCTGCAGCAGCAGCTCAGGTCAAACATATACCCGGTGAAGTACCCGGTGATGCCGATATCCTGGTATTCGGTAACATCGATGCTGCCAATGCGACGTATAAGGCGTTCCTTTCGGCTCCGGGGGTGCGTGCCGCCTCCATCGTGGTAGGAGCAAAGATCCCGATTATTCTCACATCCCGTTCTGAATCGATGGATTCACGGGTGGCCTCCATGCAGCTTGCGCTCTCCATCATTACATGAATGAATACTGGAAGCTTTCAGTATGCCATGATACACTGAGCGCCATGTATTGCATGGCGATGTGCTCACGAGGCAGTAGGAAGGCAGCTCATGGTCTTTGATATTATCTATAATATTTCACTGTTGCTTTCTGTGGGTATTGTTTATGCAGTAACTCCATTCAATAGAATTCAACTCAATACAAGACAAAAAATACTCGTCGGGGTAGTTATCGGTGCGGTAGGGATGCTGATCATGTCCCGCCCTGTGGTGTTTACCGAGGGTATCGTCTTTGACGGGAGATCGATCCTGCTCGGCGTATCAGGAATGTTCTTCGGTGCGATCCCAACGGCGATTGCTGCGGCGTTGATGCTTCCCTACCGGATATGGATGGGGGGAAGCGGCCTGCCGACAGGGATCGTGGTAATAATTACGGCATCCGCAATAGGAGTGCTGTGGCATCAGCTGCGCTACCGTGATTTTATGCAATCACCTCGGGTCGGACACCGGGAAATTCTAGGAGTGTCGGTGCTCATTCATATTGTTATGCTACTGGCAATGCTGCTTTTCCCGAGAGAAACCCTGAAAGATATCTATCTGCAGATGGGATTGCCCATTCTGGTTGTGTATCCCATCGGTATGTATCTGCTTGCGCTACTGCTCTACCGGCAAGTTCAACATGGGATTCTCTCACGGCGTCTTGAACAGAGCGAGTTGTGGTTTCGTGATTTGTTTGAACAGGCTCCGATGGGTATTACTGTTACTGATTCAGTTACCGGCAAGGCTCTTGAAGCCAATAATGCCTTCCTTGATATCATCGGTATGACACGGGAAGAACATCAGTTGATTTCCTGGCAGGAAATTACCCACCCGGATGATGTAGCTGAAGATCTTGCCCAGATGCAACGAATGCGATCCGGAGAAATCACCGGGTACGCCATGGATAAAAGGCATCTGCGCTCTGACGGAAAATATATCTGGGTGCACATGGCAGTAACCAATTTGCATGCGGGAGATACCGAACATCCGAAACACCTCTGTATGGTTACCGATATCACTTCACGCAAGGAGATGGAAGATGCAATTCTCTGGGCAAATCAGCATGATGTGCTTACAGGTATTGAGAATCTTCAGGCTTTTGAACAGAAATTGCAGCAGGCTGAAGATCATAACGCCTATCCGATCAGTGTACTCATCGGAGATGTGAATGGCCTGAAGGTGGTGAACGATGCCTTTGGGCGTACCAGCGGTGATGAACTGCTCAAGGCTGTTGCCGATGTCATCAAACATACTGTGGGTGAACAGGGAACGGGAGCCCGGATCGGAGGAGATGAGTTTGCCGTTCTTCTCCCGAACACACCAGAAAAGAAAGCGTGGGAGCTTGCACAACGGATCCAAAAAGAGGTGGGGCAGATCGGCATCCGCAGTGTCAATATCACCATGTCCTTCGGCTCTGCCGTGAAAGCGGATTCAGATGGATCCTTAAGTGATCTGGTAAAACATGCTGAACATGCCCTCAGCAGAAGTAAACTTACCGAAAGTCCCAGCGCACATAGTCGTGCAGTTCATACGATTATCAGCACCCTCCATGAGAAGAATCGTCGGGAAGAGCTTCATTCCCGTCGGGTCAGCGTGCTCAGCGTCCGTATTGCTGAAGTGGCCGGTATGAGTGCGAAGGAAATATCAGAATTACGTACTGCAGGATTGTTACATGATATCGGGAAAATTGCGATCGATGAGGCAATACTAAACAAGCAGGGGGCTCTCACCGATGAAGAATGGGAAGCAATGAAGCGGCATCCGGAGACTGGATGGCGTATCCTCGGTTCTGTAGGAGAATTGGGCGAGCTAGCCACTTACATTCTCTCCCATCACGAAAGAATCGACGGGAATGGGTATCCTCAAGGACTTACCGGTGATGCAATTCCCATTCCAGCACGAATCATTGCAATTGCTGACGCATACGATGCTATGACCGCAGCACGAACGTATCGTGATCCGGTGAGTGATCGGGAGGCAGCAGCTGAAATTAAACGATATGCCGGAACCCAGTTCGACGCCGCACTTGCCCGACTGTTCATCGAGCAGGTGCTTCAACTGAATTGGGATATTCTCTAGCTTCAGACTACAAAGACCTGGGAACCTCAAGAACAGCAATCAGATCTTCGGGTGCTATGCGGTAGGGAGAGCCCTGTCCTTCGTAGAATCCGCGATCACGAACAAAATGAATGTGTAAATCGGTATAGGTGACTTCTCTGCCGATTTTCTTATTCACTACCGTTGTATTCACCTTTTCGTACATTCCGGGCCCCCCGAACGGGGAGGGGAGTTTTCCCCGCACCGAATCGACTCGGACTTCAAAATGATCATCTATTTTTATGAATTCTCCGAGACCATCCAGCCCCGCATCACGAAAATACTGCATCCGTTGGGCAATCTGCTGATGTGTCACCTCTGCGTGTCGTACAACAGCATCATCTGCATTGAGGATATCGACAAGCTTTCTCGTGTCTGTACCGAGAAAACCGTCCAAGGTGATCACCCCGGGTGCCATCTGCCGTTGAATTGCATCGTATTCTGGTGTCTGTTTCATCATTGACTCCTTTCTCAGGCGAACTTGTCGTAGTAGATACGTTCTTCAGGCATGCCGAGTTCACTGAGCACCTTCACACAGGCATCGATCATACCCGGACTTCCGCAGAGATACGCTTCTGCTTCGGGTGCGTTTTCCGCCATTCGTTTTACTACGTCAGTGATCAAGCCGGTCTCTCCCGTCCAGTTATCATCCGGTGCAGGATCGCTGAGTGCCGGTATGAATGTAAAGTTCTCCATCCGTTCTTCGAGCTCATGCATCTCATCTAGCAGGAACAGGTCGCGAGCCGTACGGGCGCCAAAGAAATATCGTGCCTTTCGCTTACTTCCCTTTTCAGCCATATCGAGCAGAATCGACTTCAATGGTGCCATACCTGATCCACCGGCAATGCAGATGATATCGCGTTCAGTATCTCTCAGGAAGAACTCTCCATACGGTCCGTTGACCGTAACCGTATCGCCCTCCTTCAGATGCTTATGCACATAAGTCGTACAGATACCATTGGGAACCAGACGAATTTCCAACTCGACATGCGTGGTATCACTCGGTACCGATGCCATTGAATAGGCACGATACACAGGTTCATCGGTGAGTTCGTAGGCAGGTACCTGGAATTGGATGAATTGGCCGGCTTTCATCTCGATGTTCGGCGGATCATTGAGCTTGAGACGTACTTCCTTGATATCGTGAGTCAGATCACGTATACGTTCCACGGTCGTAGTAAACTGACGTACCGAGAAAAGCTCTTCAGGTATCTGAATCGAAACATCATTTTTTACCTTGAACTGGCAGGAAAGACGGACTTGTTGTTTCTTTTCCTCTTCAGAAATCCACGGGAGTTCGGTGGGAAGGTAGTTTCCTCCTCCCTCGGTTACTCTGACCTTGCATAAACCGCAAGATCCACGACCGCCACAGGCGCTGGGAATGAAAACTCCTTCCCCATTGAGCGCCTTCAACAGTGGTTGTCCTCCTGCTACCTCTAATTCCTTTTTGTCATTGATGGTGATTTTCACCACTCCATAGTTGCCGACGGTGGCATCCGCGATCACCATGAGCAGGGCAAGAGCGATGGCAATCAGAGTGATGATAAGAACGCTGATGAGTAATGTTGCAATCATCTTTCCCTCCTACGAAATCGTGATCATGCCCGAAAAGCCCATGAAGGCCATCGCCATAAATCCTGCAATGATCAGAGCAATACCTGCTCCCTCAAGTCCTGCAGGGATTTTCGCCGTGCGAAGCCGCTTCCTGATTCCAGCCATCGCCAAAATAGCGAGCAGCCAGCCGAGACCGCTGCCCAGACCGAAGAAGAAACTGGTGATAAATGTATATTCCCGGATAACCATGAACAGTGATACTCCGAGGATGGCACAGTTGACGGTGATCAGGGGGAGAAAGATACCGAGAGCAAAATAGAGTCCCTCACTGTAGCGCTCAATAACCATCTCTATTAACTGAACAAAAGCGGCAATGACGATGATGAATACGATGAACCGAAGATACTCAAGCTGAAATGGAACGAGCAGGAAGTGATAGACCACCCAGTTGATAGCGGTGGTGACCGCAAGAACAAATGTTACGGCAATACCCAATCCCGCAGAAGTTTCCAGTTCCTTGGAAACTGAAAGGAAGGAACACATACCCAAATAGTTTGTAAGCAGGATATTGTTGGTAAATATTGCGGCAAAGAATACGGCAAAGGGGAAAATAATACTATTCATGGCTGCCCTCCTTCAAAAATGCTTCACGGACAATCCACATGAATATTGCCAACATGAAAAATCCTCCCGGCGGCATAATCATGATTGCCCAACTGGTCCACCACGAACCGAGAATCTGGAATCCAAAGAGGGTTCCGGTTCCGAGCAATTCTCTAAAGAAGGCAATGACGAGCAGTACATAAGCATATCCCATTCCACTTGCAAGGCCATCAATGAGGGAAAGTCCCGGTTTGTTCTGTAGTGCAAAGGCCTCAATTCTTCCCATGACGATACAGTTGGTGATGATCAGGCCGACGTATGGACCGAGCTGTTTCCACATCTCCGGATAAAATGCCTTCAATGTGATATCTACAATAATTACATAGGTGGCGATTATCATCGTCTCCACCATCATGCGTATTCTTGAAGGAATCCACTTGCGGAGCACCGAGACTGTCCAGCTGGAAAGTGCCGTAGTGAACATAACTCCCAGTGTCATGACCAACGTATTTTCCAGTTTATTGGTCACCGCCAAGGTGGAACAGATACCCAATATCTGGGCAAATACCGGATTGTCTTTACCCAGCGGGGCTAAAAATGTCTTTTTTATCATACCTGGTGCTGCCATATCACTGCCCCCTTGCGATGGTTTCGCTGTCCGCAACAGCTCTGTTGATAATATTTCTGAAAGATTCACTCGTCCGAGTGGCCCCGGTGATGGCATCTATCTCGTTCGGACCTTCACTTGTGCCTTCTTCAACCATCGTGAAAGGTCCCTGTCGATCGGCAAACTGGGCGGTGAACCATGCTTCTTCGATACGTGCTCCCAACCCGGGAGTTTCGTTCTGGCTCACAATAGAGACCCCCGATAACGTAGTCAGATCTTCGGAAAATCCTACCATTACCGTGATCGGACCCCACAGGCCGGGACCGGTATATTGTTTCACATACCGAAGAGAACCATCGGGGCCGGTTGCATGAAATATCCCGTTCTGTTCTGTGACCCCTTCCTGATACAGAGCTGCAACTGAAGCCGGTTGTCCATCATGCGGTATTGCGGCGGCATCAAGGATGCTTCTCCAGAGGAAAAACTGCTCATTAGTCCTCACGCGATCCAGCGTGCCCAGGTGCAGAGTCGCCGTTACAAGAATACAGACTATGGTAATCAAAGCCATCATCACTATTGGGTGGATTCGCTTTGCATAGAAACCTTCTGTTTTCATGCAGCACCTCCCGATTTTGCCTTCTTCTTTGCCTTCAACTGTTTGAAGTAATGGTCAAGAAGCGGTCCAAACATATTTGCAAGCAGAATGGCGAACGTAACTCCCTCTGCCCAGTTGGCAAATACCCGGATTATTACCGTGAATAACCCGAAGATTGCCCCATACACCCAGCGACCGATGTCCGTTGACTGCGATGATGATACCGGATCGGTGATCATAAAACAGGCTCCGAGGAGAAAACTCCCGCTGAGCAGAGCGTACAGGGGATCGGCTGCCTTCGGTACTCCCGAAGCCCACAGTATCGTCTGCAAAACAAGAAAAGCACCGACTGATCCAGCGACTATTTTCCAGTTGGCGGCCTTTTTGTAGATTATAAAGGCTCCTCCGAGCAGGATAAGGAGGGCAGAAGTTTCACCGAAACTCCCGCTGATTGTCCCCAGAAGCAGCTCGAGATACGAGGCGCTCTGTGTCGCCATGGGGGTGGCTGCGGAGACACTGTCAGCCGTGCTCATCCATGTGCCGAATCCGGCCGGGAACCAGTTCAGTGCCGTCTGGGGAAGGATGAACCGCGCTGTCATCGGTACACCGAAACTGATATACACAAAAGCTCGTGCGGTAATAGCTGGGTTGAACACATTTTTCCCGAATCCGCCGAATACCATTTTACCGAACACGATACCGAATGCGATACCGACCGCTGCAATCCACAGGGGTATTCCCGGTGGTAACGACAGGGTAAACAGTACGCATGAGACGAACACTGATTCGGTTACCTTCAGCTGATACCTTCTAGACATGAGCCATTCGCTCAGCAGTCCCGCAGCAGCAACAACCGCAAGCACGGCTAGAAATCGCCAGCCATAGAGGTAGATTGCCGCAATACACAATGGAGACAATGCGTATAGGACATTCCGCATTGCCTGTTGTTTCTGGATCTTCACCTTTTCCTCCCTCTGAATGGACTCTATTGTAGCGCATCTTTTGGAATCTGTAAAAATTTTACGCAAAAAATCCGATTATCAGTGTTGCGGTAGCCGGGTAATGGTATGTACTTCGACTGAAATGGCCATATGCTCACGACAAACCGTACCGGTGATAACCAACGGGTGCTGCCCGAACAGGAGGTTGCGATACCGTGCATAGGTGTGAGGAAACAGGACTGTTTCAAATAGTGCCGTTTCATCCTCACAGGAGACAAAATCCATAGGGAGCCCTGTTTTTGTCCAAATAGTCTTCCGGGTTACCGGCCATCCGATTACCACGACGCGTTTGCCGACAAAAAACTCAAGATCCCGGGCAGCTATCCGGGAGATGCGGGAAATGAGGGGTGCCCACAGCATAAGCGGATGATGGTCCCGGAGAAACCCGAGAATTTCAAACTCCTGCATCAGCTCTTGTGATCTGTTCCGTGATGTTGCCGCAGGGAGTTTCTGCTGTTTCTGAGAAACTGAAAATAGATCCATCTGACCATCAGTGACACTTTGAGTTGTCAACACCGTACGTAACTGTAAACTGCGGGCTGCTGTGGGGAGAAGCGAATCACAGGCTCCTGCTGCAGCCAGTACTGTCCAGTCATCCCGATGCAGGGGGAGTCTCCCTGCACAATCTTCCAACGAACGAAATGGGCCATACCGTTTTCGTTGCCTGACGATCTGGTGCATCGCTTGAGTAGAAAGACCGGCTATGGCCATAAGACCGACAATGATTGTGTTTCCTTCGGCAGTGTAGGCAATTTCGCTGCGGTTGATATCCGGGCCAGCTATCTGCAAGCCCATGCGGCGTCCTTCACTGATATATGCCTGTGGCCGATAGTATCCTCCCTGATTGGTAAGTACGGCGGCAAGGAAAGCTGCAGGATGGTGTACGCGTAAGTATGCCGACTGGAAAGAGACCATAGCATAGGAAGCTGAGTGGGGTTTGCAGAATGAATATCCTTCAAAGGAGAGCATCATTTCCCACACCGATTCAGCTGCCTGGGATGATACTCCCTGTGCACGGCAGCCGGAAAGGAACTGCTGCTGATACGAGGAGAGCCGTTCATCTTTGGTCTTCTTGGCTATGATTTTCCGTAATGTGTCGGCTTGAGATTCACTGAATCCTGCCAGGGCCACCGCAGCTTTTGATACATCCTCCTGATAACAGAGAATGCCATAGGTTTCCCGGAGAATCTCTTCGAGACGGGGATGCAGCGGTTCCCAATGGCCCCCATGCAGTCTGCGTACATATTCGGTGATACAGGCATTAGCTGCAGGTCGGATAATTGATGAATGGATAACAATATGGGCAAAATCACCTTTTCCGGTTTTCTGCTGAAGCTGTCGCATCGCCGGCGATTCAATGTAGAAGACTCCCAGGGAATCACCTACTGAAAGAGCCTGCACGACAGCGGGGTCTTCCTGTGGATTCCAGTGATATTCATCAATAATGGTCTCCGACTGATTCACCATGTGCAATGCATCACGTATTACTGCCAATGACCGATTTCCCAACAGATCAATTTTTACGAGTCCGGCTGCCTCAGTTCCCTCTTTCTCCCAAGTCAGGAGCGGGTATCCTTCAGCAGATTGTTCTATCGGGGCATAGTGACAGATCGGTTCAGGGGTGATCACCAGACCGCCGCAATGCAGGGAAAGTCCCCGGGGCAATCCCTCAATCTGTGCACTCAATGTCATGATGGTATGCCACAGCGGATCGGTAACGGCGGTAATACCATCGGTTGCCATCAAATGTTCCGTCTGGGTGATATCTCCATCGGGAATTCCGTGGGCACGTGCCGTCTCACGAAGGGCAGAACGAAACCGGAACCGGTTATGATTTGCCACCCGCGCACAATGATCGCTCCCGAATCGTTCAATGACCGCATGCAACACCGCATCCCGTTCATCCCAGGCGAAATCGACATCGAGATCGGGAGGATCGGTGCGCCCGGGTGAGAGAAATCGTTCAAAATAGAGATTGTGAGCAATCGGGTCCACATTGGTGATCCCGAGCGCATATGAAACAATCGATGCTGCACCGGAACCTCTTCCGCAGGTTCTGCTTGCCAACGCTACAATGTCATCCATGACCAGAAAGTACGTATCGAATCCCTTCTTTCCGATGATTTCCAATTCATACTCAATGCGACTGAGAATTGCATCAGAAAGTTCCCCGTATCGTTTTTCAGCTCCAAAAATTACCCTTTTTCTCAGTTCTGTGTGAGCAGAGCTCCCATGAAGTCGGTATGGGGGGAATACCAACGATTCGAACAGAGGTATGTGTGCACAGGCAGCGGCAATTGATTCAGTATGTGCCAGGGCTTCCGGCCATGAACATAAAAGTTCCTCATAGCGGGAGCGGTTGAGGATATAGGCCTCTGGCGATTCGGTATCTGCCTCCTCAAGCATGCCGATGGTGGTTCCGGTTGCCACAGCGCGCAATACCCGGTGTATGGAATAATCCTGCGCGCTGAGGAATGTTGCATCATCGATTGCTGCCAACGGTATGCCCAATGCTCGCGCTGTCGGTATGCTTCCCACCTGTCGCGGGGTGATTGCCGCATACAGGGAAACTGCTGCAGGTGCAAGTTCCTGCAGGAGGGGAGAGGAATCTGTGACTACGATCAATCCGGTTGCATCGGTTCGCAGGGCCGCAATGACATCATATTCCTGAGGCATGTGCATATGAGAAAGGATGGTACATAGCCGGGCGTACCCAGTGGGAGATTGTACAAAGACAAAAAGTGATCCCTGGGGTGTTGTAAGTTCTGACCCAGTGATTGCCAGCATGCCGTGTTCTTTTGCTGCCGCTCGAATTTCGTGTAATCCATAGAGATTGTTTCGATCGGTTATGGCTACGGTATGACATCCCTGAGAATCCAGATATGCCATGATCTGGCGAGGAAGAGCTGTACCCCACAGCAGTGAATAGGCACTTCGAATAGCCAGTCTACTAGGCATGGAGAGCCACCGCAGCATGCGTGAGTACTGCAGGACCGAATCGTTTCCGTGTGGCATCCACCACATGCTGCAGCCGTTCTTCACGAGATGGCCCCAGATCCAGCGTAAATAAATCGGGATCTCTGCGTGCTGGGGCCAACTTTTCCAAGGTGACGGTAATGGAACGGATGCGCACACGACGTTTCAAAGCCTGTTGCAGTGCTTCCCATCCCAGCGCGGCAATCTGCGCATCGAGGACCAGTGCGGTCGGACTCCTGCTCGTACCGGTGGTGAGAGATCCATCGGCCCAGAAGATTGTACACGATAGGGAGGTACACCCCATCAGCTCAGATCGCATGGCAAGCCCGGCATCCTCTGTTGCCGCAGTCATAGCAGATCGCAATTGTGTCACTTCACCAATCGGTTCTGCAAAATCGATTCGACGCTGCACTGATTGATTCTCCAGTTTTCCCGGTACCACCGGTGAGATATCCCATCCGCGTGCTGCATCTCTGAGCCGAAGGCCACGTTTTCCCAGCAGTGCGATTACCTCATGGTTATCTAGTGCTGCCAGTTCTCCGATTTCATGAAATCCTGCAACTGCCAGTATTCTTCCGATGGAAGGGCCGACTCCCGGGAGCAGGCGAATATCCTGTGCGGTTAAAAAGGCTGCCTCGTCCCCAGCGGGTATCTGAGCCATGCCGCTGGGGCGGATTGCCCGTGTGCCGATCTTTGCTACCAGCTTGTTTGCGGCGACAGCAATTGCCGGCTTTATGCCGAGGGTCTCCTGTATAGCATTTCTGATACGCACGGCACAGTCAATCGGAGGTCCAAAAAGACGGGAGGTTCCCGATACATCAAGATAGAGGTGACCGCCGCCATCCTGCTGAACGACGGGCGAGAATTGTGCTGCAATCTCGTGCATGGCTGTTTCTGCTTTGCCCCCAGCGGTACTGTCGGGAGGGATTACCCGTAGAGCAGGCACCATGCGGAGTGCGGAGGCGACCGGCATACCGCTGCAGATACCTTCCTGTAACGCGCGGTCACTCACGGCAAGGACGATCTGTCGGCTGCCCCGCGGTTGTGCGATAACGAATGGAATATCGGAAAGTGACGGATCCCGGGCGGATGCAACGGCAGCCGCAAAGTGTGTAACGTTGATGTGTATGACAGAAAGATGTTCATCGTCCATCAGTACCTCCCTGGCGGAGCATACCGATCAATGCCTGAGCATTCTGTGCTGCCTGAGCTTTTCGATGATTATTGAAGTAGACAAGGACTCGTTGCGCAGCTGCCCTGAGAGAGCGTATCCGTTCTGCAATTGCAGCAAGTTCCTGCTCATTGTAGCAGTAGTCATAACGTGAGGCAGCATCGGATCCCCACCATTGATCTTTATTACGTCCATGGAGACGAATATAGGCAAGATTCCCCGTTGCAACGTCCATGATTGGTGGGGTACCGCTGATCTGGGGCAGATCAAGAGACGTCAGGGCAATATTGCGATCACGAAGCGATTCGATTGTCCGATTGTTGTACCAGTGCCCGTTACGGAATTCCACCGCCAACGGGAGCTCTCTGAACCGGCGCAGTAACGCATCAAGATAACGTCTTTGGTCTACCTCGTAGTGAAAGGAGAAAGGGAACTGAAAAAGTACCGCTGCAAGTACTTCCTGTTCCCGAAGTAGTGATACAGCCTCATAAAAAGTATCAGCTGCCGTGTGCCAGGATGTGGGATCCACGGTGTGGGTAAGCGATTCATGTGCTTTGATGGCAAAAAATAGAGAAGGGGCCTGCCGATGCATCCGCAACAACTGCTGCCGATCGGGCATCCGATAGTAGCTGAAATTGAGTTCTACTGTAGGAAATTGTGTTGCATACCAGGATAGAAATTCCTGTTGCTTCGTCCCTTTCGGATAAAAGGGGCCAACCCATTCGGAGTAGCTATATCCTGAAGTGCCAATCATGATCGGTTCCATGTTTTCTGTTATACTATACAAATGTTTAGTAATCAAGAGGAGATCTCTTCTGCCTCCTCCAAGTTTTTCCGGTTGTATTCATTCTCCTTTATCGCGATAATACCACCTATGAACACATACATCATATTATTGTCAGGAGGGTCGGGTAAACGGCTCTGGCCCCTTTCCAATGATATTCGGTCCAAACAGTTTCTCTCGGTATTACCCGATGGAAAAGGCAATCGCCAGTCGATGGTGCAGCGGATCTATCGGCAGCTTCGCCATGAATTCCCCCAGGAAACGGTGATCATTGCCACTGGAGAGGCACAGCAGGAACAGATCATTGCGCAGTTAGGTGCCCAGGTTGCCATAGTATGTGAACCGGCCCGCCGGGACACCTTTCCCGCTATAGCCCTCTCAAGTGCCTACATTGCAGATAACTGCAAGGGAAAGCCGGATGATGTGATTCTGGTCTTGCCGGTGGATGCTTTTGCCGAACAAGAGTACTTTTCGGTGGTACGTCGCATGCGCGATTCCATCGCCGGCAAACGGGCCGATTTGGCTCTGATGGGAATTGCTCCTACCTATCCATCAGACCGGTTCGGGTATATGGTCCCGAAGGAACAGGATGAAGGGATACTCTTGGTAGAACGATTCGTTGAAAAACCTGATGTTTCAACCGCTCAACAGCTCATAGCTGCCGGGGCTTGTTGGAATGGAGGGGTGTTTGCGTTTACCCTCAGGTATCTGCTTGATCGGGTGGAAAGCCGTCTTGGTTCTCGATCGTATGAGCAGCTGCTCAGCCGGTATGCTGATCTGGAAAAAATCAGTTTTGACTACGCGGTTGTTGAGCAGACTGAGCACATTGTGATGGAGATGTATCAGGGGATGTGGCGTGATCTCGGGACCTGGGATGCACTTGCTGCAGAGGTCGGGAGTGCGGGAATCGGATTACAGAAACAGTCTGAAACCGGGCACACCATCATTGTTAATGAATTATCGGTTCCTGTAGTAGCGCTCGGTACCAGGAATCTGGTAGTGGCAGCCAATGCAGATGGGATTCTCGTTAGCGATCTGTCAATGAGCACACAACTCAAACCGATAGTTGATACCTTCAAAGAGTCTCCACGGTATCTGGTGCATCCATGGGGAACCAGTATCGTAATAGATCGCAAAAGCGGTTCGAAAGGATACGAGGTGCAGTCAGTTACCATTACTCCGGAAAGTACATGGGTTATCAACGGTGAACCGGGAATCGAGAAAACGGTGATCCTGCTTGCCGGAAGTATCGCTGATCAGCAGCTGCTCATGAAACAGGGGGCTGTGCTTTCTATCGATGAAACTGCACAGGTCTCCCTGCGAGCACAAACTGAAGTACGCTGTCTCTACACCCAGATTTACCGATAAATTTTCAATTTGTCCTTGCTGATTGCACGCGGTGATGAGTATTATGGTAAAAATTGGATCAAATTTAAAATACCTGGCAGATCATCTGCCGCGGGAGGCTATATGATTCGTAGACAGCATGTGTGGTCGATAGTGGTTCTGATAACATTGACCTTTCTCATGGCATCCTGTACCCCGGAAACGGTAGCGAGTGAAACTGTGGATACGGTATCGACACCGACCGATTATACGCAACTGGTATCATCAGCAGTAACGATTGAACAGGGGGCTCTTCGTCCTTCCGTTATAGCAGGCGGGGTGATTCAAGGTATTGAAGAGATGGTGGTGAAAACTCAGACAGCGGGCACCATTACATCTGTTGATTTTAATATCGGTATGCAGGTGGAGAAGGGACAACCGTTGATGACCTTCGATGATTCAGTGGCAAAGCTCTCGGTAAGTCAACTGGAACGGCAAGTTGAAAATGCCCGTAAAGCATGGGAAGTTGATGAGCAGCTGTTTGACCGTGGAGCCATTTCTGCTTCTGCACGTAACCAGTCGCGTTCCACCCTCGATGGACTGCTGGTACAGCTGGAACGGGCTCAGGAAAGCCTGAGTAATACCGTAATCACTGCACCGATAACGGGAAGTATTGCCGATATCGGAACCACTTATGTGGTTGGTGATACCGTGCAGCCGGGTCAGACCGTGGCTCGCATCATCGATCTGTCAAAGATAGTGGTTCCTGTTTCACTCGGGCAGTCGCAGATTTTTTCCGTAAAAGAGGGAGCTCCCGCCACGTTGGCAGTACAGACGCCACTGCAGACTATCCATGCGAATGGCTTCGTTCAAGCCGTGAGTGCAGGAAGTGATCCCCGTACCGGAAGTTGGACGGTTATAACAGAATTTGAAAATCCTGATGCAACACTTATGCGGGCCGGTCTCTCAGCACAGGTGACCATTATGAACGAACAGGCTCCGCAGTACCCATTGGTTCCCCAAGCGGCTTTAGTGAATCGCGGGGGAAGAACCTATGTATATATACTCCGTGGTACCAATGCCGATCTGGTGGAAGTTTCCATTATTGACCGGTATGGTGATACCACTGCGGTAGCTCCGATTGATGATACGATAGAACTCATCGGAGAGTCGGTGCTTACCAGTGGATTGTCCCGAATTGACGATGATACATCAGTGGTGACCCAATATGAGTGAAAATAAGGACTTTTCTCAAACTACACAGGACCATCGGTTCAGCCTAGGACGATTTTCTGTCACGAAGCCAGTGCTCATCAATATCCTGATGATTACGATTCTTGCATTGGGCGCATTTGGTATTCTCAGACTTCCTCAGGAACAATTTGCCGAGGTGCCGTTCTACTGGGTGAATATCATCGTTCCGTATCCGGGAGCAAGTGCTGAAGATCTGGAGTCTTCGGTCACGATTCCTGTCGAAAATGCCTTTCAGGGTATCAGCAAACTGAAGGGTATTACCTCGACTACCAGTGAAGGCCTTTCGGTAGTACGGGTTGAATTTGATGATGGGATTACCAATGAAGAGTTTCAGAGGCTATATCAGGAGGCACAGACTCGATTCAGTCAGGTTTCTCTTCCGGATGGAACGCTTGATCCTCTGGTTGATGATTTCTCTTCTGCCGATTTTCTTCCTGTTATTGAAGTTGTAGTCAGTGGCAATATGCCTTATGAGCAGATGCGCGAGCAGGCAGTGAATTTGCGTGATGCCATACTCCGCGTTTCCGATGTCTCCGATGTCGATATCATCGGCCTTCCCGAACGACAGATTCTGATAAATCTAGATCCGGTCAAACTTGCATCGCTCGGACTTTCGGTAAATGAAGTTGTCAGAGCAGTTCAGGATCAGAATCGGGTGATTCCCGGGGGTACCTTGAATACCGGTTCGCGTGAATACCTGTTGAGAACCATCGGACAGATCGAGACGATTGATGATTTTTCCGAAGTGATTGTGCGAAGATCAGCATCGGGTTCTGGCACCGTTCGTGTAGCGGATGTTGCCTCGGTAATTGATGGGTTTGATCCCGATGCCTCACTTTCTCGGTTCAATGGAGAACCCTCTGTTTCTCTCAGAGTGACAAAAATTCCACGAGGGAGTTCGGTATCGGTAGTCTCCGGGACTCGAGATATCGTACAAGAAGCCAAGGCTTCCTTACCGGATTCAGCGAAGATCACACTCTTTAACGACTCTACCGTGCAGATTGCCTCGAGTATTTCCGTACTGGTTTACAATGCTCTCATGGGGTTGGGTATTCTTCTGCTCATCCTCTGGGTGTTTATCGGATTTCGCAATGCATTTATGACTGCATTGGGGATTCCCGTCACTTTTGCCATCACCTTCATTGTACTCGACCTACTTGGAGAGACGATTAACACCAATACGCTGTTCGGTCTTGTGCTGGTTCTTGGATTGATTGTCGACCATGCTATTGTCATCATTGAAAATTCCTATCGTTACCAGTTACAGGGATTGAGTCGGCATGAAGCTGCAATCCGCGGTACCAATCAGGTAGTCTGGCCGATCATAGCAGCTACGGGGACTACCGTTGCCGCGTTCCTTCCATTGATGATCATTCCGGGTACTATCGGTAAATTTCTTCGTGTTATCCCGCTTACCGTAACGATTGCCCTTCTTGCCAGTACCGGTGAAGCGCTGGTAATTCTGCCGAGCCACTTTGCAGACTGGGGAAAAGAGCGGAAGCGCAAACGGGAACCGGGAGCCTGGTTCGTCGGAGTTCAGCGGGCTTATGCAAAAATATTTGCGGTGTTCTATCGATTCAAAGGGGTATTTATCGTCCTTTTCCTGGTGATCATGATCGGTGCTTTTTCGTTGGTAACCTATCTGAATATCGATTTGTTCTCTGCAGAAGATTACAGCTATTTCACGATCGATATCATCACACCGAAAGGAAGCAGTCTTGCAGTGACCGATTCGGTGGTGCGTGAGTTTGAAGAAATTCTTCTGCCGAAAATCGGGAAGGGGGATGTGCTGTCTATCAGCAGCAGTATCGGAGCCTCTTCCAGTGATTCAGGAGGTACGGGAACAACAGCCAATGAGGCTCAGATCACCGTTGATCTTGCAGAAATTGATGAAGGGCGGACCAGAAGCATTGACGAGCTCATTCATGAAATTGAACAAGAAACCTATTATATTGCGGGTGCCGAACAGGTTTTCTTCCGTAAAGCAACGAATGGCCCCCCCACAGCAGCTCCACTAACCTACCGGGTGTCAGGAGATGTGTATGATAGCTTGGTTGCCAGCTCACAGAATATTATGGAATACCTTAATGGAATTGATGGCATCTATACCATAGAAAGTGATTACCAGGAGGGGAGTCCCGAACTGAAAATCCGCCTCAATGAAGAACGGGCTAGTGCCCTCGGTATATCGGTAAATACCATCGGGACCTTTATTCGTGCCCGTTTTGAGGGGCTTCCCGTGGGAACTTTCTTCGCCGATAACGAAGAGATTTCCATCATTGCCCGATTTAATTACAACGGTGGTATGGGATATGAGGATCTGGAACAGGCGCTCATTCCCACAGAAGACGGGCGATTAGTCCCATTCTCGAGTGTTGCAACCATCGAAGTGGGGACTTCAGTCGGTTCCATTCGACGGGTTGATGGAAAACGGGAAATCACCATTACCGCAGAGGCAGATGATACGATGGATCTGCAGGCTGTTGATGCAGAGGTATCAGCATACTGGGAAACGTATCTTGCTGACCAATATCCTGACGTGACCTTCGGTACAGGAGGAGAATTCAGTGAATTTTCCTCACTGCTCATCGATATTCTCCGCGTGTTCCTGTTAGGTATTTTCCTGATCTATCTGATCCTTGGTGCTCAATTTAACAGTTACAGCCAGCCATTGTTGATCCTCATATCAGTGCCCTTTGCCTTTGTCGGCGTGATCCTGTATCTGTTCTTCTCGGGGACCCCGTTCTCAACTACGGTCATTTATGCAGGAGTGGCACTTGCAGGTATTGCCGTCAATGATGCCATTGTTCTGATCAGTTTTATCAATGAACTTCGCGGGGAGGGAAAATCAGTGATGGAGGCGGTACAGCTCGCTGCGCAAAGTCGACTCCGTCCGATTCTCCTTACTTCGCTAACCACTATCGGAGGACTACTTCCCACCGCTATCGGCTTAGGCGGGACCTCAGTCGTTTGGGGGCCGATGGCATCTACGATTATGTTTGGCCTGTTATTCTCAACATTGAGCGCACTATTTATTATTCCACTTCTGTACGGTCTGTTCTACGGAAAGAAAGAGAGGCGAGCATGAGACGAAATATCATCCTACCTATTGTTATACTGCTCATGCAGGTGAGTCTGCTGAGTGCCGAACCGATCCTCTTCTCCTATCCCGATCTCACCATACAGCCTGAAAAATCATCTGCCGATCGTAATCAGCCTTCACTATCGGCAGTAGAGGAATTTCTGGTTCAGTGGACACACGAAACGGACACCGAGCCATCTGCTGTGATTGCACAATCTGCAACCATACAGCAACTCGAGTCAGAGTACCGAATGCAGCTAGCCCAGACTGAACAGCTACGCAGAGAGGCACGTCCACGACTATCGTTGGTCTCAGACCCGGCAAATCCCGTGTATGGATACACACGTATGTATCAGAGTACCTCTCCCACAACTCCTGAAATATTCATCGAAGCACATCAGTTCGGTCTCGGAGCAACACTTTCTCAACAGCTTCCCACCGCCGGGTCGGTTGATCTGACGATAAAGCATGCCGTTTCTGCTGCAAATGCAGGTGGGGCTGGATTTATCTGGGAACAGCAGCCGGTTCTATCGGTGAGTGTGCAGCAACCCCTCGGTGCAGGGGAGCGGTTCATTGATGGTTCCTATGGCAGTAAAATGCTTGAGAAGCAATTGCTTGTGCAGGAACAGGCTCGAGCCACAGTCGATCAGAGACAGAGGGAACTTACCGTACAGATACTTAATCAATATTATGCCCGTCAAGCCCTCAAAGAGAGTCGATGGTTATTAGTACAACAATTGGGTTTGCAGGAAGAGACGGTGAATCGGGCAGAGCTCGATCTTTCCGCCGGGATCATCAGTCGTACACAACTGGTACAGCAGCAACTTGCACGCGAGAATCTTCTGGCACAAATTCACCAATTCGATCGCGAAATCGCTGCTCTCGATACTGCATTATATAATCTCACTGGGGGGCAACCGGTAGCTGAACCTTCTTTGGATGCTCTGATGCAATCGCTCAGTGAAATCACCTCCTATGCGAACAGACGCCTTCCTCAGGATCCAGCAACGGTTGAACAGGCCCTCAGTGCCGATGCAGATTACATGAGTGCCCAGCGGGATCTGGAGATTGCCCGTATCGATAAACGTCTCGGTACCGTCGCTGATGCTCCCCGTCTCTCTGTAGCCATGCAGGTAAATCCCCACTATACCGCAACTGCAGCTAACTTCATCGATTCCTTTAGTGAACTGTTTGGAGCGAACCAGTCGGAACTCAGTGTTTCCGTATCATTTATTGCAAGCGATCTGGGCCGATCTACCAGCAAGACTGTAACAGCTCTGGCTGATGAAGCTATCATGCAGGCAACAATTGCCCGGGATGCGGCACGAGATGCCGTGCTGGATCAGTTCGATACCTGTCAGGAGGAGATCGATCTCCAATTGCTCAATCTCTCGCTGAATCTTGAAGCCTACACGATTGCAGTGAATGATCTTGATGCAGCTACAATTCGAGCTGAGGCGGGGATCATTGATCAATCCACACTGCGCAGGGCTGAGCTATCGGTATACGAATCTGCGTTTACCGTGCTGCAGCACATACGGAATATGCAGGTGCTGCAGCTTGAAGTTGCTCAATTTCTCTCTATGAGTCGGTAACCTTCGGTTTCTGTTCATAGGAAGTATGCAGAAGGTGGTGTGACGTTTCACTGAGTGGTGCCCCAAGAAATTCCTTGTACAGCTGCGCAATGGCAGGATTTTCGTGGGACTGGCGGAATTGCTTTCCCTCATCCTCCCGGTAGATCGCGCTGATTCGTGCCGTACGGACGGCATCAGTAGTGAAGCGGGGCTGTCCGCCGCCGCCGATACATCCTCCCGGACACGTCATGATCTCAACGAAGTGAAATTCATCAGGATTTTGACGAATATGTTCGATCAGTTTTGCTGCATTTCCCAAGCCATGCGCTACCGCAACCTTAACCTCTTTTCCTTCAAGGAAAGACCACGCATCTACGGTCTTATGCAGCACAACAGAGGCAGTTTTGATTCCCTCAAGGCCGGAAAGCGGCGTGATATGAAGGTTTTCAGCCTCAAGATTTCTTCCTGTGGTGACCGCATGCACCGTCCGAAGTGCAGCTTCCATTACTCCTCCGGTGTTGGCAAAAATATCGGCAGCACCGGTGGAAATCCCCAGAGGTTCATCCATAGTTCCCTCTTCAAGCGTTGCAAAGTCAATACCACTCATCTTGATCAGATCGCCTAATTCGCGAGTGGTGAGGACATAATCGACATCCTGATACCCGCTTGAACGCATTTCGGGGCGAGCTGCCTCGAACTTTTTCGCCGTACAGGGCATCACCGAAACCACCGTCATATGGGCCGGATCGACACCGACCTTCTGTGCATAATAGGTCTTTGCCAAGGCCCCAAACATCTGTTGAGGTGATTTGCATGATGATATGTTGTTGAGCGTATCGGGGAAGTAGTGTTCTGCGTAGTTGATCCAACCGGGTGAACAGCTGGTATACTGCGGGAGGCGCTTTTCTTTACCCAGTACGTAATGATTTCTCAGCCGGGTAAGCAGCTCCGTTCCCTCCTCCATAATCGTGAGATCTGCAGTGAAGTCGGTATCGAATACGGCATCGAATCCAAGTGCCCGCAGAGCTGAGACCATCTTCCCGGTAACGAGTGTACCAGGAGGGAGCCCGAAACACTCGCCCAGTGCTGCCCGGATAGCCGGAGCTGTCTGAACCACCACGTGCTGATGAGGATCCTCAAGTGCAGCAAGAACCGGCTCGATATGACTTGTTTCAACAATAGCTCCTACCGGACAGACTGCGGCACACTGTCCGCATTGCACACAGGCTACACTTTCGAGTGGATCGGAAAAAGCAGGCCCGATCGTAGTTCTATAACCCCGGAACTGAGCAGCCAGAACTCCGACATGCTGCACATCAGCACACACCTGTACACATCGTCGGCATTTAATGCACTTGGCGTTATCGCGTACAAGAGCAATACTTGAGGTATCTGTCTGCGCATGAGGTTTTTCCCCCTCATAGCGATTGGTTCGAATCCCAAGATCATCGGCAAGCTTCCGTAATTCGCAATCATCGCTCCGTGCACAGAGTTGGCAATCTCCTTCATGTTCACTCAAAAGGAGTTCCACCACCGTTTTCCTCGCTTCTCGAACGCGCTTGGTATTCGTATGAATGACCATACCCTGACGTACCGGAGTTGAGCATGAAGCCGTCAATGTAGGAGATCCTTCAACCTCGACCAGGCATACCCGACAAGCCCCCATCGGCTGTAATCCTTCAAGATAGCACAGCGTGGGAATGTTGATACCGGCTTGTCTTGCAGCCTCAAGAATCGTGGTGGTTTGGGGGACCTCATAAGACTTTCCGTTGATGGTAATGTTACACACGGGCAGCCTCCTTCTGTGGTTCTTCGTTGATATGTTTGCCATAGTCACAACGAAGGCACCGGTGTGCCTGCGCTATGGCAACTGCCTCACTCCAGGGTAGCTCAACCTCTTCAAAGTTATGTTTTCTCCGTTCAATGGGGATCTGCCGTGCCTCAGCCCGCTTCTCCGATGAAATTTCTGCATCGGGATCATAGTCTGTTTCGGTGATTTTTTCATATCGCCAGAATGCATGATTTTCTCCACTCAATAGCAGATCGATACCAACTGCAGCACGTTCTCCCGCGGCAATAGCTTCTACTACAGAAGATGGTCCATCGGTACAGTCTCCTCCAGCGAAGACCTTCGGTATATTTGTTGCCTGTGTGACGGGATCTGCAGATATAAAGCGTTTGTCGTTAAGCATGATCTCCTGTTCTCCCGCGAGGTGAGCACTGTCGAGTCGTTGTCCGATCGCCATGATGACCTGATCTGCAGGAATCGTAACTGGATCCTGGCTCTGTGCTAATGGACGTCTGCGTCCCGATGCATCAAATGAGCCAAGGCCCATTTTGAGACAGCGCACAGCTTTCACGGAACCTGATTTATTCTTTACGATCTCAACCGGTTGCGTCAGACAACTGATGGTCACTCCCTCCTGTACAGCTTCTGCCACCTCCTCCTCATAAGCCGGCATCTCTTCCTGACTTCTTCGGTAGACGATCGTAACTGATTCAGCACCAAGACGAAGCGCGGTTCTTGCTGCATCGATTGCAGCATTTCCACCACCGATGACCACCACTGTTTTTCCTACCTCGACTGAACCGCGGATATTGTATCGTTGAAGAAAGGGAACCGCCTGCACTACGTTATCAGCATCCTCTCCCGGGAGTCCCATAGAAAGTGCATCAGGGGCTCCGATAGCAAGGAAAATTGCATCTTCACCTTCATCAAGGAGGCTTTCCAGGGTGAAATCGGTTCCCATTCGTCTCTCGGTGATAATCTCCGCACCCATCCGCTCAATCATCCGGATTTCCCGTGCAATGGTCTCACGGGGAAGACGATAGGCTGGAATAGTCTGCACCAGCATCCCTCCGGGACGGACTGAAGATTCAAGTACTTTGGGTTTGTAGCCAAGCCGGGCAAGGAAATAGGCGCAGGAGAGTCCTGCAGGTCCGGCACCTACAATGGTGACTTTCTGTGCAGCATTGACATCATTGGTCCGTACCTCAGGAATCTGGACGATAACCTCTTGATCAACCAGATACCGTTTAATACTCCTGATGGTCACCGATTGATCCAGACTGGCTCTTCGGCATTTATCCTCACACGTATGGAAGCAGACACGGGAGCAGATAGCTGCAAAAGGATTTCGTTCCCGATGGAGCAAAAGTGCCTCCTGATACCGCTGTTCTCCTACAAGGGAAACGAATCCCGGAATATCCACATGGGCAGGGCATGCACTCTGGCAGGGTGCCCGTACGAGTGATGGACATACCCCCGCTTCACAGTGGTGGTCTCTGATATGCTGTTCATACTCATGGCGGAAGTGTCGTATGGTGGAAAGTACTGGATTGGGGGCTGTCTGACCAAGACCGCACAGTGCCGTTTCCTTGATCCAATTGCCGAGTTCTATCAATCGTTCGATATCGCCATCTTCACCTTCACCGCCACAGATGCGTTCCAATATTTCCAGCATCCGTTTGGTACCTACCCGGCAGGGAACACATTTTCCGCACGATTCTTCCTGTACAAACTCTAAAAAGTATCGGGCGACATCAACCATACAGGCCTGATCATCAAGAACAATCAATCCTCCTGAGCCCATAATAGCCCCGAGAGCCTTAAGCGGTTCATAATCAAGGACAGCTGAAAGGTGTTCCTTCGGGATACATCCTCCCGATGGCCCGCCGATCTGTGCTGCCTTGAATGTACGGTTCTGGACAATACCACCTCCGATAGAGAACACTACATCACCGAGTGAGGTGCCGATCGGTATTTCAACCAGACCGGTGTTGCGAACAGCACCTGCAAGGGCAAAAACTTTCGTTCCTTTGCTTGCGTCAGTACCGGAAGATGTGTACCACTCGGCGCCTTGATCAATAATCGGAGCGATGTTTGCGTAGGTTTCCACGTTATTCAGCAGGGTGGGGCAATCGAAAAGTCCCCGCTGTGCCGGAAATGGCGGGCGAGGGCGTGGTTCTCCCCGTTTTCCTTCAATGGAGTTGATCAGTGCCGTCTCTTCACCGCAGACGAAAGCTCCTGAACCCATACGGATATCGAGGTCAAAAGAAAAATCGGTACCAAGAATCTGTTTCCCGAGTAATCCGGCTTTTCGAGCTTGTTCTATTGCCCTGGTCAGACGTGCAACAGCCAGAGGATACTCTGCTCGAACGTAGACATATCCTTGCGTAGCTCCCACCGTTTTTGCAGCGATGGCCATCCCCTCAATGATACTATGGGGATCCCCCTCCAGTACTGAACGGTCCATAAATGCTCCGGGGTCTCCCTCATCAGCATTGCACAGAACATACTTTTGCTCTCCTGGTGCATCATAGGTAAACTGCCATTTCATCCACGTAGGGAATCCCGCTCCACCGCGGCCTTTCAGCCCGGAATCTTTCAATGTCTCGATGATTTCTTTTGATTTCATTTCCTGCAGTACTGCTGCAAGAGCTCGATATCCCCTTTGCCCGATGTAGGAAGTGATCTCCAAAGGATCGATACGACCACAGTTTCTCAATACAATCTTTCGCTGCGGGCTGAGAAATTCCGAATCACTGTCCTTATACACCGGTGTCTCCGGATGGGTATTGGTGTAGAGGAGAGACGCGACCGGTTTCCCTTTGATGATATGTTCTTCAACGATCTGTCTGACCTGATTTGCCTGTACCTGCTGATACATGATCTGATCGGGTAGGATGCGAATCACCGGACCGCGCGAGCAAGGCCCCATGCACCCGGTCCCGATTACCGGGATGGATAATCCTGCCTCTTTCACAGCATCCTTGCACGCCTGCAGGAGATCGAGCGAACCACTGGCAATGCATCCCCCACCGGTACAGACACAGATGGCCTGCTGTTGATCAGCTTTCGTCGCCTGTGCAATTGCAGTTTTCGATTCCTTGAGAAACTGAGTAATGCTAGTGAACTTCTTCATCGGGTGCATCCTCCTGTCTGTAGGGATCAAGCAATGCTTTGATTCTGCTTGGTTTTACCCGCTGATGTACATCATCATCAATCATGACGACAGGAGCGAGTCCACAGGCACCAAAACAGCGACCGATTTCTAGTGAGAACTGCCGGTCTTCTGTGGTTTGTCCCACTTCAATACCAAGTTCCCGGTTGATTGCTTCAAGCACTTCCTTTCCTCCGCGTACGTAACATGCAGTCCCTAGGCATACTCGAACGGTGTGCTTTCCTCTTGGAGTGGTGGTAAAAAATGAATAGAAGGTTACTACTCCCGCTACTTCGCTGTAGGGGATATCCAGAGCATTGCTGACATGTATCAGTACTTCCCGGGGAAGATAGCCCAACAGGTTCTGCGCCGACTGCAGAACAGGTATCAGTGCACCGCCTATTGATCGGTACCGTTCGATGATATCATCAAGAACCGGCATGATATCCTGAACTGAAATTTCATGTTCTGCGGATGTGGAGACCTTGCGCTCCACTGCTGCTTGGTGTGCCATAATCACTCCTCGCTCTGGTTGGTTTTGTTACATACGTTGCTCCATATTTATGTTCTATTGGTAACATGTTAGCAGTGTATATGGCATAAATCAAATAAAAATAGTTATATATTAGTATAATAATAACCTGTAAGTTATGAAAATCGGATGCTTTATGCCTTATGCATGCATAAAGACTATCTATAAGATGATCGGGATAAGTTTTGACTTTACCCGCCGGATATCGTTATACTTGAATTGGCGGCAGCCTTGGTGCCGCATGCGAGCAGTTCGACCGGTCGCCGCCTCAGGAGGTGTGTATGATGGAACGAGCTATTGTTGCAACCGATCTTTCAGAAGCTTCTGATATCATGGTAAGAGAGCTGGGATTTCTTGCTGAGTTCGGGGTGAAATCGATACTGCTGTTGCAATGCCCCGATTATCAGGAGGTGGCATCTGAAGTGTTTCCCTATGTCGCTACTATTCAAAGTGAAGCAATAGAACGGCAGAAGGAAATGTTGGAGAAACTGGGGTATACGGTGGAATCCCGTATCTCACCGGGCTCAGCAAAGCGGGAGATCAACCGAATTGCCGAGGAGGAGGATTACCAGCTGGTAATCGTCGGGTCCCAAGGGCGATCATTGATCGGTGGAGCCTTCCTTGGCGGTGTAGCCCATGAGGTGATGCTCGGTGCCAAAAAACCCTTACTGATCATCCGACTTACCGTGGATGAACACCGACATCTCAAGGTCGTCGGTATTACAGAAAAGGGGATTACGCAGCACATTCTGTATGCAACTGATTTTTCTCCGGGTGCTAAAGAGGCCTTTGCGCACCTGCAGCGGCTGATTGATTCTGCGAAAGTCTCTGAGGTGACGCTGTTGCACGTACAGGATAGGAGCCATATTGAACCACATTTGGTGGACCGCCTTGATGAGTTCAATGAAGTGGATGAGCAGCGGCTGAAAGAATTGAAGGACCGTCTTGAAGTACCTGAAAAGGTAACCGTTCATTGTCGATTGATCTTTGGTAATCCGCATGCAGAAATACTGCAGGAACTCCAGTCCTCCGGTGCAACGATGATTATGATGGGTACGCAGGGCAGAGGGTTTCTCAAGGAACTCTTTGTCGGGAGTGTCAGTCAGTATATTGCCAGGCGATCACAGGTCCCGGTTCTGCTTATACCGATTCAACAGAATTAGTCTACATCAGCCGATTTGACAGTACGCACGATATATGGGATGCTTATGTGCATAAGAAGAGGTAATACATGTATATAGCAATTATCAACATCCACGGACTGGTACGGCAGGAAAACATCGAAATGGGTCGCGATGCCGATACGGGAGGTCAGACTCGGTATGTTATTGATCTCGTCAAGGAACTGTCCGGTCGTGAAGGTGTTGAAGTTGATCTATTTACTCGAAAGATCGGGGACAAGCGAATCAGTGATGATTATAATCAACCGATTGAACAGATTGGAGAGCATGCACGGATAGTTCGACTTCCCTGTGGTGGGGTCAAGTATATCCGAAAGGAGAAGCTGTGGCCGCATCTTGATGAGTATGTCGATAGCCTGATTGAGTTCTTCCGGTCAGAACAGCGGGTTCCCGATGTCATTCATGGGCACTATGCTGACGGTGGCTACATAGCAACAGAAATAGCAAGTTATTTCCATACCCCACTGGTATTCACGGGGCATTCCCTTGGCCGGAACAAGTATGAATATCTTACCTCCATAGGAATTACAGAAGAGCGGATTGAAGACTATTACACGATGAGTTCCCGAATTGCGCAGGAAGAACGTACCATTCGGAAGGCAGATATGGTGATCACCAGCACCAATTACGAGAAAGACGAATTGTATGCAGCATATGAAAACCGCGACCTGCCGAAGTTCCGTGTGATACCTCCAGGCCTCAATTTGGACAAGTTCTTTCCCTATTACCATTACGAAATTTCCGATCCATCGATCACCGAAGATCAGAAACTCGCTCAATACAACATGATTCGGGAACTGCAGCGGTTCTTTACCAATCCCGATAAACCGTTGATCATGGCACTGTGCCGTCCAGAAGCCCGCAAAAACATTGATGTGCTTATTGAAATCTATGGTAAGAGCAAAGAGCTGCAGGCAATGGCGAATCTCGCAATATTTGCCGGTATCCGCGAAGATATCAATACGATGGAAGAGGGGGAGCAGCTGGTACTTACCGATATGCTGCTGCTGATGGATCGCTATGATCTGTACGGGAAGATGGCGATTCCGAAACATCACAATCCCGAACGGGATGTCCCCGAACTCTATCGCCTTGCCGCGATGAAGCGGGGCGTATTTGTCAGTGCTGCTGCATTGGAAAATTTTGGGCTTACGTTTATAGAAGCTTCTGCAGTCGGTCTCCCCTTTATCGGTACTGATAAAGGGGGCGTACAGGATATTCGAAAAAATTGTGATAGCGGAGTGCTGGTGGATATCACCGATCAGGAGGCTATCCGAGACAGCGTTCATCAGATACTTACCGACTCAGAACTGTGGGAAAAACTATCACGGAATGGGGTGGAACGGATTCGAGAAGTCTACAACTGGCAAACCCACTGTGATACCTACCTTACCGAGCTCAAACGGGTCCTAGATGAACATCGGGAGAAGAAGTCGCCGGAGGCCCGGTATGAACGGAGCATGGCAAAGCGCATGAGTTCACTGAAGTACCTGTTGATCAGTGATATCGATAATACCCTTACCGGGGACGCTGAAGCCATCAAGGAATTAAAAGAGCTTTTGGCACAGCATCATGACACGCTCGGGTTCGGTATTGCAACCGGACGCAGTGTCGATTCGGCAAAAGAGGTATTGCTGCAGCATGGACTTCCTGTCCCTGACATTCTCATTACCTCTGTCGGCTCCGAAGTGTATTACGGGGAGGATCTGATTGCCGATAAAGGATGGTCGCATTATATCAGAAGACGGTGGCACCCTGAGCGTGTTCGGCATGCACTTGGTCAATTCAGTGAGCTGAAGCTCCAACCTGAAGCCGATACACAGAGAAAGTTTAAAGTAAGCTACCATATTGCCGATGATTGTGATGTTAATCAGCTGATGAGCCGTATACGGGAGGCACTGAACACAACGAAGTCCTCATGGCATATTGTTCTGAGTCACGATCGTTTTCTTGATATCCTTCCGTATCGGGCATCAAAAGGGACTGCAGTGAAGTACCTTGCATGGAAGTGGCATATTGATCTCAAGTCCGTCATTACCGCAGGGGACTCGGGCAATGATGCTGATATGCTCATTAAACCCTTGAAGGGGATTATCGTAGCGAATCATGAATCGGCGCTTGATGCACTGAAGAAACAGAAAAATCTCTACTTTGCCACTCGACCGTATGCAGGTGGGATCATTGAAGGGCTGCAGCGATTCAAGGTGTTTCCATCTTCCTGAAAAGCGTGAGAATATGGGGGATGAACTCGGTCATGTACAACGGTACATTGACCAGATCATCATCCCGTTTCAAATTCAGCAATGACAGTCGTACTGCCGCTTCAGGAGCGTACAGTTGTCGATAACGGGCAAGTGAATGACTGGTGACATTGCGAGCGGTTTTAACCTCGACCGGGACGATGGTGTCATTAAGCGACAGGACAAAATCGACCTCCGCCTGATGCCCCGATTTCCAATACCAGGGGCCCTGTTCACAGAGAGGAACAAGGCCTTGTAAAGCATAACTTTCCGATAGGACTCCCCTGAATCGACTCAGCGTAGGTTCCTCAGCATTCACTGCTGTTGCCGGAAGGCCGGTGAGACGTCTGAATAAGCCGGTATCCTGCATGTAATATTTATACTTGCTATGATATACATAACTCTCATACGGCTGTTGCGGTCGATCAATCCGTCTCACCTGGCGTACCAGCTGCTGCTCGACCAGGTAGAGAAGCAAGGTCTCTTCTGCAGGATGATTTGCCTCATCCTGCGGTCGCACCTGGTGAAACCTGGTATTTTCACGTGCCATCTGCTTCACTAGCCGTTTCCATACTTTTCTACACTCAGCCGGTTCCAGATTCAGTATCTGAGCACTTTGAGAGACCAGATGTGCAATGCGACTATCGATACAGGCATCAACATGGTCATAACTCTGTGTAGCTATCCAGGTGGCAACCGCTTCAGGGTCGCTGCCCACAGCCATATGCGTACGAACGAGATGAATAAGCAGTTCTGCAGCTGTTTTCGGTATGGGAGCAATGGTTTGCACACGGTACATAATATCGAACAGTTCCGTATTGTCCGTCTCATGGAGAAATTGAGAAAAGGAAACAGTGCGCATGGTCCCCTACCGGTGTAATAATGAACGTAACACAGACTGAAGAATTCCTCCCTGCTGATAACAGGTTACCTCCGCCGGTGAATCAAGCCTGCAGATCACCGGTATCTGAACGATCGTTCCCTCCGATCGTTCTGCCACTACCGTCATGGCCATGTTTGGTGCGATCGTATCGGGAATTTCTAGAGTAAACTGTTCAGTACCATCAAGATGATAAGCCTGCTCGGAATCTTCTGTCTCAAATACCAATGGAAGAACACCCATGCCAACGAGATTGCTCCGGTGAATCCGCTCAAAGGATTGAGCGAGCACTGCCCGTACTCCAAGCAGATAGGTTCCCTTAGCCGCCCAATCTCGTGATGATCCGGTTCCATATTCTTTGCCAGCGAGAATTATCAGATCGGTACCTTCTTCCCGATAGGCCATTGCGGCATCATACACATACATAATCGTCTCTTCGGGTAATTTTTTCGTGAATCCTCCTACTTTTGGGGCCGTCAGTTTCTGCCTAATACGGATATTGGCAAAAGTACCGCGCATCATCACTTCATGATTTCCCCTTCGGCTACCATAGGAATTAAAATCCTCTTGAGATATTCCCGCTGCTTTCAGATAGCGTCCTGCAGGATAATCGGGGTGTATAGATCCAGCTGGACTGATATGGTCAGTAGTAACACTATCACCAAGAGCCAGCAAAGCCCGAGCTTTGCTTATCGATTGTACGTGCAAAGGCTCTGCCGGGAACTGTTCAAAGAAGGGGACTCGCGCGATATAGGTGGAATGAGGATCCCATGCGAAGGTATCTCCCCGGGGAGATTCCAGTTGTGCCCACTGGGTGTCTCCTGAAAATATTGCGCTGTATTTCTCCTGATAGGAAGCCTGGGTGACACTTGATCGAACCAAACTTGTCACCTCCTCAGGTGTAGGCCAGATATCGTGCAGATATACGGGTTCTCCTGCTGCATCAAGCCCCAATGGGTCATGCATGATATCAAAATCAATACGGCCGGCAAGGGCATAAGCTACCACCAATGGAGGGCTCATTAAAAAGGACGCACCTACCCGCTGGTGAATACGACCTTCAAAGTTCCGATTTCCCGAAAGTACAGCAGCGAGCGTGAGGTCGTGCTCAAGCTGTGCCGTTTCAATTGCGGGATGGAGAGGTCCAGAGTTTCCGATACACGTAGTACACCCAAATGCCGCGATGGAAAACCCGAGTGTTTCCAGACTGGAGAGTAATTGCGACTTCTCAAGATAATCGGATACAACCTGTGATCCTGGAGCAAGGGATGTTTTCACCCACGGTGCTGTGTGCAGTGATCTTGCTACTGCTTTCTGTGCGACAAGGCCCGCAGCTATCATCACTGCAGGGTTGCTGGTATTGGTACAGCTGGTAATTGCGGCAATGGCGATAGCGCCGTCAGGAAGTGCAACGGGTCTCCCATCAAGATCGATTGAAACCGAACGATCATTTTCAAGCGGGACTGTTTCTGCAATCTTTTTCGGAGCTTCCTTGAGTATGATCAAATCCTGCGGTCGGGAAGGGCCGGCAATACTCGGTTGTATAGACTCAAGATCGACACTGAGCACTTCATCGTAGAGAGCCTGTCGTGTACTGTCGTGGAAGAGTGCGTTTGCACGACAATACGCTTCTGTCCGTTCGGCATACCGGGCTCTATCAGTGAGATGTAAGTATTCTATCGTGCGTTCATCAACTGGAAAGAATCCCATGGTAGCTCCGTATTCAGGACTCATATTTGCAATGGTGGCCCGATCGGGAAGATCAAGGGAGACAAGTCCCGGTCCGAAGAATTCTACAAAGGCTCCAACCACACCGACATTCCGCAGGAGGTGGGTGAGGGTAAGGACAAGATCGGTTGCCGTACAGGCTGGGTCCATTGATCCGGAAAGTTTTACGCCCACCACACGTGGTATCGGCATGAAGTAGGGTTGCCCGAGCATAACCGCTTCGGCCTCAATACCTCCGACACCCCAGCCCATCACACCAAGTCCATTGATCATCGTGGTGTGGCTATCGGTGCCGACCAGGGAATCGGGGAAGAGCATTCCCTGATCACTGCGTACACACTCAGATAAATATTCAAGATTTACCTGATGACAGATTCCCGAATTCGGGGGGACAATCCGCAAATTGTCAAAGCTCTCCTGTGCCCATTTCAATAAGGTATACCGTTCATGATTCCTCTGATACTCAAGAGCTACATTAATGGATCGTGATTCACTGCTTCCATAGCTGTCTATCTGCACTGAATGATCAATAATGAGATCCACAGGCACCTGAGGATTAATGATGCGGGGATCTTTTCCTGCCTCTTTGATCGCATCTCTCAGGGCGGCTAGATCAACCACGGCGGGAACGCCGGTGAAATCCTGCATCAGTACCCGTCCCGGATAAAATGGAATCTCCGATGGGCGATGAACACTTCCCGTACGATCAATTACCGCACTGAAGACCTCTTCCGGAATCAGCCCGTTATGATCGTGTCTGAGGAGGTTTTCTAACAAAATGCGCAGTGAATACGGCATCTGTTCTATTTGAGTTCCGGCAAAACGAGCGATATCGCAATAGTGGTACGTTTCTGTCCCGATTTCCAGTGTGCGAATGTAAGAAGATGACATGCTACCTCCCCCTTCAGTGATGTATGTAGCATACTAGCCGCCTCAACACTACGCAAGCTCAATTATACTGAACACCCGGGTTTGCGCTGAAGAGGTTTGCAAAATTTACCGAAAAGATGAATGAAGGTTGCTTCTGAGCAGTATCGAACACAAGACCTGCATTGGCAGAGAGGGTGAACGAGGTTCCCATGGTGAACGAGGCATCTAAGAGGGCTCCCACAAACCAACTTTCTTCCCAGTGAACCGTGCTATCGATCAGGTGAACCAGTTTCTGCCCGTGCAATCTGAGTCCCATACCGGTAATCCCTCCATACGGGATGGGAAGATCAACGACACCGAAGGGGATCCCATATTGTGCGGTAAGGAGGGCAGATGCATCGCCACCAGTACGTGAATAATCCCGAAATAATGGAGATAGCCCGTAGATGTCAACTCCCGAGAGACTTGCCTGTGCTTCGATACTCAAAGAAATGATCTGATGCGTATCAAATACCGGACTTTGCCCGCTGATCTTTGCCATGGCAACCGGAAGCAAATCAGTACGGTCATTGCGATATTGCACCTGCATGCCTGCGTATCCATTGGTTTTCAGATTACCGTAATAGTCTCGTGGTCGTGCATATCGCCCGGTACTCCAGGAAAGGTATCCCATGCCGCTGAGTTTCCGGTAAGGACCTTCGGCAAAGTCTATGTTCATGACGGTATAGACCGTCGAAGAACTTCTTGGACGATACTGTTGATACACCGGTAGCACGAGCTGAGCCGATATCCGTTGTTGTTGATAGGTGTTAGTATTCTCCTTAACTGTTTCATTGATTTTTGCCTGTAGCAGCAGCGTAAAGGGGCCAGGGGTAAACTGGTAGTCAATGGCTGCCACCGGTTTTTCCGAATCAAAACTGTATCCACCGGTGACCTGTAATGTATGTCTACCGAGCAGGCTTTTACTCATCACCGTAGCTCCTGCAGTGAGTTCCGGCACATTCATGGCAAACGGAAGCCAGAGCGTGAAGCGGGGAATATCGCGATACCGAGTCGCTTCCGGAAGTAACTGGGAACCAAGTGCCACATTTCTGGGTTCTTCCTGTTGCCAGAGCGAAACTGCGTGCTGTTCCAGTGCCGCCAACGGTGCTCTGCGTAACGTATAGCCGGTTTCGGTATATGTCTCATAATAGAGATAATCCTGATAGGGAATTCCTCCCGTGATGCCAATCCCATCGGAAAAAATACGATAGATATCTTTTTTGGCAAGCGAAATTTCATAGAGAGAAAGATGTCCTTCAACATCACTGGAAAACCAGATACGATCAGAATCAATGAATCGGGGGTTGTGGATTTCTGCCGAAATCCAGGGAGTGATCAGGAAGCTTTCCCGGGTATGAATATTGAGTATACGTAACGCTGAACTGCCATCAATAGTTTCGATGAAAACGATTTGGGTTCCATCGGGGGAAAAGTTGGGTTGATACACTGATGCATTGGGATGATCATACAGAATCTCTACTGCAGAACTCTCTTGGTCGATGGCTACCAGATTCCATCGGTGCTGATCAGACTGTATTGCTGCAATGTGTGAGCCATCAGGAGAAACGGCAGGATGTTCAAGGCGTTCGTTTGTAGTAATCGCCGAGAATTTTTGTGTTTCCGTATCATAACGGAAAAGATCAGAATACCCTGCAGTAGCAAGGGAGAGGTTTGCCGGATGGGTAGTGTCGTATTTCAGATGTACCCCATAGATGGTACGACCGTCCTGCGTAACGGCAATATCGTGTCCACCAATCAAAGCTGCCGAAACAACGTGTTCTGTCTCTCCCACCTTTTCTGTATAGCGAATAACCTGATTTCCTCCGTCAAGTGTATCTGATTGACCGATGAGACCCTTCTCTGTGACAAAGGGAAGAGAGAAATCCCCTAGTTGATGAGGTGAAAATCGGGGGAAAGCTGAATTGAGTCCTGCAAGCCCCTCAGCATGTTCTCGTATTGCTTCATGAAAGAGTTCTTTAGGTGTAGAGCCGGTAACCGATGTATAGGCAGAGGAGAGGCCAAAGAACGGCCAGAGCGCATATCGACGATTGATCTCAGCGAAAGCCTGCTCTCCATAGGTCTCCATCAGATGATCGACCATAAGAAATCCTGTGGTATAAATCCTTCCTGACGGAGGATTAAGCGAATTATAGGAGCCTTGAGAAAGTGACCACATCGAATCTTCCAGAAGCGGAGCTTCGTAGGTGAAGGCAAACGTAGGGGAGTTTCCCCGACCGCCGGGCAGCAGCTGCGATTCGGTATAGGTGGTGATTCCTTCCGCCCACCATCCGGGCATCAGCAGAGTGTTCATGGCAGGAACTTCCGGTCCGAATATTGGAGTAAGAAATTTTGCCGGTCCGACTGGGGCGGTTAGATGGAAGTAGTGAGTCAACTCATGGATAAATACGGATTGCAGCCAACTGGATGTTCGTGCTCCCAGAAATCGGTTTTCCGGAGAAGTGGTATAGATGATGATTTTTGACGGGAACGGGGAGTAATACCCATTGGCTCGTATCGGCCTACTGGTAATCACTACTGGAATCGGTCGTTTCGGCCGGTGATCAAGTAATTGAGCCAGTTGTTCATAGGCAGTATCACTGATCGAAAGAATCTCTCGAACCGCATCAATATCGTGTGGTTCGTAGATAAAGGTGAATCGATCGGTCTGTATCTGAACATGTCCCTGATAGAGCGGTTGAGCAGCGCTAAGTGAGAAACATACAAAGATTACCGATAGTATGGACAATAGTCTCAAATGTTTCATGATACAGCCAGCATAAAACCAAATAGAGCTGATGGCAAGACAGTACTGGAATGAAAGGTGTTGAACTTCTGTATACATAGGTTCTTGAGTGGTTTTCCATTGACTTGATTCCGGGTGGAGGGTAGCATGGATGTGATCATTCTTACGGTCAAAATTAAGAACAATACGCGGTACGTATGTGCTGTTATCTATCGAGACGCAGGAGTACAGTAGCACTATGACACTCGAAACCTCCGCAATACTCTTCGCATTCGGGCTTACCCTGTTTGCCGGACTGGCAACAAGCATCGGATCACTGATGTCATTTTTATCGCGGCAGTTCAGTTCAAAATTTCTTGCAGCCGCTTTGGGCTTTTCGGCTGGAGTGATGATCTATGTATCACTTGTTGAGATTTTCATGAAGGCTAAGGACTCACTAACGGGAGCTCTCGGGAATACACCTGGATATTGGGCCACCATAGGAGCTTTCTTTGGCGGAGTAGGTATTATTGCGCTTATCGACAAAGTCATTCCCTCTTATGAAAACCCGCATGAAATGCACGGAAATCCTTGCGGATGCCCTGATGATCCTCCAGATATTGATCCCAATGATCCCCGATTAATGCGCATGGGGTTTTTCAGTGCCCTCGCTATTGCTATTCACAACTTTCCTGAAGGGCTGGCCACCTTCATGGCCGCATTAACTGATCCCGGCCTTGGAATCAGCATTGCTGTTGCAATTGCGATCCATAATATTCCTGAAGGAGTTGCCGTCTCTGCTCCTGTATACTATGCAACAAAAAGTAAACGGAAAGCTTTTTGGCTTTCATCACTTTCAGGACTGTCTGAACCGGTTGGAGCCTTTATCGGTTTCTTTCTGCTCCGTAATTGGTTCAACGATGTCACTTTCGGAATAATATTTGCTGCAGTTGCAGGTATCATGGTCTACATATCTCTTGACGAATTGTTACCGACTGCAGAGAAATACGGGGAACACCATGTGGCCATCGGAGGAGTCATCGCCGGCATGGTGGTGATGTCGTTCAGTCTTGTCCTCCTTGCTTGATGAGCTCTGATCGTCTTACACGGGAAAAGCGGGTAGTTCAGACCATGATCACCCTGTATTGCAGGAAGCAGCATCAGAGCAGACAGCTCTGTGCTTCGTGCAATGACCTGCTTCACTATGCTCACGAGCGTATTGACCGGTGTCCTGAGGGAGCGCATAAACCGTTCTGTTCGCACTGCCGCATCCATTGTTATGAACCAAAACGGAGAGAGCAGATACGAAAAATCATGCGCTTCAGTGGTCCGAGAATGCTTCTGTATCATCCGGTCGTAGCGATTCAGCATCTGATATCTTCCTGTCAGAAGTCATAATTTAGTGACTGCATTCAGGATTTTATTTGCTATTTATCTGAACAGGCGGTACTATACAGACAGAAGTACGCTTGCGTAATACGGGAGGTGACATATGCGTATGAAACGTTTGGTAATAATTGCACTTATCGTGTGTGTATTCAGTGGTACTGCCATGGCAGCTAATCCCAGTGTATTTGACCTCGGTCTGGTCAATACCTACACGATTCAAGATCTTGCCGATACTGACTTTGCCACTTATACCCCAGGGTTACGGGCCACATTTTATGTGAATAGCTGGTTCGGTATCTCCGGAGATGTGTTTCTCACTACTCCGTTTGTGGAAGGTGGAATGGAACCATTAAATTTCCTGCTTTCCACCGATTTAGTAGTACGGGCACCATTGGGATTCTTCGAACCCTATCTAGCCATCGGGCCATCGTATTTCTTGGAACTTGATAGTGGTGCACTGACTCTGGCTGCTCAAGTACCGTACAGCGCTCGTGTCGGATTTGATTTCAATATTACCCCGGTATTTGCTCTTGGAATCGAAGGAATACACATGATTCCTAATCTCAGTAACCTGATTGCCGGAACTGAAGATTTTGATCTGATGAATAATACACAGGCAGCTTTGGTAATTAAGCTGAAGATGTAATATCCTTATTTCTCAGGAGTATCTGAGCCGGGAGGATGATCCTTCATGTAGGCATGCTCCTGAGATACATCTGTTATCACATCCTGCAGTTTCATCTGCATAGAATGCTCGGTGGTGGTGGCAAAAGCCACATCAACTTCACTGCCGAGCATATGGCGTGTGGCTTTCACTACCGCAAAAATCTGTTCATTGGTGAATCCATGCAGGATTACCACTTTTCCTGTTTCTGTCTGTTTCTGTTCCATATGCACTATAGTACGATCTCTGGTGACTAACGGCAATGCCCTAAGTAATTGTGAATCCCAGGAATTCCTGAATTGTATGGGCAACACCATCATCATCGTGGTGGGAGGCAGTCCCTGCAGCTATCGATTTCACCGTATCATGGGCGTTGCCCATGGCAATCCCGTATTGCGCCCATTGAAGCATCTCCCGATCATTATCGGCATCACCGAAGGCAAGTACTTCATGCGCTCCGATGTGATAGCGTTCCATCAATCGCTGCAATGCTGTTCCTTTGGTGGCTCCGGTGGGAAGAACTTCGAAATAGTGTTCATGTGAGTACACCGTGTGTACCAGATCACCATACATCTGGTGCAACTCTGTGCGGATCCGTTCCGTTTCGGCAAAATCTCCAATGAATAGAGCTTTTGTCAGGTTGATGGGATCTGGCAAGGTGGAAAAATCAATAATCTTACCGATCGACCAGCTTTCCGGTTCCACATAGCTTGCGGTACTGCCGGCTTCAGTGCAGTAGAGGGTATGATCGATGAAAGCCTGTAAGGGAGCGGTTGAGGTAAGGCTGAGATCAATGATGGTTCTACTGATTTCCGGATTATGGGTGGTATGATATAGATCGAGGTGTGAAACGGGGTCATGTATGCATGCACCATTGTAGAAAATTGCCGGAAATCGCGTATTAATCTCTTCGACAAAACCGATGGCAGAGGGGAGACTTCTGCCGGTAGCAACGACCACGTGAATACCCCTATTGATCACATAACGGAGAGTCTTCAGGGTAATTTCCGAGATTTTACTCTGGGACGTAAGTAGTGTGCCGTCGAGGTCGACGGCTATCGCTTTGATATGGTGTCTGTTTTCCATACCGCGAGTATGTCAGAGAGTCTCATGAAGTGCAATATGGTAATTTGTCTCTCCAGCGCATGTTCGTTATATTATGGGCATACCTACAGAAGGAGAGACTATGAAAAGACTTCCTGCACGCGAAGTGATTGCGCGTACCGATGCTTTGATGGATCAGGTACAGACCCTGTATCGGGGTTCCATCATCAATAAACGGGGACGCACTGCCAACAGTGATATCCCCTATAGCGAATTGATTGCTCAGAGACTCCTGCATGCGCATAATTTCCCTGAAGTAATTCGACAGTTGCCCAAAATTCCCAAGGGAACCGAAATTCGGCTACCTGATCATGACGGGACGCTGCTTGACCCTACGATTCTCGGGATGGAGCAGGAGGCTCGGGTTGCTGCAGCTCTTTATAATCATCATCATCTGGGACAGCTGGGCAAGGTAATTGATTACTCGGTTCCTGTCACAGTGGATGGACAGGCAGTGGGAACGATTGACCTGGTTTCCTTTGATGCTGCATCTCATACGCTTTCGGTCATTGGATATGCGTATCATGAACGGAAAAAAGATACACTGTTACATGGAGCGCTTGAAATAGCCACATTACGCCACAGTCTTCATGACGGACGTTTTATCCAGACATACGCCGATCTGCTCAACGCTCCTGACGGAGAACCGATTGATCTGCAGCAGGTGAAGGTGCGTAGTGCACTGCTGTATCTGGAGGGATCGTATCAGGATCGTTCAGTGAAAGCTTTGAAACGTACACCACATGTTGCAACCCTGATTCAGGAACTCGATATCCGGATATTTTCCATTGCAGTAGAACTTGAGTTGCGTGATCGTGCACGGTTTACCCGAAAGCAGGCACATTACCCCTACCGGCCGGTATTTCATTTTGTTCCCGTATTGCGGGAAAGAATGATTCAGCCCTTATAGTGTCACAGCCATTTTTTCCGCTTGAACAGGATGATCATTCCTAGGGCAATGAGAATCAGCAACAGCCAGAATAGGGGATATGCAAAACGAAAGTGCAGTTCGGGAATGATCTCGAAATTGGTTCCGTAGATACCAGCAAGCAATGATAATGGAATGAAGATGGCAGAGAACACGGTAAGAAACTTCATAATTTCATTGAGGCGATTTCCTGTTGCTGCATTATGACTTTCCAGCTGGTCTTTGAGCATGTCGCCGTAGGTATCCATCGTCTCAACCGCCTGGGTTGCCAGATCATTCAGATCTCGAAGAAAGACAAAGGTTGATTGTGTGATAAGATCAGATTCAAACCTGCCGAGTTCACGCAAGGCTTCCCGTGCCGGTCGTATTGAAGTTCGCAGGAAGTGCAGCTCTCTCCGATGGGCATTGATCTGATGTAAAATCTCGGGGCTGGTATCTTCTGAGATTTCCGGTTCCACTGCTTCTATCTGTTCACCTAATCGTTCAATAAGCACCAGATAATTATCAACAACCGTGTCGAGTAATGCGTAGGCAAGATAATCGGGTCCCGAACGACGTAACCTTCCTTTCCCATTTCTCAACCGTTCCCTCACCGGATTGAACACATCACCTGGACGCTCCTGAAACGTGATGAGATAGTGTGATCCCCAGATGAGTGATAATTGTTCACTATGCATCGCATGATCGGAAGTTTCCCATCGCATCATCTTGACCATAGCACTGATATAGGAATCAAATTCCTCTACTTTCGGCCGCTGTCCCGTATTCACGACATCTTCAAGCGTAAGGGGGTGTAATCCAAAGACCTCCTCTGCTGAAGCAATCAGTTCCGTATCATGTAATCCGGTTACATCCACCCATGTGACGGCGTCGTTACTCAACAGGTTTCCGGCTTCTGCCAACGTAGATACCTGATGTTCCTCAATCATGTGTTCATTGAACTGAATGATTCGAATGGAGCT
>CAYZXD010000010.1:0-13429 GCA_964482325.1 uncultured Spirochaetaceae bacterium | reverse complement strand
AGAACGGGGGCATACCAGTGAAGATGATTTATCGCATGTCCAGTATAGTGCTGATCATCCTAGTATGCGGGGTGGTAGGAGTCTTCTATGTGCTCACAATCAACGATATTGAGAAGATTTATATGCAGAAAACCTATCAGGTGGTATATGATTTTAAACGAAACTATATTCGTGACACCGTAGAAAATCAAATTGCTGAAATAGATCGTTCGAGACGTCACGAGATGCAGCGGTTTCAGTTGCACAATGCGCTGGCTTCATCACTATTTGCTGATGTTGCAGAAGATCTCTCTGAGCAGCAGTTCATCGACTTCTATACGAGCCATTTCTCCTTGCGGTCTCAAACTGGGAATTGGGAAGCAGTACTGTGGAATCCGGAAACCCGTAGCATTCACTTCTATTCTCCGGAATTTGCAGATATTACCGCAGATGAATTACCTTCGGCAGTAAAACAGTTGCAACAGTCATATGCTATCTATACCGCTGCCCATTACGGCGACCTTCAGGCATTTTTTGGAGTGAAACAGACGGTTGTCGATACCTTGGTGAAACAGGAAATATATGCACAGATACATTCCCGGTCGTTTACTGATGAGACCTACCTATGGGTGAATGAGGTGGTGGATTATCAGGGGGGGGATAATTATGCCATCCGGAGAATTCATCCAAATCTGAAAGATACTGAAGGGATATATCTTTCGACAGCTACGACCGATATTGCGGGTAATCTGCCGTACCTGAAGGAACTTGAGGGCATCAAGGAAAACGGCGAATTATTTTCCACCTACTTCTTTAAGCGGATGAATACCGATGAAATAGCGGAAAAGCTCACGTTTGCCAAATTGTATGAACCGTACAACTGGATCGTAGCGATGGGAATCCATTTGGAAGATATGGAAACCTTTGCCGCCGAAGCAAATGAAGAAAGTAGAGAACTCACCCGAACCATGGTTTCTCTCTTTGCCGGATTACTCATTCTGCTCGTCACCCTGAGCATCCTTTCCGTCACGGCACTTGAAAAACGAAAGCACCGCCGGGAAAATCTGGCCTTAAAAGAGGCGGCAAATCGCGATACCCTGACCATTGCATATAATCGTCGGTATGGGCTTATGGTACTCTCGCAAATTTTCCATCAATATAAACAGAGGCGTATTGAATCTCCTGCTATATTAGTCACCGATCTTGATGATTTTAAGCGGATCAACGATCAGTATGGACATAGCACCGGTGATCATGCCCTGCGAACGGTTGCTCAGGTACTCAACAGCACCCTGAGAAGTACCGACCGACTCTACCGATGGGGCGGGGATGAGTTTGTGATGGTCTGTGATGGAATCAGGGAAGATAATGTTACCTGGTTTGCCAATAATCTACGGACAGCAGTGGAATCGGCAGACATTGCCGTTGGTAACGCTACTGATTCGGTGACTATCTCCATCGGTGTTTCCTACTTCACCGCTCAAGACACATCCGTTCAGGATGTGTTCAACCGAGCAGATGAAGCACTCTATCGTGCAAAGAGAGCAGGTAAAAACTGTGTGGTCCTCTCTTCGGATACTACCGGATGATAAAGGTTACTTCAGTTTTCCATACATCTTCACCATCACTGATGGTCAGGGTAAGTGGAATCGCTGTCTGAGAAGGTGCTGATTTTTCTACTACAAACCGAAGGGTATTAGCCTCTCCTCCGACCATCGGTCGATCTGTCTGAGCAAACCGTGAGTTATGGGTTCGATACCTTCGAGCAGGAAGATCTCCGACAGAAACAGATTCCTGCTCCATGGTGACATAGGGACTGTCAGATGAAGCGGTAACGGTGATGTTTCTCACCGGGAAATTCCCTTCATTAGTTATCGAGAACCCCACGAAAACCTGCTGCTCTGTAGGAATACGGTCGAAACCATAATACAACGGTACGATAGATTCGACTGCTATATGCTTCCACAATGCCTCGAAAACAGCCCCGTTTCCGTGCACTGTATAGGTAGTCTCGTCATCAAGAAGTTCCCTCGTGCTTCGATCATACCAACCGATAAATCGATAATCCGGGTCGGGAGATTCAAGAACGGGGACTTCAATCTCAGATCCTTCCGAAACAGGCTTCCGGGTGATCTCTGTTTCGGTAATCGGATCGGAAAACCGTACTGCAGAAGACCAGATGGCGTACAGGGTCTGACTGGTAAGCGGCATCGGTATCGTTTCACCCGGTGCATAGGTCACCTGATCTTTGGTGATCCCCCATCCCGACAATATGCCTAACCGGGAGGTATGTACTCGAAGATGAGATTCTGCAGGGAGGGTGATTTCACTACCCGGAACCTGGTGAATCCGTTGAGTAAACGCATAGCGGAATTGCTCATCCTGATAGGAATAATCAATGGTCAGCAGGGGACGATAACACGTGCTCATCCGATACAACCACTGAGCATATGCAACCTGCTTTTCTTCGGGTTCTTCAAGAAATCGTGCAAGTAGCGCCTCAGTCTCCTCTTCTCCCATGCGATAGGCACTGAGAGCCACCAGTCTGTCGTAGGCACTACGATATGCTTCCCGGTCGCCCGAAGCGCGTGCTGCAAGCATATCATTTCGTGCATTTTCTGCCATGCCGGAAATGCGATCGTAAAAAACCTCATATGATGAGATGATCTGCTCTGCCGGCAGTGTATCTAAATCCAGTGAACGCAGATCACGATATGCATGCTCAGCAACAGGAGATGCAATCACCGCAGATAGGCTGACACACAATAGGAAACAAATCAGCATTCCGGTTCTATAGTGTTTCATTCTGATTTCCTCCTCTCTCTCACTCGAAAGTATTCTTCATATAAGGTACTCAATCAGCAAGAAAATCGACAAGAGGTTCTCATGATGTATATGAATCTCGCTACAGATGCGTGTTATGTTGCCATCATAGTATTAAAAACAGAGCCAAGACGGCAGTTGCGAGTGAGAAAGAGACAAACAGACCGGTAAAGTCACGATATCGTGTCCGGATCAGGGTAAGGAGGTGTTTTACCACCCTGAGATGCATCATCAGGTATACGAGTACTCCCAAAGCCACGGTGATGCCGGTTTTCACCATCAGATCTGCTGAAAAACTATAGGTGAACAGCATGGCTGAAGATGCCTGAGGGAACAATATTCTGGCAGTGTACGATACGACCTGCGGAGCACATATTCCGGTAAGGATACACAGTAGCGCAAGGATAGTCTGTGCAATCCAGCGGGAACGCAGATGCCGGACCCTGATACGTATTTCTTCACCTTCGCTCGATCCTCCGAAAAATATCCGCAGAAGTTTAATAAATGATGCTATCGTACCGACTGCAGCGGCACTGAGCAGATAATAGTGCACCGATCCTTTCATCGCCGATGTAATAATCTGTTTACTGACTGATCCATTCAGGGGGGCTATGGCACTGATTGCCAGAGCACCGATGATACAGGTGATTATTGTGATGGGAAATCGTTCTCCAGCCGATCTGAGTGCTTTTGCTCCTCTTCTCAGTGTGTAGACATTCCGGTTTCCGCACACATCAACTGTAGTTCCCACACTGAGAAACAGCAAGCCTTTGAACAGCGCATGAAATAGTGCGTGCAGATAGGCTCCCACCATGAGCGCCACTCCAGTAGTATCTGTGGTTCCAATTGAGATCGCTGCACCCCAGGCAGCAGTGATATACCCGATTTGACTGATTGAATGGTAAGCAAGGAGTTGTTTGACATCCTCTTGCGATAATGCAATGATCACTGCGATCACGGCCGTCAATGCCCCTGCAATACTGATCAGAGAACCGACTTCACTTCCCGAGGGGAATACATGCAGCACGCGTGTTAATGCAAACAGGGGAGTTTTGATCAGTACCCCTGATAGCACTGCAGAAACGGCATGAGGAGCAAGTGCATGGGCATCGGGCAGCCATCCATACAAAGGCATGACGGCAACTCTGATGGCAATTGCCGATACAATAAGGACTAAAGCCATGAGGGAGACTATGTGCTGATGACCATCGAGACCAATCAGGCCTTGTGCAATTTGATCGTAGGCAAGCGATCCGGTAATCCGGTACAGTGCGTAAGTGCCAAGGAGAAATAACACCATGGCGGTGGCACTCACCATCAGATAGGAGAAAGAAGCCAACGAAGCCCCCGGTTTCTTTGATGTCGGTATCAGCACATATGAGGTGATACCCAATACCTCAAGGCACACGAAGAGATTAAAGATGTCCGTAGTAAGTATTGTTGCCGCTAGTGCCCCTGTCTGGATTAAAAATATTGCTGTAAATGTATTACCTTTCGGACCGCCGCCAAGCGCATATATCCATGCAGCTCCTCCGATCGTATAGCCGAGAATCTGGATGAGCCATGCAAGTCCATCATAGGTGTATGCAACGCCGATTTGTTCATACCAGTTTCCTACAACCCCCTCGATACTCTGTCCCTGCAGGACTACCGGGGCAAGCAGGATAAGCGGCACCCACGGGAGAGCAAGTCCGACAAACGATCCGACCCCATTCCACCATGAAGTGAGCGTTGAACGTTTTGTCAACTTCCCGAAGAGGGCGAATGCTGCTCCGAGTAACGGCAGCATTACGGTGGCAAACACAAGATCTTCATGATTCATGATGTATCCGTATTCTGATTTCATCGATGTCGAAGGAACCGGTTACCCGGTACAGATGCACCGCAAGGGCAAGACTCAAAGCGGTGATACACACTCCTATTACGATCGCGGTAAGCATGAGCGCCTGGGGAATCGGATCTACCATAGCCCGGTGAGAAGCATCGGCAATCGGGGCTGCTTCGCCGATACGACTCCCTTCCAGGATGAACAACAGGACCACTGCAGTGTTGATGATATTCAACCCGAAGATTTTTCGTATGATATGTTTCTTGCCTATGATTCCATATAATCCAATGAGAAAGAGGAGGAGTAACAGGAGACGCTCAATGATCATGTCCGTTCCCCCATCATGGCAATACACATGAACCCGATACTCATCCCCACCTTGAGTCCGATTACCGCATTAAGCAGCACAATATGTGCAACGGGGAAGGGGGTATCTGCGAGGGGATTTCCGAAAAATCCGCTTCCGGTGATCAAACCCGATGAAAAAATGACGATAAGGGTGAAAAATGCAAGGATTTCCAGACGAATCAATACCTGTGGCCGTGATATCCCAAAGGATCCTTCCTGTGGATTCCCCAGGGAAAGGAAGACAATCCCTGAAGCTACAATGACCCCTCCCTGAAATCCGCCACCGGGAGAAATATGGCCATACAGCATTACATAAAATCCGAATAACAGCACGATCGGACCGACCTTTCCCGTGACCACTTCCAGTAAGTGTGTCCGCAAGGTGTGTGACCGGCGTTTCTCCTGAGCGAGCGCAAATCGTGATGTGGTCTCCAGTGCTTTCTGATCGTTTTGGGCAGGTTCAACAAGGTGTTCCAGCTGACTTAACAATCCCATAGTCCCCAAAATGGCAACCAGGAGTACAATCGTTTCTCCAAAGGTGTCGAAGACACGGTAGCCGAGATAGATTGCACTCACGAGATTGATCGCCCCGCTATCAGCAGTTCCCTGTTGCTGCAGGTAATCCCGTGCCACCGTCGGCCACGGTGTAGCACTGAGGAAGATCGGAGCAAGAATTACCGCCAGTGCAATAATCGCCAGCCAGGTGCCGGCACCATTGAGCCATCTACGTGTTGTCATCATCCCTCCGTCGGGTATGGCGCAGAGCCCACACATAAATCACTGTCGACACGCCGGCGCCCACCGCCGCTTCGGTGATGGCTACATCAGGCGCATCGAGAAGCACAAAAAGGAGTGCGCAGATTAAGCTGATAGCAGACATGGCTATCACGACGTGCAATAAATCTCTGCCGATGAGAGAATAAAGTGCAAGGATCACAATCAGGACAAGCATGATAATAATCATGTGCGTTCCCTCTTCTGTGATTCCGCTGTTTCATTTTGCCAGATGAATCGTGCGACGATATAGCTTCCTGTTGGTGCGCTGATGAGAAAGAACACCATAATAATGCCGATTCGTAAAGCTATCGCAAATGATGGTGATAGCAACAAGGAGCCGATGAAGATAGAGAATATTGCGGTAGTACCGCAGAGGCCACCGCTTTGCATGCGGGAATAGGGATCGGAAAACCGGAATAATCCAACCAAACCGCCTATACCGAAAATTATCGCAACGATAAAAGCAATCAATGCAAACACTTCACGAATCATCATGGGAGCTTTCCTTTTTTGTATCACTCTTTTTAAGAAACCGGGCGATAGCCAGGAATCCAAGGAACCCGAAAATATCATAGACAAGAGCTACATCAAGAAACAGTGTCCGTTCTCGTACCAAAGCGATGATAACCAGAAATCCCAGGGTAACTCCGGAAAGGATATTCAGGGCAACCAACCGATCAGCAGAACTCGGACCAAGGATCAGCCTGATAATACAGACTCCCATACAGACAAGGAGGAACCATTGCATGCCCGTGAGCAGTAATTCTCTCATGGCCAGATCTTCCTTATGAGCCGTTCCATACGGCCTTTCACTTTTTCACCGGCAGCTTTTGCATGGTGGGTGTCACAGAAGAGCCAGTGCACGGTGAGGTGATCATCATTCACATCAAGGGTGATGGTTCCCGGAGTAAGCGTGATTGAATTTGCGAGAATCATACGGGCTACATCAGATTTCAATCGGGTGCGAAAATGGACAATACGAGCACTGATACGCCCGGTAATCACTGCTTTCAGCATTACAGCACTGGACGAATACAGCATCCAGATAAGCACGAGAACGTACCAGAGACCAGAGAGGGGATTACCAAAAAGATATCGCAGGTTCGCTTGATGCCACGGGATAAAAATCTGGTATGTCACTGCGCCAATAATCACTGAACCCACCGCTCCCACAATAAGGGAATACCATTCGGTGCTTGCGGTGAATAATAACCAGATCCCATATAGTGAGAGCGAAGTAACGAGAAATCGGATTATCTTCCATCGCCTTTCGCTCTTCATCGTCAGTTCTCCCTACGACAAATAGCCTGAATAAACTGTTCTGCATCAGAAGCACTTCTTAAATCTGTTCTCAGATGTTCATCATGCAATAAGCGAGCCAGTTTAGATAATAATTTCAGATGAGTTGCTGCATGATGGGGTGGTCCTACCATGAGAAAGAAGAGATCGACCGGTTGACCATCAGGCGTTTCACATGCCAGGGGTTCTGCCAAGCGAACTGCAGCCAATGAAGTTTCCCTGAGCCCTACTGAATGGGCATGGGGAACGGCACAGCCCGAACCGATACAGGTGCTTCCGAGTTTTTCTCTGGCAATGACATCCTGTACCTGTTGTGGTACATCAGAGACATATCCGATGTGAGCTAATGCCTCTACCATAGCCCGAATGATCATTTCTTTTTCAGTTGCCTGTACATCAAGCAGAACGCATGTACGGTCCAGTCTTTCACAGATCCCTTGCATGACTATACCTCTTCTTCTTCTGGCACTAACCCACTTGCCCAATCCACGGGTATGGTGAACATGATGCCGGTTCCCGCATTGTCCAAGCCTCCGATTACCGGATCAATTAAGTTGCGTGCGCGTTGTATGGTCGCTTCATCCCGTACCACCGAAAGGATTGTCTTATTATATGGCCGGTTTCCTTTCATGAATTCCTTGAAGCCGGCAAAGAGCGGGACTTCATAGGCAAGAAAACGCCCCATTCCTTCAGAGTCTACAATAGTGGCTCCTGTAATGCCTGCTTCTACATAGGCTTCGAGAACTTCTTCAAGATATTCTTCATTGTTTAAAATAAAAACCAACAGTTTCATGTATTCCGGTGACCCTCTTTCGCCTTGTGGCGTACCGCATACTACCATGCTGGTTTTATACAGGGCAACAATTTTATGAAATAAGCATATCAATTGCGATCAGAGCCAATGCAACAGCCAGCAGCGCCTGAATTCCTTTCATAACACGTGCTGATGGGGTATATCGTGCAATCAGGTGACCACACAAAGCCCATGATGTGGTGGAAAGAAAGCTTAACAGCGCGAAAGAGAACGCACTTATCAGAGCATACCAGATGGTTTTCGGCATGGCAGAGAGGAATGTTGCATAGATCGTGATGCCATACATAATCACTTTGATATTTACCACCTGTAAAAGAAGTCCGCGGAAAAATCCTCCCGCCTCAGTTTCATATACAGGTACTGCGGTAAAGGAGGCCGTCCATGTGTGCCAGGCAAGATACCCGATATACAACGAACCGATGACTTTCAGCACTTTTGTTATGAGCGGGGATGTGACGAGAGCTGTGGAAATCATGCTGCAACCGAGAAAGACAACGGTAAATCCCATTGCAATCCCAAGCAGCAGGGGCAGCGCTTTGCGATATCCTGATCTGAGACCCACAGAAGCTGCAAGAATATTGTTAGGTCCGGGAGTGAACGTAGTGATCAAAGCAAATGGGATCAAGGCAATTGCATCCATACCTCTAGTGTTATCACTTTATACCCAAGTTGCAACAGGTGCGTGAAGAAAAAAAGCACAAGTTGATAAATTTACCGCTATAGATCAAAAAATTACTCATAGTGTTCATGTGGTACTGTCATACCCATATCTCTGGGACTATGTGTTATAGGTAATTATGTATGAATGAGGTGTCAGATGCATAAAGTTGAACGGAGAATATTTTCCACTCTATCTGTTGGATCATTGGTAACTGCTATATATATCTAGATATACATAAATACCTGTGAAAAAACTCTTTTGACAGGACTGGCATATTCTTACAGGTCAGATCATAGTCAGATGACATGTGTACAGCTTGATCATACTTCTTTCATCTTTGATCAAGGTATTAACATGCCTGATGCTTTCTGGTACACTGCATCAAGTTACGTGGGCATTCCCTGCACACACATACCAGGAAAAAGGAGCAATAATGAAAGATATAGTAACCATGGGGAACAACGGTCTGATCGTACCTGACCATCCAATCATTCCATATATTGAGGGAGATGGCATCGGGCCCGATATCTGGGCAGCTGCAGTTCGGGTTATTGATGCTGCGGTAGCGAAGGCCTATAACGGTTCCCGTAGTATTACCTGGAAAGAGGTGCTGGCAGGAGAAAAAGCCTTCAACGCTACAGGGGAGTGGCTTCCTAAGGAGACTGAAGAGGCGCTGAAGAAGTATTTGGTAGGAATCAAAGGACCTTTGACCACACCGGTTGGCGGTGGATTCAGGAGTTTGAATGTTACTATCAGACAGCGCCTTGATCTATTTGTCTGTTTACGACCGGTGAAATACTATATGGGGATTCCTTCCCCGGTAAAACAGCCGGAACTTATTGATATGGTGGTGTTCCGGGAGAATACTGAAGATGTCTATGCCGGTTACGAAGTGAAATCGGGAACTGATGAGGCGAAGGATCTGATTGCATTTGTGCACGATCGTCTTGGATGGAATGTGCGAAGTGACAGCGGGCTCGGGCTGAAACCGATCAGTGAAATGGGATCAAAACGCCTCATTCGTGCAGCTATTAAGTATGCGATTGAACATAAACGATCTTCGGTCACCTTGGTTCACAAGGGGAATATCATGAAGTATACCGAGGGAGCCTTCCGTGAGTGGGGATATGAGATCGCCCGCAAAGAATTCGGTGATCAGATAGTCACCTGGGAAGACCTTGGAGGTAAGCCGGTTCCTACAGGGAAGGTGCTCATCAAGGATGTCATTGCCGATGCATTTTTACAGCAGATTCTCACGAGACCTGCCGAGTATGATGTAATTGCCACCATGAATTTGAACGGAGATTACTTTTCAGATGCCCTTGCAGCTCAGGTCGGGGGTATCGGTATTGCTCCAGGGGCAAATATCAACTATGAGACGGGCAATGCGGTATTTGAAGCCACTCATGGTACGGCACCGAAATATGCCGGTCTTGATAAAGTAAATCCCTCATCAGTCATTCTCTCCGGTATGCTCATGCTCGATTATCTCGGTTGGTCAGAAGCTGCCCGGCTTATTGATACCGGTATTACCGGGGCGCTGCAAGCCAAGGAAGTCACCTATGATTTTGCCCGATTAATGGAAGGTTCTACCGAAGTTTCGTGTAGCGGATTCGGCGACCGAATCATTGCCCACATGGCGAACTGATATATGCAGACGCCCCTTCTCAATCCTGAGAGGGGCGTCTCTCGTAGAAAAAAAGCATAAGTTACTTATATTTACCCGTATAGATCAAAAAATTACCCACTAGCTCTCAATACTTGTGACAATGGGGTATCTCGGTGCACTAATACTGACCACAGCTCTTCAGATAGGGATGTCAGATGTTACGGGTTTATGTATAGGCTTCAATACGGTATCATCTGATTCTCATCCGATAAATTCATGCAAAAATAGGAATTGATGTAATTTTTTTCATCCATAGCTGTTTTCGCACTCCCGTCATTACTTTAACTGCACTGGACTCAGTACTTAGTTCTCATGTCATGTGCAAACTGTTGTCAAGCCTCCTACATATCAGAAAAACCTCTTACATACAAAAAAACGGAGCCCTGAGGCTCCGTATGCAGCGTGAAACAACTGAATTAATAGCGGTAGTCGTTTCTGCTCGGTCGTGGCTTGGCAATAGCTTCGTTCACACGAAGATTACGGCCGTCAAACTCCTGACCGTCAAGCTGTGAAATAGCAGCAGTTGCTGCAGCTTCATCTTCCATCTCAACAAAGCCGAAACCCTTAGGGCGGCGAGTATCACGATCAAAAATGATATTAGCACTCACAACGGTACCGTACTGAGCGAATAAGTCCCAAAGCTGTTCTTCGGTGGTCTGGTAACTCATGTTACCCACATAAATTTTCTTAGCCATACGTGGCATCCTTCACAGGCTGTCAGCCTGTTGACATAAATTACGCTCCATTTGGGCAGTCTGAACGAGATTTCTTGTCTGCTGGAGTGTGTGTCAGTAAAGAACGCAAACGTACAACGCAAAGAAATGAAAGATCTGCAACGCAAAAATAGTAGCACACGTACCCTAGCACGATCAGAGGCTGGAGGTCAATTAGGGCAGTGGTCAGCGCAAAAAGAAACGAATAATTCGATCTTTTCTTTTGGTGTAAGGATGATACCTGAGCGGAAGATCGATCACATTCGATTTCTTTACCATACTTTTTAGGTGACTGAATGTTTGGAAACTGGCTTTGCCATGATACGAACCCATACCGCTGTGCCCGACTCCTCCGAAGGGAAGGCGGGGATTTGCAATATGGATGATCGTATCATTGATACAACCGCCACCAAAAGAAATTTTCTGCATAAACTGCTTTTCAATTGTTCGATCGGTAGTGAACAGATACAAAGCAAGTGGTTTCTCGCGCCCTTGAATAAATTCGATCGCCTCTGACATCGTTGTGCAGGTGATAATCGGTAACAGAGGCCCGAATATCTCTTCCTGCATAATAGGTGCATCGGCCGAGACCGGTTCCAGTACGGTAGGTTCAATCTGATACGTATCTGGATTCGCCTTCCCTCCAATGAGAATCTGTTGACCTTCGAGCAACTGCACCAAGCGACTGAAATGCTTCTGGTTGATGATGCTAGGGAGTGCGTCAAGATTGCCGGTAGGGAAGAATTGATCGAGCGCTTTTCTCATCTCTTCAATCAACACATTCTTGACTGATGCTTCTACCAGCACATAATCGGGGGCAATACACGTCTGACCTGCATTGAGCAGCTTGCCAAACACAATCCGTTTTGCCGCGAGGCACACATCGGCAGTAGCATCAACAACAGCAGGACTTTTTCCTCCCAATTCCAGCGTGACCGGGGTGAGATGTTCAGCTGCCTGTCTCATAACCAACGTACCCACAGAAACACTTCCGGTGAAGAATATATAGTCATACCGTTGTTTGAGCAGCTGTTCATTTTCCGATCTCCCCCCCTGAACGGTCAACACGTAATGCTCAGGAAATACTTCACCGACAATATCTGCAATAATCTGACTTGTACTCTTCGCGTATGCTGACGGTTTCAGTACTACCGTGTTTCCTGCCGCGATAGCTCCTATGAGCGGAACCATACAGAGCTGAAAAGGATAATTCCACGGCGCCATGATCAGTACAACACCGTGTGGTTCAGCTATGATAAATGATTGAGAAATGAAATGTGCCAATGGGGTTCGCACGCGTTTTGCTTTTGCCCAGGACGCTACATGGCGAATCTGAAAACGGATTTCATCGAGTACGATACCGATTTCACTCAAGTATGCCTCAGCAGCACTTTTATGCAGATCAGCATACAATGCCTGCTGAATTTCCGATTCATGAGCAGTTATACTCTGAGCAAGCTGCCTCAATCGTGCTTTTCGTGTCGCAATCTCCTGTGTCGCTCCACTGGCATAAAAAGCACGGAGATGGTCGATCTGTTCACCGTACATATCTGTCATTCTATCCGAGTTCCTCTGCTCCGCAATAGATATGATGTACTGACAGAACAGCAGCCGCATGCCCGGGATGCTGTTCGGGATTCCACGATTTCATAAAGTCAAAGTATGGTCCTGTTGTCATATACGCTAACGTGCCTTTAACTTGAATCGCCTGTCCTTCGGATGTCATGAACAATACCACAGCCGGACATCCCGGTGAAATATTCTGTTTTGTCTTGTTGAAATAATTATCAGCAATTACAATTTTCCCATCATCACTCATGCGAGTACATGTTGCATAAATACTATTGGGAATTCCTTGTGTATCTACCGTGGTAAATACAATCGGACCTTCTTTTTCTTGCCACTTGTTCTTCAGTATGTCACTTTTCTTGTGCTTCATCAGGTAGGGTGCTCCTTATGTGATAATAATGTATTTGATCTTTAATGTGGTGTTTGTTTTGAAACCATGGCGAGTAGTTGATCAGTTGATCGTAAGCGCCTGGAGATATCGCGGGCGAGATTCATAATGATCATCGTATAAATTGCAGGATGTTCGTGCGAGAGTATGTATAGGTCCCGATTCGACAGGGTGATGACATGTACTTCGGTCAGACAGACCACAGATGCGGCACAGCTCTGAATATCAATGAGTTCCATCTCTCCAACCGAATCTCCTGCATGTAAAGTAGCTATTTCACGTTCTCCCTGCGATTCATCATCAGAGTGCTTTTGCACGCGGACATCCCCAGAGACAATAAAATAGACCGTTGCATTAGGCTCTCCCTGCTGCAGGATCATTGCTCCTTGAGGATAGGTATGTTCGTTAAGGAGTGGACGGATAAATACCAGCTGCTGATCTGTAAGTCCTCCAAACATACTGTGCTTACAGAGAAATGCATTGTCAACCGAACAGGCATCCATGTCTTATGATACCCCTGACACGCTTGCAGTGCAACCGTTAATGTCAATGATCCGTATG
>CAYZXD010000009.1:72591-77349 GCA_964482325.1 uncultured Spirochaetaceae bacterium | reverse complement strand
AGAAGTATAGTTCACTGGAGCTATTTATGCAACTTTTAGATGTTACAAACTACTACTTGCTTTAATTAACATCCTTGAGTATCGCTGAGCATCATATCCCTAGGGGTCACCTACCGGTGCACACTATTTGATGAGAGATAATAAAACCAAATCGCTGCCGGTAATCACGAATATTCTGATGTATCGTGCATCCCCCATAGGTCAAATTTTCGCTTAATTTTCTCTGCTTAGGTAATAACACCTAACCGATTAGGTAATATGTGCAATTGCGCTGAAGGTGATCCCTGAGTTCATACTTATTCAGGAGGACTGATATGAAACGAATAGTTATCATCTCACTCTTGATTTGCCTGCTTGTACTCCAGGTAGGTGCCCGAACTCTCATTCATGAAGATCAATTTGTCAATAATTCCGAGGGATGGTTCACCGATAATAGAATGATCGTACGAAATGGCCGGTATGAATTTTTCAGTTCCGGAAACGCTGCCGCCTACTCGTGGATGAACCGGGATATTGCCGATGGAGAGATTGAAGTCGATACCACCTGGACCGGAGGTCTGGATTCTCATGGTTACGGCATCATATTCCGACTGGAGGATGAATTCTCGTATTATTTCTTCTGGATTGCTGCCCAGGGATACTACATTACCGGTAAGGCTGTGAACAACCAGCCGGTCATCTTCAGTCCGTGGACCCGCCATCAAGCAATTAACGTGAATGGAAGAAACACCCTCAGAGTCAAATTCAATGGATCACAGATCGATTACTATGTAAACAACGTCAATGTATCGAGCCATCAGGATACCTCATTTTCCACCGGCGGCTATGGGTTCTACACACAACAGAATGTGCGAGCCGCCTTCGATAATTTCTCCGCATGGAAAGAGGATCCGCCCATGCAGACAGCTATGCCTGCCGATATCGAAGTATCGCAACCAGATGTGCTGCAAACGGCGATCGCATGGCGTGGTATGACCGGAAAACGTATTGCATTCACCTTCCCTCCCGGTGGGCAACCGTATTCCGTTTGGGGCACGGGAACTTACACTGATGATTCAAGCATTCTCAGTGCCGCCGTTCATGCAGGCCTCGCCTCCTTTGCACAGGGAGGACGGGTAGTCATCGAAATAACTGCAGGACAGGATCGATTCTCCGGAACGACAGCAAACGGGGTAACGACACTCGATTACGGCAGCTGGCCAAGTAGTTTCACCGTCCTACAGGGACCGCTTTCCTCTTCCGCCCCATCCGATACACCAATGAGTTGGACCTTGCCCAGTGATGTCCTGGCCTTATATGAAGGGCCGTTTGACATCACCGAAAAACAGCACATGCAACTGTTTGAAGGAGCATCCCAATGGGGTAACGATCTCCGTTTAATCGCTGAAGAAGGCCAGTATGCCACCATAGCAAATACCCGTGATATGGACTTCTCGCAAGGCTATACCGTCTCCATGCGCATCAAATTTCACTCGTGGGCTAATAACGGCACTCTTGCAGACAACCAGTACATTATTGAATATCCCACCGACACACCCTACAGCAACCGGAGTTACATCATGAGGTTGCAGCTCACCGGTGATTATAACTATGCCACATCAAAACATCGACTGAGTATGGGCGTCGGACCGATAAAGAATCTGGTGCAAAGCTCAGTCGCCCCCACCCTTGGCCAGTGGCATACCATCACGGCAAGTTACAATGGCCTGATGATGAAACTCTACCTTGATGGAAATATCGTACTCGTTCGCGATTATGTCTGGACAATTCCCGAATGGTCAAACAAGGGAATTTTCATTGGAGTACACAATCTGAATCACACCAAGGCTTATCATGCCGACATCTCGCTGGACAGCCTGTTCATCTGGAATCGAGCGCTCAGTGATTATGAAGTGACCATCCTGGCAACTCAGCCCAACATTGTCCAGACAGCAGTTTCACCCCAACCCCAACCGCAACCTCAGCCGCAACCATCAGTAACACCTACCTCGACACCAACGGCAATCGCGTCAGTGCACAACGTTTTTGCAGAGTACCAGCGGATGGGTACTTTCGGTGGAAGTGTCTATCTGAAGAACATTTTCAACAAAGAGGCCTACCCTGCCTATATCGCTTTTTATCCGGTAAAGGAGACCGCAAGCGGCCTCTCGGTGCAGGGAGAAGTGCTGTACACGGCGACAAACAGTAACGGTTTCTACAAGATCAATCTTCCCGAAGGTGATTTCATCGGGGTGGTGTATGATGATGACGGATACACCTGGCCACTGATTACCGGTGATGGTGTTTTCACCTCCAAACCGAGCATGCGGGTACACCATTTCAAGATTGACAACACGGTAGAACGTTGACAGGAGCACACGGGCCTGTCATGCTTTGATTCATGACAGGCAGACGACTGATCGCTTATCTTACCGATCATGTGATCACCACCGCACTGATGCTCCCCATCCTCATCTGGTACATGCAGGGATTGTTCAGTGAAGCCAGCGGTATCTATCTGCTTGGCTACAGCGCTCCGGTATTGATCATCTGGATGGTGGTTCGCACCCTGTATCTGAGCATCCTGTTCAGCACGACATCGGCAACCCTCGGATGCTATCTGGCAGGCATCCGTGTACGAACTCCTGCGGGAGATCGGTTACCCTATGGTCGTTCACTACTTCGGTGCATCGGATTGTTTGTCTGTACCTGCACGCTTGGAGCTGCGTATATCAGCGCATGGTGGACCGAAAAGCATCAGGGAGTACAGGATCTGATATCCTCTTCCGTTGTCGTGCTGAAAAATCCGGTCAGTTCATGAGCAGCCGATAGGTGAAAAACATCACCGCAGTGAGCGGTACCTGCAGTACAATCATATTGCTCAGTACATTATTCTCCCGATCATCAAGATAATCGGCTGCGATCATCGGCAGAGCAAAGACGGGAGGAAGACTCATCAGGAGAAACCAGGAAGCATCGGCATAGACCGAAGCGGGGATGAAATGGTCAACAACGAGGAATTTGAGCAGATATCCTAAGGAGAACATACCGACAAGGCGAACAGCGATGAGCTGAAGACTTTGTTTCATCACCGTTTTTTCCACGGAAAACAACGTCCCGATATAAATCAGAATGAGCGGACCGGCGAGAGCACTGAGTCCTTCGAGTGCTTTGAAAATTCCCATGGTGATGGCAGTGGTACCCTGCGAGAGATTAACCCCTGCGATGCTGGCAATACACCCTAACAGAATACCCCAGGCAATCGGAGAACGTATAATCGCAGCAGCAGGACTGTATCCGGTTTTCTCCTTCACGAGGATATGTGAGAACAGCGAGTAAAAGGCAAACCAGAAAAACAGTTCATGCCCGACGCCGAGAATCACATAATGGTGGAGATGCTCCATCGAAAACAGCGATACAAAGAGGGGAATACCCACCAGAGAGAAGTTCATCGAACACATGATCAGGGGTACTAACCGGGCAGGTTTTCCCTTGATCCGAAAGATCAGCACCCCGATGAAAAAGAGCACGGCATTGAGTGAGAAAACCGCCAAAGTCACCGGAATATGACTCAACTCAAGCTCGAGCTGCGAAAATGAGAGAAAAAGCATCGGAGGAAGTGCAATCGTGAGCACTATCTTCTTGATTGCTGCAATCTCCCGATGCTGCAGTATTCCTGCGTAGGCAAGCACCTTCCCTAAGGCAAAGTAGATAACAATGGTGAGTATACCGGCAATTGAATTGGTCATACCTCTTTGTATCCGTTTTTCCGATTAATGACCATATCTCAGCACAATATCATGTATAATCGACCCATGAAGCACCGTTGTCTGAAGAGCGGACACAGTTTTCAATGAACCGTACCCCGTCAACACCCGATTCGATATCGGGGTAGATGATCGTATCCAGCATCTTCGTATCCTGGTGATCTGCTGCATGCATCACTCGTGCAAACTGATGGTAGATATTCGCCCAGGATTCGAACAACCCCTCGGCATGGCCGCTGCCGATGCGGTCCATCGAGAGTGCTTCCGGCTCAAGATAGGGAGCTCCCCGGTCAAGTAATTGTTTCGGTTTGCCCTGCACTTCATACGAAAGCTGATTCGGATGTTCATCCCACCACTCCAGGCTTGCCTTGCTTCCTACGATACGAATCTTCTGATTATGGATTGCTCCGGCATTCACGGCAGAAGCCCACAGCTGAGCAACAGCCCCGTGTGCAAGCTGCATCAGGACAAATGCATTATCTTCCAGCGGTGCTCTGCTGGGGATGAAACTCTGCCGGGAACACATCAGTTTTTCGATCGAGAATCCGGGTACCATCAACTGTGCGAGGTACAGTACGTGGGTCGCAATATCGCCAAGAACATAGGTAGGACCGGCTACCTCCGGAGTCACCCGCCATTTCGTACCCGGATCATGCGCTTCGACCTCCTCGGAGTGCCATCCGTGGGCAAACTGCATCGATACAATGCGCACATCTCCAATGTCACCTCGAGCGATCATGGCGCGTGCCTGATGGATCATCTGGTACCCAGAGTACCCATACATCACCCCGATGATCCGGTGTTTCTTCTGTGCAAGATCACGCAGTTCCTCTGCTTCTTTTACGGTAAAGGTAAGCGGTTTTTCACAGATCACATGGAGATCTGCTTCCAGAGCCGCTTTGCTCATTTCGTAGTGAAACCGGTTCGGGGTGGCAATCGATACCACCTCAATACCATCCTCGCGCAGAGCCTCTGCAGCAAACATCTCCTGATAGGTACCGTAGCACCGATC
>CAYZXD010000009.1:0-72491 GCA_964482325.1 uncultured Spirochaetaceae bacterium | reverse complement strand
CCTCGCGCAGAGCCTCTGCAGCAAACATCTCCTGATAGGTACCGTAGCACCGATCAGAATCGAGTCCGAGAGAAATCCCAAACTCTTTTGATCGCTGTGGATCTATATCAAAAGCTCCTGCGGTAAGAGAAAACATACCATCTCGTGCAGCGGCACTGCGATGAATGTACCCAATCTGGCTTCCCTGCCCTCCGCCGATCATTGCCCAACGGAGGGGTCGTACCATCGTATGCATCATAAGTTCCTTTGCGTTATAACAATTGTTTTAATCGTTTCAGGGTATCAGCAGCAATATCAAAGAGATCGGCTTCCCACAGTTTGTGGCAAAGTATTTCACCCGAACAATACCCATCATACCCGGTTGCCTGTACCGCTTCGATATAATCTTTGAGAGGAAGCTCACCATCACCAGGGAGCGCTCCACGTAACAAGGTTTCATCCACCCAGGGCTGTCCTAGTTCTGGACGAAAACCATCAGCTACATGCACTCCGAAGATTCGCTTGTTATCGATCTTACTAATCCGATCAGGGTCTCCCCCTCTGCTGGCCCAAAAGTGCCAGAAATCGATGACCAGTCCGAAATTATCCATATCCACCGCATCAACAAGAGCTTCACACTGATCTACCGTATGAATCGGGGTCCAGGCGGCTCCTTCATATTGGAACCGGATACCCCGATCTTTTCCCAGTGCACAAATTTGCTTAATATTCGCCGCGGTCAGATCGATATTTTCCTGTTCAGATCGCCCATCAAGTTCACTGAACGCATTGAGCTGTATCGTATCACAACCAATTTCAACTGCCGTATCGACAAGTAGTCGGGCTTTATCCATCACCTGGGAAAACTTCTGGGGATCCTGTGTTTCCACATCACCGATAATATCGATGCAGCTTACCTGCATCTCGTGCCGATCCAGGATCTCTTTGATATCCTTACCGGTAAAGCCGGCAGCCAGATAGCGGTCAAGCTTATCGGTGTGTAGTTCCACCGCATCATATCCAGTCTGTGCAGCAATCTTGATATCTGTGGCAACATTTGAATATCGCACGAGCAATCCATGTAATCCATACTTCATAGTTGACTCCTTGGCGGGATTAAACTCCCAATTTCTCTCTGATGAAGGCACGCGCTTTCTGAGCATACTCGAGCGGGTCATAGATATGGGGATCCTGCTCTGCTTCAACGACGATCCAGCCAGCATAATCACTAGATTTGATCACATTAAACACACCATCCCAGTCGACCATATCGCCATCACCAGGGACGGTGAACACACCTTCGATGACTGAACCAACATAGCTCATCCGCTTCGGCCCAACCTGTTCCCACACGGCGCGTCTTACATCCTTCACATGAATGTGAGCAGTACGATCAATAAATCGCTTGAACCCTTCGACAGCATTTTCTCCTGCGTATGAAAGGTGCCCAGTATCGAGAAGAGCCTTCACGAGTTTAGGATCCGTCATATCCATCAAACGGCTGTACTGCTCAAGGGTTTGAATTCCAGTACCCATGTGATGATGATAAGCAACTGTCATCCCCTTTTCCTGTGCAAGTCGTCCTAACTGTTCGACACCTGCTGCGATCTTCTTGAAATCCTGATCGCTGAGCGTCGGAGTATTTTCATACAGCGGAGCAGAAAGATCACCCTGTACACTCAATCCAACTTCGCATACCCCGATAACCTTTACTCCAAGTGCATGCAAAAAGTCACGTGTTTTAACAAACTGCTCAATGGTGTATTCGGCAGGACGTGTGGTGAAAAAACAGCTGAACCACTGGTTACAGATCTGTAGATCACGGATAGCCAGTGCATGTTTGAGCACCGCTACATCACGGGGATATTTATTTCCGATTTCACTTCCCTGAAATCCGGCAAGAGCCATTTCACTGAGGCACTGCTGATAAGTCAGTTCCCCACCCAGTTCGGGTGCATCATCATTAGTCCAGTTAATTGGCGCACATGCTAATTTAATCTTGCTTCGATCAATCATTTGGTATCTCCTTCACCACATTAGTACTGTCGGGCCTTACTGGCCTGTTCACGAATCTTTTCTGCAGCTTGTACAACCGAATCATGGGCTGATACCTGAGCAGTTCCAACCCGCCACCAGGCTTCATACCCTTCGGTCATCGTCCCCGGCACCACCTTGATATCGACAAGGTCAACCGTATGCTCGGCCGGCAGATGAGCAAAAGCCTCACGCAATTGTGCTTCATTGCTCACGGCAAAACCTCTTCCACCGTATGCTTTTATCAACGCAGCGTAATCAATACACAGGCAATCTCCGGTAAGTCGACCGGTCTGCTCATCACGATAGCGGAATTCATTGGCGAAACTGGGAATCCCCTGACTGCGCTGCAGGTTGTGAATACACTGAAAACCACTGTTGTCCAGCAGAAGGATATGGATCGAAATACCTTCCTGCAACGCGGTAACCAGCTCGGTATGGAGCATGAGGAACCCGCCATCACCGACTATTGCATATACTTCCTTATCGGGTTCAGCAAGCTTAGCCCCGATCGCTCCTGCCACTTCATAGCCCATACAGGAGAATGCGTACTCTGCATGATAGGTGTTGTGCACTTCGGTGTTCCATACCCGCTGACAGTCACTCGGGAGACTGCCCGAAGCGGTCACCACAATCGCATCTTTTTCGACCAGTTCACGATTGAGCATACCCAATACCCGAGTCTGCGCCAGACCATCGGGATGCTGTGCGGCAAACAGTTCATCCAGTTCACGAGCCCACTTGGCCTTCGCTTCAACAATTTCCTGATCGTAGGCACTGCGGTACTGCAGGTGTTCCAACTCAGTGCGCAACTGCTGCAATGCCAATTTTGCATCGGCAAAGAACGGCTGCCCATTCATTTTATACGCATCCATATCGTTCACATTGATCGATACCAGCTGTGCATCATAGGTATAGGCAAGTTTTGATGACGTACAGAAATCATTCAATCGCGTACCCACCCCGATAATGAGATCGGCATCTTTGGCAATATGGTTAGCGCTGTAGGTTCCGGTAACTCCTGCACCACCGAGATTCATCGGATGATCCGAGGGTAAGGTACTCTTTCCCGCCTGCGTTTCCCCAAAGGGGATGGAGAAGGTAGTACAGAATGCATCCAGCTCCTGTTGAGCTTCTGCATACTTCACGCCACCGCCACAGATAAGAAAGGGTTTTTTCGCTTTCGCAATCATCTTGGCAAGGCGTTTCAGGGAATCGGTATCAAGAGACCTTCGCTGTATATAGTGAACCCGTTTTTCCAGGAAGTCGACCGGGTAATCATACACTTCACCCTGTACATCCTGAGGAAGACAGATCGTCACAGCTCCGGTATCTGCATCGCTGGTGAGTGTCCTCATGGCGTGAATCATGGCAGTCATCAACTGCTCCGGGCGTACGATACGATCCCAGTATTTGCTGACCGGTTTGAACGCATCATTGGCAGATATGTTGTGATCGTAACTCTGTTCAATCTGCTGAAGTACCGGATCGGGCTGCCGGGAACCATAGGCATCGGCAGGCAGGAACAACACGGGAATACGGTTTGCTGTGGCCGTTCCTGCTGCGGTAACCATATTCAACGCACCCGGTCCGATAGAACTTGCCACCGCCATCGCCTTTCTGCGTTTTTTCTGCTTGGCATACCCCATAGCGATATGGGCCATTCCCTGCTCACTCTTTCCCTGGATGAAACGGAGGGAATGATCCTTTGCCTCCAACGCTTCTCCAAGACCGACGACAATCCCGTGTCCAAAAATCCCGATGACCCCTCCGAAGAATTTCTCTTCGACACCATCGCGTGACACATACTGATTATCTAAAAACCGAACCAGTGCCTGAGCCATGGTTAATCTTACTGTCTTCATAGTTTCTCCTATTGTATAAAATCGAGCAATTATCGTTCAGGCCAGATTTTTGCATCTGCTTCACCTGCCCATAGGTGCTTCTCTTCAAAATCGGGTCCGAGGTACGGGTTATCTTCAAGATGACGAATGACCCACAGGAAATACATCGCATATCCGGGCGCTGCAACCTGCGGGTGTACAAGATTTGCCGGAATGATCACGGTATCATTTTCTTCAAGGCAAACCCCCTGATCACCTAATCGCAACAGACCGAACCCCTCTTCGGGGAGGAATCGATAGTAATAGATTTCCGGCTGATCATGTGAATGGGAGGGAAAGCCCGCCCACTTGCCCGGGTACTGCACATCTTCTCCGATCATGAAGTTGGCATCCGCTGAGATGCTTTTATCCATAATGGTGCGCACCAGGCGGGTACCGGTCTCATTCATCGTTCCTTTACCTCTCAGTTCCTTCACCAACTCATCGGGTCCATACAGGTGAGAAGCAAATGATTTCTCATTTTCGGTCTTATGCACGGTAAACGCACACGATGCAGATCGGCAGGTGATGGAAACGGAAACACCCTGCGGTACATGCAATGTCCACGGATCATCATCAAAGAGGGAATTTCGCTCTACCACTGCAGATTGATCATCCCAAGCCAGCTCTACTTTCCCCTGCATCAACAGGAAAATTCTTTCAAGCTGCTCTTCATTGGTAAATGCTTCATCCTGGTCCAGCTGCAGCACTCCAAAAGTCATCAGCATCTCAGGATTCGACTCGCGTGAAACTATCTCGGTATATCCATGTTCAAAGCCATTACTGTTTCGAATTTTGCACTGTGCTTCTAAATCCATGTTTACATCTCCTTACTGTTCATGAATGACAAACGTTTTATGCAAACGTTTTCTTGGTTGCATACTACCAATGTTTATCCTGCTTGTCAAAGTCCTGAAGGGCTCTTTTCACCACTTTTTTGTAAATGATTATTTCCCTATCCCGATCGAATCACTTTTTATGCAATTTGGGAAACTTCGGGAGATTCCAAGCCTGTAAATAGCATACGTTTGCTAAATCACTTTCTGCAAGAGCATCTCCCGATATGCCATCTACTTCGAATCACTGATGGTGGAAAAATCAAAAATCTCATCAATTTTCACCGGACGATTTTCCTTCACAGAGAGATTTGCCGCAGCTGCAATTACTACCGAATACAGACCATCCAACCCACCGACTGGCACTTCTGTACCTTCTTCAATAGCGGCGAAGAACTGCCGTTTCTCCTCGGTAAAAGCATCCATATAGCGTTCAAGGAAGAAATATTTCGGCTTCTCGGAAATAACACCATCTGCATTGGATAACACCGTGGTTGCCGGAGTGTCGTTCTGGATGGAGACGGCCCCCTTCTCTCCAAACACTTCCACCCGCTGATCGTATCCATACACAGCCTGCCTGCTGTTGTTGATCATGGCAATCACTCCATTTTTGAACTTCAGTGTTGCTGTGGCAGTATCGTAATCTCCCGCTTCACCGATACGGGGATCTATCTTGACTGAAGCAGCCGCATAGACCTCTTCCACTTCACTGTCCACCAGGAATCTTGCCATATCAAAATCATGCACCATCATATCGGTATAAATGCCGCCAGAAACTTCGATATAGGAAATCGGCGGTGGAGCGGGATCCCGGGAAGTAATATTGACCATATGAATATTGCCGATCTGCTGCTCGGTTATCCGTTTTTTCAGTGCGTAGAAATTATGATCAAACCTCCGGTTGAAACCGACTTGGAATTTTACCTTTGCTTTCTGTACTACCTGTAATGTATCAACGATCTTTGCAATATCGAGATCAATCGGCTTTTCACAGAATATGTGTTTTCCCGCCAATGCCGCTTCCTGGGAAATCGGTGCATGCGTTGCCGTCGAGGAGCAGATAATCACTGCCTGAATGTCAGGATCCTGAATAATCTCCCGATAATCTTTCGTGACGTGCTGTACACCGAGCTTGTTCATCAGTAACGTACTCTCTTCGGTGATGTACGGATCTGCAACGATCTTGATATATGCTCCCGGTATTTCGTATGCAATGCTCTTTGCATGTGTCATCCCGATTCTACCCGCTCCGATAATGCCTACTGCGATCTGTTTTCCCATGATAATCTCCTGAATTTTTCTCTTTCGTTTCTCTATGCCGTGAAATTATTTTCTCTTCGTTTTCATATCGAGCAATACGGCGAAGATGATGACAAAACCGATGGCAATCTGCTGAATATATGAGGAGACATCCATCAGATTCAGTCCATTACGGAGCACACTGATGATCAGAGCTCCAATCAGCGAGCCGATGATTTTCCCTTCACCACCGCGCTGACTGGTTCCACCGATAGTGACCGCAGCAATCGCATCCAGCTCAAACCCAAGCCCTGCGATCGGGGCAGCAGAATCGAGTCTTGCCGTGAGCACCAATGCAGCAATTGCCGCTGTAAGCCCATTGATTGCATAAAATGCCAATTTCATCTTCCCGATATTGATACCGGAAAGTCGTGTTGCCTCTTCGTTTCCTCCAATCGCATATGCATAACGACCCAGTTTTGTGTATTTGAGAATCCACCAGGCGACTGCATACAGCACGATACAGAGAACAACCTGCGTGGGGAATGGACCGATATACCCTGCGCCGAAGAACCTGAAAGCCGGTTCAAATCCGAAGACCGGTCGACCGCCGGTCCACACCAGGGCCAATCCACGGGCGATACTCATCATACCCAAAGTGGAAACGAATGGATGCATCTCGCCGAAAACCACAAAGCCGCCATTTACCAGACCACAGAGAATGCCGGCTAATAATCCAGCAGCTATTCCCAGCATGATGGCAATATTCGGGGAGAGAATGCCGCTCTCACCGAGTTTTGCGATACTTCCCATCACCACACCCGAAAATGCCAGAACCGATCCTACCGAAAGATCAATACCGGCACTCAGAATGACGAACGTCATGCCGATGGCTATGATTGCATTGACTGCTGACTGATTAATCACATTGATGAGATTTGCCGGACTCAAGAATACCGGTTCAATAATGGTGATGATCAATCCCATTGCCACCAGTGCTCCCAAAGTAGCAAAGTCCCGCGCATTTCTCTGAATAATTTCCACAAATCTTGCCTGTCTTATTTCTGCTAACATGATCTACCTCCCCCCCGCAGCCAATGACATAATCTTCTCTTGTGTTGCTTCACGATAATTGAGTTCTCCAGTAATGTGCCCTTCATGCATGACATATATCCTGTCACTCATGCCGAGGATTTCAGGGAGTTCCGAAGACACCATGATGATTGCAGCTCCCCGTTTGGCCAGAGTATTCATCACTTTATAGATTTCCACCTTCGCCCCGACATCGATTCCACGTGTCGGTTCGTCGAAAATCACAATATCGGAATCACAAACCAGCCATTTTGCAAGAACCACTTTCTGTTGATTGCCACCACTTAAATATTTTGCTTTCTGTATCAGCGATGGTGTTTTAATCGATAAATTATTGATCTGTTCACCGGCAATCTTCTTTTCTTTCTTCAAATTCAAACCGAATCGACCCCTCAGTGAATCCATACTCGGTAATGAAATATTCTGATGAATTCCCATTTTCAGATTCAAACCCTGACTCTTTCGATCTTCAGTCAGCAACCCGATCCTGCTTCTGATGGCATCCCGGGGACGGGAAATCTCCACCTTTTTCCCGTGGATAAAAATCTCTCCCGAGTCTTTGGCATCTGCTCCGAACACGGTCCGCATCACCTCGGTTCTCCCCGCACCCATCAGACCGGCAAAACCGACCACTTCACCTTTGCGGATCTCGAAGGAGATATCCTTCACTCCGGTTTTAGCACAGGAAAGATTATTGACTTTCAGGGCAACTTCTGCAGCCGGTATCCGCTCTTTCGGATACTGCTGCTCAAGGGATCGTCCGACCATCATCGTGATCAGTTCATCAAGTGAAGTATTCGGCACATCGACGACTCCCACCAGTTTCCCATCACGAAGGACCGTAACCCGGTCACCGATCGTCAGAAGTTCCGCCATCCTGTGTGAGATATAGATTACACATACCTGTTTAGCCTTCAGCTCGCGAATTATCTTGAAAAGCTCATCAATTTCACTCTCAGTGAGTGCAGCAGTAGGCTCATCCATGACAATAATCCGTGAATTATTCGAAATCGCCTTGATAATCTCTACCATCTGCTGCTGTCCGACACCAAGGTGTTTCACGATATCAGTAGCTTTTATTTTCAGATTCATATGCTGAAGCAACTTGGTTGCTTCCTGATTCATTTTCTTCAAATCAATGGAGACGTTACGGTTCTTCATCGGCTCTTTCCCGAGAAAAATATTCTCTGCCACCGTCATATGAGGAACCAGCTGCAGTTCCTGAAAAATCATGGAAATGCCATATGCTTTCGCCTCGGGAATACTCGAGTAATCGACCAGTTCATCCTCGATATAGATAGAACCGGAAGTTTTCTTGTACACCCCGGCAAGAATCTTTGTGATGGTGCTTTTTCCTGCACCGTTTTCACCGAGAAGCACATGGACCTCTCCCGCTTTAGCCTGAAAATCGACCTGGTCCAGAGCCTTAACTCCGGGAAACTCCATCGTTATGTTTTCCATCCTGATCAATGATGTATCCATCTGAGCCCCTCACCATATGGGCAGCAATTATCTGCTGCCCATAAAGAAATCATTACGTTACGATAGTTCACTACTCGAGCATGTCCTTGGTAACTACATTCAAGGTAGATTTGATGTACCGTTCAACCGACTTGCCATCCAACACAGCAAGAGCGGTCTCCAGTGCCATAACCCCCATATCACCAGGATACTGTGCGATGGAACCGAGCATCTTCCCTTCTTTGATAGCCTGTTTGGCATCATCATTTGCATCAAAACCTACGATGACAATGTCCTCCCGACCCGCCTGTGCAATTGCCTGATATGCCCCTAAAGCCATCTCATCATTCGCACTGAACAATGCTTCGATTTCAGGATGAGCGGTGAGCATATTCTGGAACACATCAAACCCTTTGCTTCTCTCCCACTGAGCGGTCTGAGAAGTGACGATTTCCAATCCGGTGCCTGCTACACGATCGGTGAAGCCACCGACTCTCGCATCACTCGATTCATGTCCGGCAATACCTTCAAGAACGGCAACTTTTGCAGATCCCAATTTCTCCAGCATAAATTCTGCAGCGATCTTTCCACCATCATAGTTGTCTGAACCGACAAAGCTCACATATTCGACACCCTGTGCTTCGACCGCCTCATCATCAAGTCGGGTGTCAACAATGACCACTGGGATTCCTGCTTTGTTTGCTTTTCCGACCACACTCACCAGTTCCTTTGAACCTGCAGGGGCAATCAGCAATGCATCAACACCGCGGATAATCAAATTTTCAATAATTTCCACTTGCTGTGATACATCGGTTTCTGCCTTTGGAGCCTGAGAAATGATTTCAATGCCTTTCTCTTCGGCAACTTCCTTTATCGCCTCATCCATCGTGATCCAATAGGGACTATTGAATGCTTTCGGTACGAAACCGATGGTAAGTGCTGCTTCCTCCTGCTGACCTGCAGCAAATACACTCAATCCCATCACAAGAGCGATACACAAGACCATGATAATCTTTTTACCCATACGAAAACCTCCTTGATTTGCTTTTATAGCAAACGTTTTCTTTTTTAAATAACATTAAATCTGTTTCAGCCGTTTGTCAAACATTTTTTTTGATTAACTGATATATTTTTTATTTCTATTTATTTTATAAATTTATAAATCACACTATAGCATAGTAATTGAAAAAATATATTCTTAATACTATTTGACAGATCAATATTTCTGGTGATAATATGCGTTATATGGACAAACGTTTGCTTTACATATAAAGAGGAACTGCATCGTAAAGCCATTGAAAACCACACCTCGATGGGGTATATCCATCATCGAGAGGCAAAACATTCATCTCTGAACGGATGAGGAGGATACATCATGATAAAAGCTGGTATTGTAGGATTAGGCAATCTTGGGAGCAGGCATGCACGAAATGTCATCAAACTATCATCACAGGTGGAACTTATAGCCATATGTGATCGAAAAGAGGTGGTAAACCGATTTTTAGAGACTCATCAGGTGCCCTACGTGTACACCGATTATGATGAGATGCTGCAGAATCCGGAACTTGATGCAGTATTGATCGTCACCTCGGTCAATGCACACTTTTCTATGGTGATGAAGGCTATCGCAGCCAACTTGCATATTTTTGTGGAAAAACCGCTTGCACTCACCGCTGAACAGGCACAGGAAGCACAGCTTGCTGCAGATAAAAATCCCGATAAAATTCTCATGACCGGCTATATGCGCCGATTTGACAGTTCCTATATGGAAGCAAAACGGAAAATCGATGCGGGAGAGATCGGAAAACCGATCATGTTCCGCGGTTATAGTCTCGATAAAGACAGCGGGGCAGAAAGTGCACCGGAACGGGGAGATCAGAACGGTGCCTGGTACTCAGAAATGATTGTCCATGACGTCGATCTTGCCCGATGGCTCTTAGGATCGGAAGTTGACACCATCCGGACTGTCGGGGGATGCTATAAGCATCTTGAATTCGAAAAGTATCATGATATCGATAATGCCTGTACCCTGATGAGCTTTAAAAATAATTCCATGGCAATGTTCTATACAGGCAGAACCGCTCCGCATGGCAGTCACGTTGAAACGGAGATTGTCGGAACTGATGGAATCATCAGAATCAATGCAATACCGCGAAAGGACCGGTTAGACCTCTATACTCCTGCAGGAGTGGTTAATGAATGTGCAGATGATTTCCTCAATCGATTTGCCGATGCGTTTGCTCGCGAAATACAGGAATTTTTCACCTGCATCGCAGAACAGCGAAAGCCGGAGATGACACCATATGATTCTCAGATGGTATGTCAGATCGCCCAAAAGGCGTATCAGGCATATCTTTCCAAAGATCTGGTCACCATGTAACGGCTGAGAGCGTTAAGCGATGAACGTGTAAAGGGCCAGATATCGGGTGACTGGAATCTTTTTACCGATGGAATCTCTTTACACGCAGCTTAAAACCTTATACATATAATGCTATGGTAACCATTAAAGATATCGCGCAGAAACTGCAAATCAACTTCTCTACGGTCTCCCGTGCCTTGAATGATAAACCCGGGGTGAGTGAAAAAACACGAAAGCGGGTGCTCAAGGCGGCAGAGGAGATGGGTTACCAGCCGAATGGACTTGCCCGGGGATTGGTAAGCCGATCTACCAAAACGCTTGCGGTCATCATCCCCGATATCATCAACCCGCTGTTCGGAGAAATCACGACCGGTATTATTGAAACAGCCAACACATCCCAATACGATGTATTTCTCTGTATTACGAACTGGAATGCCGAAATGGAAAAGCAGTACATCCAGATGATCCGACAGAAACAGGTGGATGGCATCATCATCAAATGTGTCAGTGACGCGAATATCTCCAATCTGGATCCAAATCAACTTCCCGTAGTAGGTATTGAAAGCGGTGTAAACAGCCTGCTGCACAGCTCGGTCAGCTCTGACAACATCCTGGGCGGCTCTATAGTTGCTGAACACTTACTGGCACAGGGGTACGAACATACTGCTATCATCAGCGGACCGGCTAACTCCACCGCTTCGGTAAACCGTTGTATCGGCTTTACGCAGGCTATGGCATCACATCAGAAGGAATTCCCCGCCGATAGAATTTTATACGGGACCTACGACATCGAGAGCGGGTATGCATTGACCAAAAAAATTCTCACCCAATTCCCACAAACTGATTCCATCTTTGCCTGCAACGATGTGATTGCCCTGGGAACATTGCAATATCTTGAGGAACACGGCATAAAGGTAGGAGCCGATATCGGTGTTATCGGGTTTGACAACATTACCATTGCAGGAATGCCGCAGATTCAACTGACCACAGTCGAACAGCCGAAAAAGGCTATGGGACGCATTGTGGTCAACCTCCTGCTGGAAGAAATACAGAACCATGCCAAGCAGATAAAAAATCATCCTCAGCGGGTGCTGCTGAATCCCCGTCTGGTAGTACGCGGTACTACCAGACGCAAGTAAGTTCGTTCAGTTATCCAAGATGCTTAAGCGCCTGTGCCACAAGGGCATCAGCGGTGAGTCCCTGTTTCTTGAGCAGATACGGATGATCTCCCAGAACCTGGAACTGATCCCCGAGAGAGGCCATTACCTGTTTCGGTGCATTGGCAAACTGTGCTTTGTATTCTGCAACAGCTGATCCAAGGCCGCCAATCGGGCTGTGTTCTTCCACCGTAACAATCAGTGAATTATGTTTGAAAACATCATCAAGGATATCGGTATCCAGGGGTTTGATGGTATGCATATCAATAACTCGGGCAGAAATATGCTGCTGTTCGAGCAGTTTTGCAGCCTCAACCGCTTCAGATAAGAGGGAGCCGGTGGTAACAAACGCGACATCAGTTCCCTTCCGGTATTCAATTGCCTTGCCTATCTCAAAGTTCTCAAGCTCAGGATACATCAGAGGCGCTCCTGGACCGCCGGTCAGGCGGATATAGACTGGACCTTCATGATCAAGTGTCGCACGCAGTGCTGCATATACCTGATGCACATCAGATGGTGCGATGACGGTGAAATTGGGAATCGCGCGCACTACCGCAATATCATCCATAGCATAATGGGTATTCCCCAACGGTCCGAATCGGACCCCTGCTTCAATACTCACTACCGTAGCACTGAGATTCATATATCCTAATGCCACACGCATCTGCTCAGCTGACCGCATGGGTACAATTGCCGCAAGTCCTACGGCAAATGGATGCAGTTCTTCGACAGCAAGTCCCGCAGTAAAATCAATCAGATTCTGCTCGGCAATACCCACATCGAAGAATCGATCGGGATAGGTATCCCGGAAACCGGTGAGTCGTGCGGTCGGGGTGAGATCGGCAGTGGTCACACACATCTGCGAAAATTCCTCTCCCAGCAGCACCAATGAATCACCCATGGCATTTCGATGTCCTTTTGCACTCCACTGCTGTAATGTTTCTATCGGTATCTGCTTCATTTTGCACCTCCATCAAGATCACGAACTGCCTGCTCATACTGCTCGGTATTCATGGGCCGGGCATGCCAGCTCAGGCTATCTTCCATGAATGAAATCCCCTTGCCTTTAATAGTATTGGCAATAATTACTTTCGGTTTGCCGTTTTTCATGTGTTTCATGCGATCGAGTGCCTCATAGACAGAGCTTACGTCGTTGCCCGCTTCAAGGACCACCACTTCCCAGCCAAAGGTTCGCCATGCTCCCTCGATATCGAAATCCATGATGTCTTTCGTCTTCCCTGCAAGCTGTACCCCGTTCCTATCCACGATAGCTACAAGATTATCGAGCTTGTTCTTCGCTGCATTCATGGCAGCTTCCCAGACAATACCTTCATTGCACTCTCCGTCTCCCAAAAGACAGAACACCGTGTGATCCTGCTTTTTCAGCTGGGCAGCTTTTGCCATTCCGCAGGCAATGGAAAACCCATTGCCGAGACTTCCCGATGAGATCTCAATCCCGCAAGACAGATTTCTGCTCGGATGCCCGGCAAGAAAGCTCTCATCCTGCTTGAAGGTGTACATCTGATCGCGGGTGATGTACCCACTTTCAACTAACGCCGAATAGTAGGAAAGACATGCATGTCCCTTACTCTGGACGAACCGGTCCCGAGTGGAGGACTGTGGATTTTCCGGATCATGATGCATAATCCCGAAATAGAGCGATGCCAGAATCTCCACACTCGATAACGCTGGACCGAAGTGAGCTCCACGATCGCCTGCAGCGTATCCCATCTCAATGATATCGCGACGCATAGCCGCAGCTTTCTGCCGTATCAACGCCAGTTGTTTTTCATTACTCATGTGTATTACCCTCCTGAATGGTATACAGATGTCCGCTAAATTTCCCCTGTGGAACCAGTTGTGCCTGTAATCGTGCCGCTGCAATCAACGCATTGGTATCAATACCGGTGTCGTAACCCATCCGATTAAGCATGTACACCAGATCTTCTGTAGCCAGATTTCCCGATGCTCCTGGTGCATACGGGCAGCCCCCTAGGCCGCCAAGGGTTGATTGCACCGATTGCACACCCATCTCAATACCGGCAAGGGTGTTCACCATCCCCATATTCCGTGTGTCATGGATATGCAGATGAATCGGCAATGTCGGATATTCCCGCTGCACCGCTTCAATCGCCCGCCTGACCTGCGCAGGATGTGCTATGCCGATCGTATCGCACAGATTCACTGCAGCGATTCCCCGTTGTTCATACGGAGCGAGAAATGCAACCACCTCATCAGCATGTTTTTCGCCCTCGAACGGGCAACCGAATGCCGTAGCCAAATCAAGCACTACTTCCAGATCCGGCAATGCAGTCCGGATGGTATGCAGTTCCTGCAGTGACTGTTCATGGGTGCGGTTAATGTTCGCTCTATTGTGACTTTCACTGAGTGAAACCACATACGAAACACGCCGGATTCCCACATCCCAGGCTGTCTGTGCACCACGATAATTAGGTACCAGGGCATATAACTGGCGGTCCCCGTAGCGTTCGAGACAGATTTTGGACAAATCACGGGCATCTTTCATCTGCGGGATTGCCTTTGGACTGACAAATGAGGTGATCTGCATATGCTGCACCCCGGAAGCCAAGATGGCATCAATGATCCGCAGTTTCTCTTCAAGCGGGATATATTCGCTGATATTCTGAAATCCATCCCGCGGTCCGACTTCAGCAATAGATATCTGTTTCATGCTAACTCCTGTATCATCGTTTTTTTCTCCTTCAGATTGCGATACCACGCAAAGGCCTGATCAGGCAGCTGCGGATGATGATTGGCACATAGGTTGTTCGCCGACTGTCGATATGCCCGTAATTGCTTCTGATACACCCCTGCAGTGCAGTGCTCAATGATGGCCTCAGATCGCTGATGATCAGAAAGACCGCGAAGATCGGCAACACCGTGCTCGGTGATCAGGACATCCACATCGTGTTCGCAGATATCCTGGTGAGCAACCATGGGGACAATGGAGGATATGGCTCCCCCCTTAGCCGTTGAGGGAATCAGCACCACAGAAAGATCAGCATTGTGGGCAAAGTCTGCCCCACCCCCGATACCGTTGACCACGGTAGAACCTGCGATATGACTGGCATTCACATTCCCGTAGATATCGACTTCGATACCGGTGTTGACCGCAATCACGGCCAGCCGGCTGACTATCTCCGCACTGTTGGTGATATCACCGTTTCTGATGACCAGACGCTGTGCGAGATCACTCATGCCAGATAGCAGCACATCAGTTGGCTCATCAAGGACAATTCCTCCGGTTGAGACTGCTGCAGCTTTCCCTGAGGCGAGCAACTGCAGGATCGCAGGCGATACGCCCCCACAGAAAAACTCAAGATCGTGAAATGATGAGGAGCCAAGGGCTTTGGCTACGGCATCGGCTATCATACCGAACCCGCTCTGAATCGGGGGAAGCTTTCCCTGCCAACTCGCATATTCCTGCTCGAGAAAGGCACACAGATGCGCAGCAGCTGCCTCAGATTCTTCAGATAATCTCACTTGCGATTGCTTGTGCACCTCAGAAATATTGGTCTCTACAATCCCGATGATACTATCAGGGTCGATGACAAACCCGGTATCACCGATTCGTTGTGCTGGAGCTTCGAGTGGAATGGGCTTTCTATGTGGATAGACTCCGACGTGGTAGATATCGTGCAGGCCCTGAAGATAGTTCGGATACCCCGAGTTGATCTCAACAATGATTGCATCGGCAGTATCGATCAGGTGCTGGGTCATCCCCACTGAAGTGGTGGGAATCAGACGTCCCTGTGCATCAAAGCCGAGAGCTTCAATAACAGCCACATCAATCGGTCCGAATTTCTTTTTCTGCAACAGCGAAGGCATATCGCACATCTGCTGCTCAGAAAGGATCACCTGAGCTGAATTGACCTGCCGTGAAAGATTTCGATGGGCGCACATGGGGGCACGCTGCGCTATGATGTCCTCGGCACTCAACAGCTCATCCACCCAGGGTATGTTTGCACCTGAGATTACGTTGAGCTTCAGCGGATCGCCTTCTCGCTTACGCTGTACCAGCTGCTGCAGCACCGCTTTGGGATATCCTGCCATGGAATATCCACTGACTGCTATGGTCATACCGTCGGTAATGAAAGCTGCAGCATGTTCGGCATCCATGTATTTGTGTTTCAATGAATCAGACACATCGCCTCCCCGTTTACGAACGTGGGGTAAATCCGGCAAACAGCTCTTCGTCGGTAGGTTTTCGATACGGAATTTCCGAAATCATCCACGTATTGTTCAGATAATGTTTCAGAGCAATATTCTCAGAAGCGCTGTTACCACCCCAGGTACCGCATCCGAGTGAACTGGTGAAGGGCATGCCGCTGTTCCAGTTTCCCGTATTGGTCGCTGCCTGCGGGAGATTCACCACCACCCGGGTGGTAAAGGTTCTCAGGGCAACCTGCTCAATATGATCCTGGTTGTGTGAATAGATACCACACGAGTGCCCTGCTCCCGAATAGGCATGGTTTTCGTTGATAATCGTGATCGCTTCATCGATAGAGTCACTGCGGTAGATTGCGGTGACCAGACTCATCTTTTCACCGCTGAACGGGGTAACTGATCCCGTCTGGGACTCTTCAACGAGTAAAAAGGTGGTACCTTCCGGGATGGTGATCCCGGCAAGCTGTGCAATCTGTTCGACCGGAGCTGCCACGATGTCACGATTGAGATTGTGGTTTTTCGGCCACTGCGGCCAGATAGTCTGCTGCAGTTTCTCCTTTTCCTCGGCACTGCACAGATAGGCTCCGCAGGAAGCAAGTTCAGCTAGCATTTCATCATACACCGAATTATCGATCACGAGACTGTTATCGCAGGAACATCCTGCAGCAAGATCGAATGTCTTGCTCGCCTGAATGCTTCTTGCCGCATACGGAAGGTCGGCACTTTCATCAACAATGATAATGGCGTTTCCCGCTCCGACACCGAAGGCGGGAGTTCCGGAGCTGTAGGCAGCCTGGACCATTCCCTGACCACCGGTGGCCATGACCAGATCACACTGTTTCATCAGCTCGTTGGTAAGGGGAATGCTCGGTTCTTCGATTGCGATAAAGAGATCTTCCGGAGCATCGTATTTGCGCATCACATTACGAATCAGCTCAACGGTCTTAGCGGTGGTCCGTTTCCCCCGTGGATGGGGAGCGAAGATCACGGCATCCCGTGCTTTCAGGGCAAATATTGCTTGAATCAACGGATGCATTTCCGCCTGAGTACTCGGAACGAGGGAACCGATTACTCCGACTGGTTTCGTTATGCGCCGCAATCCCTTTTCAGGAATCTCCTGGACAATACCGACAGTCTTTTCATGCTTCACATCGAAATAGACCCCTCGACATTTCTCTCTGACTTTGATGAATTTCGATTCAACATCTCCCAGCCTGCACTCTTGATATGAGTATTCTGCGAGATCCCGTACGATCGTGTCATCGGCTACAATTTCCCAAGTCACTGCAGCAGCAAGTTCATCAACCTTCTCCTGTGAAAAAGATTGAGCTATCTGCTGAGCTTCCCTTGCCCGTTTCATCAGATCTGAAATGGTGACTACTGCCTGGTTCTCTGATTCCTGCATCGGTATAGACCTCCTGTATGATTTCTTTGTCTACAACGTAAGCATACATCTTTCTTTCGCAAGTGTAAAGTTTCGTTCATATTTCGTTTGATATTTTTTTTCTCGTGTAGTATGCTGCTAGATAGAGAGAGGAAAGCTATGAGCTCAGCACATTTAGAGACTATTCAGCGGTTATTACGGGAAAATCAGAAAGTATTGGTCAACGATCTCAGTGAAAAATTCAATGTAAGTAAGGTTTCGGTTCGTAAATATCTGGAAAAGCTTGAACAACAGGGTATCGTACGACGATTTTATGGTGGAGCTGAACTGATCGGTCGACAGCATGATGAACCGGTGCTCGGACCTCCCGTGCTGCAGCAGCTGGCTCTCCGGGCTCGCCAGGAGATATCAGATGGGGATGCCATATTCGTCGGTTCCGGAAGAACATGCTGCTATCTTGCTAAAACTCTGGAAGGAATTAAGAATCTCACCGTCGTGACCAACAATATCACCGCTTTGCCCGATCTGAACCGATTTGCTCAACGGGTCTATCTGGTCGGAGGAGAAGTCACCACTACTGACAAACATACACTCTTTTCCAGTTTGGAAAATCCGAAAACAGTCCTTGGGTCAATTGTCGTAAACAAAGCCTTCACCAGTATGTCAGGGGTGCATACCAAGGCAGGATTAACGGTTGAATCGATGATCAGCACCTACCTGTATAAGTACATTCCTGAAATGGCTCAACGGTGGATATTACTGCTCGATGATTCAAAGTATGACAAAATTGCCATCTATCAAGTGGCGACACTTGATGCGATTGATACGATCATCACCAACTCCGTCCCTCCTCAGTATGCTCAGCTATTTGCCAACCTCGGCATCAGTGTAGTACCACTTACACCAGGCGCATCACCTGCATAACATCCACCGTAAGCGAAATGGCACGAATACTCTCCTCTAGTTGCATCTTCAACGGCGTTTTCTTATGTATGTGGTCGATAAAGGCATCCAGTTCTGGAACAAAAGGATCTTCTTGGGCAATTCCCATGGTCCTCACTTCATTATCAGTCAGGACTTGTATCCGTCCGGAAGCCCAATTGAACACCCCTTCAATGACAATCCTTCCTTTGGTGCCGATGAGTATGGTGGTAATATCACGCACCTCAGAAATCCAGCCGCACCCAAAAACGCCGACAGTCCCATCGACTCATACAATCTGTCCTGAACGGCTTCCCCTTCTTAGGTTCCGGTTGCAGTCAGATATCTGATGATGTTGCCTCCATCTCGGTTGAGCGGATACACACCAAGATCGCACAAAGCTCCTCCTCCCAGATCTATCTGTGATCTGATACCTGCAAGGCGTGAGCGAAGGGAAAAGAAATGAGATTGTATGTATTGTACAGATCAGATAACTATATGAACGAGATGAGACTCGAGCAGTGCCATCCGCTTTGAGTACCGATACATAGCGCATTCCATGAGAAGAAGTGAACGATTCTGTGCCAGGGAAGCAAGAGCTTTCGCCTCACCGACATCCATGGTTAACGGCTTTACACAGAGGAGATGCTTTCCGGTAAGGAGTGCTCGGCGTGTCCATATGGTATGCATCATGTTCGTCAGGGCGATGTAGACATCTTCAATGCGGTCGTCTTGCAGCAATAGCTCATAATCGTACATCCTGAACTGTGGTACTGGTACTTGCTACCGCAGCCAGTTGGGCTTAGTAACGCAGGCAGCATACGCTACCTGGCAACCTACCGAAACCCAAGGAAATCCCTAAACTACGTTCGGGCCATGCATGCTACATCACTAATCGTGGAAGCCACATGACAATGGGTTCAATATAGGTGATAAGTAACAACAAGCCGATCATAGAGAGATAGAACGGCAATGTCGATTTGAACAGTCGTTCAATCGAGACCTTACTGATGGTGCTGCCGACAAAGAGGGTAACTCCCACTGGGGGCGTGAGCAGGCCAATACCCAGATTAAGCAGCATGATGATACCGAAGTGTATCGGAGAAACTCCTAAGGTCTGTACCAGCGGAAGAAAGACGGGGGTACAGATAAGAATGAGTGGTGCCATATCCATGATCATACCCAGTACCAACAGAATAATATTGACCAGAAACAACAGCACATACTTATTGCTGGTAATACCTAACAGTCCGTTCAATACCAATTCTGGCACCTTGAGATATGCGAGCAAATACCCGAAGGCATTGGCAGCTGCAATGACCGGCATGACGACAACCAGTGTCATCAACGTACTCATCAGAATCTGTCTGAACTTCTTGAGGTTGACCTCTTTGTAGAAAAACATGGTTACGATAAAGGCCCACAGTGCAGCAACGGCTGCCGATTCCGTAGCAGTAAAAATACCACCGAGAACACCACCAATAATAATTACAGGAGTGAGCAGGCCAAGGAAAGCATCCCGCGAAATCTTCAGTGCTTCTTTCCACCCAATCCGCCCACCTTTCGGGTATCCGCGCTTTACTGCAATAAAGTAACTGAGAATCATCTGAGAGACACCGAGAAGAATTCCCGGAATCACTCCTGCCATAAAGAGTGCACCGACAGAGAGTCCACCGGCTGCCATGGAATAAATAATCATATTATGACTGGGTGGGATCAGGATACCCTGCACGGAACTGGTGATCGTAACGCTGGCCGAGAAATCGGCATCATATCCATCTTTGACCATTTCCGGAATCAAGATGGTTCCTATGGAAGAGGTGTCGGCAACCGAAGATCCCGAGATACCCCCAAAGAACATGCTGGTCAGGATATTGACCATAGCCAAGCCGCCACGGAACCGCCCGACTATCACTTTGGATAATGAGACCAACCGGTTCGATATCCCTCCATCACTCATAATCTGACCGGCGAAAATAAAAAACGGGATGGCAAGCAAGGCAACTTTATTCACTCCCGTAACCATGGACTGTACGACAACCCGCACCGGGAAGCCCAAATAGAGCACGGTGATCATCGCACTGGTACCCAGTGCAATGGCAATGGGCAGACGACCGATAATAAAGAGAAGAAAACTGCCTACAAGCAGGATAATTGCGAATTCAGTTTGACTCATGATGGCTCCCCTTCCTGTGTAATTGTATTTCCTGAATCATCTTTATCGTCGTAAAGACCACGGCAAGCACACCCGCTATGGGAACCATGATATACAATACGGCATTACGTACCGGAAGACTTGAAAGATATGAACTGGAAGTCATCTGGACCATCAGGATGCCGTTGTATACCAGGACGAATCCTGAGAATGCCAAGATGAGCAGATAGTTGAGCAGTGTGACGATATACTGCAGGGACTTTGGCAGTTTTTCATAAAACATCGTCAGGCTCAGGTGCTGATCATCCTTGATGCCCAAGGGGAAGCTCAGCATGGTGATGTACACCATCAAGAGCGCTGTCAGCTCTTCAGACCACGAGGGTGTGTTGTTGAAGAAAAATCTCATAATGACCCGATAGACGATAATCAGAGTCATGATGACGATCAGACCACTGCAAAAGTGTTCAATTGGTTTTTGATGCTTTAATTTCATACGCTTCCCCACCTATTTCAACCGAAAAAATCAGGGCGGGAAGTGATCATAGACCACATCCCAACCCTGTCTTATACGGTTACCTTATTTTTCAAGCGCTCTGATTCTATTGATGATATCCTGGTACTTGTCCCCATACTTTTCATATACAGGTTCTACCGCAGCTCTGAATTCAGCCATCTCTGCAGCGGTCGGTGTATAGAAGGTAGCTCCAAGCTTGGTGGATTCTACGATTGCTGCCTGAACAGCTTCGTCCCACAGTGCCCGCTGGATCTTCTCAGCTTCAACACCGGCATCGATGATCGCCTGCATATCTTCATCACTGAGCTTGTCGAGGGCAATCTTGCTACCGATTACGATATCGGGAATACGGACGTGCTCATCGTGGATATAATACGGGGCAACTTCATACATTGATCCATTGAGGTAGGTTGGCGGATTGTTCTCGGCACCGTTTACCACACCAGTCTTGGTTGCACTGTACTGCTCGCTGAATCCCATGGGTACTGCAGAAGCACCAAGTGCGTTGATTCCCGCAATACAGATTTCGTTCTGCATGGATCGAATCTTCAGCCCCTGCAGATCTTCAATGGTGTTGACCTGTTTATCGGTGAAGAAATCACGGGTTCCAGCATCGAAGTAAGCAATACCGTACACGCCAGCCTTCTCTAGGCCTCTAAACAACTCACGACCGATTTCTCCGGAAAGTACTTCCCAGAAGTGATCAGCATTTGCAAACAGGTACGGGAACGAGTAGACGTTCATCTGATCATTGAACTGACCCATAGGTGCTGCTGAGACACGACACAGATCAAGGGAGCCCATCTGAATCTGTTCAATGTACTCTTTTTCATCACCAAGCTGACCACCGAGGTAGAGCTCGACTTTGATTCGGCCGTTCGAATTGCGTTCGATGGCTTCAGCAAAAGCGATGTCGGCTTTACCGGTAGGATTATTTGCCGGATGCACATCGGCAAAACGAAGCACGATCGGCTCTTCAGGAGTACCGACAGCTTCAGTTTGTCCAGCTGCAAACAGACTTACTGAAAGCAGTACGAGAAGCAAAGTAGCAAGTAACTTTTTCATATCATTCCCTCCAAAGGTTTGTTATAGAAAAGTATGGGGCAGTTTTTCAGTGAGCACAGCAACAAGTACCTTTGAATTTTCTAGTTGTTCTCGAAATTTTTGTCATAAAAGAGGACATAGTCGGTTGCAGAGAGTCCGGTCTCCTTCTTAAACACCGTACTGAAGTAGTTCGGATCGGAAAATCCGACTGAAAATGCAACCTCTTTCACTGAGACATTTCCCTGCTCCAGCATGGCTCTGGCAGCGCTGATGCGCAGATTTTTCAACCGATCCTTGATATTTATCCCTGTTTCCGTCTTATACAATCGAGAAATATAGGCAGGGTTACGATTTACCTGAGTTCCTAAGTGATCAAGATTGATCTGCTCATGAAAATGTTCCTCCAGATAGGTATCGATCTGCTTTACTAATTGCTTGTTGGTTTCCGAGTCGGTATTCTGTTGAATCAGTATATGCACCCGCTGCATAAAATCGGTAACAAGGTGTTCAAACAGTGCTGGAGTCAGCTCTAATTGCAAACGTGTGAGTTCGGTTGAGGAAAAATCGAAGCTTGAAAGAAGTTCATTATGAGGAAGATGAAGACTCTGAAAAAACATCACGAGAAAGCGTAATAATTGTGCAGCTGAAAACTCATGTTGCCGATTTGCCAGGAATTTTGCCGCTGAAGCAGGACCTTCAGAGAACGACAGCTCAGAAAAAGCGAGAAAATTCTCATCCTGCAGATAGGAGAGAAACTCCTCTGAAAATTCAGGACTGAACAGCGATTCCTGTTGCCCTATTATCTGCTGCAAAAGTTTCTGTGCTTCATTTTTCCGATAAAGACTATCGAACGCTTCGGCAACGACACGGGAAAACTGGACGGTATCGACGGGTTTCAGCAGATAATCGCGAACCCCGAGACGCAAAGCCTTCTGTGCATATTCAAACTGACTGTAGGCCGACACAATGATAATCTCGGTGGTTAATTGCCTGCTTAAACGCTCAAGCAGTTCAAGCCCGTTGATCTTCGGAATGTGGATATCGAGAAAGACCAAATCGGGAACTTGACGATCAAATTCTTTGAGTGCCTGGTTTCCATTGGTTGCATAGCGGACAGCTGCTATTTCGGAAGCAAACCCCTCCTGTAACAAAGCAGAGAGCGCTTCCCGCTCAATCCGTTCATCTTCTACAATCAGTATGTCATACATTATACAGACTCTCCCTGCTCCCTCATGGGAACCATCAGTTCTACAGAGTGCTCTGTTTCTGTCAGGATATCTTCGAGATAGAGTTCCTGTTGGTATACATGTTCAAGACGTTGCTTCACATCATCAAAACTCAATGGAGCTAACCGGGTAGCGCTGAATGAGTGCTCATCGATACATAACCCTTCGCTGGCAGTAAGCGCAATTCGGACAAACAACTTCCTTTGCCCCCGCTCTTCAATGGTAATGGTGATCAATCCGGACAGATCATCATCCCAGACCGTATTGGTCAATACAATCTCCATGATCGGCTGTAACAGAAAGGGCATAATTAAAATCTGCGTGGGATCACACTGAATTGCCCGTTTCACTTCAAGCCGATTGTCAAACCGTTGGCGATGGATGTAGAGATAGGAATCAAGAACGCGTAATTCGGTATCAAGGGTGACAAATTCAGATCTGAACTCCAGATTATACCGAAGGACCTCTGAAAGTGCAGAGACTGTTTTCATGATCTCGGCATCACCGGAGAACATACTCCTTCGGTAAATGATATTCAGCGTATTAAAAAGGAAATGGGGGTCAGTTTTACTTGCCAGCAGTTGATACTGGGTTTTGTACAACGCTTTACTCTGTTCCGCACTTTTCTGCTGCTCTTGTCGATAACGGATCTCAAGGTCGGCTTTCTCTTTTAATCGAAGGAAGTACTCATTGAGACTCTTTTTCATGGTATTAATGGCAAGCGTAAGGGTATTCAGTTCGACCACGCGACTGCTTTTCAAATCAGGAATATGCCAGGAGGCTTCAGTGAGTTGTTTGGCATGCTCCGCCATTTTTTCCAGTTGTTCGGTTATCTGGTGCAGGACGGTATAGGAGATGAGAAATGCAACAGCAACACCGAGCACCATTAATGAAACCAATATGGTATTGGCATGCCGTTGGGATTCCAATCGGTCAGCAAACGCCTCCTTGGCCCCCCGGATATAATTCGACATCCCTTCATTTGCATAGACACCCATCACCGAGAAAGCATTGAGCACCCGCTGCTGGTGATTGTAGTACTCCAGATCGAAGGTGATTTCCTGATTGTATCGATTCAATTCTTCCGTGCAGTAATCGTTAATATTTTCAACGATGCGAATATATAAATAGTACGGAGTTCCCTGAAAGGTGTTTTCCAGTTCACCAATGGTTGTCTCCAATTCATGCCGGGATTGAATAAACGCATCATAGAACTGGCTGTCACCCCGTTTATAGTAGTTTTCGATGTTTTTCTTGGTTCTGGAAATGCTCAGCGAAAGGTCAGACAAGGTCTGCACCTGCTCTGTATAGACCTCCAGAACCCGATTCTGACTACTACGCGAAGCATACATGCTTAAAAAGAGGATACTCAGGACCGTAGAAAACAACATGAACGAAAAGAACATCTGAGCTTTGATTGTTCGATGTTTTCCCAGCCTGCCGACAAACGGTACCATGAGTACACCTCCTAATCAGACTTCTGCGGTATCGCTTGGTTGTATCACCTGAGACTGAATCTGCATACGCTCGGAGAATAAGATCACCGCTTCTGCGGCTCCCAGATATCAGCATCTTTCTGGCGTGCCCAGTTGTGCTCTTCAATAAAGTGCGGATACTTCACACCCTCATACGGATCCTCTTCAATCTGGCGAATGATCCACATATACCACATAGCATACCCAGGTCCCGCAACTTGCGGATGCGTATAGTTCGGTTCAATGAATACGGTATCGTGATTTCTCACCTTATAAACATCATCGCCGTATTCACAGAATCCGTACCCGTTTTCAGGAAGCAACCGATAGTAATAAATTTCCGGCTGCGGGTGGATATGTGGCGGATAGCTCGACCATTTACCCGGGTAGGTAATCACTTCACCGAACACAAAATTCGACCATGGAGCAAGTGATTTATCCAGGACGGTCCGAACTGTTCGTGTCCCGGTTTCCCGCATCGTGTTTTTACCGCGGATTTCATCGGGAATATCTTCCGGTCGGTACAGTTTTGCATCGAATATCTTTTCGTTATCCGTGCGATGCACAGACAATTCAGCTCCATCGCTGAGGCCCGTAATGCGAATGTCAACTCCTGCAGGTACGTGCAACACCCATGGTGAGTGATCAAAACAATCTGGGCGTGCTGCCTGGTACTGGGCACCGAGAAAGGCAAACTCGACCTCCCCGGTTATCAATAGGTACAGCCGTTCAAGCTGCTGATTTTCAGTAAATACTTCACCTTGCTGTAATTTCAGCAATCCGAAATCCATATGCATATCAGGGTGCAGCTTTCCCATCTCTGCAATTGATGTATACCCGTACGGTAATGATTCAGGTCCTCTCAGCAGACGTTCACTCATTTCTGTTCCTCCTCTGATACATAGGGTTTCTGTAGCAACCATAGCTTCTCTTTTGTTTTTGTTCGTACTGCATCCATGCATGCCGGATAGAATTTGATCCGATCGTACTCACGGGGATTCCGGATGTACTGTTCCCGCAGAGTCTCACCGAAAGCCATCCTCAGTGCCGTACCGATGTTGATTTTGCATGCCCCGCAGGCGATGAGCTTCGGCAAATCGGCATCGGGAATCCCACTCGCTCCATGAATCACAATCGGCACATCCACGGCATCACTGATACCCCTCAGCAGATCAAACTGGAGTTCAGCTCGCTGATCTTCCATGCGATGGACGTTTCCTACCGCTACGGCAAGAGCATCTATGGACACCTGGCTGCAAAATTGCCGAGCCTCCTCAACAGTAGTGTATCGAGCCGTCACCGCAATCGACGGGTCACTATACCCTACGGCCCCGATTTCTGCTTCAACACTAGAGCCCACCCGGTGAGCAAGCGCAGCTACCTCCTGAGTGAGCGACACATTTTCTTCCATCGATAACTGAGAACCGTCGAACATCACCGATGAGTAACCGACATCGAGGGCTTTTTGTATCACTGATAATTCAGTGCCATGATCGAGATGCACACAGACCTGCGTCTGTGCACGATCTGCAAGATTGAGCAGCAAAGGACCGAGGATCTCCAAGTCCATATGTTGAATGGCAACGGTATTGGTCATCAGGACCACCGGGGAACCGACCTCTTCTGCGGCAGCAATTACTGCAGAGGCATCCTCATATCCGAAGACGTTACAAGCCCCAAGGCCATGACCACGCTGAGTGGCAATGCTGAGTACCTGCTGTAATGTGGCTAACATACTAGGACAACTCCTTTTCGTTCAGAAGATGTACGACTTCACCATACTGAGCTTTCTTCTCTGCAATGAACTGATGAAGAGTCTCCATAGTCCCCATATCTGTCGAAATCCCATGACTGGAAACGGATATGGCAGCTGAAGCATTCGCCAGTTCCAGACAGGTAACAAGGGGTAATCCTTCAAGTAATCCTGACAGCAATGCACTGCTGTACCCATCACCTCCTCCGAAGGATTTAATCACTTTCACCGGAAAAGGCTTCACCTGATAAGCTCTGCCATCATGAGTAAAAGCATGGGATCCCGCACTTCCGTGTTTGATAATTACCAACCGGGCTTTTTCAGCAAACCAGGTCTCGGCGATCTCCCGGTCACTGCATGTGGATCGCTTTCTCCCCTCAAGGATATCCCACTCTTCACGAGACCCCATAATAATCTGTGCATAACGGGCAGCCACCTGGTAGTATAACGAGGTCTCTGCTTCACTGGTCCAGGTATATGGACGGTAATCGATATCGAATACGATGCGGGTGTTGTTCTGCCGGGCAAGTTCCAGGGCTTTCAAGGCTGCTTCCCGGGAAGGACTGGCAGAAAGGGCCGTGCCGCTGACAATCAGCAGCTTCGCACGACTGATGTATTCGGGGGAGATGTCATCGACTTCAAGCTGTAAATCGGCAACATGATCCCGATACATCACGAGAGAAGATTCCGATTCGCTCAGTATTTCAGTGAAGGCAAGACCGAGAGATTCTCCATGACGGGCACGAACGATCCCGGAGGTGTCTATCCCTTCTGAAGTGAACACATCGATGCAGTAATCACCGAGCTGATCAGCTGAGATGCATCCGATGAACCCTACGTTTCTCCCCAGTCGAGCCATGCCGACTGCAGTGTTCGCCGGTGAGCCTCCGACATATTTTCTGAACGTTTTGCAGTCCCCCCACTTCTGATAATAATCGACCGGGTTGATATCGATACAGATTCTTCCCAGTGCGATACTGTCCAGATCACGGGATTGGTCAAAATCAAGAAGTGCGTCCACAAGAGCCTCCTTTTGGTTCTGTTGCACAGGTATCCTACGACAACTTACTCATTATTGCAACGATTATTGTCAATATTTATCCATTTTGATAATATTGACAATGTTTATATTCCCAAGTATGGTATATCCATAGAGAGGATATCATGAAAGAAGATCTTAAACAGCGGATGCAGACCTATATCGAACAGCACCAGAGGGTAGATCTCACTAAACTCTCCGATGTTTTCCATATCTCCATGAGCACCGTCCGCCGCTACATAGATCGCCTGACAGATGAAGGAATCTGCAGCAAATACTACGGTGGTGTCCGCAGCAACCACACGGTCACCCCTGTTATCCAGGAGCCACCTGCAGATCCCCTCGAACCGGAAAAACGCCGAATTGCCCAGGCAGCCGCATCGTTTATTCAAAACCACGATATCATATATATTGATTCAGGAAGTACTACCCAGTATATCCCGGAATATATTCCGCAGGAGACCACCCTTACGATTGTCACCAATAACTACCTGGCGATTCGCTCAGCGCTTGCCTTGCCCAATTGCACCATCATATCGCTGCCGGGGAAACTGAACCGAACGACGTTTTCCTTTATCAGTGAACAATCGGCATCCTATCTTGATTCGTTTAATATTCACAAAGCCTTCCTTGCCTGTACCGGAATCACCATAGCAGACGGAGCAACCAATACGTTCAGCGAAGAACATGCTACCAAGGCGCTCGCTGCACGCAAAGCCAAGGAGACATTCCTATTGGCAGATCACCGGAAATTCGGTATCTCGACATTGATCACCTACTGCCCGCTGCACCAGATCAACACCATCATTACCGAGGTACCGGTTCCAGGTGAGTTCGTCACCGCCTGCAAATCTGCAGGGACGGCGATTATCATAGGGTGAAATTAAATCCCCCAAGAACTGCACAGATGTTATAATGTTAGCTCATGAGATCATTAGCGGTGTTTCTGTATCTGAATATCGCATGCGCTCTTCCAGCAGAAGCTCTGGTGGTTCCTCGATATGCATCCACTGACAGTGTAGCATTCACCATCGGCATGCTTGCCCTTGGGGTTCTGTTAGGACTGCTCGCCTACACCCTGTTTCTCGCTATTTCCACGAGAGAGCGGATGTTCTATTACTTCTCGGCAATTATGGTTCTCCTTACCCTATTACAGACCTTTGCCGCTTATGATCGGTTCTTTTTCAGTCTCACCTACAATCGCGTCACCCTCATCACTCATCTGCTGTTTATCACGTTCCTGTTGTTCTTTGAAGATTTCTTCTCCCTGAAAACCCATGACCCAAAACTCTCTCGTATTAATCGTATCTCTCTGGTGGTCATTGCAGTATTCACCGGATTCTTTCTTGCCGTTAAAACGCTATTTCCGCAAGCTTACGCATTCACTTCTGTTCTGGATTTCATACGCGAACTCTTTGTTTTCTACACTAATATCCTGTTTCTCACTACAATCATTCGTGCAATTGCCTGGATGCGCACTGAAGCGCTCCTGATACTCATTGCCTTTATTCCTCCCGCGATTCTGACCTCCATCAATGCACTCTCCATGTTCTCTTTCATGGACCGGTATGATGATCTGGTTACGTTTCTCATGACCTATAATCAACCGATCGGATTGTCTTTGCAGGCGATTTTGTTCTCACTTGCGATGGGCAATCGGTACAACCGGATCAAACTTGAACGACAGAAAGCTGAGACAGAACGGAAACGGCTGGAAAAACTGGATGCAGAGAAAACTGAATTTTTCATGAACATGAGCCATGAATTGCGCACTCCATTAACAATCATACTCGGCACCCTCGGTCAGCTTCGGGAAGGGACCTATGGGGATTCACTTAGATCAGCAGACCGCATGCTCTCCCTGATGGAACGCAATGTTCTTCGACTGCTCAAACAGATTTCCCATCTCCTACGTCTTGAAAAACCTTCCCTTACTACCCCCATGCACTCCCTTCCGGTCGCTGCCACTGTACGCTCACTGGTTGAAGAGTACACCAGTGTGGCAATTGAACGGGAAATCACACTGTCGTGTGAGTGCACAGTGGAAACTGAACCATTGCGTATCACGATGCAGGGGGATGACTTTGAAACGGCTCTGCTGAATCTGATCTCAAATGCACTCAAATTCACTCCATCTCACCAATCGGTGACCGTTAGGGCTATGCTGAATGTGAAACAGGAGCTCATCATCTCAGTATCGGATACCGGAACCGGTATTGCGCAAGAACAACAGCAGCACCTCTTTGATCGATACTACACCTCTGACAATCAAAGTCGCTATGGGCAGACCGGAATCGGTCTCTCATTGGTGCAAACGATCATGGCTGGATGCGATGGTTCAGTTACTGTTGAAAGCACTTTTGATGTAGGGAGCACGTTCACTCTCACCTTCCCAAGTTCCCTGCTCACTACATCTCAAGAGGATGCATTGCAGAAAGAGCGTATCGTTGAGCTGAGCAGGCAGTACACCAGAGAGCTGGCCGACGATACCGTATTCCTCTCTCAGCAGATGCCCACAGAGGGACCTGACATTCTGATTATCGATGATAACCGGGATATGTGCACCTATCTGGCATCCTTACTTGCCTCGACCTACCGTGTGTATTGCGCACACAGCGGTGCTGAGGCACTCAAACTGATGACGAGGATATCCGTGTCATTGATCATCTGCGATATCATGATGCCCGAAATGGATGGGCATGAGGTACTCGCCAATATCCGATCACAATCGGACACTGCATCGCTTCCTGTGATCTTTCTCACTGCCCGGGATTCAGCAGAAGAGGAGGCGACAAGTCTTCAGGAGGGTGCGGTATATTACCTGACAAAACCCTTTCATCCACAGGTCCTGCTTGCCACGGTTGAAACCGTACTGCATCATGACCGTGAAGTTGCCACCGCTCAGATTACGCAGCTGCGTAATAAAATCGATGCAGCATTTGACGACTTGGAACAACAGACTATCGCATTACATCCATCTGCAGTGCACCGCTTTGCACAATCATACCATCTGAGCCAACGGGAAGAGGATATCCTCATTCTGATCACAAAAGGCAACAGTGATAAGGAAATTGCATCCACCCTCGGACTTTCCAACCGTACGATTGCCAACCATAATCAGCGGATATACCAGAAGACTGGAGTACACAGCCGCTTTGAACTGATCAGCAGTATCTATCGCCTCTGATGGTACCCGGTTGCATCTTTTATAAAACACCATTACAACTAGTGTCAGAAACATGAGATGGCAACCGCTCTCCTGAGCAGCTGACCGTCAGGAGGATATATATATGTCTACTACTATTGTTATTGCCGGTGCCGGAGTTTTTGGCACTGCTCTTGCACAGCGCCTTTCTTGGAACCCGGAAAATCGAATAATTCTGTACACCATCGAAAAAGATGTCATCGAAGATATCAACACCAACCACCAGAATGCGAAATACTTCCCCGGTCGACATATCCATGCCGATATCACGGCCACTGGAGATATCTCCTGCACATACACGGCAGATTTCCTTTTCCTTGCTATCCCGTCAAACGTCATCGAATCATTCTGCAAGACCATAGAGCCCCATACACGAGGCGACATCCATGTGATCAACCTTTCAAAAGGGCTTGCCGTCGATGGTTCGTTCCTCACTGAGTCAATTCCATTCAAGCATACCGGAACACTGAAAGGACCGACGTTCGCGGTGGAAATTATGCACGGAGCTCCTTCAGGGATGACCTTCGGGGGAACCAATGAGGATTTCTTCGCTTTGCAGAAGATTATGCAGCGAACCGGGATCACCCTTGATCATAGCAACGATATACGGGCAGTTGAATTTCTCAGTGTACTGAAAAATATGTACGCGATTGCTATTGGTATTGTCTCAGGAAGATACAACTCACCTAATGTTGATTTCCTGCTCATGACGAAGGCAGTCAATGAAATGAGACATCTCTTACGCCTCTATGCGTGTGACGAGCACACCATCTTTACCTACTGCGGCTTAGGCGATCTTGGCCTGACGGCTTTGAATGATTTGAGTAGAAACAGAACACTCGGGTTATTGCTGGGAAAAGGTTTTTCCAATGATCCGAAAAGCAGTACGGTCATTGAGGGGCTCCGAACGATCAAGCTGCTCAGTGAATTTACGAAAGCTCATCAGGTGGAAAAGAATTTCGTAGTACTGAACGCGCTGTACCAACTGATCTACAACGGAGCAAGCCTCAACGACTATGTGCTGGCTGTACTTGCCTAGAATATACTCATAATAGCTTTAACTGCAGTAGCGGTATCATGCTCAGGGAACAGCTCTGAGCCCACAATACCACAGTAGCCAAGGTTGTTGAGATGCCTAACGACATTTACATAATTGATCTCACCGGTTCCCGGCTCATGCCGTCCGGGTGCATCTGCTATATGAATATGCCCGATCGTATCAATATACGCAGCAAGCGTATCCATGATAGCGCCTTCATTCAGCTGCATATGATATACATCGTAGAGAATCTTCACCTTATCTGAGCCGATCAGGCGAATCATTTCTGCTGCCATCTGGGTACTGCGCAGATAATTACCCACATGATCGGTAGTGATATTCAACCCCTCAAGATTGCACACAATACCGTACTTCTCCGCCAGGGCTGCCACATCCTTCAGATTATCAAACATGGTGCAGATCTTTACCGTATCGGACAACTGGAGGTAGTAATCCACTACGACACCACCATCGCCCAGGGCATTGGAATGTATTGTAACACTCAGCGCGCCCAGTTTCTGTGCCGTCTGCAGTGACTGTTCCAGATATGCAAGATACTCTGTCTTCTGTGCAGGATCGATCAATGAATAATCCGCATCCCCATTGAACCCGCAGATGCCGATTCCAGCCTGATCGGCAAGCTGCTTCAGCTGATTCAGATCTTTTTCTGGCCAGTTCCAGAATTCTACGTAATCAAACCCATCATTTTTAGCCGCTGCAAACCGATCTTCCCATGGCAACTCGGTATACAATGTCTCGATACACGCTGATTTTTTCATGTTGACTCCTGTATTATGTACGCTATGAATGTGCTCATCACCATTCAATCTAGCATAAGAATAACAGAATATCGATAGAAAGCTGAACGATCTTCACCGGTCAGTGTCAAAGGTCCTCAGGTGTCACCGTAAACCGATCATCCCAGATACGCCTGAGCAATATCTTTCTGGTTTTTTAGAGCTTCAGGTGTTCCCTGGTAGGTGACCAGCCCGGTTTCGAGGACATAGCAGAAGTGTGATATTTCCATCGCCATCATGGCATTCTGTTCGACAAGTAAAATGGTCTGACCACGTTCTGCGACCTTCTGAATGATCGAAAAAATCTCTTCCACAATGATGGGAGCAAGGCCCATGGAGGGCTCATCAAGCAACAACACTTTTCCACCGGTAATGAGGGCTCTTCCTATGGCAAGCATCTGTTGCTCTCCCCCTGATAACGTACCGGCAATCTGGTGCTTTCTGGTATGCAGGATAGGAAAGAGCGAATATACGTAATCTCGTTTTTCGATGAACTCTGCAGGGCGTTTATGCTGATACATATATGATGCCACTCGCAGATTCTCTTCCACAGAAAGATCAACAAAGATTCTTCTCCCTTCCGGTACATGAACGATGCCCTTTCGAGTAATGAGATGAGTTTCTAAGTCCTTCACCGAATTTCCTTCCAGAAGAATATCACCTTCGGTAATCGGGACAACTGAACAGATCGCATTCAAGGTGGTGGTTTTACCCGCTCCATTTGCCCCGAGTAACGAGACAATCTGCCCCGGATACACCCGTAACGAGATTCCTTTCAATGCTGCTATTTTACCGTAGTGGACGCTGATATTGTTCACTGCTAATAATGGTGACGGCATACCCATACTACCTGCCCTCTTGCATTTTGGCTTTACCTAAATACGCTTCAAGTACTTGCCTGTTGTTCCTGATTTCTTCCGGCTTACCGATAACCAGCTTCTTCCCGAAATTCAATACAAGGATCTCATCACACACCTGCATCACCAGTTTCATTTGGTGTTCCACGAGCAAAACGGTAAGATTAAAATCACTTTTGATTTTCGTAATAAACACATTCAGTTCATCTATTTCATTACTATTCATCCCTGCAGCTGGTTCATCAAGAAGGAGAACTTTTGGTTTTGATACTAATGCACGGGCGATCTCTACCCGACGCTGCGCTCCATACGGCAGAGTGCCCGCTATTATGTGGGCTTTATCTGACAACTCAAGAAACTGCAGCACTTCCATTGCTTCAGCTTCTAGGCGTTCCTCCTCTTCTTTAAATTTCTTCGTGACGAGCAGGACATCCTTCAACCCATAGTGTATTTTGCAATACTGTGCAATCTTGAGGTTGTCGAGTACCGTCCGGTCATTGAACAGGCGAATATTCTGAAACGTTCTTCCCACAATTGTCCCGATAATTTTATGCGGGGGGAGGTTGTTCAATGGGATTGAATCGGCATATACAACACCCTTGGTCGGCACATATACACCGGAAAGCACATTGAAAATCGTCGTTTTCCCCGCTCCATTCGGCCCGATAATGCCGAAGATCTGCCCCTCATCTACACTGAAAGAGACATCATCAACAGCCTTTATTCCCCCGAAGTACATACCTACTGAGTCAAATTGAATGAGTGGTCGCTTATTCATCATGTATTGCCCTCTTCTCTTTACGATTACGCATTATCTGACGAAGCCACTGCAAAGAAAATTCCTTATTCCCAAATAACCCGGTAGGTTTGAAAATCATAAGAGAGATAAGAATAATTGCCCCGAGAATCCACCGCCACATACCGATGAAACGGAGTGTCTCAACAAGTATCTGCCAGATGGTTGCTCCGAGGATGGATCCGGTTATGGAGCCTACTCCTCCGAGATACACCATAATAAGACCTTCAATAATCAGACTATAACCATAGGCTCCCGGGTTGGTGTAACTCAGAAGATGACAGATCAATCCTCCCGACAGAGCAATAAGAAATGACGATAAGCCGAAGGCAACCAGTTTGGCATGCTTAACATCAACGCTCACCAGTTCAGCAGCAACCGGATCATTGCGTATTGCGAGCAAAGACCTGCCATACTTTGAATTGACAAATCGCTTAACCAGTATGATTGCCAATAGCAGGGTAAATCCCACCCAGAAAATATTGGTGTTCTTCGGTATGGGGCGTAGCCCTCTCGAGGCGCCTACTGCATCAATATTCTGGAGAAGACTCTGTACGAGTAGAGAAAATCCTAAGGTGATGATTGCCAGATAATCGCCTTTCACCGTGAAAGAAGGGAGTGCAACGATCAGCCCGAAAATCATCCCGACAATGCCCCCGAGCAGCAGATTGATGGGGAAGAAAAAGGGAGCTTTCAAGAGGTACATACTTATCAGAGATGAGGTATAGCCGCCAATGGCCATGATTCCTGCATGGGCTAGCGAAAAGATGCCGAGATACCCATTTATGATATTGATACCGAGGACCATGATGGAGTAGATAGCAATGTACTGCAAGATGAGCTTTAGCGTGTTTGACATAATCTGAGTCTGCTGCATAACAAAGAGTAATAGCAGCCAGAAGCAGAGAAGGAGAACCTTTTTACCTGTTTGTTTCATCGACTCGGTACCTCACTCATACTTTCTCAATGACTTTCTTGCCCAGAAGTCCTGTCGGTTTTATCAGAAGGACCAGAATGAGCACTGCAAACACCAGTACATCTTTATAGGTGGATACCGGAAGCACCATTGCTCCAACCACGTTCAAGGTGGCCAGTACGAATCCTCCAAGAACCGCTCCCTTTATGTTTCCAATCCCACCTAATACCGCCGCAATAAAGCTGTACCAGTTCACCCTATCTCCCATATAGGGAGCAAACGTAAAATAGATCGTGGTATAGAGAGAGGCTCCGATCGTTGCCATTACTGCTCCTAAGATGAAGGCCACCGATATGATAAAACTTCTGGAAATGCCCATAAAGCTTGCCGCTATCGGATCCTGGGAAACCGCACGAAGTGCAATTCCGGTTCTCGTATGATTAATAAACAAGCTGAGCAGTACCATCGATAGTATTGCCACGATAATGATTACGATACTGGCAAGTGATATTTTCGCATCTCCTATCATAAAAGGAATATCTTTGATCAGAACCGGCATCCGTTTGGGAACAGGTCCGATCAGAAGCAACACCCCGTATTCGAGTATCATCCCGACACCGACGGAGGAGACGACCAGTGCAACAACCGGTCCGCCCCGTAATGGCCGGTATGCCAACTTTTCAATCAGAACGGCAAGGGAAGCGGTCAAGATCACGGCGAATAGTAACGAACATGCATAGACAAGCCAGCTGTTGGCAGTAAATTCGTACATAAAGGTGGCAAAATAAAATATGAGATACGTCGAGACCATGAATATCGGGCCATGGGCGAAATTCACCAGTCTGGCAATTCCATATACGATAGAAAAACCGATTGCCAGCAAGGCATAAATACTCCCCAGCTGTATGAGATTGATCAATTGCTGTAGATACATACTCATCTCAGGAAACCCCTCAATTACTTATTCAGCAATATAGTAAACAAGTGATAGGACACTGGTTGCACATGGGATTCCCATGTACAACCAGAGACAGTGTGCCGCATTTACGGTTTCTCAATGGTCAGGAATTTAAATGCTCCATCCTTAATTTGAATCATGACTGCCGATTTCAGCGGGTCACCTAGGATATCGCCGCCGAATCGCATCGTGCCGGTAACTCCTTCAAATTGCTTAATCAGGGTTAATCCTTTCTGTACGACTGCACGATCAAGGCTCTTCCCGTTTTCTATAGCATTCTTCAAGAGGTACACCGTGTCGTAATTGAGCGCCACAATGTCATTGGGAACCTTGTCTGTTCCATATTTCTCCTTATACGAATCGATAAACCGCAGAGCACTCGGGGAAGCAATATCTACATGGTAATGCCCGACCCAAACGGCATTATTCAACAGGCCTTCCGTATCAGCATCAAGAATTGAGGAATCACCCCAGGTATCAGATCCGATGAATTTTCCCTGATACCCCAATCTTCTCGCCTGAGACGCCTGGGTTACCACTTCTTCATAGAAGTTAGGCAGGATGAGAATATCGGGCTTCTTTCCGATTATTTTGGTGAGTTGAGCATTGAAATCAGTATCTCCTGCACTATAGGTCTGCATCTCTACGATTCTTCCACCGAGTTCTTCGAAGGTTTTTGCAAAGATCGTTGCAATACCGACATTGTATGGATTTGATTTATCATAGAGAGAAGCAGCGGTTCTGGCCCCCTCTTTGTCGAAAGCGTATTTTGCCAATATCGCACCCTGGAAGTCATCGGTAAAACATGCTCTGAAGAAGTAATCCCCGGTTTTTGTGATATCGATATTTGTTGCCCAAGGAGTAATAGTGGGCAACTTCTGCGCATTCACAATCTGAGCAGAAGCCAGACACATTGCTGAATCATTCGGTCCGATCATGGCGATAATATCATCATCATCGGCGAATTTTTGCGTGACGACAGCTGCTTCACTTTCATTAAATCCATTGTCGAGGTATTTGGGAACCAGTGTGTACTGCGTACCCCCGACAGTCACCCCACCCGCAGCATTGATTTCTTCAACTGCAAGAGCAATTCCTTCCTTAGCGGAAGTGCCGATGATAGGAAACCCTCCGGTCAATTCATAATTAACACCGAATTCGATCGTGTTTTCTGCCTGGCCTGCTGCAAAGAGCACACCAGTACATACCAAACCGACCAAGATTATCATTGCTAATAACCTTTTACGCATACGTTCCCCCTTTATCCTGTATGAATAATACAGATAGATTCTTGCCTGTGAGATCATCTAGGTTCATGACCCCACCCAATTGTTCCTCTTCCTTTTGCTTGTCGCAAAAAGATTATTACTCAGTCATCCTGGATGATTTACCACATCCAAGATGAACTATATTCTGCCTGTGAAAATTGCTATGCAACTACTACGTTCTGATACCATGTTTATATTTCACTTATCATTAGTATTATGAATCGATAGGTTTTATCTGTCAATTAATGAGTTAAAATAATTTTATGTATAACTATTAATCTATTTTTATTATTAGTTGAAAGGTTATCAATGTTAAAGTGTAAAGTTAAAAATTTAAAAAGATACAGCTAGGACAAGAGTATGCCTGATGAGAAAATGAGATAGGATGTATGTATTCGGTGCGCTTAGTTGTTCTCGGTAAGATACCCATGAGGAATCATAAGATCTGGTGTGTCTTTCAGCAGATCCGTCAATTCTTCCCGGGATAACAGTTGAAACGAATCACGTTTCTGATCAACAATGCAGACAAATCCAAACGGTTCTTCTGCGTCACGGTTTTTCAACTGATGTGGGGTAAAACCGGGAATCACAATACAGTCAAAAGGTTTCACATCATGCCACTTTCGATCTACCAGCACACTGCCGCATCCACGTAAAACGATCACGACATGGGTATGTTGATGCTTTTCCAAGGTGGTGTACCCTTCGGGGCCGCATTCAAAATAGCGGACATCAAAACTGATATCATCCCGTTTATCGACAATATTCTGTCGATCCACCCGATAGAACGTATTATTACCATTGCCCACTTTATAGGCGATACGCTGCACCTGTTCCCATACGAATTGCTTACATCGATACAAAACAGACTCCATATAGGGTGACCTCCAGACGGTTGTGTTAATCTCTCGAATCGTAAACTGTTCTGATAAAGAGTACAACAGGAAAAAATCCCGGAAAAAAAACGATAAAATCTTCAGAAGAACCATAAATTATGTGATAAAATGTCGATCAATTGAATCATGAAAGACCCTTATTGTTAATCTTCAACAACCTGAATACAGCATGAGACCGTATCTGTAAGAGGAGCTATGCGATGAGTCGAACTATAAAGAGGTACTTTTTTACCCTATCTCTCGTATGTGTTATCTGCGGTAGCTCACTATGGGCATTCTCTTTTACCTGGGCACCTATCGATCCATTATTCCGAGAACCGCTTGCCGATCCCTTTGCTAAATCGACCACATTTCGCTATCTTGCGGTGTTGGATGAATCGAGTGTTCCCGACTCGATACTGATTGCTGACAGTGAAGAAAACGCCTATACCCAGATCCCCTACGATGATAGAAAACTGCATGAGTACTGGCACATGAAGAGTGCGGGAAATATCGGAGTCCTGCGGTTCGATCTCAGTTCGGTGGTACTTGAGGGATATATCCAAGGTGGACTCAATACGGTATTTCAGAAAAAGGGCTCAATTAATGCATTAGGGTTTGACGGCATGTATGGCGCGGGAGCATCAGTGAATGTGTATGATCTTGTGACCATAACTGCAGGGTTTCACCATTTTTCCGGGCATTGGGGTGACGAAATTCTGTCCGATGTGCTGGAACGAAATACGGAATTGGATTTTTGGTCTGACGATGCTACAAAACGTCTAGTCGAATATACCCGGGGAAACTCATGGATTGCAGGGATATCCATACAACCTTCACCCGCCTGGCGCACCTATGTGATAGCAGAACTGCCCATGCGTTCTGCATGGATACGTCCTGGAGTGCATGTTCCTCCACAGACGGTACGCCCGGGGTCAGAAGATAGTCAATTCGACCATATCACCGGCCAGGAGGGTATAACCGATACCAACGTCTATGATGATTCATATAAAGCATGGAGGGTGCAGGCCGGAGCTGAACTCAGATTTCCCATTCTTTCTGTCGGGTCAATCTTTGTCGCAACCGACGTACAGGCACACCAGGATGGACAAACAAAACATATGGTCGGCATGTATGATAAAGAGAATCCATGGGAATGGACTTTCAGCATCGGTGGTGGATTTGAGTTCAATCAGGGAATACTGAATCGGAAGCTTCGCTTGGAGGTCTTTTACCATGATGGAAGATTCCCGTTATTGAACTACTTTTTCCAAAGAAGCCGCTATCTTACAATCGGACTCAGCATAAACGGATAACACATACGCGAACAGGAGCACCCATGAAACGAAGCTTAATCACCCTGATATTACTGGTATCGCTACTACCCATTTTCGGCTCTTCCTATGATTTTTTTCACCACAGGCTTTCCTTTACCTGGTTCACCCAGGAATCACTCTATCCCGAGTCTACGATCAGTCCATTTTCTGCAACCTCAACGCTCAATATGATTTCGCTCACAGAAGGACAACCCCGCTCGATTCGATACACCGATCCTGATTCAGGGACCTATGAGGATATTCCTTTTCTTGAAGGAGATAAATATGCTGACGAAACGATGTATCTCCAACTGAAAACAGGGATAAATATTGGATTTTTCCGCCTGAGTTTCCCCCCATATATTGAAACTGAAATGGCGTTCCAAGGAGCATTGAACACCGTATTTCAAGGATTCGGGGGAGCTGATACCGTCGGATTCGATGGTGCCTTCTTCTTCGGGTTTAACACCCGATGGTTTGACCGGATCAATATCCGGGCAGGATTTCAGCATTACAGTGGACACTATGGTGATGAAACATTGTTGAAAATCGGAGATCAGTCAGGCTCGCCGGTTGAGTATGTCAGAGATAATAATCTCCTTATCGGGATATCGGTCAATCCGGCATCGTTTGTGCGATTGTATGTGGAGGCCAGTTCCCCTATGGAGAATACCTGGATGAAACCCTCGATACATATTCCGTTATGGGTGATCAAACGAACCAATGGCCAACCGTTACACATTGTTGAATCTGAACATGATGGCGTAAGCACTACCGATTTTGCCGATGCCTATAGAGCGTGGATTCTGAACGGGGGTGTGGAACTGAGCGCACCGATACCTACCATAGGAGCAGCATTTCTCGCCCTTGATGTTCTTGCGCATCAGGACGGTCAGACCCTACATATGCCCGGCGGATATGATTCTGAGAATCCGTGGGAATTTGAATACACGATAGGGGCAGGAATTGAGTTCTCCGATGTAATCGGGCAGGCAAATGCAAGAATCCTCGTAACCTATCATGATGGAAGATTTCCTCTGTTGAACTTTCATTACCTGAGAAGCAGATACTTCGGTCTCGGATTCTTCGTCAGTTCCTGAAACACTGATTTGATCAGGAATTATCGTTAGTCTTCAGTACTGCCAGGAATGCCTGCTGGGGAATCTCAACGTTTCCGACCATCTTCATCCGCTTCTTTCCCTCTTTCTGCTTTTCCAGGAGCTTGCGTTTCCGGGAGATATCACCACCATAGCACTTTGCCGTGACATCCTTACGCAGTGCGCTGATAGTCTCCCGTGCAATGATATTCCCCCCTACAGCTCCCTGAATAGGGATCTTGAACATCTGACGGGGAATCTCCTCTCTGAGCCGTTCGCACACCTGTCGTGCACGTGTTTGGGCACTTCCCCGGAAAACCAGCTGACTCAGGGCATCTACCGGTTCTCCGTTCACAAGGATATCGAGCCGAACGAGATCGGTTTCACGATACCCGATCACATGATAATCAAAACTTGCATAGCCGCGGGAAACCGACTTCAACCGATCGTAGAATTCAAAAAGAACTTCTGCCAGTGGCATTTCATAGATCAGCTCAATGCGCTTCTCATCAAGATAGTTCATGGCGGTCTGAATACCGCGCTTCTCCATACAGAGATTCATGACATTTCCCACATACGCAGCCGGAGTGATGATCTCAGCCTGAATGTAGGGCTCTTCAGCATGATCGACGTTCATCGGATTCGGATAGCTCAGCGGATTGTCGATCCTCAGCTCCTCTCCATCCTTCATATACACCACATATCGGACTGATGGACTAGTGAACACAATGGAAAGATCAAACTCACGTTCAATGCGCTCCTGGACCACCTCAAGATGCAGCATACCGAGAAACCCGCAGCGGAAACCAAACCCGAGAGCCGCCGAGGCATCTTTTTCGTACACCAATGAGGCATCATTAAGTTTCAGTCGGTCAATAGCATCATGCAACTCTTCATAATCGTTGGAGTCCACCGGATAGATGGAAGAGAACACCACCGGTTTCACCTCTTTAAATCCCGGCAGTGGATTTTTACAGGGATTTTTCGCATCGGTAACCGTATCACCGACACGAATATCGCTGATGGTTTTAATGCCGGCGATAAAGTATCCTACATCTCCAGCACTTAATTTCTGGGTTCTAATCAGTGACATTTTGAATACACCGACCTCTTCCACCGTGTGCTCAGCACCAGTGGAAAAGAACTTGATATCCTGGCCTTCACGAATCTGGCCGTCAAAAATACGAAAATGGACAATGACCCCACGATATGGGTCATAATGGCTATCGAAGATCAGCGCGCGCAATTCAGCATCAGGATCACCCTTCGGTGGTGGAATAAATTCCACAATCTTTTCGAATAACTCATCAATCCCCTGTCCCGTCTTTGCAGAGACCAGTGCCGTTATATCAGGATCGAGTCCGAGATCGTGATCAATCTGATGGAGACATGAGTCGATATCGGCACTGGGAAGATCAATCTTATTGATCACCGGAATGATTTCCAGATTGAGCTCCATGGCCATATACATATTGGCAAGCGTCTGAGCCTCTACCCCCTGGGCGGCATCAATCAGCAACAATGCACCTTCACACGAACCGATGGCGCGACTGACTTCGTAGGAAAAGTCCACATGTCCCGGAGTATCGACCAGATTCAACTCATACTCCTGTCCATCAGATCCCTGGTAGGGTATCGTCACTGCCTGGCTTTTGATCGTGATTCCCCGTTCCCGTTCGATATCCATGTTGTCGAGCATCTGCTGTTGAAGCGGTCCACGGGTAGTGACGAGTTTAGCTTTATCGATAAACCGATCGGCAAGGGTCGACTTGCCATGATCGATATGGGCAATGATGCAGAAATTGCGTTTATGCTTTGAGTCTGTAGCCATGTATCTCTCTCTAGATGAACTTTGTCGTCTGCTCTACCGGTTCGAACCCCAACAGTTCGCGAATCTGCGCATCGTCAAGCGTCTCATGCTCAACCAACGATTCAGTAAGCTTATCGAGCTGATCCCGATGATCACTGAGGATTTTGCGCGTTTCGGTAAGCGCATTTTCCAGAATCTTACTCACCTCAGTATCGATTTTACGTGCCGTATCATCCGAATAATCTTTATGCTGCGCTATTTCACGTCCAAGGAACAGCGGCTCATCGTCTTTACCGAACCCGATGAAGCCCATATCGCTCATACCCCATTCCGTGACCATCTTGCGGGCAATCTCAGTAGCCTGCTTAATATCATTACTGGTTCCAGTCGTAGTTTCCCCATACACCAACTCTTCGGCAATATAGCCACCCATACAGACCTTGATCCAATCAGTGAGCATACTGCGATTCTTTGTGTAGGCATCCTTCTCAGGAAGACTGATGGTCAAACCCAGTGCCCGCCCATGCGGAATGATCGTCACCTTGTGCAAGGGATCAAGATTCTTCAAATGATAGTGTAACAGAGCATGCCCTGCTTCATGATAGGCAGTAGCGCGCTTTTCTTCAGGGGTGAGAATCTTCGACTGCTTAGCTACTCCAAGAAGAATTTTATCACGCCCCTGCTCAAAATCATCCATAGTAACCGTCGCCCGCCCTGAACGTGCAGCAAACAGTGCTGCCTCATTGACCAGGTTCGCCAGATCGGCTCCACTGGTTCCCGGGGTTGCACGGGCAATACGATTCAGATTTACATCATCTGCCTTTTTTATCTTCTTGCAATGTATGGTAAGAATCGCCTCGCGCTCAGCGACATCAGGCATATCCACTACCACCTGCCGGTCAAATCTTCCCGGTCTCAGCAGTGCAGGATCAAGTACATCAGGACGGTTCGTTGCAGCAATCACGATGACTCCGGTGGCAGTATCGAACCCATCCATTTCAACAAGCATCTGGTTCAATGTCTGCTCACGCTCATCATGTCCGCCACCAAGGCCCGAACCTCGGGTTCGACCGACAGCATCAAGTTCATCGATAAACAGGATACACGGGGCATTTTTACGTCCCTGTTCAAATAAGTCACGCACCCGTGAGGCACCTACACCGACAAACATTTCCACAAAATCGGAACCCGACATATGGAAGAAGGCTACTCCAGCTTCTCCGGCAACGGCCTTGGCCAATAAGGTTTTTCCGGTTCCCGGAGGACCGACAAGCAGTACTCCTTTAGGAATTTTCGCACCAAGTTCCTGAAATTTCTTCGGATGCTTGAGAAATTCCACCACTTCCTGCAATTCGTACTTTGCCTCTTTCTGTCCAGCTACATCCTCAAAGGAAATCTTTACATCAGTTTCCATGTATTCCTTTGCACGACTTTTACTGAAAGCCATCACATTGCCATTTGCTCCTCGCGTCTGACGCCAGAGCATGACGGTAAATCCAATAAAGATAATCCAGGGAAGCAATTGCAGTATCACCTGAAGGAAAGAAATTCCACGTACTGTTCCCGTGACCTGAACATTATTCTCCTTCAAGGTTTCCATCAACATATCATCATCGTACGGAATACGCGTGGTTGCTGTGGTATTGTTCCGAGTCGCAAAAGTAATGAGGTTCTGATCTTCAATCTCTACAGCACTTACCTGTCCATTCTCGACATAACGCAAAAATGCACTGTACGGAACCTCCTGGGTTCCTACGGTATTCCCCTCACTAAAGAGCATGAAGGTAAACGTTGCAATCAGGAAGATAAAAAAACCAAGAGCAATGCGGTTCTTTCCACTGAAATCGAATTTTGGGCCGCCGCCTTGCTGCCCACCCGGACGCTTTTGCTGATTCTGCCGCTGCTGCTGTTGGGAATTCCTTCCCGTCCAATAGCGGTTGTCATCCTGCTCATCACGTGGTTTGCGACGATCACGATCATCATCCTGCGGTTTCGGTTGTTCCCGTTCGCCCCGATTTCCTGTCTCCGGAGCTTCATTATCTGGTTTTTTCTCTTCGTTGTACTCTTTATCCACCATAGTATCCTTCTCTATCCGTCACACTATATAATGTAGCGCTATTTCGGGCAAGGGTAGGCAATAGGCACCGTTTTGCTATACGGTCTCTGCCACCAAATGATCCTCCTAACACCGCTACGATTCCCTCAGTATCTTCTAAAACGGGAATTTGAGACCACTGTTTTCGGCCAATTTGCCATTCGGCGTACAATGCAGCAATCCGCTTGGTCCCCTCGGTAAGCACTATCCGGTCTCCACCACGATAAGAACGAGCTATCAGCGGCCGCCTCAATGTGTCTGAAGCAATACGGGCACGCTGAGAAACCGGTATAGGAGCTGAAACCTCTTCTTCTACGATCAGCAGATGCTCCCCATCAAGCTCGGTACATGCTGAATATACGCAGGAAACGTACCCTTCGGCCAGTGCTTCCTGCCGTTTTTCCCATGATATCAAGCTCCCTTCACGAGCGAGCACTGATGCATAGAGATCACCTACAGCTCCATCTGCGGTAATCGCACGTATTATCTGCTGCACCGCAGTATAGGGAAGCCGTTTCCCCTCTTCTTCGCACAACTTTTCCCAGACGCGATAGACAACCGCTTCAAGTACTGCATGAGATTCCTGTTTCAATCTCTCACAGGAGAACAGAAATCGACTCCCCTGCCGCGAAACTCCTTCCAGAGAAGCTCGATCGACCAGAGGCTGTAATGCATGCACATACTGTTGAGCTCGCTGTGCTGTCTGTGCCAAAGCTTCCCGGTATCCAGGAAATACCCGTGCAATCGCAGGAACCACGGTATGGCGGATGCGATTACGCAGATACTGGGTATCGGCATTCGTCGAATCCTCAGACCAACGCAGCTGTTGCTGCTTCACCACCTGCTCAATATCCTGTCTGGAGATCGTCAGGAGCGGACGAATAATATGACCGTGATAGGCACTGATCCCCTGTAATCCCTGCATACCTGAGCCCTGTAATAAGCGCATAAGCACCGTTTCACTGAGATCATCACTGGTATGTGCTGTTGCAATATACGCATAGCCAAGCTGCTTTCGATATCGTTCAAGGACAGCATACCGCAACACACGAGCAGCTTCCTCTATACCGTTTTGCCGCTTGCGGGAACAGGCGGCAACAGAACCCTCTTCCAGTCGTGCAATGCGTAGGGGAATACCAAGGCGCCTGCAGTTATCAGCATTGAGCTGCTCTTCAGCTTTCAGTTCACGTTCACTTCTCAATCGATGATTCACGTAAACAGCTGTCAGTTTCCCCGGGGGGCACACCTGTGAAAGGAGAATCAGCAGGGCCAGCGAATCGGCTCCTCCGCTGAAAGCAACCACCACACCGTTTTGTATATCAATATGGAAATCTGCACAGAAATCGGTGATGACATCAATCGGAAGATCGGCGGTGGTACTCACAGGCAACCTCCTCAACGGATACTCCACGGCAGAGCTTCAGGGCAGCCTCAGCTGCCAGCGATATGCCCTGCTGCAACAGGTCCTGCTGTCGCGGATCTTCTGGAGCTGAAAGCACATGATCAACTACCGTTATCCCGGGTGCGGGGCGACCTATCCCGATATACACCCGAACAAAATCGGCAGTTCCCATGTGTGAGATAATCGATTTAAGTCCATTGTGCCCCGCAGATGATCCGCCTTTTCGGATACGGATCGTCCCGGCAGGAAGATCAAGATTATCGAGGAGTACGATAAACTCATCGGGTGAAAATCGTCGGGGAATAAAGTAGCCGAGGATCTCTCCCGAGCGATTCACATACGTAAGCGGTTGCACCAACAACGCACGCTGTCCATCACCGAGATGCACCTGAGCCTGATTATAGAGACGTAAACAGCGTTTCCTCATCTTTGCATGAAGAAACGCTGTCATGATTTCCAAGGCATCAAAGCCTGTATTGTGTCGTGTATGGGCGTATCGGGAACCAGGATTCCCTAACCCGAAAACCAGTGGCAGAGCAACCTCCTTCTACCGGAGTTCTACTCTTCGGATTCCTCGGAGTCAGCTCCTTCTTCAGCCTCTTCTCCTTCTTCCTCACCTTCTTCGACCGTGACGACTTCCTTGACACCCTTCACTGTTGCGATGGTGGTAGCTTCATCAACCAGGAAACGGACCCCTTCAGGGACAGTAACCATGCCGAGGTGAATACTTTCATTCAACCCGAGACCCGAAACATCAATGACAATATGTTCGGGAAGATCTTTCGGCAGACATTCAACTTCGATTTCATGCGCAACCTGTTCAAGTACACCACCGAACTTTGCCCCTTCGGGATTGCCCTGCAATACCACAGGAACGTTCGCTCTGAGGACTTCGCCCTTGGTTACCTCGTAGAAGTCAACATGCATGATGATCCCTTTCATGACATTTTCCTGATAATCTTTCATCAGCACCGAATGGTTCTTCCGACCCACCTTTATTGTGAGTAATGTTGACTCGGAGAAATGACGCATCTTGTTCTGAAATTCATTTGCATCAAGAGTAATATGGATCGGATCCTTCTTGCCGTAAATGACGGCAGGAACACGTCCTGAAGCCAGCACGCGTCTGGAACCAGCTGATCCGAAATCTTCCTTTCTTAGTGTGCCGGACAAATTTGTGTCTTTCATGAAACAACTCCTTAAGTACTTAACCTGAACCAGGGGCGGCGGGATTCGAACCCACGCATACCGGCACCAAAAACCGGAGCCTTACCGCTTGGCTACACCCCTACACCCGCATATATATGCATGGCAACGTCTTGCTGCACAACAAGACGCCGCCCACAAAAATACAGGTTTTCTTGTGCTTTGTCCAGTAGGTAGGCACCCCTCACCGGTTTTTATTCTGTCTGATGATGCTCTTCGTAGTCTTCATCAGCTCCGGCAGGCGGTGCACTCTCGTAGGCCTCAAGTATGGCTTCCTGCATCACCGCCCGGAAATCGCTGCTGATTGGATGTGCTACATCCTTGAATTCACCACTCTTAGTCTTTCTGCTTGGCATAGCCACGAAAAGTCCAGACTTTCCATCAATAACTTTGAGATTGTGAATGACAAATTGATTGTCGAACGTTATGGTTGCATACGCCCGCAATTTTCCCTCTGAAGCTATCTTACGAACCCTCACATCGGTAATTTCCATGCGAACACCCCTTACGCTGTATCATAGAGAAACGGTAACACCAGAATGCATACGATGCAAGCTTTTTATCGCATAAATCGTCACATTGTCTATAGATTGTTCCAATTCTGTCCGAAATCTCTCCACAGTTTCTCTCTGCTGACCAAGGATACAGTATGCAGCTCCACTACCACTGACAGTGCCAAAAAGTTCCTTATTGGTCTGTACGAGAGCATCCAGCCGGTCATACACTGGATTCAGATTTCCCACTACCGCACGAAAATCATTGAAGAACTGCCATTGCTGAACTGGACCGGCAAACATAGCGATTAGATCTTCTTTTTCGGGAGATCTCGGGACGGCGAGACCTGCTGCCCTTGCGGTATCCAATTCACCGAACGCATAGGCGGTAGAGATTCCTAAATCCTGTGGCATAACGATCAATCCATACAGATCACCCCGCGCTTTCATAGCAGTGAGGTATTCACCCCGCCCCTCAACGCAGGCTGCAGCTGAAGAGCCGAGGAAGAAGGGGACATCCGATCCGACCTGAGCTCCAATTTCACTGAGCTGATCTGCATTCAACCGATGGTCACATAACTCATTCAGCAATAGCAGTACTGCAGCTGCGTCACTTGAGCCACCTCCGAGTCCGGCCTCCATGGGGATACGTTTTTCACAGGAAATGGAAACAGCTGCATCCATACCGATATGTTTAGCATACAGATGTGCAGCTCGTGCCATCGTGTTGCTCGAAAATGGTTCAAACACCCCCATGTCAACGTTCACGGAAAAGGAGTTTGAGGGATGCAAGGTGATGGTGATAGCATCGCAGAGATCAATCATATGAAACAGTGATAACAATCCGTGAAATCCATCTTCACGCTTCAATCCGATAGAGAGGTGAGCATTGATCTTAGCCGGTGCAAGGATCTGAGCCTGTTTCACCACAGCCTGGCCTCCTCAAGCTGTCGGGTGACTTTCTCTTCCCATCCGCTGTTCGCCAGCGGGCTGCCCGGACTCGGGTGGAGTATTGCTGTCACCGCAAGAGGCAGATGCAGTCTCTGTGTACAGCCCTGTAACTGTTTTTTCGCAAACTGGCCAATCCCGACGAGCGATTTTGGTTCCATAAGTGACACGATATCATCGAGATACCCATTACAGCAAGCTGTCAATGCGGTACGCTCATCCTTGAGCAGTTTCTCAGGAACCACGTTGCGCCCGGTTTTCCCGCTGTCCATGAATACTAAGGGACAGTAATTCATTACGGCATGATGAGAAAAAAACCGGTCAGCCGTACCGAACCGATGCTCCATCAATGACCAGAGACGTCTCCCGCTCACCTCACTTCTCCCGATAGCAAATCCTTTCACCGGTCGAGCAGGATGTTCTCTCTCGGGCCTCCCGACCGATCCTTCAATGGCCATCCAATCACGTACGGCATTGATCTCACCAAACGGAATTCCAGTTTGAGCCATCCCGAACGGTCCGGGATTCATGCCAAGAAAAAGAATATTCGGTCGATACGGGACATAGGCCCTCAAATATCGTTCATGAAGGTCCCATGCATAGGAAAGTGGATTATAGATGTAGCCGTCAAACGTAAAGGTAAGGTCTTCAACCTCCTGTGAAAAACGACGGGTGCGCTCTACTAAAGCTTCAATCATAACTATCGGGCAACCTCTTCATCAGTATGAAACAATCTGCGTCTATTGGCAAATGAACGCTTGCCCGAGAGTATCATATATGCGATGAGAGAGCCAACAAGATAGACTGCTGAGATACCTACCGCAAGCCAGAAAAGCTCAGGGCGATTGCGCGTGTAGCTGAAGGCAGGAAGATTGACACTGAGAATAATCGGAATGGCCAGGACAAACACAATACCCACCGAATAGAGATAATCGGTAGCTACCGGCGTTTCGAACTCGGGATCCACCACACGCAACAAAGCAAGACCCGTGGGAAGGGTTCCAGTAGCTGTTCCGTAGATGACCAGCATCCGATAGAATTGGTGATCATCATAGAGTCGGGAACAGTAGGCGGGGAGTACCACAAGGGTAATGAGTGCTCCGGTGATCACTAATGCCAGGATGGGAAGCCAGTACCCCTGCACAGCTACCACAGAAATGGCACCAAGTGAAGCGGCTACGGTCAAATCGACCGAGAGACCGCTGATACGGTTACAGGTGGCATTGTCGATCGTAGTCTCAACCTTGACCAGCTTCATGAACTGCTTGACCCCGAGTGCACAGAAAGCACTGAAGATGAAATTTATTCCCCACAGACTCTCGGCAAGATCAACTCCCAGAGGCCCGATCAACCCTAGCAGCTTACTCAGCAGGGTCAGCAACCCGAATGAGATGAAATAGGTGACCATTACCAGAGCTATATGATAACTGAATGTATCAAGTGATTCTCCATCGGTCGAGAGATAACTGCCGATAGGCCGCTCGGATTCAATGCGACTGAAAAACCCGGTGCGAACACTTTTTTTCTTGATTTTGTCGGCATATTCCTTGCCGATCCATCCCCGTTTGAGACCCTGATTGATCAGCACCACCCCACCGAAGGAACCGAGGAGAAATCCGATAGCCGCCATGGTCAGTCCCACCGAAGACCCGCCGGTGAAGCCCATCCGCTCCCATGTTGATCCGATAGAAAAAGCCTGTCCAGGTCCCAGTTCAAACCCAAGCGCCAGCGTGAATCCGAAAGCGGGAAACAAATCGCTGCGCACGGTGGCAATAAGCAATGCCGTCACAATCAGACCGAAAAAACATTGGAGACCGTATTGTCCGATCACCGCGGTGACATTCTGTGCAAGAATTCGTTTACCTTTCCCTGGATGTGTTCCCTTTCCAGTAACTCTCAGCATCATCGCGATGAAGCTGATGTTCAACAGGTGGTATACCAGTTCACCCAGATAGTCACTTTGCAGATTCCATAGCGGGGCAATGAAATTATAAAACACAAGCAACAATACTCCGGCAAGGATCGGTGCCGGTATGAGGAACTTCTGAAAGAAAGAAATTCGTGCCCGAAGCAGTGCCGCTGCCAGCAGGGACAGAGAAATAATTCCGATATGAATCACATAATTCCAGTTCATGGGACCTCCTGTCCGGCTGCAGGCATCGTAGCATCCTTCCTGCAGGATCGATAATATTCTACATATTTTACGATTGATCGATTGCCGATGATCCGAATACGCCACAACTGATCGGCATGATACAACTCGATCGTACTTTTTGCGTTGATGATCATGGACTGCATGTGCTCAAAAGTGAATATCAACGGGTTATTCAGATGTTCAGGTACCGTTGTTTTCATCGTGATCACCATACGATCGGCTTCAAGAGCTACGGTGAAGTCCCTGGAAATTGTCACCAGTTTTTTACCGACGCCCTGTTGGAGCAGTACTCCCTGATCGGGCGGAAAGAGTTCTCCAGTTGCATCGGTTGCACATAACTGCTGCTGTTCCCAGGTATGCCATTGGGCGACCGAGGAAAAACCGAGTGCTGTTCCCCGTGTGACAAGCAGATGGTCATACGGATCCAAAACACAGGTCAAATCACATGCAGTACATCGTATCTCATGTCCCTCGGTTACCAGCGTCGAACGACTGTTGCATGACGGACATTGATACAGGAGTTTTTCCAGACCTTCAGCATTGCCTCGAGAAATATAGGGGATCTGTTGCTGTTTTTGCCACCGATGATGACTGAATCCCAACAGTTCGGTAAGTTGCTGATGAACCTGCTTCACTGAAAGCTGTTTCAACTGCCCCGGTTGCAGCACCTGTATGACACGCAACGTAATCGGGCCTTTACGCAGATGGATAGCCCAACGGGGCCGTTGTGCATACCCACCCTCGATATGCATGAGCACTACAGGAACGCCGAACATACGCACCAGTTTGGCTGTTGCCAATTCAAACCCGAGCGGCTCACCATCCCAGGTCCTGGTCCCCTCAGGGAAGAGGCCTACTACCTGATTCTGCTTGAAAGCTGCAGAAATATCACGAATCGTCTGAAAATCACTGCGCCCTTGCTGTTTTGCAATTCCCCCGATCCATTTCTGCAGGAGCAACTTGATGAACTGATTTTTAAAGAGATAGGCTCCGGCTACCCATCGAACATGAATTTTCAATGATGATGAAATGAAGAAAGGATCGTAGGTGTGGGTATGATTGGCTAAGATCAAAAATGGTCCTTGTTTCGGGATCATCTCATATCCTGCAGTACGTACCTGATGGTGATACAGCAGCCACCTCCCATATGTCGGACGGGCTATCCTGATGAATAATGGTGTTTCTGACATTTCCGGCCCTCTTTGTCATCAATATATCATGCAGCCATGGTGCCCGCAATAGGTAAGCATAAGACACTTGCGATGAAGCGCGTTTGCCGGTATGCTCACGGTACTGATGGTTAGGAGGGATTCTTCGATTGAATCTGATACGCAAGTTCAGAGAAACTGCTTCCTCAGTGATACCGATTGTCCTTCTGGTAATCGTCCTGCAGCTTACTATTGCCCCGATCGGATGGAGGAGCATAGGTTCCTTTATCCTGGGAGCTGTGGCAATCATCGTAGGGCTCAGCCTGTTCCTTCTTGGTACCGATATCGGTATCATTCCAGTAGGACAGCGTACCGGATCGGCCTTGATGAATCGACGCAGCCTCCCGTTGCTCCTTGTCGTCGGGTTCATCATTGGTCTCATCATTACGATTGCTGAACCGCAGGTTCAAGTGCTTGCCCAGCAGGTTACCACCTATATCCCCTCGGTGAATCGGATGCATCTTGTACTGGCCATATCACTGGGGGTGGGAATCTTCGTCTCTCTGGCCTTTGCCCGAATCGTTCTCACGATAAGCTACCGTTGGATCATTATCGTGTTTTACGGCATCGTTACGATTCTTGCACTCTTTACCGATCCGTTCTTTCTCGGCATCGCATTCGATGCCGGAGGGGCGACAACCGGTCCCATGACTGTCCCGTTCATTCTCGCTCTCGGTGTCGGTGTAGCCGGAGTACGAAAAAGCAAAAAGAGTGAACAGGACAGTTTCGGTCTTGTCGGTATTGCCTCTATCGGACCGATCAGTGCGGTATTGCTCATGGGAATCATTGCTTCAGGTAATGATCCTGCACCAGCGGCAGCTGAAATGACTGCAGCTTCGCTTTCATTCGGAGAACTTTTTTCTGCCAGTGTCAACGAGGTGGTACAGGCTCTCGGTCCCCTCGCTGCGCTCTTTATCATATTCCAATTCACCTTGCTCCATCAGCATCACCGGCAATTCATCAGAATGATTCAGGGCCTTCTGTATGCAGCTCTCGGACTCACGCTGTTTCTCATGGGAGTCAACGGAGCGTTTATGCCGGTCGGCTCGCAACTTGGTGCGCTAATCGGAGAGGGATCATATCAGTGGGTACTCATCCCATTGGGATTCCTTCTCGGAGCGGTGGTCGTACTTGCCGAACCTGCCGTATGGGTACTTACTGATCAGGTACGCGATGTATCGGGAGGTTCCATCAAAAAATCAATGGTTCTCGTATTTTTTTCGCTCGGAGTTTCACTTGCGGTCGGACTTGCCATGGTACGGGTGGTGTACCATCTCCCTCTGATTTACTTCCTCATTCCGGGATACCTTATGGCATTGATCATGATGTTCTTCTGTCCTCCTCTCTTCACCGCTATCGCATTTGATTCGGGAGGGGTTGCAAGTGGACCCATGTCCAGTTCTTTTCTCTTAGCTTTCACCTTGGGAGCCTCCGTGGCACTTGGAGGAAATCCGCTCTCTGATGCCTTCGGTATCGTTGCCCTGATAGCCATGACCCCATTGATCACCATTCAGCTGCTGGGGCTGCTCTATCGTCACAGAGAAAAGGATGGACGTAAAAAGTCGGTAAAGGAGGATAAATCGGTATGAAAGTCGATACGGTATACCGCCAGGGGAAGCTACTACTCAGTATAGTGCAATCAGGAGTGGGTGAAGCTCTGGTACATGAAACAAAAGGAGCCGGTGCCCGTGGTGGAACGATCCTCATCGGTAAGGGAGTTGCTGAACATGCCATCCTCCATATGCTGGGTCTTGGAGATGCAGAAAAAGAGATTGTACTCACCCTTCTGAGCGATCAGCATGTTGAGCCGGTACTGGAGCGGCTTACCCACTTCAGACGAAATAAACGATTAGCCTGTGGTATTGCCATGCTTATTGATGTACCACATATTCTCGCCCATGTGCTTCACACAGAAACAGACGATTCGGTTACGGAATCGCAAACACAGAGGAGATCATCAATGGACACTGTACACACGCTTATTACCTGTATCGTAAATCGGGGGACTACAGACGAGGTTATGGATGCAGCACGAGCTGCCGGTGCAACTGGTGGTACTATTCTCGCTGCACGAGGAACGGGAAAAGAGGAAGATGTCAAATTTTTCGGTGTTCAGCTGGTACCCGAAAAAGAGATGATCCTTATCCTTGTCGGTTCCGGACTAACGGGAAAAGTTCTCGATGCCATCAAAGGGGTTCCCTGTCTGGCAGAACCCGGGTCTGGAATTGCATTCTGTATTGATGTGGAACGGTTCATGACTCTCGGAGGAAAGTCCTAATTATCCTTATTCCCTATCGTGGCGAAAGAATCATAGGGATACGATTTGCGTAAGAACGTAATTATCTGATGAATCTGTCGTTCATCCGGGACTTTGACAGGAGACGAGAGATGAAATACCTCAGCTGCCCGTTCACCGCAGAGTCTTTTCATGTGATCTTCACTTACACCCGCATGACGCAGTGCCCTGATGAGCAATGCGGTTCCGGCAAAACCCGGAACACCTGATGCACCCTTAGCTTTATCCACCAATGTGTGCGGTGCATGATCACTTTCGATCCAGTCAATGGTTCCATCACATAAAGCAGAAAATACCGCGTCTCGATCAGCAGCACATCTCAGGGGCGGATTCATCTTGCACAGATGACCCGGAGTTTTCGCCAGATGCTCATCAAGAAGTGCATGGTGTGCTGTGGCCCCGCAGGTGATGCGCATCCCATGCTTTTGCGCATCGGCTACCAATGCTATCGCTTTCTCAGTGGAGATGTGGCAGATGTGAAGCGTTCCAGGAAAACCGGCTTGTCGGGCAAAGGTGATCTGATCGGAAACAGAAGCAATTTCAGCTTCCGGCGGTCTGGCTAGAAGGTGACTTTCGGGAATCTGAGGATCCCACAGTTCTGGATGCATCAGCGATTCCTTCTCACAATGAACGGCTAACACTCCGGTATACCCCATATGGGCAAGTTGCCGATATACCTGTTGCTGCTGCTCTTCTGTGGTAAGTCCCATATTCCCTGTCGAATGCCCGGCAAACAGTTTCAGTCCAACTACTTGCGGACTTAGTTCTCGATATAGATCGACAACCTCGCACAGCTGCTCGTCATCGGCGGTCACACCAAGGTACACACCGTAGAAGAACTCTTTCCCTAATTGGGCAACCGCCTGTGCACCCAGAGCAAGCCGGTCAAGGACAGCCAGTCGATGAGTCAATGGGGGGTCGGTGTTCGGCATATCACATACGGCGGTGATCCCAAGAGCAGAGGCTACCTGCAATCCATGGAGAATCGTCTCTTTCGCTGCCTGCCTGCCGTCACGCAGGTGGACATGTACATCAATCATAACAGTTGAGGAGCCTCTCTCATCAGATACTCATAATCCATAAAGGTTCCCCAGGCACAGGTGAGTCGATCTCCACAAAGACATTCCCCGCACATACCGATCCCGCACATAGTGGAAAGTTCCAATGAGAGTTGAATCTGATCGGCAGAAATATGGGCATCAAGCATCAGCTGGGCAGTCTTGCGCATGAAGACCGTCGGTCCTACGATATACCCAGATAGCTTGCCATCCACTTTCTGTAAAGCCGACTGCAAATTATCGAGTACACGACCCGGTTTACCTGCATCAGGGACAATGGTCACCGTACCGTATTGACTGAGCGTCTTTTCTAACAGACCTTCCTCTCCTTCTACAGGAGTTTCACTGGTTCCGATAAAGATATCCAAGGAGGTTCCCTGCTGAGCTAGTTTTCGTGCTAAAGCAGGGAGAACTGCAACACCGGTGCCACCACCGACGAGTATTGCCTGCTTTGTTGGAGTTAGTGTAACCGGAGCTCCATAGAGTCCCCGAACATACAGTGTATCTCCCGGATGCAGGGCAAACAGCGCTTCAGTGAACGGGCCTCTGCGTTTGATAACAAACTTCATTGGATCAGCTTCAGCTATGGAAAAGGGCTTTTCCCCAATTTGCGGTATCCAGAGAAAGACAAACTGCCCTGCTTCATAATCCCAGGTGCCATCAAGGGTGAATACCACCGTATCCTCTCCATGAGCGATACGTTTGGTAATCGTATAGGCATGGTACTCCATTGATACTGCATGATTATAATACTGATCCGATTCATGCGTATCATGACCGGTGGTCAGCCTGGATTGTGCATCACGATGCAGTGCGGCACTGAAATCTGCCCAGTGCTGTTGTTTCACCTTTCCGAAGGCTGAACCGATGCCTACGACATCAGCACCGGCTTGCACCATGGCAGCACAATCGCCCCCTGTGGTGACGCCGCCCATTCCGATTATGGGGACTTCAGGACCGACCGCCATTCGGATCGCACATATACACCGCAGTGCTTCCTCGTGAATCCACCGACCACTTTTCCCTCCCTTTCCCCCGAGGGCATTCTGCAGAATCGGTTTACCGCTGAGCAGTTCCCGATGTACCTCAGGACCGACGGTGTTGATGGCAACAATGCCATCAGCACCACAGGCGATCACTTCACGGGCGATGGTGGCGATATCGGGAACATTCGGTGTCAGCTTGGGGAAAATGAGCGCAGGGCAATCGGAAACTGCTTTCCTGATCTCCATCATATAGAGCCCGGACAGTTCTGATGAACACCCAATCGAAGCTCCATATCCAGCAGCTGCATGCGGACAGCTAAAATTCAGCTCAATAATATCCGCAACCGGGGCAAAGGCCTTCACGAGTATAATAAAATCCTCAACGGTCGATGCAGATACTGATACATTGAGCAGGGCACGCATCCGGTAATCGTTTCGCAGCTGTTTGAGTTCTGCTAGGGCACTATCCATCCCGGGGTTTCTCAGTCCGACTGAATTGCCGAATGAACCGGGGCTCATTTCACAGATGATAGGCTCTCGATTCCCCGGGTTTTCACTGACCTGAAAGCTTTTCGTGGTGATCACACCGAATTCGTTCAAGTAAGTATCGGCATACCGAATCAGGGGTGTTTTGGTACTTAGAACTCCGCTGACGGTAGCAAAACTGAGAGAGTCCTCTCCACCCTGAATACGCAGATGCCTTCCACTAAGATATGCACGCACCCGATTCGGATCCTGTTGCCAACTCACAATGAGGTCTCCCGTAGCAGGCTTTCAATATTTGTCAAACATTGTTCCAGATAATTATCGGGGGCGGGAGCTTTTTTCCACGGATGGGTCAATGCACTTGAGCTGTTGATACGGGCTAGCTGTACCGGATACCCTGCATCACGAAGGACTTGCAGCGTTTTCGTGGCACTTGCCCCCTGACTTCCTACACCAGGTATCAGCAGCGGGATGTTGCGCGGGGCATAATAGGCGGCGATTTCAGCAAGTTCATCAATACTGGTAGCTCCCACCACGGCACCTACCCCATCAAAATGTTCTGCCCACCGGGCTATGCGGTGTGCCACCGCAAGGTAGAGGGGGTATGTCACCTGTTCATCTACGGCATCTATTACCGTAAGATCCTGCAGGTCTTTTGCTCCCGGATTACTGGTGCGATTTAGGAGGTACACACCTTTCGAGCGGCTGTCCTCCCGATTAAACGGGCTCACCGAATCGGTTCCCATATAGGGACTTGCCGTGATGGCATCACAGAGCCAGACATCGAAAGCCTCGTGGGCATAGTTCTCACTGGAACGAGCGATATCTCCCCGTTTGGCATCAAGAATTACCGGGATACCCGAAAAGTGCTGTTCGAGTAAGGTAAGCACATCAGAGAGGGCAAGGGATCCTTCGAATTCCCCCGATCTCGGGTTATCCAGAACATGGTAGTAGCCGATATTGGGCTTGAATGCAGCGGGAGTAAGATTTCGATCACCCATTGCCGCAAAGAGTTCAGAAAAAAACCCGACAAGATCGGATCGAATACTTCCCGTGCGTACCGGTAGCAGATCCCATTGAGGATCAAGCCCCATACAGGCACAGTTGCCGCTTTTTATGGCGCTTTCAGTTAATAGCGTTGTATAGCTTTTCATCGGTGTCTACTCCTTATCCGCTGGAGGAAATCCATGAGTGCTCCCCCATCCGAAAGGATCGAGTCTCCACTGTCGCAGCAGTGACATTTCCTGTTCATCAACATATCCGGTAGCTCCGGCGGTTTCAACCATCGTATCATAATTGAGGATGCTGACCAGAGCACAGGAGGGATCCAGTGAGTTGAAGGCCTCTTCTGAGGCCTGAAGAGCATAGGTAAAGATGGCCAGGCAGTGCGAGACGTTCCCATCTGCATCCCGGATTGCCTTGATCGCATTGATAGAGGATCCCCCAGTTGAGATGAGGTCTTCAATTAGTACCACCTGTTGTCCATGATACGATCCATCTGAAGCCAATCCTTCAATCTGATTTCTTAAGCCATGGCCTTTCCCCGATGATCGCACATAACTGAGCGGCAGTTCCAATCGGTCAGCCAGACTGGTGGCATGGGGGATCCCTGCAGTAGCGGTTCCTGCAATATTGTCAACTTCAGTGTGCAATGCATGCACAAGCGCTTCAAAAGCATCACAGATAAGTTCTCGCGCACCCGGATCGGCAAGCAGCCTTCGGTTATCATTATAAATCGGCATCCGATACCCACTGGCCCATTGAAAAGGATCACTGACATTCAAGCGGATGGCCTCCATGGAGAGCGCTTTACGAGCGATAAGAGGACCGTAGTGTTGCTGTACCGTTTCAATTTCTTTGTGCATGATTGCTCCTTCCGATTAATTCCATATTTCTTTAAAGGTATGCACAGTCCCACAGTAGGCGCAGGCATATCGATTGTCCCGAGTCCTGATAAAACGGGCGGGAACCCCTTCAGCATGAGCCGGGTGGCTGATACATGCTTCATTATTACACGCTAAATCATCAAAATTATAGATACGGGGAGGTAGGTGCGTACGATACTTTTCAACCACCTGCCCATCCTTGATGAGGTTGAGCGTACACCCGGCCGCTACTGCTGCGAGCCGTTTCAGATCCTTCCGGTCAAGAACCCGAGTACCCGGGCGGAAGATAATCCCTTTATACATACCTGATTCCTTTTTGCTCGTGGAAACCCATTCGCCCCCTTTCCCATCATCAAGATTCATCACACGGGTAATAAGTGCCATATGACGGCGGATCGCTGCCGGATCATCTCCTTTACAGATATGATCGATCACCAACCCGTCCCGGATAGGTCGCACACCTTCAGAGTAGGGGTCATCGGTTTTCGCTTTCGTCTTGCTTGGTGGTACCACAGTGATATACTCTTCATCCACCCGTACGCGGTTTCGTGGTTCTCCGGCAAAATCTTCTCCGATTTTACCTGCAACAAGAGCAAGCAGCACAATACGGACATACATGCCGTTGATCGATTGCCGTTCCCAGCCGTTCAGTGGAGTATCATCAAGAAAGGTGGGAATTGTCGGATGGACGCGGTGCCGTGGCAGTGGATGGTAGAATTTGGTCCCTTCAGGCAGCAGTTCCATCCATTCAGACCGGAATGTCACGGCAGTACGCAATTCATCCTGCCGCTTGAGTATCTGTTCTCCCATCCGCTCAAGCTGCGGTCGGGTAAAATACCATTTTTTTGCAATATCCTGCTGCTCAAGATATTCGGTAAGGGAGGAGAAGATACGAACCGTGAATCCGTTTTCTTCCATCCTTCTCGTATAGACATCGGGCATGGCTAGTTCAGGGGGTGCGACCAGATCGATCTTCACCGAATCGAAAACCCGTAATCCATCGGCTTTCGAATGTACGGTGCGTCCATGGTAGAGATCTCCTACGAGTGCCACATGCAGCTGTGAAGTATCCCATTCATTATCCTCAAGGAAGGTGAATTCATCGAGCAGTTCCTGGGTGGGGTGCTCGTGCTTGCCGTCTCCTGCGTTGATAAATGAAGGGTTGCGAGTAATGTCATTACGGGAGGCAAAGGCAGCAGCTTCCTCTTCAAGCCACCGGCATACTCCTTCCAGTTTACTTCGGATGATAAACACACTGTTATGATACCCTGCAAGGGTATTGAAGGTATCAGCATAGCTCTCACCTTTATTAAATGAAGAGCTGTCAGTTGCAAGATCGCTTACTTTCGCCCGGTGGAACTTTGCTGCATTGCGAAATGATTCCCGAGTACGGGTACTGTCTTCTAAAAATACCTCGTACAACCCAAAATCCGGGTCATTGATTCTGAAGGTATCAAGAACCTGCTGATCAGCATTGTGTAATGCTTCCTTGAGCAACCGGGTTTTCTCAAACAAATACCGTCGCTCATCAATGGTAAAATCGTCAATCACTGCTAACGATCTTCCTGCAAAGACAGTGTCACCCATAAGGCCTCCTTACGTTTGGTGTGTTATCGCACTTTCGTACGATTACAAAAAAAATACCGGTGAAACACCGGCTATGCAAAAATTATTGTCATGAAGAGACGAGGACCATGGTCATAACTATTTCGTCTGTTGTTTCCAGTCATCTCGCCCCTCCGCTCTTTTTCGGCACCACGATAGCAGATGTGATGCGTTCTGTCTACTGTTCACTTTTTCCTTTAGCTCGTGCATCCGCCTCGATTGCAGCGAGCAGATCCTCTTTTTCACCAGCTGGAACGTGTATATCCTGTCGATCTGCTGTAAAGGGACTCCCCGATTGCATAAATGGATGAACTGCCATTTTGGCTCCCCGTCCTCTCATCTTTTCGCGCAGTTTCAGATCTTTCAGGTAATTCGATCGGTAGTTGCCTCGCACTTTACCCATCTTCCCATTTGTCTTTCCATTGTTATACCGGGACCCATAGTAACGGCGAGCATACCGATTCCCTCGATAGCTGTAGTACCGGCCTCCCGAGTAGTATCCGCCCATCTTCGTTTCAATGACACCGTTGAAAATGACGCCGAGAACGAGCGTTCCCGCAAGATCAAGATTGTCAATAAGCTCACGGAAGGCTCCTTTGGTGGAAACTCCGGCACGTACGTTGATGACAATACCGTCAACATGCTTGGCAATCGACATGAGTTCGGACGCGAATGCGAGCGGCGGAGTATCGACAATGATGTAGTCATATAACCCGAGAAGATAATCGAGCATCTCCACAAAGTGATTTGAGTTGAAGATTGCGGAGGGAAGCGGTGGCGTTGTTCCTGCAGGGAGTATATGTAGGGTTGGCACTTCTTCAAGCGGTTGAATAATCACCTCTTCCACCGGTATGCCTTTTGTTACAACATCCACAAGCCCGCTCTTTGACTGTTTGAGATTGAAGAATGCTTCCAATTGCGGAAGCCGGAGATCACCATCGATAAAGAGGACTTTCAGCCCGTTCATCGCCATACTGGTGGCAATATTTGCAGACCCACTGCTTTTCCCCTCTCCCATGCCGGGGCTGGTAATGCTGAATACCCGCTGGTGACTGCGCAGCGTACCAAATGAAATATTGTTTGCTATCAGCTTGTACCGTTCTGATTCAAATGAGAGCGGGTCATTGTATACCACCAGAGAAGGGATTTCGAGAGTACGGTCAAAGCTCATCATAGGGACCCATCCGAGCACCGGTCGATTCGGTCCTGCCAGCTTGCGCAATACGACCTCATCCTTGATAGTGACATCCATCATCTCAATAAACAGTGCAAGCAATACCCCAAGAGCGATTCCCAGAAGAACCGCGACTGCAAGGACCAGCATGCGGTTCGGGCTCACGGGAATCGGATTTCCTGCACTTGTGGTTCTCACAATGGCAGGGTCAATGGGAGTGACATTTCCCGCTACCGAAGCTTCAGCTATCTTGACCTCTTCAAGCAATTCCATCAGCCGGATGCGGAGAGTTTCATATACCTGAACTTCACGCTGCAGATCAAGGAGCTGTCGCTCGAGATTAGGCAGCTGACCGAGTTCATCAGTGTAAGAATTTTCAATTTCCTGGAGGATCTGTATCTGGGCTGCCGTGAGAGCCTTTTGCTGATAAGCTTTTGCCAGTTCCTGCGCCGTCAACACCACAAAACGATCATCACTGAGCCCGCGTGGCGCCACCAATAGAGTAATACGATCAAGCAGCGACTTTGCATTCCTGTTCAGAGCACTCTGGAGCACAAACAATCGATCTGAATTTTCTGGAATAGCCTCTTGAATGGCTTCGTACAGGACTAACTCTCTACTTCGTTCGATATATGATTCAAGCAGGGAATGTACATCCACATCAGAAAGAACTTCAGTGTACGAAGGAATGATAATGGGATATGAGGCAAGTGTTTCCTGATACGAGGCAATCAGCAGGTCAGCCTCCTGCATCTGGAGGGCAAGCGGTTCCCGTCGTAACTGGAAATAGGCTATTTTTTCTGAGAGTAGTTTGCTTTTATCAGAGAGCTGAATGTAATTACTTTCCTCTTGGAAAATACGTAAAGCATCAGCGGCCTCTCTCAGTCGCTCTGTGTTAACCGGAAGTTGCGATTCGATGAATTCTTTCTGAATGGTTTTTGAGGTCCGGGAGATGCTTCCCAACAGTTCGTTATAGCTTTCCACCAGTGCATTGGCAAAATCACGGGCGAAATAGGGGTTCGCATCAGTAACGGTAACCCGCACCACGTTGGTGTCCTTCACGGTGGTTACGGTAGTTCGGGATGAGACACCTCCGAGTATCTGATCCTTCTGATAAGGCTTACCATCAGAGTCCTGATAGTCTTCAAGGTTCAGTTTATCCAATGCATTGAGGAAATTGGTTCTGCTTAAAGCTAGTTCCACCTCAGTGGCAATCTTTGAAGAGGTTTCCCCAAGCATGAGACTTTCGAAACTGCTGCTGCTCTGCAACGACTCGACGAGCATGGTAACCTGAGCTTCGTACATAGGTGTCACATACTGCAGATACCCGACAGCGGCACTCACCACCAGAATGAATGTCAGTACAATCCACCCGATACGGTTTTTCAGAATGTGGAAGAGCTCTTTTATGCTCATCCCCTCCTGCATATCTTCATCGGGCATTTGTTGTACTGATTGTATTGTATCCACCGGAAGAGCTCCTTCAATTGGGGAATGTGACAATATTTGCCACAATACTTAATATCGTGGCAACTAACCCAACAATAGTCACTGTAGTTGCCAGATTCATACCGTTAACAGCCTGAAACGTATTTAATTTTGCCGTAACCACAGCCTCGGGAGGAACCGTTGCCTGCTTGTTCACTTCTGCTCCCGTCTTGTCCACTACGGTAAAAGCTCCATTGCGATTTTTCGCAGGATCAAAGCCTCCTGCAAGATTGATATAGTAGGCAGCTGTCTTATCAGGAATGTAGGGAAACGTTCCCGGCCGCATCACTGCTCCGGTGACATTTACAAAGAGTTGATTGAATGGGATAACAAACCGATCCCCCTCTTTCAAGGCCAACTGAGCCGATTGTTCATCCCCTCCCATCAGGATCGCCTGTACATCAACCGGCAGCAGACTGCTTTCCCGAAGCAGGTAAGTTTCTCTGAGATCACTTACTGCACTGAATCGATGAGCAATACTCTGCATCATCTCCAACACGGTCTCACCGGGAAAGAATTGGTAGTAGACCCGTCCGGAAGAACTGAGGGCACTGGATTGACTCTGGGTCTCTCCCATATTGATGGCTCCCTCAATGGTTACTGCCCGACTGAGAGGCACGACTGGACTGACATAGATAGTATCGAGATGTTGCAGGGGGAATGTATCGAAAGAATTTTGTGAAACCCGCAACACATCGATCGTCTTTGTGTCGCCCTCCTGATATCGTCTGACCAATACAGCCTGGCTGTCACCGCTGGGAAGCACCCCATTACCATATCTGTCAATCAGGTCGGAAAGACCTTCGTGGGGCAGCAACTGGTATACTCCGGGACGGGCGACCTCTCCCGCAAGGGTGATGATCTGCTTAGCACGTTCGATCGTGACCACGTCTCCTGATCGAACCAGTGGATTCTGTGATAAATCTCCTTCACGCAATGCACTATAGAGGTCACAGACAAGCACTGTCCCATCAGAACGGGTGATCTGCACACGTCGTGTTGAGGCAAACCGGGTTGCTGTGTCAACCACAGAAGAGAGTCGACTTAATCCCCATGCAGGAACTTCCTGTGTTGCGGTCACTTCTCCACGCACGGTAACCGAGAATACCCCGGTTCCGGTAAGTACTGCCCGAGGCAGACTGAAAGGGAGATACGTCTCTACCAACCGCTCGATTTCCCGAGCAAATTCCTCAAAAGTCTTCCCCTTTCCATCCGCAGTTCCGATGGCGGGGATAACTACACGATACGAACCATCGACCTGCAGCTGCAACTCAACTCGTTCTCTCCCATCGGTGTATGAGAGAGCTATGGTATCGCCCGGGGTAACAGGATACGCCGTGTTTGATATCGCTGAAAGTACGCGATTTTGCTGCGTTTCCCCTTCCTCCCTTTCTGCACTCACTTCAGGCAGGCCGAGCTGAGCCTGATACGTGGGAGAGATGGACTGGACATCTGCCGCTTCAGTAGCACTGCCATAGTAGGGAGAGCGAACGATAACTGCATTATCCTGTGCGGGAAGGAGCCACAGGATGCTCACGATAAAAGCAAGAGCAATTAAACTTCTCCGAGTGAGCCTCATAGCGCCTGACCTCTGTTGTTAATTATATCAGAAAAAATAGTAACACGCTTCCCTGAATGAGTAAAGCTGATACCATTGATTACCTTGGTATATCAACGGAAAAATATTTCCTCTCGAATTTCGCAACTTGTTTTTATATAACAATATATGACTTCTTACATTTTTTGCAATATGTACATAAATACGAAATACCACTCATATAAAGAGTAAGACACTACATGATACATAGGGTTACAAATATATTAGTACATGTGATGTAGTTCACATATAAAGTTGCAAGATGTTGCAATTTTCGTTTGACAGCGGGGATGCAGTGGCATACAATTTTGCCGTGGGGTATTTGCCTTACATAATATCACAAGGAAGGAGATTTCTATGAAGAAGCTAATGATGTTGCTGGTACTTCTGCTGATGACCACGACACTGGTTTTCGCCCAGGGTGGAACTGAAGTCGCTCCGGCTGTTGATGAGCCGTTGAAGGTTGGGGTTATCTACATCTCATCACCTGGAGACATGGGGTACTCGTACATGCACGATCAGGGAACTCTGGCTGCTGAGGCCTACTTCGGTGACAAGATCGAAGTGATCCGGTTGGAAAACATTCCGGAAAATGATGCATCAATGCGAGCTATGGAGCAGCTGATTGATGCAGGCTGTAAGATTATCTTCGCTAACTCCTACAACTATCAGGATTACATGCTGCAGGTAGCAAAAGAGAATCCCGATGTTTACTTTGAACATTGTTCCGGTTACCTCTCAAATGACAATATGGCGAACTACTTCGGCCGTATGTATCAGATGCGTTACCTCTCCGGTATGATCGCAGCAGAGATGAGCCCCACCGGTAAACTCGGTTATGTCGGTGCATACAATACTCCGGAAGTTGTCCGTGGAATTAACGCATTCGCACTTGGTGCTCGTGCGGTCAATCCCGATGCAACAGTTACTGTGGTTTGGACCAATACCTGGTATGATCCTTCTCTTGAGAGACAGGGTGCTGTTGCGCTGTTGGATCAGGGTGTTGATGTCATTGCACAGCATCAGGATACCACAGAACCGGCGAAAGCTGCTATTGAACGTGGCAAGTACGCTATTGGATACAATGCGGATTTCAGAAAGATCGTTGGACATGATAACGTCCTCGTCTCCCCCATCTGGCATTGGGACAACTACATGATCCCTGCTATTGAAAGTGTACTGGATGGTACCTGGAAGACCCAGTCCTACTGGGGTGGTGTTGATGATGGTATGGTAGACCTTTCACCGATTAGTCCAGCCGTTCCAAAAGCGGTCCAGGATGAGGTTATGGATGTCTATAAAACTATTGAAAATGGCGAATGGGATGTTTTCTGGGGTATGATGAAAGATAACGAAGGAAACGTACGGCAGCAGGCCGGTGAAAAAATGGCTGATGGCGATATGCTTACCATGGACTGGTTCGTGGAAGGTGTTATCGGATCGGTCAACTGATTCGTTACAAAACGCTCTAGAGGGCAGACTCCGGTCTGCCCTTTTTTGAAAACATACTGATAAGACGGCAGACAATCGGTATTGTCTGACCGACCTGGAAGGGTTAACAATGAACCAACAGACAGAGCAGACTCCTGTAGTACGCATGGAGCACATAACCAAGCACTTTCCTGGAGTTCTTGCCAATGACGATGTCTCGCTGGAGCTCTACCCCGGACAGGTGCTTGCACTGCTGGGAGAAAACGGAGCAGGCAAGAGCACCCTGATGAATATGCTGGTAGGGCTCTACCGCCCTGACAGCGGATCCATCTTTATCCGTGGAGAACTGGCAGAAATTCATAGTCCTCAGGACTCAATGGCACTTGGAATCGGCATGATTCATCAGGAATTCATGCTCGTGGGGAATATGACCGTCGCGGAAAATATTGTTCTTGGACTGAAAGAACTTCCGTTTATTCCGCAGATTGATGAGATACGCAAACGTATCAAAGAGCTATCTGCACGCTATGGATTGCAGGTTGATCCTGATGCGGTAATCCATGATCTGAGCGTTGGCGAGCAGCAGCGTGTCGAGATTCTCAAGTTGGTCTATCGGGGAGCCGACATTCTCATCCTCGATGAACCGACTGCAGTACTCACTCCCGGAGAATCCCGGGATCTTAATAAGATCATTCAAAAAATGCTCAGCGAAGGAAAATCTGCAATTTTCATTACCCATAAAATGGATGAGGTGATCACCTTCAGCCACAAAGTGCAGGTTCTCCGTCGTGGAAAAACGGTAAACACGTGCGATACAGCTTCGGTCACTCCCAAAGACCTGGCCAACATGATGGTAGGCCGCGATGTGTTGTTCTCCCTCGATCGATGTCCCTATCATCCAGGTGGAGTCCGCCTTCAGGTCGATCATGTCACGGTGGACAATCCGCTTGGCTCTCGCCCCTTTCTCGATGATGTTTCACTGGAAGTACATCGGGGAGAAATCCTTGGCATTGCCGGTGTTGCTGGAAATGGACAAACACAACTTACGGAAGCGATTACCGGGCTGATCCCGATCAGCAGTGGCAAAGTCTATATCGACGGTAAAGAGATGACCAATGCTACTCCCTTGCAGATTATTCGTTCGGGGGTGAGTCATATCCCGGCAGACCGGGGAGCCAACGGAGTCGTTGGAGATATGAGTGTCGGCGATAACCTGGCCATGAAGAAATATCGTACTAATGAAATATCACATGGTGTGGTGATCAAGAGATCCTTTCTCAGAGCTTTTGCAGATAAGCTGATCAATGCTTTTACCATCAAGACACCCACTCAGGATACCTGCGTTAAATTCCTCAGTGGCGGCAATATTCAGAAAACCATCCTGGCACGGGAAATTGATTCCTGCGGGGGAATTCTTATTGCGGTGTATCCATCTCGAGGCCTCGATGTGGGAGCAACGGAGACGGTACGACAGAATCTCATACTGCAGCGGGATCAGGGAAATGCGGTCCTGTTGGTGTCAGAGGAACTCGATGAACTGCAGATGGTTGCAGATCGTATTGCGGTTATGTTTGAAGGAAAGATTATGGGAATCAAATCGGTCAAAGAGACGAATACTGAGGAGCTGGGAATGATGATGGCCGGCACAGAAGATCGCAGGAGGGATGCATGAGACTGGCAATTGAGAAACGGGATACCAAATCACGCTCTATGGCACTCATAATCCCTCTGGCATCATTTATTATTTCGTTGCTGCTCGGTGCTCTCGTGTTGGCAGCTTCCCGAACAAATCCTTTACAGGCTTATGGGGCTATGTTCAATGGAGCCTTCGGAAGTGCCCGTCGGTTCCAGTATACGATAGTGGAATCACTTCCATTGCTCATGTGCGGATTGGGCGTCGGTATTGCTTTCCGCCTGAAATTCTGGAATATCGGAGCAGAAGGGCAATATGTCTGGGGTGCGATTGGTATCACCTGGGTGATGCAGTTCTGGACATTCCTTCCCACACCCATGCTGCTTCCTATCGGACTGGTTGTCGGGATGATTCTCGGTGCCATTTGGGCCGGTGTCCCAGGCTTCTTGAAAGCTCAATGGTCAGTAGACGAAACGTTGACCACATTGATGTTGAATTATGTAGCGATCGGCCTTGCTGAATACCTCTATATCAACGCCTGGAAAGCACCGTTAGGGAATATGGGGACCCCGGAATTTCCTGAAGCGGCATGGTTGCCGCGCCTTTGGGGAAAGATTCATAGTGGGTTGTTCATCGCATTGGCACTGGTGTGTATTCTGTATTTTCTTCTGTACCGGACCCGGTGGGGATTCGAGTTGAATATGATTGGAAAGAATCCTCGTGCCGCACGCTACCAGGGTGTATCCATCAAGAAGAATATTGTGATAGCGATGCTTCTTTCAGGCGCTATCTGCGGTCTTGCCGGTTCGGTGAACACCGCAGCGATTGCACACCGTCTTACCCGAGGAGTCGATGCCGGTTACGGTTTTACGGGAATTATTATTGCATGGATGTCGGGACTCAATCCGTTTGCCTCAATTATTGTTGCCGTGGCATTGGCTGCGATCACAACCGGAGCGGATGCGTTACAGATTGCCATGAAGCTCCCCGAATCGATGGGAGAGGTATTACAGGGGTTGGTGCTTATCCCTCTGCTCGCGGGAAGCATTTTTGTTGAACATCGCCTTGTACTGATCAAGAAGGAGACTGCATAATGGAATTTATTACCAAATTACTCGCAGCCACAATCGCCATGGGAACAAGTCTCACCTATGCTACGCTCGGTGAAATATATACACAGAAATCCGGGGTGCTCAATCTGGGTATGGAAGGGGTCATGCTCATGGGAGCACTTGCCGGCTTTGCTACCGCATTGTTCACAGAAAGTCTCATATTGGCCTTGCTGATGGCGATGATTATCGGCGGCTTTTTTTCGCTGGTCCATGCGTTCCTCTGTGTCACGATGCGTTCCAATCAAGTGGTAAGCGGTCTTGCCATTACCATGCTCGGCACCGGATTGGCAAATTTTCTGGGACAGAGAATCGGACCTGCATCGAATGGATTTAATCTTATCGGGGTGAATCTCCCAAAAAAATTCGATAATATCGCTGTTCCTTTCCTTGAAGACATTCCGATACTTGGTGCATTTTTCGATGTGAGCATACTGACCTATGCCCTCTATATCATTATTCCGTTTGCCTGGTTCTTTATGTACAAGACAAAACATGGGTTAGCTGTCCGTGCGGTAGGAGAATCACCTCGTACCGCTGCAGCCATGGGACTATCGGTTTATAGGATCCGGTATCTGTACACGGTAATCGGGGGGATGTTTGCCGGTCTTGGAGGCGCCTGCCTATCACTTTCCTTTACACCGAGCTGGAACGATGGCATGACCGGTGGTATGGGATGGATTGTCATTGCTCTGGTTATTTTTGCTACATGGAATCCGGGGAAAGCGGTGATCGGCACCTTGATTTTCGGCGGGATCACCTCACTGCAGTTCAGCCTGCAGGCAGCAGGATTCAAAATGGTGATCCCTACGCAGTTTCTGGCATTTGCCCCATACCTGATCACCTTCCTGACGCTCTCGGTAATGACCATTATTAATCAGAACCATAAGGGGGCGTACGCGGCACCCTCGGCGCTCGCCACTCCGTTCGCCATTGATGATAAGTAAGGTACCGTATACTGAATTGAAATATTTTGTTACCGCTTAGTTGGATTCGGCCATCCCGGCTTTCTCCAACTCAGCTTCGAGGTAATCAATCAACTGTTGAGCCTGCTGCGCTTCTGCTTTCCGCTCGAGTGCAGCACTCTGCTCTTTATAGGCATCTTTGAGATTTTTTACCGGGAAGGAGACCAGTACCCATACCCCACCCTGTGCATCAACGTACTGTTCTTCAACTCGGGCACCTCTCAGAGAAATATTTACGATCTGTCGACTGATATTTTCCATCATCTCAATTGATTGTTCACCACTGTTGCCGGAATCCTGAAAATAGTTGGTTAAAGCTCCCTGAACAGTAGTACTTGCCCATCGGGCTATATTATCCATGGCTAACGCCTCTGCCCGCATGCGTGAATTCTGCACATTCGACAGCTTGCCGTATCCTGATGCATAATAGGTTCTCCAGTTTGATGGAGGATTAGTGGTCCACTTGGGAGAACCATCGGGATTGGTTGTTGCACAACTGCTTAACACTACCAGTGCAACTAGGCACAGTATAATAATTGTAGATCGTTTCATACGCATCCTCCTGCTATGGTCTATCATACGCCATTGTTTTCCTGATTTCTACTGGAGTTTCACGGTTGTCATACTCGGGACACCCGGTTATGATACGAGCATGAAAGTAGTAATTCTTGGTGCGGGTAAACGGGGCACATTGCTTGCTCGGCATCTCATTCAGGAAAAACGTGATGTGGTGATCATTGAATCTGACCCCACCCGAGCATCAGAGACACAGGGAAAGCTCGACTGTATGGTCGTAGTCGGTTCAGGTACTGATCCATCAGTGCTTCGTGAGGCAACGGTGGAAAAGAGTGACACTTTTGTTGCCGTCACCGACAGTGATGAAGTGAATCTGGTTGCCTGTGGTATTGTTGAAAACATGGAGAGTGAAGTGCTCACCATTGCAGCAATCAGGAACCTCACCTATACCGGAAGAGGCGGCCTATCGGGAACCATTCTGGGAATCAATCATATTGTGAACCCCGAAGCGGAAACGGCAAGAAGTATTCATGCAATTATCGAACGGGGAGTTTTTAGCGATGTCATCACATTTGAACGGTCTAACCTCATTCTCTACAATGTATATGTTTCGGAAAAATCACGATTTGCCAATCAGAATATTGCCAACTGCAGGAACTCAATTGGAGCTGAGTTTGTGATTGTCGCGATCAATCGAAATGATGAAGGCATCGTGCCATCGGGTAATACGATCGTATATCCGGGCGATACCCTCTCCGTTGTGGCTGCAGATAACGATCGGGAGGCATTATTCAAACTCCTTGGGCAGCAGCGAATCAAACCCAAAAAGATCATTATCGTCGGTGGAAGTAAAATTGCACGGTTCCTGTTGCGTTCGTTTGATTCTTCGCAGCACCGCTCTATTGTACTCGTGGAACAGGATCCGCTGGTAGCTGCCCGTTTTGCACAGCTTTTCCCCAATCTGCTGGTGATAAAAAGTGATATCACCGATGAAAGTCTCTTTGATGATGAACGATTTAATACGTACGACCTGCTCATCAGTCTTACCGATAATGATGAGTTGAACATTATTACGGCAAGTTACGCCAAACGGGTAGGAATCCCCCGTGCAATCGCCCTCATCAAGAACAATAATAACTACACTCGTCTTGCCCGGCATCTCGATATCGACTCAGTCATCAGTGTCAGTGAAGCTACCGTGGATTCGCTGCTCAAGTATCTGCGTGGAACCCATGTGAGTAGCGTCCACTCGCTCTTCAATGGCCAATTTGAGCTCTTTGAGTTCAGTATCAGCAATGATATGGTGGTGGCAGGCAAAAAACTGAAAGAGATTAATATGCGTAACCGGGGAATCATAGCCGGAATCAGTACCGTTCATGGGGAAAATATTATCCCGACCGGTGCCTATGTCATAAAGCCGGGAGATACGCTGTTAGTCTGTGCCGGTCGCGAAGATCTTGACTTCGTTCAGAGAATTTTCTCCTAGAGGTAGTACATGAACTGGAAACAGATTCTTCGCCTTTCGGGTACCATGCAATCAATCATCGGCCTATTCATGCTGATTCCCACCATCATGGCAGCGTTCATGGGTGAATGGGAGGCATTCAGAGCTTTTATTGTTTCCCTGGCCCTGATTCTCATCTATGTTTCGATTATCCTAACCATCGGCAGATCATGGCAATCCCGGTCACTCAATGTACGGGATGTGTATCTTTTTGTTACTCTCACCTGGGTAGTAGCAAGTGCTCTGGGTTCCATTCCGCTGATGCTGACGCATACCACAGCTGATTTTGCCAGCTCCTTCATGGAAATCATGAGTGGGTTTACCACAACCGGTTTAACCACTCTATCCGATATTGAAATCGCACCTCGTTCGATTCTCTTCTGGCGATCATTGACCCATTGGCTCGGAGGAATGGGAATTGTCGTACTATTTGTCGCCCTTCTGCCCCTAGTGGGAGTCGAGGGTTTTCAGCTCTTTGGAGCCGAGGCAGTTGGTCCTACAAAGAGCAAACTGACACCGAAGAGTTAACGACCACCTCCAGAGGAGGTGGCTTGCTTGTGGCCTCTAAAAGAGGCC
>CAYZXD010000008.1:0-84648 GCA_964482325.1 uncultured Spirochaetaceae bacterium | reverse complement strand
TGAGTGTCCAGTCGTTGACTGAACAGAGATTGAAATTGGAAGAGGTTGCATGATGCATGTGGCTTCTCATGACTTATTCAACATGAAATTGCGAACATGTCTGGACACAGGCGTCGATTACCAGGAAGAATTTCCACCCTTGTAGCTTTCTGATATGATTTCTGAACTTCCTGAGAAATTATTACTCAATCGACCTTAGAGACCGAAAAGATATCGGTAAATCATTATAATATTAGAAAAAGGAGCATGTTTTCTGTTGAAAATGCTGGGTTGTTCTGCTATAATTTGAGTTAGAAAGTATTACTCAATTAAGGCGGAACCGATGTATTTGAAAGCACTTGTCGATATCCCGGATGTGAGCGGAAAGATCGTGACCCAGAGGAAGAAGGATTCAACCTACATCTTCTATGAGTACGATCGCGTCTATGATCCTGTCAGGAAGTACAATGTTCCCAAGAGAGCTGTGATCGGAAAGCTTTCACCTGACGATGAAAGGAAAATGTATCCCAATGGGAATTTCCTGAAGTTTTTCCCTACTGTCGAGTTGTCGCATATCAACCGTGACGTTTCCAGGAGTTGCTGCCTGAGAATCGGGTCCTGGTTGGTCATCAGAGAAATCATCAACCATTACGGTATGTCAGGTATCGTCAATGACATCATCGGCAAAGAGGCTGGTCTGTTTCTCGATCTTGCAGCCTATTCCATTATCAGCGAGAATAATGCCGGTCAGTACTATCCTGACTATGCGTACAATCACCCCCTGTTCACTCAGGACATGAAAATCTACAGCGACTCAAAGGTGTCCGAGTTTCTGTCCACCATGCCTGAGTGGTGCAGTGTTGACTTTCTTGACAGATGGAATGAACAACGGGATCACAGGGAGAAAATCTATATCTCCTATGACTCGACCAACAAGGATTGTCAGGCTGGCGACATCGAGATGATCGAGTACGGCCATTCGAAGAGCGGTAAAGGGCTTCCCGTATTCAACTTTTCTGTCGCCTACGACAAGACCAACAGGGTCCCATTATTTTATGAGGCGTATGCCGGCAGTATTGTAGATGTCTCACAGCTGCAGTATATGCTGGAGAAAGCCAAGAGCTACGGCTATCGACGCTGCGGCTTCATTCTTGATCGCGGGTACTTCTGCAAGTCGAATATTCAGTATATGGATTCCTGCGGCTATGAATTCATCATCATGGTCAAAGGCAAGAAACAACTCGTCTCAGAACTCGTGCTGCAGCACAAAGGAAGTTTCGAGGTCGATCGCAGCTGTTTCATCAAGGGACACAGGATCTACGGGAAGACCGTGAAAGCGAAGCTGTTTGCTGATGATGAGAGGAATCGGTATTTTCATCTCTTTCACTCTACCGCTCTCCAGCATGCACAGAGAAGCTCCCTGAAACTTGATCTGGAACGGATGGAAAAGCTCCTTGAGAAGTACCGGATGAAGCCGGTAATTCTCTCTGACACGTACGAGCATTACTTTGAGCTCTATTATAATGAGCAGAGCAAAGCACTTGTTCACTGGAAAGAGCGAGCCGATGTAATCGAGCAGGAACTGTCTCTCTGTGGGTACTTCTCCATTGTCACCTCAGAGAAGATGTCAGCACAGGATGCCATCGACCTGTACAAGAGCAGAGATGCTTCTGAGAAAATCTTCAGAAGCGACAAGACGTACCTTGGCAACAGAAGCCTCAGAACCTATTCACAGCAGTCGGCGGATGCGAAGATCTTCATTGAGTTCGTGGCACTCATCATCCGCAATCGCTTCTACACGCTGCTCAAGGATGAGATGGAACGGATGGACAAGAAGCCGAACTTCATGACGGTTCCTGCTGCATTGAAAGAATTGGACAAAATTGAAATGGTGAGGCAGTATGATGGAGTGTATCGACTTGATCATGCGATAACGAAGACTCAAAAAACGATTCTGAAAGCATGTGGGCTTGACAGTGATACTGTTCACACGACAGCTTTGACCATCAGTGAAACTCTTGGTGGCACGGCTGGAGCTGCACAATCAGGCGGGAGAAAACATGGCAAGAACTAAGACAATGGCCTCCATTGATGCAAAAATTGTGAAGGCTCAGACAACTGTTGAAAAGACGAAAGCCAGATATGATGCTGCGATTGCTGAACTTGAAACACTCTATGCTGAGAAGAGAGATCTTCAGGCGAAGGAGCTTGCTACTGCTATCGAGAAAAGCGGAAAGTCCTACGAGGATGTCCTGACTTTTGTTAAGAGCGGGAAGCGCTAAAAAGTGGTCGTTCACATTGAGTAATAAAATTTCTGGAAGTTAAGGATGATTACGTTACAGTTACACTTTTCGCGATAACGAAGCACACTTAGAAGACACTTTTTCACCAATTACCCCCGTTACGGTTTGTAACCTTTGCGAGTCGTTATTCACCCCAAAACACAAAACAGCCCACCGTATTTGGTGGGCTGGATGACTGATAAGTAAGTATAGCAGGGACAGGACTCGAACCTGCGACCTCCGGGTTATGAGCCCGACGAGCTGCCAACTGCTCTACCCTGCGTCGACAAGAGCAGATACTAACGCGCAATTGAAAAAGAGTCAACCGGGGTAGGAGAATTCATGAGATTTCTTGCAAGTTGAGACAAAATTACACATATCATGAATCTTTCTGCAGGTTGTGATGTCTGCCTGGGTCATGATTCAACAGATATTCTGATGTTTTGCACTTAGTGGGACAAAAAGATACATATATGCATTATTTGCATATTGTCGGGTGGTTTTCTTTTATCGGCAAGAGGGTTGAGGAGTTATGTAACTGTATATTAATAAATGAAATAAAAATTTTAATAGTATTTTTGGTAAAAGTTGGCACGCTAGTTGCATGTATATAAGTGTCCAGAGAGGACTGAAACAGCATATTAAAAATTACGGAGGTGTAATTATGAAATACATCGTAAACAGAAACCCAAATTCGGTGAGCATGGCTCGAGACTTTGACAGCCTGTTCAACAGCCTATGGAACAACTGGGGTATTCCTTCAAGTCGAACACCGGCAGTTGATGTATGGGAAGATGAAAAGTCTTATGTAGTACAGGCAGAGCTTCCCGGGTACAGTGAGAAAGATGTTGATGTCAATATTGACAAGCACGTCCTGAAGATCTCCTCAGTCTGTGAAGCAGAGACCGAGAGGAAGAGTGACAAAGAACAGCCGAATTATCTGATTCGGGAACGTTCCTGCAGTACCTTCGAACGCAGTTTCACGCTCCCTGAGGGAATTGATGAAGACAACATCGAAGGTGAATTCAAAAATGGTGTACTTACCATTACCATTCCAAAAGTACCGGCAAAGCAGCCGAAGAAAATTGAAGTTAAACTGAAAAAGTAATTATTTTGGTACATCCACCCCAAACAGGACCGCCCGTGAGGCGGTCTTGTTGTATCTGCACTGGCCTGATAACCAATCCTTTAGTATACTAAGAGCGTATCTAAGAATTATTACCATTTTAGGGAGGAAGTATGGCATATTCAGAACCGTATGAAGCATTGGATGAAAAAACTCGAGAGATTTCACGGGCAATCACCAGTCTCCGCGAGGAGCTCGAAGCAATTGACTGGTACAATCAGCGGGTTGCTACCTCCAAGGATCAGTCTTTGAAGGAAGTCATGGCTCATAACCGTGATGAAGAAATTGAACACGCGGCAATGACCATTGAGTGGCTGAGAAGAAACATGGACAAGTGGGACGATGAACTTCGTGATTATCTGTTCACCACCGGATCGCTGATTGCAGTGGAAGAGGGCGGAGAATCATCTTCGGCAAGTAATGGATCGACACTGTCTATCGGCGACATGAAATCGTAAAAAGGAGAATTCTATGGATATCTTGAAAAAAGAACTTGCCCCGCTATCAACCCGCGTGTGGGAAGAGATAGAAAGTCGAGCTGCAGAAATTCTGCGGTCCCGACTCAGTGCCAGAAAAGTAGTACATGTAGAAGGTCCCAAGGGGTGGAATTACACTGCCGTTTCTGAAGGCCGTCTTGATTTACTTGATGATGCAGGTGATGTGAAAACCGGAGTTTTCCGTGTCACCCCGTTATCAGAAGCACGAGTGAGATTCTCCCTCAACCGATGGGAAATGGATAATCTCAATCGCGGAGCAAAGGATATCGATCTTGATTCCCTCGATGCAGCAGCTGAAAAAATTGCGGACTTTGAGGAAAAGGCCATCTATCATGGATTTTCCTCCAGTGGCATTGTCGGTATAGAAGAAGCAGCTGCACACAAGCCACTTGTTCTGGGAACCGATGGATCCGCCATCATGGAGGCCATCAGTACCGCACTGGTGACCCTGCGTGCCAGTCATGCGCAAGGTCCCTGCTCGCTTATTCTGGGAACAAAAGGATGGCTTGCGATTAACAAAGTGGTACAGGGGACGCCGCTGCCGGAGCGAATTGAACGGCTCATCGGTGGGAAGGTCATTCACAGCATGGCAATTGATGGTGCCTTCCTGGTTCCGCAGGATGATGAGAATCTGGAACTGACCATCGGACAGGATTTTGCTATCGGTTATGAATCCCATGACACCAAGGAAGTAACGCTCTTCATTACTGAATCATTTACCTTCCGAGTCTTGGATCCCAATCTTATTGTTCCGTTCAAAGTCTCATAACCAAGCTTTTTCACATAATGCGGGCACTTTCGGTAAGTGCCCGTTTTTGTGGGTTGTACAGCGCGGGCGTTGGTGATAGATTATCTTGCATGCAAAACAGTGATCACGCCCCCGTGCGCCAGAATAAGATGGGTGCAAAACCCGTCGGTCAGCTCGTAGTAACCATGGCTCTTCCCATTATGGTCTCCATGATGGTACAAGCCCTCTATAATGTGGTGGATTCCATTTTCATCGCACGTATCGGTGAGCAGGCGCTTGCCGCAGTCTCCTTGGCATTTCCGGTTCAGATGCTCATGATCTCTATGGGAGTAGGGACAAGCATTGGCGTGAACGCACTCCTTTCTCGTCGCCTAGGTCAGCAACGGCCGAAGGAAGCCTCGGATGTTGCGATGCAGGGACTCTTCCTTGCGGTACTCATCTGGATACTGTTTGCCGCCATCGGAGCTCTGCTCACACCCTTTTTCTTTCACTGGTTCACCGATGATCCTGAAATTATCCGAATGGGGCAGATCTATCTTCTCATCGTGACAACACTTTCCATCGGAATATTCGGCCAGTTTATCTGTGAGCGTATCATGCAGGGAACCGGAGACACCATCCATCCCATGATCACTCAGGCTGCAGGGGCCATTATCAACATCATTCTTGACCCAATACTCATCTTCGGACTTCTTGGAGCTCCTGAAATGGGTATGGCCGGAGCTGCAGTGGCTACCATCATCGGACAACTTAGTGCGTTAGGCCTCGCACTCTTTTTCATGAAAACAAAGGTCCATGAACTTACATTCTCGTTTCGCGGATTTACCGTTAACTGGCACATCATCAAAGAAATTTATCAGGTGGGATTGCCCTCGATCATTATGCAGTCTATCGGATCAGTCATGACCATCGGAATGAATTCGATACTCATTGCATTCTCTGCTACCGCCGTAGCCGTATTCGGCGTGTACTTCAGGTTGCAGAGCTTTATATTCATGCCCGTCTTCGGGTTATCTACTGCAATGATCTCCATTGTGGCATATAATTACGGGGCAAGAAATCAACATCGAATCGTACAGACGATACGATTCTCCCAGTTTATTGCAGTGGGAATCATGCTGTTCGGTCTTCTCATATTCCAGATCTTGCCCGATCAACTGCTTCTCTTATTCAACGCATCTGCTGAGATGATGGGAATCGGAATCCCGGCATTGCGCATTATCAGTCTTGCATTTCCCCTTGCCGGTATCGCAATCGTATTCAGTTCATCGTTTCAAGCCATGGGAAAAGGAACCTACAGCTTACTGCTTTCAGTAACCCGACAACTGGTGTTTCTGCTTCCCTCTGCCTGGGTTCTCGCACGCATCGGCGGACTTGATGCTATCTGGTTTTCCTTTCTCATATCGGAGTTGGTATCGCTAATCATGAGTGTGATACTGTACTTGCGCATCTATCGGCGAACCATTACCACCTTGCAGGTGCAGGGAGTGTAACCGTTTACGTGAGGATGATCAGTGCAATAAAGACCAGAGGTTCGCTCTGTTCATTGCGGATCGCATGACTTTCCCCATCTCCGGTTGCCACGAGATCTCCCGGATTCACCACTTTTTCACCATCAGCTTCGGTGACAATGCCTTGTCCTCTGAGAATCCAGAAGTACTCGGCATCACCTTCATGTATATGTTCTCCTACCGAAACTCCCTGTTCCAGGGTGACGGTGGCGAACATACGGCAATGGTCTATTTCACCGGGTTGCACAAAATGGTGGATTTTACACAACCCATTTCCACCGCGGATCTGTCGGTCCTGATTAATCATTTCTTCCGGATGTCGAATCATACATTACGCTCCTGCAATTAGTTATGAAAATATGTGAGCTGATCGTCCCCATTCATCATGGTGGGATCGGATTTCATCGGCTGAAGGCATGGGATAAAACACCAGCGGTTCCTTATGCCGGGCGAAGAATAGCCCCTGCCCGATAGTGCGGTACGAAAACTGGATCTTTGCAGAACGATCTATCGTCTTTGACAATTTTCCCGGGGTTCTATGAATATCATCAAAGCACATCTGCACATGCTGCTGCTGATCATGTGCATACAACGACTGATTTTCCGGTCCGGGAAGATGAATGTCAGCAAAGGCGATAGCCGGGACCGCAATATGGTTAGTGCTGTCAAGCAGATACCGAGAGAACGGTTCCGGAGGCAGCGTAGCAGCTACCAAAGGGCTAACCGGGCACAGTTCCTGATACAGCGCATGTCCATTCCAGTTCTGCGGTCCCCGATAAGGCCTCTGGGCTATCTCCAGATTCCTTCCATCCTGTGTAACCAACGATAGATTACCCAGTACCCGATGCGGAACCCGTTCCAGCACGCGATATACACTCAGATACACCGAATTCTTCGGTGTCCCGTCACGATGAGGAATACAGGCTCTCCGGGCATAATCCCAATCAAAGTCATCACCGAATTCTTCGGTCAGTTCAACAAAAATGAGTTGCTCGGCAGCGGTCTTCTCCGGACCCATCGACATATAGGCGCTGAATTCCGCACTTGTAAGCATAGAGGCTACCAAAGCCTCTGCAGGATAAACCAGCAAATAATAATGCATCTGATACCTCCTGGAAGCTATCGCTTCATCAGCAGTGTATCACACCTGGCCGATGGTGCAATGACCTTTTCGCCAATTGCCCAAAGTTGCCGCATCTGGTACGGTAAAGAACAACCACCTGCGAGCAGGAAAATCCGGTTTTCTGTGCACTCAGGTCGCTCAGGAGGTTTGTATGTTCACCATTCTGCAAAAGGAAAAACTCTCAGATGAGGTCTTTCGACTCACCATCAAAGCCCCTCATATTGCCCGGGAACGGAAAGCGGGACAGTTTGTCATTGTTCAGCAGGGAGGTGAGTACGCAGAGCGCATCCCCCTAACCATTGCTGACGCTGATGAATCATCCGGGTCTATCACTCTGGTGTTTCAAGCCGTAGGAGAAGCTACCCATCATCTTGCCAGGCTCGAAAAAGGGGATGCCATTAAAAATGTGTTAGGACCATTAGGGAAACCGACCCATATAGATAAATACGGGAAAGTCGTCTGTGTAGGCGGTGGCGTAGGAGTTGCGCCCATGCATCCTATTGCGCAGGCTATGAAACGGGCAGGGAACGAAGTGAAGATAATTATCGGAGCCCGTAATAAAGATCTGGTCATTCTGGAAAAAGAGATGACCGCCATTGCCGATGAACTGATCATCTGTACCGACGATGGCAGCTATGGAAGAAAAGCGCTCGTTACCGAACCCCTGAATGAGTTGTGTGAATCATGGAAGCCTGATTTAGTGGTCGCTATCGGTCCACCGATCATGATGAAATTCTGCACACTGACCACACAACCGTTCAACATCCCCACCATTGTATCACTCAATACCATTATGATTGACGGAACCGGAATGTGTGGCGGATGTCGGGTAAGTATTAACGGGAAAACCAAGTTTGTCTGCGTTGATGGCCCCGAATTTGATGCCTTCGCCGTTGATTGGGATAATCTCCTGTTGCGACTCGGAACCTATAAACCGCAGGAACAGGAAGCTCATCACCGATGTCACGTCGGTTTGAACATCAAGGAGGGACAGGCATAATGGCACATGCGAGTCTGACTGAACTGGATGCGCAGGCAAAAGATCTGCTGAATCAGTATCAGGACAAGAGTCTTACAGCAAAAGAGCGGCTGGCCATTCCTCCACAGGAAATGCCATCCCAGGATCCGAACAAACGGGTGCACAATATGGATGAGGTAGCCATTGGCTACACAGAAGCCCAGGTGAAGGTGGAAGCACTGCGTTGTCTGCAATGTAAAAATGCTCCCTGCATCGCCGGCTGTCCGGTGGGCATCAATATACCCGGTTTTATCAAAAAGACTGCCGAGGGAGACTTTAAAGGCGCGGTGAACGTCATTAAAGAAAGTTCCATGCTCCCTGCCATTTGTGGAAGAGTCTGTCCGCAGGAAGCTCAGTGTCAGCTTCCCTGCACGGTGGGAAAATCATTGAAGAGTATCGATAAAGCAGTGAATATCGGCCGCATCGAACGGTATGTTGCCGACTGGGAATCACACACAGACAGTCGTGAGAATCCCTCAATAGCTCCTTCGACAGGGAAGAAGGTTGGGGTCGTCGGAAGCGGACCGGCTAGTATGACAGCCGCAGCTGATCTTCGACGGGCAGGTCATGACGTAGTCATGTTCGAAGCACTGCATAAATCGGGCGGTGTGCTTGTATACGGTATCCCCGAATTTCGTCTGCCGAAAAGCATCGTACAGGAAGAACTAGATGCTCTGGCGGGCATGGGTGTCACGATTGAACATAACTTTCTGGTGGGACGAACTGCAAAACTTGAAGATTTAATGCATCGGGAAGGATTTGATGCACTGTTTCTCGGTACCGGGGCCGGATTGCCTAAATTCCTGAACATACCGGGAGAAAATTACATCGGCGTATTCAGTGCAAATGAATATCTTACCAGAAGCAATCTCATGCGTGCCTATGAACGGAATGTTGCGGGAACTCCCCTGTACGGTTCAAAAAAAGTAGCGGTTTTTGGCGGCGGCAATGTAGCGATGGATGCCGCACGTACCGCATTGCGGTTGGGAGCTGAAAGTGTCACCGTCGTGTATCGGAGAACTGATGAAGAGATGCCGGCGCGAAGAGAGGAAATTGCACATGCAAAGGAAGAGGGAGTACAGTTTCTCTACCTCCATGCTCCGCTACGTATTCTCGGCGATGAAAACGGTCGTGTGCAACACGTTGAATTAATCACCTGTGAGTTGGGAGAACCCGATGCATCCGGGCGCCGTTCCCCCAGAGAGATCCCGGGAACAGAAGCGCTGCATGCATTCGATACCGTCATTGTAGCCATAGGCAATGCTTCCAATCCATTAATTGAACGAACGACCAAAGGACTTGATGTGAATCACCGGGGAAACATCGTGGTTGATGACGAAACCTGTGCAACTTCCATGCCGGGAGTCTATGCCGGTGGTGATATCGTACTTGGTGCGGCAACGGTGATTCTTGCCATGGGGCAAGGTCGTAAAGCTGCAAAAGCCATGAACGCCTACCTAGCTGAGCAGGGAGATGCCACGTGAGGATGCCGTACGATTTTAATTCCGTTATCTGTCATCTCAGATCGATGACCAAAACGGAAGCAATCGACGAAGTGATTGATTCCTGCTCAGTATTTCAACAGCTTCCCGATATAAACCGGTTTCGACGAGCCGTACATAACCGAGAAGCTATCGAGACCACAGGAATCGGGCATGGGATAGCCATCGCACATGGTAAGATTAGAAATCTTTCCCAGATTCAAGTGGCTCTCGGCCTCTCTGTCTGTGGGGTAGACTATCAGGCAAAAGATGGACTGCCCGTTCACTTTCTCTTCGTGATAGCCAGTTCTCCCTCACGGCAGTTTGAATATATCAGGACGCTCAGTGCACTATTGAGAACGGTACGTAGTGTTGAAGTCCGCAATGAGCTACTGAAACTCGATAATAATTATGAGTGTCCGGATCCTCTCTCCCCCCAAGGGGTCTCGCTGCTTCATATGCTTGCTGATCAGCACTTTTCCTGGCTCTGGAGAAATAAAGAGTCGACCTGATTACAAAATCCCCTGTTCGGTAATCACCATATGAACATGCCGATCATGAACTTCTCCGGGAAGGCTGTCGAGCACTTGCAATGAGAAACAGACACCGACTGGTTCACCCGGAACCTGATGGCGGGCAAGATATCGATCATAATAGCCCATGCCATGTCCAAGTCTGAGACCCCCTGCAGTAAAAGCCACTGCAGGTATCAACATGAGAACCGTATGAATTTCCGAAGTATCGGCAATCTGTGTATACACCGGTCCCGGTTCCTCGACGGGGAGTGCATACCGCTGTGTCTGAGACTTCCAGCGGGTATCCACGAGCACAAATTGTAACGATCCATCAGATGCGCAGCGGGGAAACGCTACCTGTTTCCCGTTCCGCAGTGCAGCATCATATACCACAGTTAAATCAGGTTCGTACACGGTCGGTATGAAGCCGAGAATTGTATCGGCTTGTACATACCGGTTCAGCGCCTGAATTCGCGTGCAGATATGATGTGACCACTCGGTGCGCTCGTCTGAGGTGATCTGTTTCAATTTTTTGTGCATCGTCTGGCGCACGATCCGCTTCTGTTCCGTGATGGTCATATCCTCAGTATAGCGATTATCCTAGATGCATCAAGCAGAACGCTCAGACATACTTTTCAGCAGAAAATCACTATCAGAGCAGCAAGCAGCATTACTATCAGGCCAGCGATGAGATCAATTGCCGACCAGCCGAAATGGGGGCGAACAGCATCCACACGATAAGCACGAGCGGTTAGGGCTGCCTCCATCTGCTGAGCACGATCAAGCAATAACTCAAATACGCTGGTTCCGTATGAGACCATACGTCGGATTGGATGTTTCCACAGGCCTTCTCCACGAGCTTTTCTTGCTTGTGATACTTCCAAGGCAACATCAAAGAGCAGGGGGATAGAAGCGAGAGTGAGTTCGATCGTAGCTCCGATACGATACCCGGGAATGCGGGGCAATCGTGATAGTGCAGAGCCGATTGCCCGTGCAATATCATCAGGAGCGCTGGTGTCGGTAAACAGCATGCCCATAAAGACAATCGTGGCAAACCGGAGGACAACCAATACCACAACGGCAATATCGCTTCCTCCGAGTGTTCGAGCCGTGGCAATGAGCACGGCCATAAAGAGGAAAAAGCGGAGTTCACGCGCATATCGGGGCACGGGGAACCGTATCGTCCAGGAGATTACAGAGAACAACACAAATACACTGATTACTCCCGGTAGTGATGTACTGCTGATAATCAGAGAAAAAATCAACAGAGAAAATAACTTGGTCATCGGGTGAGTCCGATGGAGGTAGGTTCCCCGATCACAATAGTGAAACAGCTTCACCTCAACCATGATAATTCCTCAATTGCAATCGGCCGGTTGTTGTACGTCGGTCTGCGGATACCGTACTGAGAAACCTGTGCGATTACTTGATGCGGGCTGCCCGAAAGGACAACGGAGCCCTTATCTAGAACGACAAGATCGGTTGCGTGCGCGAGAATTTTCTCTATCTCATGAGTTGCGATTACGATGGTGGCACCGCTGTGATGCAATGCAATCAGCGCCTCAAGTACCGAAACAATTCCCGGATAATCCAGATTGGCAAACGGTTCATCCAAGAGAAGTACCTCAGGTTTCATGACGAGCACGCCCGCAATTGCCAACCGACGTCGTTCTCCCCCTGACAGCGTTCTCGGTCGTTGATGCAGTAGATCCTGGAGACCAAGCAGTTGTACGGTCTCATCCAATCGGCGGTGTTGTTCAGCTGCAGGAATTCCCAGATTTTCCAACCCGAACAGGATATCCCGTTTTACTGTCTGTCCGACTATCTGCGTGTCGGCATCCTGAAAAACAAGTGCAATTCGCCGGTTACGTTGAGCCGGTTTTCGGCTCAAGTCGGTATCTCCCAGCATGATGGTTCCACGGTGCAGTGGATATAATCCTTTGATACAGCGAAGTAATACACTTTTTCCGCTGCCGTTTCTGCCCGAAAGGATCATGAACGCCCCCGGGGGTACCGTGAACGAAACATCGGAGAGTACGGGATGCTTATTAAAAGAGAAATGGAGATGTTCAATGTTCAGCATCTGATGCATTCTGAGCTCCGTCGTGTATAAAAGTTCTCACCCGTACAGCAAAGAGATTCCCCAGCAGCACCACCGCAACGGCCTTGAGCAGATCTCCCGGGATGAAGGGGAGCAGTCCGACCGTAATGGCCTGTGACCAGGAAAAATCAAGGATCATCTTCATATACGGAATTCCGATAAGATAAATAGCTATCGTACCTGAAATGGTACCGAAAATGATCCACAGCAGGTCTTTTTTCGTCAGCTGTTCCTTTTTGGCAGAATTTCGGAAAATACGATCGGTGAACCACCCTGCGATGGGAGCTGCAATGAGCCAGCTGATAAGAAAGCCGCCGGTAGGACCGGCGAAATGGGCAAATCCTCCGATACCGCCGCTGAATATCGGCATACCAACAGCACCAAGTACGAGATAGATTGCCACCGCTGCACCTGCAATCTTCCTTCCCCCGAGAATCCCCGCAAGGAGAACAAAAGCTGTCTGCAACGTAATGGGGACGGGACCTACCGGGATAATGATATAAGCCCCCGCAACTAAGAGTGCGGCAAATAATGCGGTGATGATAATGCTTCTCAGATTCATACCAGACTCCTTGTTGTGTGCTATACCATAAAAGAGCGGTTATTGTAAACAATCACTTTTCTTTATGTTTACAATAGCGTAGGATGCACCTGAGAGCAGGAGGGGAGTATGACAACACAGCAACAAGTTCTTCATATCCTCGAAACACATCGGGGGATGTTCATTTCGGGAGAACATATCGCACAGCAACTCCGGTTGAGCAGAGCCGCTGTGTGGCGGGCTATTGAGGAATTACGACATCGCGGTTATGAGATCACCTCATCTACGAAGGTAGGCTATTGCCTAGCCGCATCGAGTGATATCCTCTCAGCTGCAGGGGTCAGCTCAGTGCTGTCACCTGATATTCCGGTAGATATCCACTACTATGACCAGATAGATTCTACAAACCGTGAAGCAAAGCGTCTTGCCACTGAAGGAGCTGCTCATGGGACGATTGTTATCGCCGGTGAGCAGACATCCGGACGGGGGCGATTGGGAAGATCTTTTTTTTCTCCCGGTGACAGTGGTTTGTACCTCAGTATGATCATCCGCCGTGATGTGGCAAGCACTCTGGCATTGCGCATCACCTCAGCAGTCGCTGTAGGTGTCTGTCAGGCGATTGAGCGGTTCAGTGAACGAAAAGCTGCGATTAAATGGGTTAACGATATCTACATGGATGGGAAAAAGGTCTGCGGTATTCTCACGGAAGGTATAAGTGGTTTTGAAAGCGGGAAAATCGAGAGTGTGGTTGTCGGTATCGGGGTAAATTGTACCGTACCGGTCGGTGGGTTCCCTCCCGAAATTGCTTCGATTGCCTCAGCGGTTTTTCCACAGACCGTCCCGGCAGGATTCTCCCGGAATCATCTCTGTGCCGCTATAATTGAAGAAGTGCTTGGGATGATCGAAAACATCGAAGAGCCTGATGTGATGCAATGCTATCGGGATCGAAGTATTGTACTTGGCCGGCGTGTGCAGATAATTCAAGGGGATCGGTCCCACAAAGGTGAGGTGTTGGAGATTTCTGATGATGGATCACTGATGGTACGCACCGATGACGGGGTCGTGGAAAAGCTGAATTCCGGAGAGATTACGCTTCGTCCGGTTTTCCTTCACCGAAGGGGTTGACAGATTCGGCGCTGAAAGGGTATAACCGTGAAAGTTACGCCGCTTTAGCTCAGTTGGTAGAGCAAAGGACTGAAAATCCTTGTGTCCTCGGTTCGATTCCGAGAGGCGGCAGATGCCAGTATCACCTCGTGATGCTGGCATCTCTGCATTTACTCCCTGATGCCAATAATACTATACTCACCTTATGACTGAGACAGACTCCATTCCCAGACATCTTCAGGAAGCGATAAACTTTGAGACACTGAAGATCGTTTCAAAACAAAGTGTATCACAGGTTGAATTCCAGTTCGATCGACTCGGAGATGTGATCCGTCTGTCTGACCCGCTTACCTATCATCCCAATACCTATGCAGAAACTTTCCAGATTTCTGCGCAGCACCTCCTGGAAAGTCACTCCCGGGTGAAAGGAATGTTCCTGCGTCTTGAACCACAGGATCGGATCGTAAAACGGGATGACAGCGACTATCCTGCATTTTTGCCAGGAGAAACTGCTCCGAGATTTCTCTATCTCCGGGGTGACAGCTCACTGTTGAAAAAAAAGTGTGTCGCCATCATCGGCAACAGAAATCCCAGCAATGAGGGGAAGTCCTATACTCAGAATTCGGTTTCAGCTCTTGCCTCACATGAGGTGGTTACCCTTTCCGGCCTCGATGTAGGCATTTCGGGCATTGCACATATCACTGCCCTCTCGGTAGGGAGGCCGCCCATTGCGGTCCTGAGTTCCTCGCTCATTGAATCGTATCCAGACGAACATCGGGAACTGCAAAGTGTTATCGGTGAGCGGGGTTTACTGGTTACGCAATTCAGTCCGGTATTTCCGATGCAGAAATGGCATATCCCCATGCGCAATCAGCTTATGAGTGCGCTTTGTACCGCCACGGTAATCATTGAGGAACGGGATGGCGGTGCTTGTGTGAAACAGGCGTACTATGCCCTGCAGCAGCAGAGAAAAGTGGTCCTCTTTCAGCATGTACTGGATAATCGTTCCCTGCTGTGGCCGCGAAAGCTTTCGCTTATGCCTCAGGTTCTGGTGATGAAACAGCCTCAGCTGCTTCATGCACGGCTCTTTCCCACCTCCCGGAAATTCCCGGAGCAGATGCCCGAAACCCAACTGTCACTTTTTGACTTGTCTTGACACAGGGGTGCTCCTTGCATAGTATTCACCTCTATGAAAGCACATGAATTACGCGACAGTTTTATTGCATTTTTTGTTTCCAAAGATCACACACAGATCTCTGGAGCATCGTTGATTCCGGAAAATGATCCCACCGTGTTGTTTACCACAGCGGGAATGCACCCTCTCGTCCCTTATATCCTGGGACAGTATCATCCTGCAGGAACCCGTCTGGTAGATTACCAGAAGTGTATCAGAACCGGTGATATCGATGCAGTGGGAGATCCGCACCACCTGACCTTTTTTGAAATGCTCGGTAACTGGTCGCTGGGGGACTACTTCAAAGAAGATGCCATCCGGTACAGTTACGAATTCCTTACGAAGTGGCTCCATATTGATCCGAACAAACTCTCAGTGACCGTTTTCGCCGGAGATGATGATGTCCCGCGTGATGAAGAGTCAGCCGCCATTTGGAAAAGTCTCGGCATTCCTGATGAGCGCATTTACTTCCTTCCCCGTGAGGATAACTGGTGGGGTCCGGCAGGAGAAGCAGGGCCATGCGGTCCCGATTCGGAAATGTTCATCGATACCGGACGTGCATCCTGTGGTCCCGATTGTCGGCCAGGGTGTTCCTGTGGAAAATATTTTGAGATTTGGAACGATGTGTTCATGGGATACCGCAAAACCATGGAAGGAACGTATGTTCCCCTAGATCGAAAATGTGTTGATACCGGAATGGGTATTGAACGGACCATTGCAGTGCTTCAGGGGAAAAAATCAGTCTATGAGACTGAGGTTTTTTCTCCAATCATTGCAGAGATTCAGCAGCTATCGGGAAAACAGTACGGCTCTGATGAAGATCTGGATGTCTCGATTCGCATTATCGCCGATCACGTACGCACGAGTGTGTTCATCCTGGGAGACCAGCGTGGAGTCAAGCCGTCCAATGTGGGGCAGGGGTATATTCTTCGCCGTCTTATCCGAAGAGCGGTACGACATGGCCGCAAGTTAGGCATCGAGGGCAAATTCCTTTCGGCACTCGCCACAGTGGTGGTAACGATGTACGGTGAAGCATATCCCGAGCTGCTCTCAAATCGTGACTTCATTATGACGGAGCTGGGTTTTGAAGAGGAAAAATTCTCTGCTACCCTGCAAAAGGGAGAACATGAATTCGAAAAAATGCTGCCCAACCTTCTGAAGGGAAAGAGTCGCATTATAAACGGTCGCATTGCATTCAAGCTGTACGATACGTATGGTTTCCCCATCGAACTTACTGAAGAGCTTGCTGCCGAGCATGGCTTTACGGTGGATACCGAAGGATTTGATGCAGCCTTTCAAAAGCATCAGGAAGTATCACGGGCAGGTGCACAACAGCAGTTCAAAGGTGGCCTTGCCGATCACAGTGAACTCACTACGGCACTGCATACCGCAACTCACCTCCTTCACCAGGCTCTCCGCATGGTACTGGGAGACCACGTTGGACAGAAAGGATCAAATATCACTCCGGAACGGCTGAGATTTGACTTTACGCACGATGCGTCTATGACAAAAGAGGAGCTGCAGCAGGTTGAAGATATTGTCAATGATGTCATACAGAAAGATCTGCCGGTGAGTTATGAGACCATGACTGTAGAAGAGGCGAAAGAACAGGGAGCGATAGCCTTTTTTGAAAGTAAGTACGGCGAACAGGTCAAAGTATATAGTGTAGGAGACTTCTCCAAGGAAGTATGCGGCGGACCACATGTTGAGCACACGGGCACTATGGGGCACTTTAAGATCAAAAAGGAACAGTCGTCATCTGCCGGTGTCCGCAGAATCAAGGCAGTTCTGGAATAAAAGTCACTTCTGACAAGTTCTCCCCCGCAGGATTCTCCCCTCGCGGGGGTATATTTCCCCCATATATGCAATCTATCATGACAAATTTATAGAATTTTTCTTGACAATGCCCAATACAGCATCAAAAATAGGGGTGTAATGCAAACGCATACTGTCTTCTGACAGATGAAGGGGGAATATATGAAAAAAGTCTTGTTCGTAATGATCATCGTTCTGGTCATTTCCTCAACAGCAGTCTTCGCTGCACAGCCACGCGAAGGGATACGTGCCGGTCTCATTACCGGATTGCCATTCCAAATTGGCGTTACTGGTGAGTATGATTTCGGTGTGGCCAGCGCTAGTGCAGCTCTTGGTTACAGCCAAGGTGCATTTCTCATTAGGCTTGGAGGAGACTACAATTTTGAAACTCCCTTTGTACAATCAGACTGGGGTCTTGACCTCTATCTGAGTGTCGGTGGACATTTTGACATCTATATTACGACTTTATCCTTCTTTGGGTTAGGTATCCCCGTTACCTGGTCCTGGTACATGGATGATATGCCCCTGAAAATCTTTGTGAAAGCCGGGCCAGAAATTTATTTTGGAGGATGGGCTTCCGGTCTTGGTTTCCTTGGGTCAGCTGGAGCTATGTACTACTTCTAGCTCTTGTTCCGTAATGATCAAGTTGCCACCTGCTGAACGCTCTGTCAGCAGGTGCTCATAATCCCATACAAGACATGCAGCAATACCAAGCAACTCCCGTCTGTGACAGTTGGTAATTGCGCGTTGTACATGCGGGACCTGATATTCATCCTTCATGAGATGCGCTCTGGTCCCCATAAGAGTTTTTTCCACTTCCTGCAGCGGTATCCACGCTTCACGTAATCCCAGCGATTGTTCTTCTGCTGTCACTGCTTTGTCTGTCCGTTCTCCGGTAAAGGTCCCCAGTACATACCAGTTCTGATACCGCAAGATACCGTCATAGTATTCTCGAACTACCGCAGATGGAGCATCTGCGGTGATGATCATGCCCAGTTCCTCGCGACATTCCCGTTGCGCACACACCTGCAGTGATTCTCCGGGTTCAATTCCTCCTCCGGGGAGCACGTACTGATTGCGGTTTGCCATGTAGGAAAATACCAGGTGATCTTGATGCACAATCACTACTCGTACAGTGGTACGGGACCAGGGCTGTATAGGATCCGGTCCCCCGAGAGTAGCGGTGTCCGAGAGGGTGAATTCAGTAATCAACCGTTGCTGTCGCATACCGGGATCTTCGTAGCTAACTGACCGCAGGCGCCATTGACCCCTCTTCCCCGAGAGAATCTTCGGGTATAGGGGACTCCCAGTTTATCGAGTTCACCGGTGAATGCATCGATCTCTCTCCTGCTGGGAGTCTGCCACGGTAACTCTGCTGCCGGATTCCAGGGAATGAGGTTTACCATCACATCAAGCCCGCGAATAAACTGGGCAAGCTTCTGAGCTGCCTCACTACCGGTGTTCTCATCGTGGAGCATGACATATTCCAGTGTGAAACGTTTGCCGATCACATGTTGATAATGCAACAGTGCCTGTTTGAGTTCATCCAGAGGATATGCATTATTTACCGGCATGATTTGTGATCGTTGTCTTGTGTCTGCAGTCACCAGTGATACGGCAAGTTTCACCGGTAGGTTCAGTTCGGCAAGCTGGTGAATTCCTGGGATTACGCCACACGTGCTGATGGTGATGCGGCGCATGCTGATATCAAAGCCCTGAGGATCATGCAGGTACATCACTGCCTGAATTACCTCTTTGGTATTAGTCAGTGGTTCTCCCATTCCCATGAAGACGATGTGAGAGGTGTCGGGAGCGATCCTTCTCAGGTGAACGAACTGTTCGATGATTTCATATGCCTGGAGATTGCGTACGAGCCCCATAGTTCCCGTTCTGCAAAATCGGCAGCCCATGGCACAACCGACCTGACTGGAAAGACATGCGGTCTTTCTTCCCTCTTTGTCAGTGAGCAGCACACATTCCACTATCGCACCATCGTGCAGAGCAATGGCCAGCTTGGTTGCTCCCGTATCGTCGGTCTGTATATCGACTACGGTTGAAGAGGTAAGAGAAGGCATTGCCTCCTGCAGTGATTCTCTCACGGTTTTTGCGATATCGGTCATCTCATGAAAACTTGTGACGCAACGAATCAGCCAACGGTAAATCTGTTTTCCCTGATACGCTTTTTCCAGACCGAGTGCTCCGAACAGCTCGTTTGGTTTCAAGCCATACAGGCTCTTGGGCATTTTTCTTTCAGTATCCATGCGATGCAGTTTACGCGAACATGGCAATAATAGCCAGCAGTACGCCGGTGATTCCTTCACCACCAAGGAACCCACTTGCTACCAAACTCGTCTTTTCTGCAAGCTGCTCCTTATATCGAGCACCGAAAATTGCCTTAGCCCCGAGAAACAGCAGTGCACCGATTCCCATGATGCTGGAGATGCTGATAGGCAGGTAGATACCCAGACCTAGGGTAGCGGCAGGAATACTGGCTACATACAGGAGTATGCCGAGTATTGCTCCGATGATGAATGCCGGTACATGGCCGAGACCTCCGACCATGGCAGTGACTGCACGAGCCTGAGGTGCCGGCAGCATGTCGCTGCCAAACCCGCCAAATGCATCTTTTAACACAAACAGAGCGATTACCGCTACTCCAGAACCGACTACTGCACCGATTCCTTCACCGATGATCTGCGCCGAAGGCCGAGTTCCCACCAGGTGCCCCGATTTCAGGTCATTCATCATATCTCCGGTGAGTCCACAGGCGACTGCGGTTACCCCTGAGACAGAGAAGGCTGCTATGGTTGAAGGATTCCAGATAACCTGAATTGCCAACAGCACAAGAATACCGAAAATCTCCATGGGATTGATCCCAGTCTGTCCGGTGAGCATCGCTGCCAGTTGCGTAGTGAGATAGATGCCGATGATCGTAACGATTGCCTGCAGGAAGGTTATTTCAGAACCTGCGCTGAGCAGTATGAGGATACCGACTATTAACGCAAGTGCAACCCATCGTGCATTACCTGCAGGAAGAGAAAATGGGGAACCCTCAACTCGATTCCGGGTGTCCCCTTTTCTGAATTGGACAATTTTCTGATACACAGCCTTTACCAGAATACCGATCCCCGTACCGACCATCAAACCGATACCGAGGTTTTCTCTGAACAGATTAGATGCTGCCATATCGGAAAAGAGCCCTGAGAGAATACCGATGGGAGTCAGCAGGAGATAACCAAATACCGCACCACCGAGCCATACCAGTGAAAGCACCGGTCCAATAATCGCTCCGATACCTGCAGCCATCGGAGATACCCATACAGCAACCGCGGGAACGAGTGCATTACCGGCAAACAGGATCAGCACTGCGGGAATGATCGGATTGCCATCGCGAAAAATGGTGAATACGACACTTGCTGCCATACAGGAAAACAGCAATACGGCCCCTTTCCCCTTCGTTGTGCCTGCAATCAGGGTATTATAAGCTGCTTGCCCCATCGGATAGGGCAGTTTTTCTTCAACGATGTATCGTTTGCGTGCCGTAATGGTAAATAGGGTACCGAGTAATGCACCTGAAAGGGTAATGATGAGAATAGAGATTGGAGAGACTACTGCTTCACTGTTGAGCATCCAAATGCCGGGCAGGGTGAAGGCCAAACCCCCTGCAACCATAGCACCTGCACTCATGATAGTATGAGTTACGTTGATTTCCGGTAATGAGGAATTTTTAAAGCGGCGCAATATGGCAAAACTGACTACGGTAACAAAAACTGTCGGCCAGGGAAGAGCTCCCATACGCAGTGCAACGTACAAAGAACTGCTGGTGATAACGATCAGACCGAGTAGACCGATAACAACACCGCGAACGGTTAACTGGCGGTCATTGGCTTCTTTATTCATAGTAGCTTCCCTCCCTGATTACGTCCGAGCATATCAGATTGACGATTATTGGTTAAGTGTCTAAAATACAAAGGGGTTGTAACCTTTCTAGCTTTGAAGTGTAATTATATGTAATACCTGTGGATTAGTCTTGCTTTTTGCAGTACTATGCAAATAGGAATTTAATACGGGATAGCATCCCAAAGGAGAAAGAACGTATGAAAAAAGTATTATTAGTCGTTGCTCTTGTACTGATTATCGCTCTGCCGTTGTCTGCTGCTAATTACTCAAAGACAAACGGAGTAGGAGTAGGACTTACTCTGGGATATCCTACCGGTCTTACCATGCGCTATGGAATGGACGATTTTAGAGTTCTTGGTAACCTTACATGGAATTTTGGTAGTGGTTTCTATCTTGACGCTGGTGCTTTGTACGATATTACTGAAGTGGAACTTGGTGACTTCCCCATTTACATCAGCGGTGGTGCGCTCGTTGGTCTCGGTATCAATGATGGTTTCCAGATGTCGGTAAACGGTGTCGTGGGTGCATCGTACTACCTTGAAGAGTACCCGGTTGAGGTTTTCCTGAACCTCGCACCCGGTTGGAATCTCTTCACTAAGTCAGGTTTCAGTTTCAAGGGTGGACTCGGAGCACTCTGGTACTTCGAGTAGAACACGTCGGCACGTATTATGGCCACGGTGGTTTCGACTGCTGTGGCTGTTTTTTTGTGGCATAAATATTTGCAATTGCACAAAACCTCCCCTGAGCAGGGGAGGTGGCTCTTCAATTCAGGAGAAATCGAGATTAGAACGTTATACCGAAGTTGGCTCCGTATTTGAACCCATTGGTGTCTGGATCATTGGTTAAAAATTCCACTCCGATGTATGGTTCTACAAAGAGTGCGAAATCATTATTAGAGAACGTGTATTTATACCCAAGGTCTGCACCTCCGCCGATGTTGAACGTATCGCCGAAAATAGAAGACATACCGAGGTACGCTCCCACGAAGGGGCCGATTGGAGCTGGGGTAAATAGAATATCTTCAAAACCTTCTAAAGAATCGCCAAGGAGATCGCCCAATAGCGGTCCCATATAATATCGTGCTCCAAGATTTACATTGATTGCCGATATATCGGTTACCCACATCAGATTGGGTGTGTAGGCAAACACCACGTTTGCAGCGAGATAGTCGGTAATAACTCGTTCGTAGCTTCCCATGTACATATTGAAAATAATGCCGATCGGATTCAGGCTGGCAGCGTTCTTCGGCTGAGCGTATGCCATTGTAGCGACAAGACAAAGAATCAGGATCATGAGTAATAATTTCCTTTTCATAACCACCTCCATAAAAGAATATATCGATAATGAATTAAACACAGAGGAGTATCAAACGCAATGAAAAATCGTATTTGTCTATGTATTTTTCTGTTTATAATAACATTACAGCATACCGATGTTCTCTTTTACGTTGTTCCTAAATCGTAAGGGATGGGAATCAGGTATGTTGTGTAGATAATAAAATAAGTAAAATAATGCATTACTACCAAGAGATTTTATTCAATACCATTGTATCGTATACAGGAAAAGACCATTTGGGTTTATGATGTTGTTTAGGAAATCTGCCACGATTTGAGTTTCTCGACGAGCTGTTGAGAAACTCGTGCACGAACGGTGATCTGCTCATCATACTCAATTGAAATAATCGTACCGCTCGCTCTGATTTTGGCAACGAGGTCCCCTCGGGAGAGTGGAAATTTATAGGAGAGATCCGGATGAGCGATATGCGCGAGGTGTTCAATCTGTTCAGTCAGTTCATCAATACCGGTCTTTTGGTGAATTGATCCAGCGATGAGATCAGGATGTTCCACCCTCATATGGGCAACAGAGAACTCATCATGCAGGGCGTCCATCTTGTTCACGAAAAGGATCATTGGTTTTTCTGCGCAATCGAGGCTCTCAAGGACTTCCATGGTTGTCTGATAACATTGCAGCATGTCGGGATGTGAGCCATCAAGTACATGGATGATGAAATCTGCGTATCGGGTCTCTTCCAACGTCGATCTGAATGCATCAACCAGCTGGTGGGGGAGATCGCTGACAAATCCGACGGTATCGGATACAAGCACTTCTCCTCCCCGGGGGAGCGAAATATTCCGGGTGGTCGGATCAAGGGTCGCAAACAGTTTATTCTCCACCAGTACATCACTGTGTGAAAGAAGATTCAGCAGACTCGATTTCCCTGCATTGGTATACCCGACAATTGCAGCGGTAGGAATGGACCCCTCCTGGCGGTTTTTGCGTTGTACCGAGCGTTGCGATTCAACCTTCCGCAGTTCCCGTTTCAATGATGCAATTTTATTCATCACGATACGACGGTCAATCTCTAACTGGGTTTCTCCCTCTCCACGGGTTCCTTTCATACCACCGCGTTGACGGGAAAGGTGTGTCCACTTGCGGGTAAGTCGGGGTAGTGAATACTCCTGCCGTGCCAATGCTACCTGCAATACCGCTTCACGGGTTGCCGCCCGATCACTGAATATCTGGAGGATCACTTCCTGTCGATCGATCACGGCACAATCAAAAAGCTGTTCCAGATTCCGCTGGACGCGTGGGGCGATATCATGATCGAAGATAATGCAATCAGATGCAGCTTCCTGGATCATGACCTGCAGCTCGGCTACTTTACCCGAGCCGATTAAAGTTGCAGGATGTACTTCGCGCAATCCGATGATGAGCGATCCGGTGATTTCTGCTCCCATCGTGGTTACCAGACTTTGCAGTTCCTCAAGACGAGCTTCGGCTCTCCTCGCGTCTTCTCCGGGAAGGCGGAGCGTGATGATATATGCATGGGTCTGCTGTGGTTCTATGTTGATGATTGATGATGTGCTCGTAATAAATCGGGCTCCTTTGCATGGTGCTCCAGGCAGTTACTTCTGTTGCTATTATATGCTATACTCAGCGGGCATTACAAGCTTACGAAGGGGTTCCCATGGGTCTAAACTGCGGTATCGTCGGACTGCCGAATGTCGGTAAGTCAACTATTTTCTCTGCTCTGTCCTCAGCTCAGGCTGAAGCAGCCAATTATCCATTCTGTACAATTGATCCGAATATCGGAATGGTGAGCGTACCAGATGCACGGCTTGATAAGATTGCTGAACTGATACCGGCACAACGGGTGATTCCTGCTACAGTAGAATTTGTAGACATTGCCGGATTGGTCGCCGGTGCATCGAAAGGTGAAGGGTTAGGCAACCGGTTTCTTGCCTCTATTCGCGAGGTAGGGGTGCTGGTTCATGTGGTCCGATGTTTTGAGGATCCCGATATCGTCCATGTCGATAACCGTATAGATCCGGCTAGTGACATTGAAACCATCACGATTGAACTTGCTCTTGCCGATCTTGAGACAGTCGAGAAGCGGTATCAGAAAGTATCCAAGATGACACGACTTGATAAGGAGACAGCAAAACAGGCAGCGCAGCTGCTTCCCGTGCTCGAACAACTCCGTGAAGCACTGGGTAATGGTATTGCAGCCCGGAGCCTCAACCTTACGGAAGATCAACTGAAAATCATCTACGATCTCCATCTGATCACCCTGAAACCGATGATCTATGTGTGCAATGTTGATGAAGAAAGTATCGGTACCGATAATGAGTTCGTCAGTGTAGTGCGCGGCATAGCTGAATCAGAAGGATCAGAAACGGTGGTGATCTGCGGCAAGATTGAAGCTGAAATCGCCGCTTTGGACACACCGCAGGAACGTGCTGAATTTCTTGAGGCAGTAGGGCTGGAAGAATCAGGACTCATTCAACTGATTCATAGCGGATATCGTACACTGGGACTGCGCACCTTCTTTACCGCAGGAAGTGACGAAAACCGGGCTTGGACGTTCCATGCCGGCGATAAAGCTCCTCAGGCGGCAGGAGTGATCCATACCGATTTTGAAAAAGGGTTTATCAAAGCGGAAGTCTATCACTGTAACGATCTCTTTACCTATGGGAGTGAACAAAAGGTGAAAGAGGCGGGAAAACTCCGTATCGAAGGCAAAGAGTATGTTGTGCAGGATGGAGATGTCATGCACTTCAGATTTAATCTCTAGCTACCAGGACGCACTGAATTCTATCGGTTCAGCTAGCAACAGAAAGTCGATAAGGGGGATATCGAAGCGGATGGAATTCGGGCTCTCCTTGACTCCCCCACGATAATCGGTAATGACTGAAGGAGTGGTGAGCCGCAACGATATTACACTGTTCTCAATGGCTTCAGGGCCTTCCTCTCCGAGAATGTAGCTGATCATATCGAGATACTCTTCTTCACTCATCCCTACGTTGTATAGTGGGCCGAAAGTCTCAAAATTGGGATCGGCAAGAAACGGTACCATCTGGGTGAGCTGAGGGTAATTGTCGATATCCAAATAGAAGGTGAGTGTTGTTCGCTGATCGGTTTCTCTCACCCGTGCAATAGATTGCGGTTCTTTACGATTCAAATCGGCAAGCAGGTCTTCTAAGCTGGAGAAGGTGAAATCGATGAAGTATCCGTTGGTCCCTATATACATGAGCGAGACGTCACTCGCGCTCGGACTCTGATTGAGATTTCTGACGAAATCCTCCACGCTCGCATCCATCATCGAAATCTCTTCTTCCTCTTCAGTGAACGGTTCAAAATCTTCCAACACGGTAAGGAAGAAATCGTACACGTACAAATCAGTGGTGGCCCAGCCGGAACGGTTTCGTGTCAGACTCAACCCCTGCTGCATGGCACAGCTGCTGGATAAAAGAACCAATATAAGGAGAATACTTGCTATCAGAAGGCCCGGATGTCTTTTCATGCTGTTTTTCCTTGTACGAACACTATACGGCACCTGCTGCTCCCTGGCAATCATCATACCAACGGTTCAACATATACCGTCCCATCGTCACTCAGAACCAAATAGGAAACAGTCGTATCACTTGCCGTAAAGCGGTTATGAAAGGTTCTCACATCAATAGAATCGAGTTCTGCAAGTTCGTCCGGTGTATACCAGAGATGCACCACCGGTGGATCTCCAGTCTCCTGGAGATAGGAGATACCCTGATGGAGTTCCATATAACTGAGGATTATCGGCAAGAGCATGTAAAGCGAAGGTGCTGTACATTGATTGCGGACAAATTGTTCCTGTACAGAAAAGATGTCCTGGTCATCAGATACCGGATAGGTTTCCGTGTAATCGGCAAATCGGGAGAAAACCTCGGAGGCGGTACATTGGAGTACGTCACAGAGTGCATGAAACCACATGACGGCATGCCCTGCGGTATAGAGTACATCACAGGCTTCTTTCAACCGGATTGCCGCGGCAATATCATCGGCATGCATAGATGGGCTTGATTGCAGCAGATAGGGACTTTCCGGGAGATAGTGAAGCTGGAGCGACTGTGCATCTTCTGCCAACTGAGTTCCGGGAAGCACTGCCAGTACAAAAATATCAATATTACTCGGTTTGCATGAAACTGCGAAATTCAGGCTCTCCATGAATGACTGGAGGGTGTCCTGGGGTAACCCGATGATCAGATCCAGTCCGAAAACCACCCCATATTGATTGAGTAAGGCAATTTTTTGAGAAAAACGATCTGCCTGAAACGATCTGCTGATCCCCATCAGTACTGAGGGTTTGCTGCTTTGCAGTCCGATCTGCAGAGAACTGTGAAACGTGCTGAACAGATAAGCAATCTGCTCATCAAGCAGTTCCGCACGGACTTCAAACGTAAAATGCATATCCTGCGGCACCCGGTTCCGTAACAGGTCTAAAATGGCTATCGTCCGTTCCCGGTTGAGATTAAAGGTGGGATCAAGGACAAATATATGCTCTACGTGGTGCTCAATCAGTAATTCCAGTTCCTGAGTGATACGATCCATCGGATATGATCGTACCTGTCGATTTCCGCGTGATTCAAAACAGAACGCACAATGATAGGGGCACCCCCGGGTCATTTCCCACAACACCCCCTGATAATCATCCACCGATACGGTGTGGGTGAGTAATACTGAGTTAAGGGCACTCAGATCAGACGGGTATGCTGGAATGAGCCTATCCGAATCACCCGTGTAGATCCCTGCGCCGGATACCTGTTTGCCGTGAAGTATCTGTTCCACTGCAGTGCAGACACTCTCTTCTCCTTCACCGAGAATAATGAATGACAGACCCCGCTGAATAAAGTCCTCGGCATGTGCAAAAGCCTCCGGTCCACCCGCGAATACGGTGGTATCAGGAGCATGTGTCAAGAGATGGTCGATAAACTGATCAAACCAGTTGCGATTGTATAGATACAGCGAGAGGCCGACTAATGGAATGTGTTGCCGGACAATGGCCTGAGCTGCTTCGATCGGATCATCAGTGTCTCCGATATAGTGCTTGAGTTCCACCTGTATTTGAGGTGCAAGGGTCGAATGCGTTACAAGGGCCGTCTGGATGCAAAGTGCACCCAGCGGATAAGCCATGGGGGATTGCTCAGGAGAACAGGCTATCAGACCGATATGATAAGGTTGTGTCATGCTACAGAATATCGACACCACCGAAGGCCGCAAGGCATCGAATGGTTACTATCGGGGCATTGGGATCAATCGGTGCTTTGGTTTTATCATCCACTCCGCCGAATAACGGGGTAGCGCGCACCTGAACGCGTACCGTTTTAGGCAATCGGATTTCTATGCCGCCAAAAAGTGCCGTTGCATCAATGATACAGTCGTGCGTAATGAGCGCATCACGTGCATCGATCGTCAGACCGCCGAACAAAGCAAACAGGGAGGCTCCCGTGAAGGCAGTGGCTCTGGTACGGATATCCTGTCCGGAGAAAATCGCCGTATAACTCGGCGAGTCATCAGATTGGTTACCACCTGGTGCTCTCTGTTTCTGCCGGTGGGGTGCTTCTCTTGGTCTTTCCGATTCCTTCGGTTCTTTTTTCGGGCCGAAGAGAAACAACAGTCCGAATCCAATAATACCAGCTCCCAGGATGTAGACGGTATTGAATGATTGGGGAATCCATCCCCGTTGATCTGCAAGGAGCCATATTCCGGCAATCAGCAGAGCAAAATTCCCCGGTCCGACATTACCCCGTACGATAGACAGAACGGCAAACACTACCATCACGGCTGCCCACCACCCGGTAAAGAAGAGATTGAATTCAATGCCGGAAGCCTTCAAAATGAGTGAAAGACCGGCAAGAATGATGATCATGCCAACAAGTAATCTGGCGGTATTTTGTTTCATACCGGCATTGTGTGCAGATTCTCCTACCGCTGTCAATCGTTGACAAAACGTCCGGCAATTCCTATAACTGTAGTTCCTGCCGGTCGCACGACCTGTTGTCGGCAGCGCTCGATAAGGACTGATTCATGGCAAAAAAACAGACAACCGAAGGCAAGATGCTCATTATTGTTGAGTCTCCCACTAAAGCACGAACCATCAGGAAGTTTCTCCCTGATCACTGTGCCGTTATTGCATGCAACGGGCACGTACGTGATTTGCCGGCAAAAGATCTCGCTATTGATGTCGAGCATGATTATGAACCCAAGTACGTTGTATCGAAGGGAAAAGAAAAAATCATCAGAGAGATAAAAAGCGAGCTTGCTACCAGCAGCGAATTGCTCCTGGCTACTGATGAGGACCGGGAAGGAGAGAGTATCAGCTGGCATCTGCTGCAGTTGTTGAAGCCGAAGGTGCCCTATCAACGGATGGTGTTTCACGAGATCACCCGTAAAGCGATCCTGCATGCACTCGATCATGGTCGGGATTTGGACATGGCCTTGGTTCATGCGCAGGAGGCACGAAGAGTCTTGGATCGATTGTTTGGATACTCACTATCGCCGGTGTTATGGCGGAAACTGTCCCAGCAGAAACTCTCAGCCGGTCGGGTGCAGTCTCCCGGCTTGCGAATGGTAGTTGAACGGGAACGACAGCGCATGCGCTTCGTTTCTGCCTCGTTTTGGGATCTGAAAGCACAATTATATCGGAAAGGGGATACGAAGCAACAATCGTTTGAAGCCCGACTCGAGTCAGTGGATGGTCGTCGCATTGCCACCGGAAAGGATTTTGACGCTGAAACCGGTAAGGTTGCAGCACATAAACATCCGCTTGTGCTTGATGAAGCTCAGGCGACTGAGCTGGCCCAGCAGCTTGCTCAGCAGACCTGGCAGGTCATTTCTGTTGATGAAAAGGAAAAGAAACAACGACCTGCACCTCCGTTTATCACCTCAACCTTACAGCAGGAGGGAAGCAGGAAACTGCGGCTCAGTGCTAAAGATACTATGCGGATTGCGCAGAAGCTGTACGAAAGTGGACTGATTACCTACATGAGAACTGACTCGCCGACCTTAAGCCAGGAGGGCATCAGAGGTGCACGTGATGCCGCAGGGTCGTTATTCGGTCTCGATTATCTTTCTCCCTCGCCACGTCAGTATGCGACGAAGAGCTCTTCTGCTCAGGAAGCTCATGAGGCAATCAGGCCTGCCGGAGAGTCCTTCGTCCATCCTGAAGCAAGTGGATTGCATGGGATCGAGTATGCGTTGTATGAAATTATCTGGAAACGGACACTGGCAAGCCAAATGGCGGAAGCGGTGAAAGCTACCACCTCCGTAAAAATTGCAGTCGGTGATGCTCAGTTCATCGCAACCGGTAATCGTATTATCTTCCCCGGGTTTATCCGAGTGTATGTTGAAGGAAAAGATGATCCGGAATCAGCGTTGGAAGATACCGAACGGTTGTTACCCGAGTTGCAGGAGCAGACAGTCTTAGCGGTGGATTCCGTTGATCCTCAGGGACATGAAACTAAGAGCCCCGCCCGTTTTACTGAAGCCACTTTGGTACAGGAACTTGAAAAGAAAGGGATTGGTCGTCCTTCGACCTATGCAACGATCATTGATAAGCTGTTTGAGAAGCGGTATGTAGTGAAGGAAGGGACAGCTTTAGTACCGACCTTCGTTGGATTTGCGGTAGTGCAGTTGTTAGAAAATCATTTTTCTCATCTTGTCGACTACAATTTTACGTCAAAAATGGAAGATGCCCTTGACGGGATAGCAGAAGGGAAGGTAGATCGGCTTGACTTCCTGAAAAAATTCTATGAAGGAGATCAGGGGCTTGCCCTTCAGGTTGCACAGAAAATCGAACAAGTGAAGCCGGCAGAAGCAAAACGGATTCAGCTCCCTCATATTTCAGATGCATATTATGTCATGATTGGAAAGTTCGGTCCCTATGTAAGTGCAGCCGCAGAGCAGGAGACAGCCACTTCGGTTTCGCTCCCTGATTCGATGTTCCCCGGGACGCTGACTGAATCGGAGATACAAAAACTGCTTGAGCTCAAAAAAAATAATGCTGATGGACCTGAACCGATTTGTGTTGACGATACAACCGGTCTCCCGGTATTTCTTCTCACCGGCAGGTTCGGTCCCTACTTCCAACTGGGAGAAAAAACTGAGGAGCATCCGAAACCAAAGCGATTCAGTGTGCCGAAAGGCAGAGAGCCTGAGAGTATGACCTGTGAAGAGATTCTCAAGTTTCTCAGACTTCCCCGCGAATTAGGCCGTCACCCCGAGTCAGGGGACCCGGTTATCGCTCAACTTGGGCCGTACGGTCCGTATGTGGGATGTAAAAAAGAGTTTCGTTCGCTTGGCGATATCGATGCAGTGTTCACCGTGACACTTGAAGAGGCGTTGAAACTGCTTGCCGCTCCGAAACAGAATGGAAAATCGGCAAAATCGGGGAGTAATGCAGAACCGGTGGTTGATTTTGGTGAGCATGAAGGGAAGCGATTAGGTGTCTACAGCGGCAGGTATGGATTCTACGGGAAGATCGGTGATCTCAATTTTTATCTTCCCAAAGAGATGAAGCATGACGAATCACGGTTATCTGATCTGACACGAGAGCAGATGATTGAATTATCAAAATCTGCAAAACCTGCCAAGCGCTCACGTAAAAAAAGATAATCAGCTCTCGCGAGTGAACAGCGTTGTTGTCCCGATACGGATACGGGTACCAAGGAACGGATAGAGTGCGGTAATCCACAGCCCGATAGATGCGTATCGGAAAACGGTGGAGATATAGAGATCGGGGAGAATTGCTTTCAATCCCTGAATGGCTAATATCACCCCGATTCCTGCCAGAACGCGTACCAGTTTTGTTGTACGTGATCCTGCAGTACTGTATCGGATATGTCGCTCTTCCCAGAGGAATCCCAGATATCCTCCAGATGATAGGCTCATTAATTTCAGAAGATCGGTAAAGCCGACGGGATCTGCAATTCCCGTCTCCAGCAGAATTGCCAGGAGCAGAGCAGAAGTACTGCTGATGATACCGACAGCTGCACAAAATTTCGCAAGACGTGCCTTTCTCGTGAACAGTGAGGCATACCATCTGGTGGTGACGAACGTGACCGTGATTCCCAGTGCCAGGCCGCCGAAGACATCAATTGGCCAGTGTACCCCAAGGTACATACGTGAGATGCCCACAAGAAGAATAATCGCAGCGCAGACTGCGGAGATCCATTTTCTTCCTATCGTGCGACCGAGGGCGCTGTAGAAAGCGGCGGCACCGGTGGTATGTCCACTGGGAAATGAATATCCGGTAGCAGTAGCAAGTCGTTTTCCCTCAATTTCCGCGATTACCTGGAATGGACGCGGTGCCCGGATGGTCGCTTTGAGTATTCCCGTCCCGATCAATGCGGTGAACAGGGTGGAAAAAAGAACAAACCCTCGATGTTTTGACATGGCCCAAAGGCAGGTGCAGGTGGCGATGATGAACAGAGTTTCTTCGCCGAGCATGGTGATATACTGCATTGCTGTATCGAGTTGCGGTGATGAAATATGCTGGAAGAATTCCATTATTGCCAGTTGCATAGACCCTCCCTGTAGGTTGCAGTATACTGAAGTCTCCCATGGGGAGCAATTGAAAAGAGCGAGAAATAGCAAAAGGGGTGTTGACAAAAATCACGCTACGTTGTAGTTTCTCCTTGCTGATGATGAGGGTGTAGCGAAGCTGGTTATCGCGACGGCCTGTCACGCCGTAGATCGCGGGTTCGAGTCCCGTCACTCTCGTCCAAGACCGCTCCGGATATCTGGAGCGGTCTTGTTGTCTGAACAGAGAAGGGTAAAACCCTGGAGGATATATGCGGGTTCTTGTAGGAATGAGCGGGGGTATCGACTCATCGGTAGCTGCATTACTACTGAAACATGCCGGGCATGAAGTAGTGGGAGTGACGATGTCGATTTGGCGAGCTGGAAATCCCTTTTCCGGTGAATTGAATAAGAATGCCTGTTTTGGCCCTAATGAAGAGGAAGATATTGCAGAGGCACGTCGTATCAGCAAGATGCTCGGTATTGAATACCATGTGCTTGATTGTGCAGAGCAGTATGAACAGATTGTACTTGAAGATTTCAAGGATGAATATCTTGCCGGACGTACTCCGAATCCCTGTATCTGGTGCAACAGTATGATTAAATTCGGTGCATTGCCGAAAATCGCCCGGGAATCGGGAATTGTGTTTGATCGATTTGCTACCGGGCATTATGCACAGGTGGCACAGCAGGGTTCACGGTTTGTATTGAAAAAAGCGGTTGATATCCGTAAGGATCAATCGTATTTCCTCTACCGTCTTACTCAGCAGCAACTTGCCGAGATTATGTTCCCCCTCGGGACCCTTACCAAAGCTGATGCGCGTTCGATCTGTAAAGAGCATGGCTTTTTTACCGACGAGAAGGAAGAGAGTCAGGATTTCTACAGTGGAGACTACAGTGATCTGCTCCAGACGGAAGCAAAGACCGGTCCGATTGTCGATATGCAGGGAAACAAATTGGGTGAGCATGAAGGGTATTGGCGGTACACCATCGGGCAGCGACGGGGTTTAGGTGTCTCCGGTGGACGACCGTGGTATGTAATCGGAGTTGATGCAAAGGAAAATATCGTAGTGGTTGGACATGAAGAGGATACGTTCAAAAATTCTCTGGAAGCTGATCAGCTGAACTGGATTGCAGTGAACCATCTGGAAAAGCCGTGTGAGGTACAGGCTAAAATCCGTTCGACCGGTGTGCCGAAAGCAGCGATTGTGGCCCCGAATACCGACGGTTCGGTTTCTGTGCGGTTTGCCGAGATGCAGAAAGCGGTAACGCCCGGCCAGTCAGTCGTATTTTACCAGGATGATGTAGTTCTCGGCGGTGGGGTAATCCGATAGCTTCCTGATTTCTCTACGCTTGTATCCCATCCTTTTCCGTGGTTTAATGAAACCATACACAGGTGAAGGGGGAATCTATGCGTCTTATTATTCAACCTGATTATGAAAAACTATCCTGCTGGGCTGCTCGTTATATCGCTAAAACCATCAAGGAGTATGCACCCACAGAATCGAATCCGTTTGTGCTCGGTTTACCGACTGGCTCGTCTCCTATCGGGACCTACAAGCAGTTAATAGCCATGCACCGGGAGGGATATCTTTCCTTTAAAAACGTCGTTACGTTTAATATGGACGAGTATATCGGGCTTCCCGAGGATCATCCGCAGAGTTATCATGCATTTATGTGGGATCATCTGTTCAGTCATGTCGATATTCCACGGGATCATGTGCATATTCCTGATGGGAATGCCCCTGATGTGGTCGCTGCATGCATCGCGTATGAACAGAAGATTGCCGAATATGGTGGAGTGCATCTTTTCCTTGGCGGTATCGGTGCTGATGGGCATATTGCATTCAATGAACCCTTTTCTTCACTGCAATCACGTACCAGGGTAAAAACTCTGACGTATGATACGAAGGTTATGAACTCCCGGTTTTTCGATAACGATATTTCCAAAGTGCCGGAAACTGCTATTACCGTTGGAGTGCAGACCGTGATGAGTGCGCAGGAAGTGATATTGCTGGCCAACGGACACAATAAATCCCGGGCACTGCAGGCGGCGGTTGAAGGTCCGGTGAATCATGGGTGGACCTGCAGCGCTCTGCAATTGCATCCGAAATCGATGATCATCTGCGATGAAGCTGCTGCAGTTGAGCTGAAGGTTGGTACCTACCGGTATTTTAAAGATATTGAAGGGCCTTATTTAGCTCCTGAATGTCTGGTGGTTCCCGAATAATTCAGCACAGTGAGAGCTCGTTTGCAACGCGAATTACCGTTGCGGGGTCGTCAGTCATAATACTGTCGACCCCCTGTTTGAACAGGGTGCGCATCTGGTGTTCGTCATTGATGGTCCACACCTGGATTACTGCATTTCGTTGGTGAAAAGCCTTGATAAAATCATCTGTCACGACCTGAATTCCCCATTGTCTCACCGGAATCTGAAATACGGTGGTTTTTTCTGTATGCAATACAGCAGGAAGGAGATGCAGTTTCTGCTTCAGTAGGAGCGGAAGTACTTCCCGCGTGGTGAGGCTGGTAAGGATACGCGGGTTGCGTTTGCGTATCAGCTGCAGATTCTGCAGGTGAAACGAGGCACAGAGGATACGGTCTTCAGCCTGATGGTTGTGCACCACGGATGCAAAAGCATCAACAATGGCTGGATCGGTACTTTTCAAATCGACATTAAATCGCTGGTCAGGGCACGCTTGTAATGCCTCATCAAGTGTAGCGATCTGTACCTGTTTTCCTCTGAATGGGAACGTGTTACCGCCGTCGCGTGTGAAAGTGTAGCCGGCATCGAGCTGTTTCAACTCTGCCAGAGTATGATCTTCAACCTTGCCGACACCATCGGTGTTTCGTTCAAGGGTATCGTCGTGCCAGATTACTACTGAACCGTCCCGCGACAGGTGTACATCAGTTTCAATAACATCGATACCCATTGATACGGCGCTGGTAAAAGCCTCCAGCGTATTTTCCGGAAAGTGATGGCTGTCTCCACGGTGTGCGATTACCCGCGGCATCGGATTCAGAAACGGTTCTCTATGCTGATGCATACACGTCCTCCTCAGGATTTATGAACTTTGAGGCGTCCTACCTTGATGACCATTTTTTCCAGTCGTTTCGCTTCCCCTTCACTGAGTGTCGCCCGGGCCAGGATATCGCGAAAAAACCGTTTTACCTGTTCCTGTTCATGCTGTTTGTAGAATTGGATACGGGTGAAGGTGTCATCGATGGTCCCTACAAGATGCTGAAGACGGTCTTCGGATATCGGTTCAAATCCGGCGGCAGGTCCCAGTTCTCTGAATAGGGTATAGGTAATAATCTGGACTGCCTGGGCGAGGTTGAGGCTGGGAAATGACTCACTGGTGGGTATGCGTACTCCCATATGGCACAAATGCAATTCTGCATCGGTCAGGCCGTCAGATTCCCGACCGAAAACGATCGAAATACGCCCTGGGCCGGTATCCCCAATCCGTTGGGCGAGCTGCTCAGGAAGAAGCGCAAAGTATTTCCGATTCTTCCCACGTCGACGTGATGCGCCTACCGAAAGAACACTGTCCGCAAGTGCTTCCTGCAGGGTTTGGTATCGCGTATGCTGTTCATACAAGTCGTATGCATGCAGAGCCAGTGTTCTTACACGATTATCGTCATACTCTCTATCACCGGTGATCGCCAGATCATGTATTCCCATCGTCTTCATCGCCCGGCAGACAGATCCGATGTTTGCTCCGTCCTGAGGTTCTACGAGTACAATGCGTATTCGGGCAAGATTTGCGTTCTTTTCCATATGCCCTTTTCATAACAGATATTGCAGTATTATCCAAGCTGGCATATAGTAAGAACATGTTGGAACAGGAAAAAAAACCGAAAGATGCAGCAAAAACCGCACTTATCATTCTCGCATTTATTGCTGTTGCGGCTGCTTTGAAGATAGCCGGATCGGTGACTTTACCCCTGGTGATTTCGGTATTTCTGTTTCTTTTGTTGAATCCGTTTCTCAACCGTTTGGAGAAAATGAAGGTTCCACGGTGGCTTGGAGTGGTTATCGCCATGCTCCTGCTGCTGGTTATTCTGCTCTTTGCCGGATGGTTCTTTTTTTTCACCATAGATCGGCTAGTGCAACGGTTGCCGATGTACATCCGAAGATTTACCGTAATTGATGCATGGCTTGCTGAATTGCTGGATCTGGATGCGGGGACCAGTTTTCTCACGTACATCAACTTTGACTGGCAGGGTATCATCCTCAGTTCACTCAGTTCCGTTAGTGAAAAAGCGATCAGTGTGGTTTCAACCGCTTCCCTGATCTATATCTTTGTCCTGTTTCTCCTCCTGGAGCGTCAATCACTGATACCAAAACTGAAAATTGCAGCTCCTCGGGGAAAAGGAATGCGGGTAGCGGTGCTGTTTGAACGGGTGAATCGGCAAATATCGAAATATCTGCTGCTCAAGGCCGTGATCAGTATCGCCACGGGTGTTCTTTTTTATCTTGCCTGTCTGGCAACCGGACTTGATTTTGCCATCATGTGGGGTGTGCTTGCCTTTATCCTCAACTTCATTCCCAGCATCGGTTCAATTATTATTACGGTGATGACTATCGTCATGGCACTTTTGCAGTTTTTTCCCAACTGGGCAAATATCATCTACGTGGCGGTCCTGATGATTTCCATTCAGACCGTGCTGGGCAATATTCTTGATCCTCGAATCCAGGGTGTGCAATTGAATCTCAGCCCCTTCGTGATTTTAGTTTCACTCTCTTTCTGGGGGTATATCTGGGGTGTCGCCGGCATGTTCCTGGCCGTGCCGATCACCAGTGTATTGCAGATTGTGTGTGCCAACGTCCAATCGCTGAAGCCTATCGCGGTGATGATCGGAAGTGGGAAGACGTATCGTAAAACCATAGAAGAAGAGCGGCGCCGTGCCCGGGAACGAGCTAAAAGACGTTCTGCGCGTGTACAGCGTCGGGCTGAACGGCATAACTCACATCAGTTGAGCGAACAGCCGCATGAATGATCTGTCATTACCGGATCCCATAACACTCTCTGTATTGGATAAATCCAGTCGCAATGCTGCTCTGCGTATGTTCAGTGATGCACTGTGGGATTCTTATGCGACCCTGAAAAGAGCATTCCCCTGGCGGGAGACTGACGATCCGTACCGGATATTACTCTCTGAACTCATGTTGCAACAGACCCAGACCGATCGTGTTCTTCCCAAATACCAGCTGTTTCTTGCACACTGGCCGAGTTTCCGCGAAATGGCTCAGACTGAGATATCTGATGTGCTGTTGGCCTGGCGAGGACTTGGCTATAACCGACGGGCACTTGCACTTCGGACAATTGCTCGGGAAAGTGAACGATTCGGATGGACGTTACCCGCTGATTATGATCAGCTCATCCAGATGCCGATGATCGGGCCTGCAACCGCTGCCGCGATTCTGGCCTTCGCCTACCAGAAGCCCGCCATCTATCTTGAAACCAATATTCGTCGGGTGCTGATCCATCAATTTCACCCGGATGAGTCACAGGTAACTGATACAGTTCTCAAAGGTGAGCTGGAAGATTTACTGCAGTTTCAAACTGACTATCGGCATTGGTACTATGCGCTGATGGATTACGGAGTATATCTGAAAAAGGTGCTGATCAATCCGAATCGAAGAAGTGCCCATTATGCAAAACAGAGTAAATTTGCCGGATCCAATCGGCAACTGCGGGGATTGTTATTGGTTTCTCTGACTGAACAGGGTGCACTCGATATCGAATCTCTCGCCAAGCGCATTGATTTTCCTCGTGAACGGATTGCGCAGTGTCTTGAAGATCTCATACGGGACGGGTTTATTGAACCGGCAGAGCAGGTAGCTGAAGACCTTCCTATCCGGTATGGCATCGCTTCAGACCGTTGAGCTATTTCGTTTCTCTGTCTGGTCTACCCAGACATTTCCTCCCATCCCGATGCAGATGATGACAGCACCAAGCAGCAGACGGCCGCTGAACAGATCATAGAGGTAATGGTCGAGTACTATACTCACAATAATCTGTGAAGAGCTGAGCAGCAGTGCCGAATAGATAGCAGGGATTCGTGGAATGACATAGTTTGCTCCCGATACGACCACTATGGCAAGCAGGCCTCCTCCGAGAATGAGGAAAATTGGAATATCGGGAAGGGTAGTGAATGCGTGTGTAACCGTCTTCGCATCGGTAATGAGATAGATAGCTGAAGCAAAGATCAGGCCGCTGATTACATTCTGCCTGGCACTGAAAAAAATCCCTTTGTAGGCAGCAAATCGTGAATTATACACCATCTGTACGATCGTTATTGCGCCGGTGAGTGTTCCGATGATAACGTAGGGGATGGCAAAAGCCCCCCCCTGAGAGGCCATGATCACAATACCGATAAGACTTACAGTGAGGGTCATGGCTTTTTTTCTGCTCACTGCATACCGTTTTCTCCCCATGAATCCGGTGAGATCAAAAAGAAGAGAACCGAGAGACTGTCCGAATACCGCAGTAGCCATGGAAAGGGAGGCCCCGATATGGACAATCGTGAGATAATTTGCATTCAGGATGAAAAATCCGAAAATACCTCCTCCCCAAAGATACCAGGGAGCTTTTTGGCGAACAGCTGGTTTTCCCCGTTTAATCCGGAGTATGATCATGATTATGGTGATCACGATGATGCCGACGAGCTGATTTATGAGGAATGAAACGGGCATGGTGGCCAGTTCACCGAGTTGGGTATTGAGTACGACCATGCAGGAAATAGTACCTCCGAGCATGATCGCCAGCAGGAAATCGACAGCTGTATGCATAAGATGCACTGTATCACAGCCGACGCTTTTCCGAAAGTAACTTGAGAATATTGTGTGGTGATTGTACACTATGGTAGTAATAGAGAAATGATTCGCAGGAGGAATCCATGAAAAGGAATATATTTGCAGGCCTGTTACTGTTCACGATGATACTGCTGTTCACCCTGTCAGGGTGTGCCACCACTCAGGAAGTGGAGCCAATTGCTCCCGTTGCCGAACCTGAACCGGTTATTCCTGTTGCTGAACCGGTCGCTGAAGAAGTGGTAATCCCCGAACCGGTCGCCGAAGAAGCGATAATCCCCGAACCGGTGGCTGAGCCGGTAATAAAGCCGGAAGAGCTGCAGAAGACAGTGAAGATTATTGCCACCAGTGATCTGCATGGTAGTCTGTTCCCCTACGATTTTATTCGGGATACTGACGCTCCTACTTCGCAGATGCAGATAGCTTCCTATGTGAAAGAACAGCGGGCATTAGATCAGAGTGTTATTCTGCTAGACAATGGAGATGTCCTTCAGGGTCAGCCAATTGTCTATTACTATAATTTTGTGGCTACCGATGATCCACACATCGTTCCTTCAGTGATGAATGCGATGCAGTACGATGCTGCATCGGTGGGTAATCATGATATTGAAGCGGGGCCCGATGTGTACATGCGAGTTTATCAGGAAGCTGATTTTCCGTATCTTGCAGCCAATGCTGTCTGGATTGAAACCGGTGAGCCGGTATTAGATCCATACACGATTATTGAACGCGATGGATTACGTATTGCCGTGTTGGGAATGATCACTCCCTATATTCCAAAATGGCTTCCACAGAACCTATACGAAGGGGTTCGCTTTGAGGATATGGTACAGACAGCAAAAAAATGGATTCCCATCATTCAACAACAGGAACAACCTGACCTGATAGTTGGTCTGTTCCATGCGGGAGTCGATGAAACCTATAGCGGGGACAGTGAAGAACTCGGTAATGAAAATGCCAGTAAGCTCGTCGGACAACAGGTTGACGGATTTGATATTATTTTCAGCGGGCATGATCATCAGGATACCGACATGGTAGTGCAGAGTCCTTCCGGAGATGAAGTAATCATACTCGGCGCCTTGAACGGAGCGCGATCGGTAGCTGCAGCTACGGTTGCATTTGTCTTCGATGAGGAAAGCCAGAGCTGGACAAAGGACGCTGTTGAAGGTGAAACCATACTCATGGATACCTTCGCCGTGGATACGGATCTCATGAGTAGGTATGAACATGCCGTTTCCGAGGTGAAAACGTGGGTATCCCGTCAGGTGGGCTCCATCAGTGAGACTATCACCTCCCGTGACAGCATGTTCGGCGATTCCAAGTTTGTCGATCTGATTCATCAGATTCAGCTGGAAAAAAGCGGTGCTGAATTATCAATTTCGGCTCCCCTGTCGCTTGATGCCACGATCAAATCCGGCCCGGTGTATGTCCGGGATCTCTTCAGTCTCTATCCATATGAGAATTTACTCTTTACCATGGAGATGACAGGAAGAGAAATCAAGGCCTACCTGGAATATTCATACGAATACTGGTTTAATCAGATGAAATCCCTTGATGATGACCTGATCAACTTCAAACGGGATGCTGAAGGGAACCTGATTTTCAATCCACGGTATAATACGTACGATACCGCTACCCGGTACTATAATTATGATAGTTTGGCCGGAGTCAACTATGTGGTGGATATCACCAAACCGGCGGGACAGCGGATCACTATCAAGACCCTCCCATCCGGTGCTGCTTTTCAGTATGACCGGGTATATACAGTGGCCATCAATTCGTATCGGGCTCAAGGTGGAGGAGGTCATCTTGCTGCTGCAGGTATCGATGCTCAACAGGCGCTTGACCGTATTCTCTTCTCTTCTGAGCAGGATCTTCGGTACTACCTGATGGAGGCGTTCGAGACTCAGGGAGAGATTGTTCCCACGGTCGATAACAACTGGCTGGTTATTCCGTATCTTTGGGTACAGCGCGGGATGCGCAATTCGTATCCGAAACTCTATCCTGCTCCTTGATCACATTGGGACCAGTCGATGAAAAAGGCTGGTCCCTTTCCTTATGGACAGCATCTGTCGGTATCGGTACACTACGGTTTATGAATGCTATTCCTTCAGTAGAAGCTCCTCTTGGAACCTATCGTGATCAGGCATGGAATATCTGGAATCACAAAGTGAAACCGCAGTTGTCACTTGGTAGATTGGAGCATCTGGTTGTCGATATTGTTGATATGACCGGTTCTCTGCATCCGCAGCTCGGCAAGCCGCAGTTACTGTTATTTGCTGCAGATCATGGAGTCGTTGCACAGGGAGTCTCCTCAAGTCCTCAGGAAATTACCTGGCAGCAGTGTGAAAACTTTGTTCGAGGTGGCGGGGCGGTAGGCCTTCTGTGCCAGTTGAATAATCTGAGTCTGCACGTAATTGATGTTGGTGTGGCACACGATTTTTCTGATAACCCAAAGATACTATCAAGAAAGGTCGCCTGGGGAACTCAGAATTTTAGTAAATTCCCTGCCATGAGTGCCCAACAGATGTGGCAGGCTCTTCAAGTTGGGATGGATACGGTACAGGAGCTGGTCAGGCTCGGGCACCGTACCTTTGCCTTTGGTGAGATGGGAATCGGCAATACCACCAGTGCTTCTGCACTTATGGCGTGTCGCACTGGCAAGGATGTTCAGGTATGCACCGGACGTGGTGCGGGCTTGGATGATGCCGGGTTGCAGAAGAAACAGGCAGTGATTGCTTCAGCGCTTGCGCTGCATGGCAGGCCGACAGATCCTCTTGAAGCCCTGCAATGTTACGGAGGATTTGAAATTGCAGCACTTGCCGGCGCAATGCTTGCTGCGGCTTCACAACGTTGTGTGCTGCTCATCGACGGATTTATCACCACCGTTGCCGCAGAAATAGCCGTGGCACTTCGTCCTGAGGCATTGCACTACATGATATTCTGTCATGAATCAAAGGAAGTCGGACACCGCCATCTGCTTGAGCTTCTTCAGGTGCAGCCGCTGCTCTCCCTTCGTATGCACCTCGGAGAAGGATCAGGAGCAGCTGTTGCGTGGCCGCTGATCCGTAATGCCCTCGCATTGTATGAACAGATGGAAAGCTTCTCAGCAGCACAGGTAACTGATTCGGTTTCCTTGCTGCATCAAAAGGGAATCGATGCACGACTGTGGGAGCATAATTGATATGGTAACGCTGGTTATCGGGGGAGCCCGAAGCGGGAAGAGCACCTGGGCTGAACAGCAGGCTGTTCAGTATGATCAGCCGCGTATCTATGTAGCCACGGCTGAACCGATAGACGAAGAGATGGTACAGCGGATAGCAGCCCATCAAAGAAGGAGAGCCGGCATTTTTTCACAGACCATCGAAGAGCCGTTGCATCTCGATACAGCCATTGCATCAGCTGCATCACAGGCCTCTGTGATCCTCATTGACTGTGTCACTGTCTGGTTGGGAAATCTGTTGTATCATCATGGGATACAACAGGAATATGATGAAATTCCGGCCTTCCTGTCTGCGCTTAGATCGTGTGAACAATCGGTGATTGTCGTGACCAATGAAGTAGGAGAGGGGCTGGTCCCTGCAGATCCTGAAAGCAGACACTTCAGAGACCAGGCCGGTTGGCTGAATCAGGCAATTGCACAGATTGCTGATCAGGTTGTCTGGATGGTAGCCGGTATTCCGGTTCCCATCAAAGGAAGTATCACGCTATGAAAGGGTGGGGATTGGCTTCGGCATTCAGAACCTTGACGATTATTCCTCTGTGGGGGAAAGAGAGCACAAGTCCAGCTACTGCGCTCTACTGGTTTGTTCCCGTCGGTGCGTTCCTTGGTGCAATCATTTCCCTTGCGGGATATACGAGCGTTGCACTTTCGTTGCCTTTTGTGGGAGCTGCCCTTATCGTAACGCTTCAGGTGATACTTACCCGCGCTTTTCATCTTGACGGGTTAGCCGATACCGCTGATGGGTTTTACGGGGGCTGGACGGCAGAACGTCGCCTCGCCATCATGAAAGATTCTCATATCGGAGCATTCGGTGTGATTGCCGTGGTACTGGCACTCGTGGGAAAGATTGCTGCAATCGCCTCGGTGTTGGATAGCGGTAGGTGGGAACTGCTGTTTTTTATTCCGGTTTTAAGTAGAGCACTATTGGTATTTCAGTCTGTATGCAACCCCTATGCAAGAAAAGAGGGGGGAACTGCTTCCCGACTGGTCACTGAATCCCATGCACGGCATATTCTGGTGACCGTCCTCTGGGTTGTATTAATCGTGATATTGGGAGGTCTTCCCCAGTGGATTCCTCTGGTATGCATGGCCGGGACCGGCATTCTGGCAACCTGCTGGATAGCACGAACCGGGCGTAGGTATATCGGCGGGATTACCGGAGACGTTCTTGGAGCAACAGTAGAACTGAGTGAACTGGTTATGGCAGGTGTTCTCGCGGTTTTCCTTGCGTTGCCGATATGATATAGTGCACAGCAAGAAACGAAGGACAGGAGAGATTTGGTGAAAACAGGGCGTTGGGGTATTCTGGGAACTGCTGACATTGCACACAGACAACTGATTCCATCCCTTCATGCAAGTGAAGTTGCTGAACTGGTTGCAGTTGCGTCACGAGATACTTCTCGTGCCCAAGAGTTTGCACAGGAGCACCGTATTCCGGTTTCCTATGGTTCCTATGAGCAGCTGCTGGAAGATGATTCGATCGATATCGTATATATTCCTCTGCCGAACCATCTTCATGTCAGGTGGATCAAGCAGGCGGTTGCTGCTGGAAAACATGTGCTGTGTGAAAAGCCGCTTGCTTTGACAGTTGCAGATGTGCAGGAGTTGATAGCGCTACGGGATGCTACGGGAAAGCTGATTGGTGAAGCGTATGCTCCGCTGCACCAGAGCCGGCTTATCTCACTGAAGCATGTGTTGGAATCTGGGCAGTTTGGAAAACTGGAAAGTCTGCACGGTACCTTCATGATGAACCTCACCGATAGGGAAAATATTCGTAATGCATACGATATTTCTCAGGGGGGGGGTGCGCTCTGGGATATCGGCGTATATCCGATTACCATCGGCCGGTGGTTGTTTGATGCAGAACCGGTAGAGGTTTTCTGTACCATGGATATGCACCAAGATAGTTCAGTGGATCATCTGACCACAGGCATTCTCCGATTCGCTTCCGGTTATCAGATGAGTTTCTCCTGTGGCATGCGGTACCCATTCCATACCGGGCTGTCAGGTTACACGCAGACGCACCGATTTACCGTACCCAATCCGTTTTTCAGTGATGAACGGCATCAGATGATTTTTGAAGTGTTCGATGGAAAAACTCCTGAGCACACCAAGACGTATAGTTTCGCACCTGAAGATCAATATCGGCTGCAGTGCGATCATTTTACCGAAGCTGCCCTTGAGGGCACACCGTTTGTCGGTTCACTTGAGCGGACACTCGGCAATACCCGTACGCTGCTTGCGCTGATACGGTCAGCATCAAGTGGACGAAGTGAGAGAGTATAGTATGCATATTGTGTGTCTTGATTTGGAGGGAGTGCTCATCCCTGAGATTTGGATTAATTTTGCTGAAAAAACCGGCATTGAACAACTGCGGTTAACGACACGGGATATTCCCGATTATGATGAGTTGATGCGAGGTCGGTTGGCGATTCTCAGAGAACATCGGTTGACCCTTGCTGATATTCAGGATGTTATTAGAACGTTAAACCCGCTTGATGGTGCTTTGGAGTTTCTTAATAACATCAGAGCAAAGACACAGGTGGTGATCCTCAGTGATACGTTCACCGAATTTGCCCAGCCGCTTATGGAAAAGCTTGCCTGGCCCTCTATTTTCTGTAATGAGCTGGCAGTCGGTCCTTCCGGTATGATCGAGGGGTATCATCTTCGGCAGTATGACGGTAAACGTAAAGCGGTCAAGGCTCTCCAGAGTATCGGGTTCACTGTTTTTGCTGCAGGAGACTCATATAACGATCTGACGATGATTAAAAGTGCTGATCAAGGTGCATTGTTTCGTGCTCCACAACGGATTAAGGAGGAGGAACCTCAGCTTCCCTGCGCTGAAACGTATGAGGATTTTGTCCGTATCATTGACAAATTCTTAGAAACTTGAGATATCCGGGGAAATTATACTTGACGTATTGCAAAAAGGCGGACATCTTTATTGATACTGTTTGAAGTACGTATGCTGAGGTGACAGAAATGAGTGAAGAGTTTTATGCTGAAATGGAGCAGCGGCTTTTGGAGTTGCGCAAGGAGATTGTAGAAAGCATAGCGGCTGAAGATGAAGATTTTCGTGGGATGATCCATTCTATGGGAATCAAGGATCTTGGTGATATCGCCGCAGACGATATTGCGAGCAAGAAAATGGAGGCGCTGAACCAGCATGCAGCTAATCGGCTGAAGAGTGTAGAAGCGGCTCTTGCCCGTCTGAAGAACGGCAGGTATGGTACCTGTTTGCAGTGTGGAGCAAAGATTCCCGAGGAGCGACTCCGGGCTATACCCTATGCGGTTCTCTGTGTTGCCTGTAAAACGGGAGAAGAGGGACCGAAGCGTCGTTCTTGGTAACAAAATAACCTTATGTGTTTTTCAACCCCTGGTAGTCAGATCAACCAGGGGTTTCTCCTTTTTTCCGCGCCTATGGTGGTCATTCTTCCATGTCCCGGGAATACCTGAGTATCTTCAGGCAGTACGAGGAGTTTCTCTCTGATAGACAAAATGATCTGTTCCGGCAGGCTGTTCGGCAGATCCGTTCTGCCCACTGACTGGGCAAATAACGTATCTCCAGAAAAGAGCATTCCTGCTTCCTGATGATAGTAGGCGATCGAGCCGGGAGTATGTCCAGGGGTATAGAGTACCTGCAGATTGCACGAAGGCAGTATTTCTCCATCAGCAACAGGGTGAGTAGCTTCCGGGATTTTTTCCCAGTACGCAGCAGGTAGGGTATTCCACATGGGATCAATAGCTGTTGCATATTTTTTCAGGAGCCGTCCACCTGATACACCGAGAAAGTATGCTTCTTCAGGGTGTATCATAATCGGTAATGGCCCAAATTCCTCAATGAGTTCCGGAAGGCCGAGCAGGTGGTCCCAATGAGCGTGGGTGAGGAGGATTGCCGATACTACGAGATGTTTTTCACGAATCTGCTGAGCGATATATTTACCGTCAAAGCCTGGATCAATGATCCAGGCCTGCCGGTTCTCATGTAGGATGTAACTATTTGTCCGATATGAACCTACGGTAATGCACTGGGCTTGCATAACTATTCCTTATTGGAATAAGTGATAGTTGCCGTTCTCCCCCTGATATCCATCCCATTCAATGCTTCAATGGCCTTTTCTGCATGTTCCTGGGAGAGGGTAATGAAGGAGTATTTATCATGTACCCGGATGGAAAATATTTCGTCACGGGAAATTCCCAGTTTATCCTGAAGGATTTGGGAGAGCTCTTTTGCATACAGCCGGCGCATCTTCCCGATATTGAGATAGAGTGTACGAGCTCCTTCAGGGATATCGACCGGTTTATTGCGTGTGGATTGACGCTTTGGTCGCTGTGGTTTCTCTGCTGCTTCGTTCGATTTGGGAGTCTGTGCTGCTGCAGATTTCTGGTTGCCCGAGGGCTTTTTATCACTCAGTAACTCACGGAGCAGATAGGCGGTAAAATAGCCTCGCCGGTGAAACGGTACGTATTTTTTAAAGAGTTTTCTCAGGCTTTCCAGTTCTTCCGGGTTGGAATCTACGGCAAGTTTTGCCACCAGCATCTGGATTTTTCCGGCAATTACTTCGTCGGATCCGGGGATCGCTTTTTTTTCTGTGTTCATCAGTAAAGTCTCCTTGGATGAAATGATGTGTTGTGCCTCTTGCGGTGAACAGATGCATATCAGTTGTTCCGGACAGAACTTCCATTCCTGCATCGTTCGTACCAGGGTGACCAGTTCTGTACTGCTGCAACCGAGGACGAGCACAGGTGCAATTGAGTTTCCAATTTTCTGCTGCGCTTTATCAAGATGTTGCAGAGCCAAATCCGTGAACTGGATTTGGGAACCGATACGTTGATGTACCCGGGTTTTCAATGACCGCCAGGCTGTGTCATGGTGATGTACTACGATATACCTGTCATGCTGCATGGTGCACAGGATATCGAGTACGGTGTTGGTGTCCTCAGGTTCACAGGGGTAACACTGTATGGGTATTTGCGGCTGCTCCCAATCAGCTCTCGAAATTACCATGGGGTCGCCCATCAGTTCCTGAGGAGATCGTACCAGATGATCAAGGCTTTCAATAAATAATTCTCGGTGGGTATCAGGGCTCAGTTTGGTAAATATGAATCGACAGTCGTCAAGAAAAACCTGCTCTCGTTCAGTCAGTTCCTGATTTGACTCCTCTGCTGCTTTGGCCAAAGGGTAGGCAAGTACCACCGCTTGAGTTCGGGAGAGGAGAATATTATCTCTTCTGATGTGATCGATAGCTCGTTGTGGTGTAGTTGCCAGTACCAGTGATTCGTCGTGCAAAAGAGAGAGGTCTTCACGTGGCGACCGGGTCTGTGACAGAATAGTCACTGAAGCAGAAGTCAGGGTGGCTTCCTGCGCACGTAAATCTTCCTGCGAAAACAGGAGAAGCACTGCCGGGTTGTTGGCATGAGTTGCGGTCTTGAACTGCTGTGCAATTTCAATTGAACGTAGTACAGCGTAAGAAACAGCCATATTCCCTGCCTCTACAATACGGGGAACTTCTGGCTGGTTACCTGTCTGGTTCTGTAGTTTGCTCTGAAGCTGGGAGGGGATAGTATACGTACTCATTCCTCCTCCACGGAGAATTCATTCATGCGATGCTCTTTTCTATCATCTGCCGTTCAGAATATAGAGTGAGAGTAGCTTTGTCAAGGAAGTATCAATATGGTACTATACGGTAATCGCGTGGAGAAGGAGCAGTCATGGGGCGACAGCGTAGCCAGATTGAGGTGGTTGAACGGCAGATTACCGTTGTTCGTCACGACATGGAAGTACTGTTGGCAGACCTGGGGATGCTTATCCTCGATCTCCCTCAGCCGGTAGTTGCTGATGGTTCGGTGGACCTCTATCATCGTCTGGCACAGGAGAAGGCCAAACTTGATGATTGTAATGCTCGTATTGAAAATCTCAAACAGATTGAACAGAGTCTGCATGATGCTCATGCCCGTATTGCTCAGGTTAAAGAATCAGTGAAAGCACATCGTCAACAGCTCCGTGTGGTATATGCCCGAATTGGAGTCATCGTCTGGGAAGAGGCTACCAGTCATGTGTTGTCAACCATAATTAAGCAAACCGTTCCTCGAGTCCATGAGATGCAGCAAAAAGTGGTTTCATTAAAGCAATCACATGATTCTACCAGCCGGAAAGTGAAACAATCATCACTGATTTTGAGACTGCCGCTAAAAATGCAGGAAGCGATAATAGCTCGACGTCTTGCCAGTTTCACCCGTGGACACGAGGAGTTTTTTGTTCAGATTGGACAGGACGTTGCCAAAGCCTCCTGTATCAAACATCTCCACAGTGCTGCAGCAGTATCGCTTGATGCTGATTACCTGACGCTTACCCGTGAACTTGGGGTATGGGAGGAGGAACTTGCCGTATTGCATCAGCAGATTTCCTCCAATAAAGGGAAATTGGAAGAGGCGGCAGGCCCAAGCTCTTTGGAACGAAAGTTGTCTGAGCTGCAGAATGCAAAGAGCGTTCAGGCGGAACTTGTTCGATCACTTGCCATACAGTATGGAACCCTGGTGTGCTCCCTTGAGCATCCCTGGAAATCTATTTCGGTACATGCCGAACTTCTCCGGTGTTATGATCAGATCCGACGTCATGAGCGAATCGGTGTCCAGCTGAATCGACAGATTGATGAACTGAAGATTGAGCAGGAAATAGGTGAACTCGTGTATCTCATAGAACAGGATGAAGAACGGGTCGCTCATCTTCGGCAACTCATTGATCAATATAGCGGACAAATTGAAGAGATTCAGCGATCGATAATGCAAAACCGTGAACATATTGCAAATTTGAAGCGGTCGTTGTTGTTGAGTTTGGATCGGGAGGATGGTTGACCGTGGACGATAAGCAATCATCTTCGGATCAAAAGCCACTTCAGCTTGATCTCAGTTTCGGTTCACGGGTTCCCTCTCGTGAAGATGCAAAGAAAGAGGTCAGTGAAAGAAGAAAGGCGGGAACCGCTACAAATCAAAAACGTACGAAAACTGTGGCAAAACCTCAGAAATCTTTACCTACCGCTTCAGGGGAAAAGCAGAAATCTGCTGCGACACAATCAAAACCTAAGAAAACATCCCAAAAGACATCCTCGCAGGGCAGTAAAAAAACAGGTGCAGCACGATCGAAGAGGCAGCATACCCAAAAGACAAAACGTAAGAAATCGAAATATACAGGAAAGGCTCAACCGCTTTCAGTTCATATTCCCCTTCCACTCTTCATCGGGGCAATCGTCCTGATTGCCCTCCTGCTTGGATCGCTCATCGCCTGGCAGATCGTAGGATATCGCCCATTGGCATCTCTCGGAATTTCTGATGAACCGATCATGATTACCATTGATACCGGAATGAGTGCCCGATCTGTAGCAGCCCGCTTGGCTGATTACGGGATTGTCTCCGATGCTAAGGCTTTTGAACGATATCTTGAAGTACATGGGCAGGCAACAAGAATTCAAGCAGGGAGCTATCTATTCGAGCCAAACCTCCCACAGGCTCTAGTCGCTATACAACTGGTAACGCCTGAAGTGGCGAAACCATCTCAGCAACTTGTCACCATATATGCGGGATCCACTATTGCCGATATCGATCAGCAGTTGGCCTCGCTCAAACTTGCAGAGAAGGGAACGTTCAAGGATGCGGTACAGCAACTTCAGCAGGAACGGGGATTGCCTTTCATCGAAGGTTGGTTTTTGAGTGGAAATTATCATTTTGTCACTGTAGATGGGTTAGCTGTTGAGATGCAGGATGCCTTGAATGATACGATTCGGCCTTATCTGTCTGAGCTTGAGGACTTAAATGTGCCCCTGTCGCATGTGATTATTATTGCCTCTATGATTCAGCGGGAGACGCATAATGTCCTGCAGATGGCCGATATTGCCGGGGTGATCTATAATCGTCTTCGTGCAGATATGCCCCTCGGGATTGATGCAACGCTGCGCTATGCTCACGATGCCTGGGATCGTGCCCTATCCACCTCAGAGCTGAATGAGAGTAACCCGTATAATACCCGGCGCGTGAAGGGGATACCTCCCACCGGAATTGGTTGTCCCAGTACTGCCGCTATCGACGCAGCTATGCGGCCTGCAGCGCATCAGTGGTTTTATTATCTGCATGACAGCTCCGGGGATATCCATTTTGCACAGACCTATGAAGAACATCTGCAGAATCGCGATCAGTATCTTCTCTGACTCTTCTGATGTTGCGTTTTTTTGTACAATAGTGTAAGGTAACTTTCGTTCAGGATGTATGGCCTGCCGGCGTGGTGAAATTGGTAGACACGATAGACTCAAAATCTATTGGGAGCAATCCTGTATCGGTTCAAGTCCGATCGCCGGTAATTACCACACGTATAAAAATCAAGAATTATCCACTGGGGAAAACTCAGTGGATTTTTCAATTTCAGATCCCTTTATGCATGACTTGTAGCCTCGCTATCTGCATGTTGGATCTCGCTGTGCAGGAGCCTTGCCTACTCACCTGAAAAGTGAAGCAGTAATTACCATTTTTCTCTTGCGAAAAGCAAGAATCCTATGCTAGTTTATTCACAAGGTAAGAGGTAAGACCTCTTACCTATCGGAAGGAGTAGGGATTCATGACCCAACGCATCAGAACTACATCCATACGTACACAGATTCGCAGGGCGCTCATCACATACATAAAGCAGATGGACCCGAAGGGAGATGGCAAGCTGCCAAGCGAGATAGATATGTCTGGCACCTTGGGTGTGAGTAGAATCGCATTGCGTGAGGTCATTAAACAGCTTGAACAGGATGGTCTGCTTGTTTCTATTCATGGTAAGGGAACCTATGTAAATAGGGATATGATGAAAATGAAGGTTCGTCTTACTCCTGCCGTAGAATTTGAACAGGCAATCCGCAACAGCGGGTATGAAGCGGGAGTTTCTCTTGAGGATGTGACGATTGGGAAACCTGACGAAAAAGTCCGAAAAGCTCTCAATCTGTCGAGCAACGATATGGTCGTGACGGTCAGGAAAATATTCTATGCAGATGCAAAGCCTGTAGTGTTCTGCGAAGACATATTTCCCCGCTTGTTACTTGGACAACAGGAAATAATCTCCGAAGAACTGGAGATTTCGACTTTTGAGTACCTTTTTGATAAATCAGGAATTACCGTTGTTCACGATATTGCTGAGCTTCAGGCCAGATCTTCCTCAGACTTGGAAGGTTTTACCCATCTTGATACATCCTCGCCAAAGCCGTTGCTTCTTATAGAGTCAGTCTACTATTCAATTAAGCATAAACCGGTAATGTACGTGAATGCCTTTTTGGATACCAAGTACATCAAATTAAGCATTTTGCGTCGTCAGGACGTTTATACCGATCAGGAGTAACTTTTTCAGGAGAGCACATGAATACGGAACTTGTGACAGTTGAGTTTTTATTAAATGGAATCTTTCATTCGGTGAAAGTAGATACGAAAATGTCGACACTAAATTTGCTTAAGGAAGAATTCCATCTGATGGGAACCAAAGAAGGTTGTGGAGAAGGTGATTGCGGAGCTTGTACCGTTGCGCTTGGAAGTGTCAATCAGGATCACATGGAATTCTGTGCGATAGCTTCTTGTATCTATCCGGCGGTGAAGCTGCATGGGAAACACCTCATTACCATTGAAGGTTTAGGTGATCATACCCGGCTTCATGTTATTCAACAGCATATTATTAACTCCTACGGGGTTCAATGCGGTTTTTGCAGCCCGGGAATCATCATGTCCTTCTTCGCCCTATTTGCCATGAATACACACCCATCCATGGCAGAAGTTGAAATTGCCCTGCAGGGAAATATCTGCAGATGTACTGGATATGAAGGAATCCGGAAAGCAGGAGAAACCTTAATCAAGACATTCGAGGCAGACCAGAGTTCTGCATTATCGGAGAAACTCATCCCAGCATATGTGTTTGAAACCATGGACGAGTTAAAGAGAATTCAGGAATCTCAGGGGGGCAGGGGGTATCACGTGCCTGCTTCCCTAGCAGAATATCGCGAGCTGACAGATGCCGATACATCCAGAATCCTCATCTCCGGAGGAACAGACGTAGAGGTGCAGATCAAGCAACGCAAAATTCCTAAAGACGCCTCTTTGATAGATATCAGCAGAATTAAAGAGCTTCAGAGTATTGAAGAACAAGATGGGATCTTACATATCGGTTCACAGCTGTCTGTTGCTGCATGTGCACGCCATCCTCTGGTACAGAAACACCTGCCGACATTCGCTCATGTAGCCCATCTCATGGCTTCAACACAAATCAGAAATGCCGCTACCATTGCCGGCAATATTGCCAATGCCTCACCGATTGGTGACACTACCGTCTTTTTCCTAGCTCTTGATGCATCAATAGGTATTCTGCGAAGTGATTCGGGAAGTGTTGAACAGCTCCCATTGCGGTCCTTTTTCATTGATTACCGCAAAACGGCATTGAAATCGGGGGATCTCATCGTCGATATCGCGGTTCCTCTTCATACGGAAGAAAATCTTACTCAATCAGTGCATTTTGAGAAGACCTCCCGGAGAAAGGATGTTGATATTGCAACCGTCAATTCTGCTTCTGTGGTTTATCTGAAAGGGACGGTGATCGTCAAATGGGATATGGCGTTCGGGGGCGTCGGTCCAATCCCCTTTGCAATAGAGAATATTACCGAAGGAAAGGAGCTTCCGGAAACCTTTGATGAGGATTTATTGAAGAAAATCGGAGATTCTTTACTGACGCGGTGCAGTACCCTTGATGATGTACGTGGTAGTGGTGCCTACCGGGACCAGCTGGTAAAGAATCATGTCATAAAACACTTTATTGCACATACAAACAGCATGAATCAGGAGGTGTAGTTCATGTTGGATCATACACTATACGATAACCCTACCGTGGTATTGGCAACAGGAGAGGGTCGTTTCGCAGGGGAAACGATTGCTCATAATCATATGTACTATATCTACCCTGTGGTTTCTCCCATCGCAAAAGGGCGTGTATCACACATCGATTTCACTGCGATTACAAATCGGGAAGATGTTGTTGCGTATTATACTGCAGCAGATATTCCGGGCAAGAATGAAATCGGAGCAATTCAACGCAGTGAAGAACCGCTCATGGCTGAAGAGGTTGTTGAATATATCGGTCAACCAGTTGCCTGTGTAGTTGCAAAAACATGGGAGGCAGCCAGAGATGCCGCCCGTGAGGTTATCGTAAGCTGTGAGACCCTGCCTGCGATCACCACCTTTGATGAAGCTGTTGCCGCTGAAAGTTTTTTCGGTGAACATCTGGTAGTTGCCTGTGGAGATCTCAAAAAAGGCTTTTCCCAGAGTGCACATATCGTCAGCGGAGTATTTGAAACCTGTGCACAGGAGCATGCATATATTGAAACCAATAGGGCCTATGCCATGCCGGGAGAGCATGGATCCGGTCTGAAATTATATTGTGCCACCCAGGGGATTTCTGACGTGCAGGATGTGGTGAGCATCCTTCTCGGAGTGAAAAACAGTGATATTGAAGTCGATGTGCTGCGAGTGGGAGGTGCATTCGGTGGTAAGGAGCGAGGGGGCACCATGTGGTCGGGATTCGCTGCCCTGGGTTGTCTTCTTACCGGGAACCCATGCGGTTGTATTCTTGATCGTGAAGATGATATGGCCTGGACAGGGAAACGTCATCCTTTCAGATTTACCTATGAAGTAGGATGTACTGATGCGGGGAAAATAACTGCATTTGATGTGATTATGGATGCAAATGGAGGAGCCTATGAGGATTTCACCATTGCGATCATGGAACGGGCGATGTTGGGGATCGATGGTCCTTATTACCTGGAAAATGCTCATATTTTAGGAAGAAGCTGCAGAACAAACCTCCCTGCAAATACTGCTTTCCGTGGATTTGGAGCTCCTCAGGCAACCTTGGCAATGGAAGTCATTATGGCGGAGATAGCCAATACGGTGCACAAACCGCTTCTCGATGTCCAACAGATGAATTTTTATCAGGAGGGACAAATAACTCCTTATGGACAAGCACTCTATGAGGTGGCATCTCCTGCGTTACTGAAGCGCTTGAACCAGCGGATAGGTATAGATTCCATACGTGAAAAAGTCGATGCATTCAATAAGAGCCATCGATTTGTCAAACGGGGAATGGGATTTCTTCCGGTAAAATATGGAATTGGATTTACGGCAACATTTCTGAACCAGGGCAATGCGCTGATCCATGTCTTCAGTGATGGAAGCATCAGTGTAAGTCATGGTGGCATCGATATGGGGCAAGGTTTATATCGAAAGGTGCAAAAAATTGTTGCTGAAACATTTGGCGTGTCGCCCGATCGTATTCGCTGTGAAAGTACCAATACGAAACGGATCGGTAGTGTCGCCTCTACTGCTGCATCTACTGGGACTGATTTGAATGGATATGCTGCACGAATAGCCGCGCTTGAGATCCAGGAATCGATGAGAAAAGCTGCGGCAGAGATGCTCCATGAAGTGCATGGATTGTACCCCTATCCAGAGAATATTGAGTTTAAGGATGATCTGTGGTGGGATAACCGACTCAGGCATGAACGTCATACATTTGAAGAACTCACATCGTACTGCTACTTCCATCGGTACAAGATGGGTGCTCAGGGACACTATGCAACTCCCGGATTGTATTATTCGATGAAAGACGGGAAAGGAACTCCGTTCTCATATTTCACCACAGGAAATTGTCTGGTTGTTTCCGAAGTTGATCTGCTTACCGGTATGTCTCGTTTGGTGGAGGTGCATATCTGCCATGAAGGAGGACGAGTTATCGATACTCCTATCGATCGGGGACAAATTATCGGCGGATTTATGCAGGGGTATGGGTATGCAACTATGGAAGAATTGCGTTCTCATGCTGACGGCAGAATTTCTGCAAGCAGTTTTTCCACCTATAAAGTACCATTATGTAACGATTATCCTGAGCTTCTCGATATTGATCTCATGGAATCTCACAATGCACTTTCCAGTGTTCTGGGATCAAAGGGAGTGGGAGAACCTCCCTTGCTCTATGGGCTTGCCGCATTCATGGCAATTCGAGATGCAATCGAATCAATAAACGAACACACTGCTGTGTGTCATCTTCAACATCCCGCAACAGCTGAGCGCGTGTTGATGGAGATAGAGCGCATGAAAAAAGAGATGGCACCCAAATGAATGAAGATCATACCGAAAGGTAAATTTTAAAGAGAGGTGAAAACATGAAGGGACTGAAGAAAGTACTTAGCATCGTACTCGTACTCTGCATAGCATCTGTACTGTTTGCTGCAGGGAGTCAGGAAAAGGCTGACGAAGATACTGCCTTACGTATTGCAGTCGTCTTGCCGGGGAAAGTGGATGATGTTTCCTGGAATCAGGCACTCTACGATGGAATGCGTAGAATCGAACAGGAGATGGGTGATGAGGTCAAGGTGACCTATGTCGAAGAAGTGTATGAAGTCGCCGATATTGAACCGGCTCTCATGGACTTTGCATCAAGCGGTTATGATCTGATTTTCGGCCATGGTTTCCAGTTTATGGAACCGATTATTAAAGTTGCTGAACAGTTCCCGGATGTGAATTTTGCGCTGGGTACAGGATTTAAGACACTGCCGAATACCTGTGTCTATGATATTCATCTTGCTGAGGGTGGCTATCTGATGGGTGTTCTTGCTGCAAGTATTTCCGAGACAGGAAAAATCGGCGTGATTGGTGGAGCTGACGTATCTGAAATCTATCGCGGACACGAAGCGTATAAATTAGGTGCCAAGTCTGTTGATCCTGCAGTTGAGATTCAGGAATTCTACACCGGTGACTGGCGTGATTCTGCCAAGGCCAAAGAAGGGGCTCTTGGAATGTACGACAGTGGTGTGGATGTTATCTGGCACTCTGGTGATGGTATTGGTCTTGGGGCCGTGAATGCAGCACTTGATACCGGAAAATATGTCCTTTCGAATGTGGTGAACCAAAGAGTTCTCGCACCGGAAAACGTCGTCAGCGGTATTGATTATGACTGGGACACCGCCATCCGGCAGATTATTGAAGAAATTCAGAACGGAACCTTTACGTCTCGAGACGAAAAGTACTACTGGTTGACGGTGGAAAATGGAGGATTACAGGTCGCTGACTATGGTCCTTTTGCCGATATAATTCCTCAAACGGCAATACAGGCTGTCGAATCTGCAAGAAAGCAGATTGTTGACGGTTCACTCGTAATGCCCGATTTCATGAAATAGCACATGAGAAAGCATGAGCAGGAAGTATGGTTTCCTGCTCATGTAGAAATCTGCGTATCATAAGGAGTCGGTCGTGGGTGAAACAGTACTGCAGATGCAAGGAATCACAAAATATTTCGGTTCAATGGCAGCAAATCATGAAGTCGATTTTTCTCTTGAGAAAGGAAAAGTACATGGACTGCTTGGCGAGAATGGAGCAGGAAAGACTACCCTGATGAATATTCTGTTTGGGCTGCACAAGCCCGACAGTGGTTCGATTATTCTCGACGGGAAGGAAGTAGCTATACATTCTCCGGCTGAAGCGATGTCGCTGGGGATCGGTATGGTGCACCAGCATTTTATGTTGGTTCCTACAATGACCGTGACGGAAAATGTCATGCTTGGACTTCGTCTACCCCGGTATCCATTAATAAATCCCGCTATTGCGAAACGACGTATCGAAGAATTATCCACGCAATTTGCCCTCAATGTTGACCCGCAGGCACTGATCAGCCAGCTCTCTGTTGGGCAGCAGCAGCGGGTGGAAATTATTACGGCTTTATATAATCAGACACGAATCCTGATTCTTGATGAGCCTACGGCAGTGCTTACACCGGACGAAGCCCGGGAACTTTTCGAAATACTGAGAGTGTTGAAAGCCCATGGAACTTCTGTCATCCTGATCAGCCATAAACTGGATGAGATAATTTCCATAGCGGATGATGTGACGATTCTCCGTAATGGAGAACTCGTATGCAATGCAAAAATTGATATACATACCACACGTAAGGAAGATTTGTCAGCAATGATGGTCGGTAGGAACATCGATTTCAATTTTGCAAAGCAAGCTACAGGAGAAGGCAGGACGCTCCTCTCTGTACAGCACTTATCTGCTTATAACGATCGAGGTGTTCATGCGGTAAACGATTTGACCTTCACTGTCAGAAAGGGTGAAATACTGGCAATAGCCGGTGTGGATGGAAATGGTCAGAAAGAGTTATGTGAAGTACTTACCGGTTTACGTAAATCCAGTTCTGGATCCGTGATGTTGGATGATCAGGATATAACGGATGCAGGCCCAGCTGAAATCATCGAGAAACAGGTTGCCTATGTGCCCGAAGACAGACAACGGACCGGGCTTATCATGAATTGGGATGTCAGTCAGAATATTGTGTTAAAAAGTTTTCATAAAAAACCATATACCAAAGGATTGTTCCTGTCGCCAAAGGCAATGACTCAGACAGCGGAAAAAGCAATCACCGATTTTACCATTAAGACGGAGAGCAGCTCCTGTATTGTGAAAAACCTGTCGGGAGGGAACCAGCAGAAAGTTATTCTTGCTCGGGAACTTACTGAAAATCCCGCACTGCTTATTGTCAGTCATCCAACACGGGGGTTGGATGTCGGTGCCATGGAATATGTGCGGTCTCTGCTTATATCGAAACGGAATGCCGGTGTCGCCATTCTTCTGATTTCCGCAGATCTTGATGAAGTATTTCAGACTGCTGATCGTATACTCGTTATGTACAACGGACGAGCTATGGGAGTTGTTGAGCCCACGGTCGATATACAGACGATAGGTCACATGATGGCTGGAGTAGTGCAAGGAGCATCACATGAATAGCAAGTATCATCAGGCACGCAGCAGATTGTTCAGCCTTATCCCGTCCTTGATTTCAATCCTTCTCGCCTGTTTGGTCTCGTCAATTATCCTGCTTCTTTCCGGACACGATCCCATAGAGGCCTTCACCTCTCTCGCGGTGGGAGCCTTCGGCAATTCGTATCGGTTCAGTGAGACCTTGGTAAAGGCAATTCCTATCACCGTTATTGCCTTGGGCACTTCAGTTGCATTTAAGGCCCAATTATGGAATATCGGAGGGAACAGTCAGTATACCATTGGGGCAATTGTAGCAGTGGCGGTAAGTATTTATCTTGATCTTCCTCCGGTTTTCTTAGTGGTATTATCCTTTCTTGCAGCATTAGCAGCAGGCCTTGTTTTCGGTGCATTTCTCGGTGCTATGAAAGCCCGTTTGAATGTGAATGAAGTGATAACTACTTTGATGTTCGATTATATCATCGCTTTCTTACTCAGTTGGTTGGTGTATGGACCTATGATGGACCCCGAAGGGTTCGGATTCCCCCAAACTGCACTTATTCCGAAAGCTGTCATGTTTACTAAACTTATTGCTAATTCTCGTCTGCATGGCGGGCTATTTGTAGCACTGCTGCTTGTAGTGTTCTTATTTCTTTTTTGGAAAACTCCCCAGGGGTTCAGTATTACGATGGTCGGGCAAAGTAGAACAGTGGCAAAGGCCAGTGGGGTGAAGGTTTCAAAAACCATTATTATTACCATGGCTCTTTCCGCTGGATTTGCGGCAATGGCCGGTTGGATAGATGCATTGGGAATTCATGGGAGATTGCAGGATAATCTGGCCGGTTCCCTCGGTTCGGTGGCAATCGTAGTTGCCCTGCTTGGAAGACTTCATCCCATAGGTATTGCGGTTTCAGCGTTATTTTTCTCAGCTCTTATCGTAGGGGGAAATACCATGCAGCGGTTTGTCGGAGTCCCGTTCTCACTCGTCACCATCATTCAGGGGTTAGTTATCATCTTTGTGATTTGCAGCAATATGTTCGAACATATCTGGCATAAAAAGAGGGGAGGCGTACAGCATGATTGATTTCATCATCAGTTTGCTCAGCGGTACACTTCGAACAAGCACACCGATCTTATTGGCGGCACTTGGACAGGTATATACGCAGAAGTCGGGAATACTTGATTTGAGTGTAGAGGGGACCATGATCGTCAGCTGCCTGGCAGCTTTCATTGCGACGTTCTTTTCTCAGAGTCTGTTCTTGGGGATGCTGACGGCTGTGATTGTCGGGTTTCTCTACTCCTCGCTGATGGCTTTTCTCTGCATCACAGTGAAAGCCAATCAGGTTATTGCCGGAACAGCACTGACCATGTTGGGGACAGGGCTGGCTTCCTTCCTCTATCGTGCGGTATTTGGTATCAGAGAACTTCCTCCGGTGATACAGAGCTGTCAAAATCTGGAGTTTGGCTTTCTCGGAGAAATTCCATTTATCGGGCCGATATTGTTCTGTCACAATATCACTATTTATCTGGCGTTGTTCCTCGTTGTGGTTACCTGGTTCGTCATGAATAAAACAGTATTCGGGCTCTATACCCATGCAGTCGGTGAATTCCCACGTGCCGCTGATTCAAAAGGTATTAGGGTATCTCTCATACGGTATGCATGTGTGATGATCGGCGGAATGTATTCCGGACTGGCCGGGGCCTCGATGTCTCTGGGATTTATGAACACCTATACCGATCATATGATAGCTGGCCGAGGATTCATCGCTATTGCGGTAGTAGTATTTGCCCGCTGGCATCCGGTAAAAGTATTAGGCACTGCGCTTCTCTTCGGTGGAGCGAACACATTGCAGATGCGTATGCAGTCTATTGGTATCGACATTCCCAATCAGCTGTTACAGGCAATTCCCTATCTGCTTACAGTGATCATTCTGTTAGGTGTTTCAAAGCATGTGAATTTCCCTTCAGCGTTTGGAACACCCTATTCGCGAGATGAAACCTGATAGGTACGCATGAGCATGAACCATTTGAAAAGCCTGGTACTATGTTTCTTCAGCCTGTTACTGCTCTCTGGTTGTGTTGCCATGCCTTCTGTTTCAACAGAGTATGCACGCAAGGACTCTTTTCTCCAGGCAACTGAACGGGCTCAGCAGGTAGTCGATGCCATAAATAGTAATCGTCCCGATCTATTGTATGCACTGTTGACCGAAAAACTCAGGGATGCAATTTCTCAAGAGGAGTTTATTCGCAGATTTGCAGATGAAAGATCGTATCCATACCTGACGCCATTATATCTGTATTTAGATGCAATTGACTTACATCCTGATGGTACCGCACAGGTAGTATGTAGCGTAGCTTCCCGCCTTCCCGGTGAGTACTACAGATTTTCTCTCGTGTATGAACACCATGCATATTATGCATCGGTTTTTGAGGACATAGTCGATGGGTCCTATCGCGTGAAGTTTGATCATATAGTGACTTGGTAACCTTTATAGTGTCTTTCGGGTCAATCAGGATGTCTCAATTTCCGTACGGTGATGGTACGTAACCGGACTTCCCGCTGGAATTTACTGAATAGTTTCACCCTGTCGCAGTGGACTCTGTTCGCTTGTATCAGGAAACTGGTGCAATACCTTTCGGCTCTCTGTAATTGAGCAACCAGTGCGTCTCGGGTATACTGCATGAAAAGAGGTGCTTCAGTGATTACCATTTCCGGGGTATGGGCTTTTGTGCTCACTGCAGTCATACTCACCGCTTTATGCCTATTTGTTCTTCGGTTCAGGAAAACGTCGATAGGTCGTGCCTTTCTGTTTCTCCTTATTTGTGCATGGATATGGACGGTGGGATATGTTTTTGAGCTGTATGCGAAATCGTTATCTGCAAAGCTGATATTCGCCCAGATCCAGTATATCGGTATTACCCTCATTCCCATCGCATGGCTGCGTCTTGCATGCATACACACGGGAAGAAAGCTTCCAAAGGGAGTATGGCTGGCATCTGCGATCATTGCAGCAGCAACACTGATTCAGGTGTTCTTCATTTCCCGTCCGAATCTGTTTTGGAGCCATCCCTCGCTGGTTGCGGCAACTTCTGATCTATTCACCGTTAATTATGACTATGGACCATGGTTTTATTATATACTGACTCCGTTTATATCTATTCTGGTACTTGTTTCATTGAGCATGCTGTTACACATGTTGGTTCAACCGCATATTGTCTATAAACGGCAGACAATCCTTATCATAGTAGGGACACTGATTCCCTTAGTGCTGAATGTGCTCTATGTGCTGGATATTACTCCGGTTTCTCACCTCAATTATGCATCGGCATCATTGAGCATTACCGGAATATTGTACGGATATGCGCTTTTTAAGTATCGTTATTTGGATTTATTTCCCCTTGCCCGTGATGTGCTCTTTGAACAGATGCATGATGCTGTTCTGGTGCTCAATGAACAGGATAGTATTGTAGATGCAAATCAGGCCGCACAGAAGCTGTTCTCAGATCAATCGGAATTAGTGGGCAGGCCGTATGATGTAATCAGAAAAACCTATTTCCGTGGTGCAGAGCATTCGCATCCAAAAGACGACACTGCAAAAGTTCCTGTAGCTATCGGAGAACGCATGTATGATGTAACGTACAATCATGTAATTGATCAGCGGGGGCGGGGAAGTTTTGCGCTTATTCTGTTTCATGATGTAACTGAACGTGAAATGTTGCACCAGAAAATTGCTGAACTCGGTAGACGCGATCCCCTGACCGGTGTCTATAACCGCAGAGAGCTCCTTTCCCAGTTAGTCACGCTTTCTCACGAAGCATACGTAAAACAGATTCCCCTGGCGGTACTCATGTTAGATCTTGACGGGTTTAAACGGGTAAATGATGTATATGGGCATACAGCCGGTGATAGCACATTGGAGTTGCTTGCAAAGGTTCTGTTTCGTTGTATCGAATCATCGGATATTGTCGGGCGTTATGGTGGAGATGAGTTTGTTATCGTCTCATTAGGCTCCTCGCAGGATAAGGCAATGGAACTTGGTGAACTGATACGCAAAGAGGTCTCGCTCAGCACCAATGCATCAGCACATGGAAAGTTCACGATTCAGGTGAGTATTGGGGTTCGCTGCTTTAATTTTTCTGAACCGCCGGAAAATTATGATGTTGCTTCATGGATACTCAGTGAAGCCGATGCCATGCTCTACGGAGCCAAACGAGCCGGGAAGAATCAAGTTTATGGTATCTGATTATACCGATTTGATTACAAATAGATGCATCGTTGATTTTCCGGCATTACGAATACCGAGAAGTGTTCCTGCAGGAATACCCACTATTGCGCCTTCTGCATAGATATGTTCTTCCTGATCATTCAGCGTGAGCCCAAGTACCCCTCGAGTGATGATCATGTGTGCGGATTCTTCGGTGGGATGAGGATCCACTGATTTCTCGGCTGCGAGGCTCAGATGGTTGATGCGGACATCAGGTCCTCCTACGATTCGTTCTACCGCTGTCGCGTCTTCGATACTATAGGCATATACCGTTTCAATCATACGTGTTGCTCCTTTTTAGGAAGTCGAGCTTTTCCTGTCATATGCTGAATAGTCAGTTCAATAACCGTCGTCTTATCGAGCATCCGATCAATATAGCTTACCGCTTCCGTTTCGTATTGTGGTGAATATTTTTGTGCTAAAGCCATAAGGCCGATACGTTTCTGTTCGTTCTCGGTTACGATACGTGCCTGTCCTGATACGATCACCGATTCATATTCGGTCGAAAATTTATCAGGGAGCACACGAGTCTCTCCAACACACGTGAAAACCGCTCGTGGATTTTCTGCAAGGATACGTAATTTCGATCCTTCTGTTGCCGAATGCAGATAGATGGTTTGACCTACCAGGGCAAATGACATAGGAATTGCATACGGTTGGGCTGCATGATCGGTTAAAGAGAGTACGCCATATGAGGCGAACTGCAGTATGTTTCGTGCAAATTCTTCCGACTGTTGTCGGTCTGTTCTTCTCATGGTCATAGTAGGTCAGAGTATACCATATTCAGCTTTTTTATTCTGTTGCATTTGCAATCAACAGGTATGGTATTCTGTGGAGAACGAGTTTTCGGTATTTTCACAGGGAGAAGGAGCCAAATTGATAATATTTTTGCATAAATATACAATAAAACCCCTATACAAAATTCTAAATTGAATATATATACAAATATAAGGGTAAGACTGACAAAGGAGCGGTTATGTTGACAGTTGGTGTTGTAGGAGCTACAGGATATGCAGGTGCTGAGTTGATGCGGCTGTTGTGTCGGCATCCACAGGTGGATCGGATACTTGCAGGATCACACAGTTATGTGGGAACTCGCTATGACGAAGTATATCCGAATTTCCGCAAGATCTATGAGCTACCGTGTCATGAATCGGATATCGCTCAGTTCGCTGAGCATTGCGATGTGGTCTTTGTCTCCCTCCCTCATGGTATTGCATCCCATCAGGTAACACCTGAAGTGCTTGAAAAGTGTGTGGTAATTGATCTTGGTGCTGACTTCCGTCTTAAGGATGCTCACCTCTATGCCGATTGGTATCATACGGTCCATGGCAATCCGGCATTGCTTGATACCGCCGTATATGGGTTGAGTGAGCTTTCCCGGAAAGAAGTCAGCACTTCCCGTCTCATTGCCAATCCCGGCTGTTATACCACCTGTTCTATTTTGACCTTGCACCCGTTGCTTGCAGAAGGCCTGATTCAGCCTGAGACCATTATTATTGATGCAAAATCGGGAGTTTCAGGTGCCGGACGATCTGAGAAACTGGGGTCCCTGTTCTGTGAAACCAATGAATCGCTGAAAGCATACGGTGTGGCAACCCATCGACATACCCCTGAAGTTGAGCAGCAGTTGTCGCTGGCATATACAAAGGGAAAAGAGATGAAGGGAATTACCGTCTCTTTCACTCCCCATCTCGTGCCGATGAATCGCGGTATTCTTGCAACAACCTACGCTTCTCTGGTACCGGGTGCGACAAAGGATGCAATTCTTGCAGCGTATGCATCATGGTATAAAGAAGAGCACTTTATCCGTGTATTGCCGTATGGTAAATTCCCTGAGACACGCTGGGTGAAAGGCTCTAATTACTGTGATATCGGTTTCACTGTTGATGAGCGGACAAACCGGATTGTTGCCTGCGGAGCCATAGATAATCTGGTAAAAGGGGCTGCCGGGCAAGCCGTACAGAATATGAACATTGTCTTTGGTCTGGATGAATATATGGGGCTGGATGAGCTTCCAGCATTCCCTCTGTAGGAGTAGGTATGAAACACATTGAAGGCGGTATCACCGCACCGAAAGGATTTTCAGCTGGTACAGTGGCAGCAGGTATCAAGAAGCGGAGAAAAGATTTGACGGTACTGGTATCAGAGTATCCTGCGGCAGTTGCCGGGGTGTTTACTACCAATGTCGTAAAAGCTGCGCCTGTGCGGTGGGATCAGACAATTGTACAAGCGGAGAAACCGGTTCGTGCCCTTGTGGTGAACAGCGGAGTTGCTAATGCCTGCACCGGTGAACAGGGCGAGCGTGATGTTGTAGCCATGGCAGAGCGTGTCGCATCTCACGGTGATTTTTCAGCTCAAGAAGTACTGGTATGCTCTACTGGAGTGATCGGGGTTCCGCTCCCCATGGATACGATATTATCAGGGATTGATACCTGTTTCAGTAATCTCGATCATTCACCTGAGGCTGCATCCGACGCTGCCCAGGCAATTCTGACCACCGACACCTTTGCAAAGACGATTTCGGTGGAGATAGAACTGAGTGGCAAGCCGGTACGCATAGCAGGTATGGCGAAAGGTTCAGGTATGATTCACCCGAACATGGCCACGATGCTCTCGTTTATTACTACTGATGCCAGTGCAACCCCGGCATATCTGCAATCACTGCTTGGGGAGACCGTAGTCGATTCATACAATATGATATCCGTTGATGGGGACACGAGTACCAATGACACGGTGCTTGTCTTTGCCAATGGTGCAACACACATGCCCACTTTGGTACACGGTACCGACGATGCTCATGTGTTTGAAGAGGCGTTTCGGTATGTGCATACAGAACTGGCAAAGATGATCGTACGGGATGGTGAAGGTGCCGGCAAGTTTATTGAAATGACTGTTACCGGGGCACCTACAAAACAGGACGCTCGCCTGATGGCTCGGAGCGCTATCTCGAGCAGTCTGGTTAAGACAGCTTTCTTCGGATCGGATGCAAACTGGGGTCGGATGCTGTGTGCAATGGGGTATTCGGGTGCCCAGTTCGATCCTGAACATGTTTCGATTACCTATGCGAGTGAGCGCGGTATGATTGCAGTAATACAGGATGGCGTTCCGATTCAATTTGATGAGGATTTGGCAAAAGCCATTTTGCAGGAAAAGGTGATACTCGTTTCAGCTGTCGTGGGAGATGGAGAAGGAGAAGCCACTGCATGGGGGTGTGATCTCTCCTACGATTACGTACGCATTAATGGAGATTATCGAAGTTGACTATGAAAAAAGAGATTGAAAAAGCCAGTGTACTCATCGAAGCATTACCCTACATACGGAGATTTGCCGGAAGCACGGTAGTGATCAAGTATGGTGGAAGCGCCATGATCGATGAAGAGATCAAAAAATCGGTGATCCAAGATATTGCCATGATGAAGATGATCGGATTACGTCCGGTTGTGGTACACGGTGGGGGGAATTCCATTACTGCTATGCTGCAGAAAATGGGTAAGGACACGCTGTTTCTCGATGGATTGCGCGTTACGGATGCGGAGACCGCACATATTGCAGAGATGGTGCTGTCAGGATCCATTTCAAAAGACCTTGTCCAGCATTTGCAGGGGCAGGGTATACAGGCTGTCGGTATCAACGGAAAAGATGGAGATACTCTCGTTGCAAAGAAGAAACTGATGCAAGGAAAGGATCTCGGTTATGTAGGAGAAGTCGTTCGCGTCAATACCGCATTGCTTGATTCATTGATGGCAAGCGACTTTGTTCCGGTAGTTGCACCGGTCGGGACAGACTTTTCCGGAAACACCTACAATATCAATGCTGATTATGCAGCAAGTGCTATAGCGGGGGCCCTTGGCGCTCAGAAGCTGGTATTTCTCACCGATGTTGAAGGAATTCTCAAAGATAAGGATGACCCTTCAACTATTTTGCGGCAACTGACCCTTAAGGATGCCGAACGGTATATTGAGGACGGAACCATCTGCGGCGGAATGATTCCCAAAGCACAATGCTGCATGGACGGAATACGACAGGGGGTGAGCAGTGTCCACATACTTGATGGAAGACTTCCTCACTCATTATTGCTGGAAATATTTACCAATGCCGGTGTGGGAACGATGATGACTCGCTGAGAGTACGGAGGATACATATGCAGACGACAATTGAGCGTGGAAAATCAGTCTTTATGGAGACCTATGCACAGTTTCCCCTGGTGCTCACTGGTGGCGAGGGACGATATGTCTTTGACAATCAGGGTAATCGGTACCTGGATATGGTAGCCGGTATCGCCGTGAACGTTCTGGGGTATCACGATACAGGGTTGACCGAAGCATTGCATCAGGTAGTGGATAAAGGCCTGCTTCACTGTTCAAATCTCTACTGGAATGAGTATGCCGTAGAAGCTGCTGAGCAACTTGTGAAACTCAGCGGCATGGAACGCGTATTCTTCTGCAACAGTGGTACTGAAGCAAACGAAGGGGCTCTGAAATTGGTGAGAAAATACGGAAGCAGTAAAGATCCGCATCACACCGATATTATCACGATGAAGCAATCGTTTCACGGAAGAACCTACGGATCGATGACCGCAACAGGACAGTTGAAGTATCAACAGGCCTTTCACCCCCTAGTGCCGGGTTTTTCATACGTACCATTCAATGATTTCGATGCGTTACGCGCGCAGGTTACCGATCATACCTGTGCGATTTTTATCGAACCGGTGCAGGGCGAAGGGGGAGTGATTCCTGCAGATGAAACATATCTGAAGCAGGTTCGTGATCTCTGTGATCAACACGATATTCTGCTTGTTTTTGATGAAGTACAGTGTGGAATGGGACGGACTGGCTATCCCTTTGCCTGGCAGAAATATCACGTACAACCCGATGTGATGACCCTGGCTAAAGCACTTGGTGGAGGGGTTCCCATCGGGGCCGTAGTGACCTCCGGCAAAGCTTCATCCGTGCTGCAACCGGGAGATCATGCGGCTACCTTCGGGGGGAATCTGTTAGCAACTGCAGCTTCCTCGCATGTGCTGAAAAGACTTGCTGAAGGATCATTGCTCAGGCAGGTCAATACTGTATCTGCAGCCCTTCGATCCTCATTGGAAGCCCTTCGGCAACAGTTTCCGCAGATACTGGAAATTCGTGGAGCCGGTTTGATGCTTGGAGTCCAAATGTCGATTCCGGTTCGCCCGATATTGGAACAATGCATGAAAGAAGGACTCATCCTCGCAAATGCAGGACCTGAAGTGCTCCGATTTGTTCCTCCGCTGACGTTAACTGCAGATGAAGCTGAAGAGGCCGTTGCAATACTCACTCACGTACTCCACCAGCAATTGGATTGATGCAATTGTTGTCAGTGCCGATGATTTGAGATACTATGAGGTGCTAAAGGTGTTTAATTACCATCGGAGGGGTTGATGAAGCGGTCATCGAAGACAATGTTAGTGTTCCTCGTGTGCTTAGTCTTCTTCCAGACAGCGGTGCTGAGTGCACAGATATCGCAGGATCTCCCGCTGAACAATTCCAATGATCTTCTGGCATCTACGGTGCCGATCCTTTATGGAGAGGCCTCTTTTCGCACGCGTATTCTGCAAAGAACCGAGGGCAAACGTGAACCGGTAGCCCTCGTACTTTCTGGTGGATCTGCCCGGGCTTTTGCCCATATTGGTGTGCTACGATATCTTGAGGAACAGGGAATTGTTCCCGACCTGATCATTTCCAACTCCATGGGATCCATGGTCGGTATTCTTTATGCTGCAGGATTGTCACCGGAACAGATCTATACCGTTTGTTCTCAACTGGATACGACCCAACTCTTTGATCTCACCTGGCCATTGATGGGGGGATTCCTCGACACTTCTCGTTTCAGCTCACTTGTTGCAGCATACCTTGGAGATACCATTCAGCTTGAAGAGCTGCCGATTCCCATTATGATCGTGAGTGAGGATATCGCCACGAAACGGCAGGTGAGAATTATGGAAGGGTCAGTGCTTTCTGCGTTTGATGCTTCTTTTGCTCTGCCGGTATACTTCCCTCCCGTAGCCTATCGGGGGCATTTGCTCATCGATGGCGGCTTCACTAACTTAGTTCCCCTCGATATTGCCTACACTTATACCGATACGGTAATTGTCTCAACAACTTTCTATGAAGGTAAAGATATAAACCTTCGTAATACGCTTTCGATTCTCAATACCTCTATCGATATCGGGAAACGACGTAGCGGGGTGGCGCTGTTACAGGAACATCCTGAAGCCATCTGGATTCGCTGCAACGTCGAAGATTTCTCCTTTATGGACTTTGCTGCAATCGATGAAATTGCTCAGGAGGGATATTCCTCAGCACAGCAACATGAGGAAGAACTCCGTCTGGTTCCAGCTGATGGCACCACCTATGATATTCGGCAATTCAGAGCAGATTTTTCAGCCCGGGAAGATCGGGTGTTGAGTAATTATCGTCTGTACAGACGAGTACCGCAACATCGCTTTTCGCAGCAACTGTTTCTGGGTTTGCGCAGTTATGCCTATGAAAGGGATCCCTGGTATTTACGTGACGATACCATTTTCGGTCTGATGTATTCTATGCGATTTAGGCGGATGAATCTTTCCGTGCATGGTGGAATGGGCTGGGAACCCTATGCTCCAATGGATGTGTATCCGGGATTAGGACTGAGTTTGTCGTTCAATCCTATTGCACCCATTCTCCTTGAGGCCGATTTTGTTGCAGTCGGGGATGATAAACTCCTTCCCTCCTGGTACCAACGGGCAGCAATCACGTATAAACAAAATTTTAGTGAAGATCGATTACATGCAGAGATGAAAATTCAGCTTGAGCACGATTTGTCTCCCTCAGTATCGTTAGACGCTATGTTAGTGCATGCGGGAGTTTCTCTGGAATGGGCACATCCTGAACGCCCCCGGCTCATGTTGTTTGCAGAGGGCGGGTGGCAGCTGGCAGGCAACTGGGGCCGGCATTTTCTCCATACGCGGGCATACGGTACTTTTCCACTTGGCAGAGACCTGAATATGCATCTTGGATACACCGGACGCTATGCGCTTGACGGAAAAGGTGACGTTCCCTTTTATCGTGAGGATGGGTATAAAACTGCCGATACCTCATTGCTCACTCAAGGCCGACTATCATCAACGGTCAACTCAAATTCTCCGCTGCTCATTGTGGGGAGAACCGAGTTCAACTGGCAACCGGAAAGCTTTAGACCTACTGCCGGAGAGTTGCTTATTTTCCAGGATTCTTCTCTCGGTGTATACGGTGAGTTCTTATGGACCGAACCGACTGCACTTTTTTCCGCAGTCTCCGCAGGAATACAAGTTTCGACAACCATCTCATTATTGGGACTGAATTCATTGCCGACAGCCCTCTTTGCCGGATATGATGGAGCATCAGATTCATTAGTCTGGGGTTTTCACTTTGGCAGGAGTTTCTAATGGCACTTCCCTCATGGCTCTGTACCCGGAAACTTCCTGACGGTCTTTCTCTGGAAGTGCTTGATGATCAGCAGCAAGTGATTTTCAGCAGCACGGGGAAATGGCTTCATCCACTGTTGGAAGCTGAGCAGTACCTGAGTGATCAGAAAATTAATCCCAATTCCCTCTATCTTCATGATCGGATAGCGGGTCGAGCAGCTGCAGCTTTAACTGTACATATCGGATTTGCCGGTGTTCACATCAATCTGATGAGCCGACTTGCCGAAACCGTCTATACTACCTATCACATCCCCTATTGTGCCGATCAGGTGGTTGATCAGATTCAGTGCCAGACTGAACATATCATTCACGACTCAATGAGTATCGCCGCAATCTACGATTTAATCACCGCAAGAGCACATAAGGCGGTGCCTGTTTCCCGTTTTGATTGACACAGCGGTGCTGTTTGGGTATCGTACTGAACTATGAATCCGGTTACAGTACTGACCGCGCTACTACTTACCCTCATTGCTGGTCTTTCCACGGGGATTGGCGGATTGCTCAGCATGTTCCAGAAGCGGTCGAGTTCTCATTTTCTCTGTGCCTCATTGGGTTTTTCTGCCGGGGTTATGGTGTATCTGTCGTTCATGGAGATTCTCCCAGAATCGATGCACTATCTTGGAACCTACTATTCTGCGGGACAGGCCGGACTGTTCAGCATTATTGCATTCTTTTGTGGGATACTCGTTATTGGTCTCATCGATAAATTTGTTCCCTCCCGGGATAATCCCCATGAAATACCTGACGTGATTTCGCTGGTCAACGAAACTGGCAGCTGTACTGATACCCACCTGCTCAGGACCGGGATCTTTTCCGCACTGGCTATCGGCATCCATAATCTTCCCGAGGGACTGGCTACCTTCACGAGTTACATGGCAGATCCGCAAATTGGAATCAGCATAGCTATAGCCATTGCCATACATAACATACCCGAGGGAATAGCTGTGGCGGTACCCATCTATTTTGCTACAGGAAACCGGATAAAAAGTCTCATGGTGGCACTCCTTTCCGGATTGTCCGAGATGCTTGGGGCTTTTCTCGGCCTGTTGCTTTTTTCTGTATCAAACACCGATATCATGCTGGGGTTTGTTCTGGCATCAACTGCAGGAATCATGGTCTATATTTCCTTCGATGAACTTCTTCCTACTGCAGAGCGGTATGGCGAACACCATCTAGCTATCTACGGAGTTATCGGAGGGATGGCGGTCATGGCCGGGAGTCTGCTGCTGCTTGGCTGAACGCCTCTGGTTTCGATCTCGCAATGAAAATTCACACCCACAGTAGTCTTGTCGGTACAGATCCCACTTTTTTGAAAGCTCAATACTTCGTTTGTATCCATCTTTTTTCTTAAAATCAACGGCGACAAATTCATCCCACTGCTGTCCAAGGGTAAAAATCACCGGAGATTGTTTATGGGGACTCACCGTGAGGGTGGTAGTAAAGTATTGAATATTCTGTCGATGCGCTTCCTCTGCCGCTTCCCGTAAATTGTAATCAAAACATAAGCGGCAACGTTCTCCCTGTTCCGGATCGCCTTCATGTCCACGAATCTGTGCAAGCCAACTTGTATGATCATACATATGGTGAATCAACTTCAATGCATAATGGTCGGCAACCTCTTGAAGCGCAGCATACCGGTTGAGAGCCTCTGATTCCGGAAAGATATTGCTATTTCCAAAAAACAACACCGGTTCAAAACCCATCGATTGAAGTCGTTCGATAGAACTCGTTGAACAGGGCCCGCAACAGCAGTGCAGAAGCAGTGGTTTTCTTTCCATATGTGTACTGTACCGATGATCCCTTCCGATGGCAATATCAACACGGGTGGTATTCATACCTGAAATATGGCATGATATTATCACATCATTGCGGAGGCTTGTCATGAAGAATCCTACATTACTGGTGCTTCTTGCAGCAGTTGTCGGTATCCTGTTGCTGCCAGTTGAACAATCAGTAAAATTCCTTCTCATCGGTATCGCCATGGCGCTGGCTGTGTATGTGAAACGGGGATACATCTATGTAGCCCTTGGTTCACGTATCCTTGGTTCTCAGGGCTCCGGCGCACAAAAAGCATGGGAATACTATCGCCGAGCCTGGAAAGCCGGTATTACCGCACAGTATACGGTGATGCTTGGCAATCTATTTGTGCAGCGGGGGGATCCCTCCGTTGCGCTCGACATCTACGATTCAGTATTAGAAAAAGAACGGGCTAAACGTCAACCGGATGGAGAAATTATCGTCAGTGCCCGGATATCACGAACGATGGCTCTGTGGACAACCGGGGAGAAGTCCTTAGCTATTGAACAGTTGCAGGAACTTTATCAGGACGGACGGCGTGATATGAGTCTGCTCATCAATCTAAGTACCTACCTGCTAGATGCCGATCGATTGGAAGAGGCAAAAGACCTGCTTGACGATATCGCAGATGAGATTCCTGCAAGCCCGGGCCTTTCAGATAACCAAGGACTCTACCTGATAAAGACAGGAGATTATGAAGCAGCTGAAGAACTGTACGACACTCTGATCACTCGGGAACAACCGAAGTTTCCAGAAGCTTTTGTGCACGCTGCTTTGGCCTATCGTGCAATGGGAAGCATACGTAAAGCCCATGACATGTTACTGCAGGCATCAGAGAAAGATTTTTTTAATACCGCGACTGTATCAAAAGTTATGATACAGCAGTTGATGGAGGAAATTGAACGTGATCCTCAATATGCGTTGTCGGATGATGAGTCGAATGAACTAGCTGAAGTATTGTATGACCAGGACCTATTCGATGACAGCAGTCCGAATACGGATGTAGATGATGACGATGATATTGAACCGAATATCGAACTTGATGACGAGGATTTTGCGGATGAAGATGATCCGGAAGTGGTAGTGAATCCGGAAGAATTTTCTCCTGTGGAATCGGAATTATTTGATGATGACTACGAAGATGAAGATGATCGAGGACCGAAACGGTAGTAAATGAAAAAGTTTCTCAAACTCCTTACTGGGAGACTGTTTACCTTTATCGCATTACTCGCAGTGCAACTTGCCCTGATTGTTTGGCTCATACTCAACTTCATGAGCATCAGCCCATACTATATCCCCATCGCCTATACGCTTGCCTTTTTAAGCGTATTTTTTATTGTCAGTCGTGATGACCATCCAGTTTTTAAAATTTCCTGGATTCTGGTAATTCTTGTAGCCCCCGTCTTTGGTGTTCCGTTCTATGTTTTATTTGGTAATAAACGGGTAGGGAGACGAGTTGCACGACAAATGGCAAAATACCAGGAACACTATGAAAAGGAGATGCGAGCTGTATTGCCAGAGCCCGACCCTTCGGTTTGGGAGGCCCTCGGTGCGTATGCACCACATTTTCTCCGACAATCGAATTATATAATGAATCTCACAGGAGCCCCGGCATGGGATCATACTGAAGTAACCTATTTCCCATTAGGTGAAGATGCCTTTTCAGCAATTCTTGCCGAAGTGGAGCAAGCCAAACGATTCATACTCCTCGAATATTTCATCATTGAGGATGGGGAGATGTGGTCAACCATGTTACATGTGCTCCGTAGAAAGATTGATCAGGGAGTTGTGGTTCGACTGATGTATGATGATTTGGGTAGTATACAGACACTCCCTTCCCGATACGAACAGACCTTGCAGGATATGGGATTTAAAGTTGGAGTATTCAACCGTATCAAACCCCACTTAAATGCAAAATTGAACTATCGTGATCACCGAAAGCTGCTTGTCATTGATGGGAATGTTGGTTTTACCGGGGGGATTAACTTTGCTGATGAGTACATCAATCGAAAAATCCGATATGGACACTGGAAAGATACCACGGTTATGTTACGCGGTGATGCGGTATGGAATCTAACCCTGATGTTTTTTCAGCAGTGGATGTTCACCACAGAAGAGGATATTGATCTTACCGATTTTGTCCCTACTATACGGGGAGTATCTGACGGGTTTATCCAACCCTTCGGTGATAGTCCTCTTGATGGGGAGAATATCTCAGAGAATGCGTATATCCAGATTATCAATCATGCGCGGCGATATGTATGGATTACTACTCCATATCTGATCATTGACACGCAGATGAGTGCTGCGTTAAGCATCGCAGCACAAAGCGGTATAGATGTACGCATTATTACTCCCCGACATCCCGATAAATGGTATGTCCACCCGGTGACCCGATCTCACTATCGTTCACTTCTGGAAGTTGGGGTGAAGATTTATGAATACACCCCCGGATTCATGCATGCCAAAATGTTTGTCTCGGATGACGAGGTGTCCATCGTGGGAACTACCAATATGGATTATCGAAGTTTCTATATGCACTTTGAGTGCGGGGTGATCTTCTTTGGCTCATCGGTTGCCCATGATGTACGCAATGATATCGCTAAAACGCTGGATCTCTGCACAGAAATCACTCTGACGGACGAAGAACGGCAGCCGTATCCAGTCCGCTTTGCACGGGACGTGCTGAAATTATTCAGTCCCTTGATGTAGAGCTTATAGATGTTCCATCATCCCTTGAGCTGAACGCATGCCGCTTGCCCATGCAGCCGTGATTCCTCTACTGGTTCCCGCTCCATCTCCTGCCAAGTACACCGAGTCGGTGACCCTGAAGAACTCATCCTGAAAGACCGGTTTATTCGCATAAAGCTTTATTTCCGGATAATACATGATGGTAGAGGGATGGAGTACTCCCGGTACGATCGTATCGAGATGCTTCATGGCTTTCCAGATCACCCGCATGATCTTTGCCGGCATAGCGAGTGAAATATCGCCGGGACAACAATCTTTCAGACTCGGCTTGAAATCATATAAATCGGTATTGAAGCTGTTTTCTTTGCTACGGGAGTTGAGTCGGAAATCACCGACTCTCTGCATCAACGGTCTTCCACCACCCATGAGTGCTGCCTGCATCCCCAGATTTTCGGCATAAGCTTGTCCACTTGCAAGCGGTGCAGTGAACTTTACTGTTTTCAGGATAGCGAAGTTAACCAGGCCGTTTGCCTCATGTCTTTCAGCTGAATATGCGTGTCCATTTACTGAATACCAGGTATCTCCTCGAGCACTCGTATACTTTTCCTTCACCACATGAGCATCACCGCTGTTAGTACAGAAAGTACGTACTTTCTCGGGAAAATAGAATTTCGGATCGTAGTAGTCGCGTACAATAGGATAGTGTTCTATACGAGTCTCTACTCGGATGCCGATATCTACAATGTTGTCGATGAACGGGACTCCGAGGCTTTGCATCATCATTTGCAGAAAATGAAAACCACGTCTGCCCGGGGCTATGAGCAGAGATCGATAACCGATGTCCCGTTTATCAGTAACGACATACTTACGCTCACCATCTACCGACAGCATAGTCTCACCCAAAGCCAGATGTACCTGTAATGTGTTGAGTTCTGCAAGAAATCGTTTGATGAGGAGCAGCCCTCCATCAGTTCCCAGATGTGATTGCTGGATTTCGAGAAGTCGGCACCCGAGACGCTGTGCCCGTTTCTGGTAGATGGCAATATTACTCTTATCCATGATGTCGGGTTTGAGAAACTGTTTTACCCCATCCATGTATGTATCGGCCTGTTCCCGAGTCCAATACTCTTCAGGGAATCCGATAGGGTAGGTAAAATTCATCTTACAATCGTTACGCATACCACCAGTGGAAAAACGTTCCTGATCAAGCATGAGAATCGACAGATCCGGTCGTTTCTGTGCAAGCTCAAAAGCGGCCCCCATGCCAGCAGGTCCCGATCCTACTATCACCACATCATACATTTCCACGGCATCACTCCTATCGCATCCAGTATACACAAATGGAGATGATTAATGAACTGCATAAGCTCTTTTCCTTGTGCCGACAAAAGCCTATGATAGGATCATGCGTGCCTCCTATGTATTTCATCATGTCTTAATAGCCGATGGTACCGGTGCTCCCTGCTTTGCCGGAATGGTGGCAGTAACTGATCACCTGATCACCTACGTCGGGCCTGAACAGAAACACATCATCGGTGATACTGAAATTGATGGGAGAGGGATGCTCCTCTCTCCGGGTTTTATCGATATGCACGCACATAGTGACCTGCATGTATTACGGGGTTCGGGCATGTCGGAAAAAATTGCCCAGGGTATTACCACCGAAGTGATCGGAAACTGCGGCATGGGAGTGTATCCGGTTCCCTCAGATACGCAGGCAAAACAGGCTCTTGCCGATGCTGCCGCAGATATCCTGGGAATATATGATCACCCGTGGCTTTGGCATGATTTTTCTTCGTATGCAGATACCGTTGACACATCGGGAGTATATACGCACCTGGTCGGACTGCAATCACATGCTCCATTACGCATAGCTGTATTGCGAAATGGCGCAAATCGGCGTGCTCATGCGCAGGAAATTGAGCAGATGTGTGCTTTATTACAACAGTCCTACGAACAAGGAGCCGCAGGATTTTCCACCGGATTGTATTATGCTCCCTGCTTCTTTGCAGATCGCAGGGAATTGGTATCGTTATTACAGGTTACTGCGCAGTATGATCGGCTATTTGCGGTGCATCACCGATGCGAAGGTAATGAAGTGGAAAATTCGCTTCGGGAAGTGCTTGATCTCGCGATAGAAACGGGCGTACGAGTTGAGCTCTCACATCTGAAAGCTATTGGTACGAAGAACCAACAGAAGGTTCCACAACTGCTTGAACTGATAGAATCGTATGAAAAACAGGGTCTGCGTGTGGGGTTTGATCAGTATCCGTATACCTATGGATCCACCTCCCTTTACAGTCTGCTTCCCCCTGAGTATCTGCAGCTTCCCCGGCAATCACTGGCTTCGGCTCTTGCCGATTCCCAAAATCGTGAGGATATCCGATCCAAGATACTCCATCCTGACGGATGGGATAGTATCGTAGAGCTTTGTGGATGGAATGCCATTACGATCCTCCATGTGGAGGGTCAAGAAACCCTAAATGGATACACTCTTGCAGAGCTTGCAACACGTGATGCAGCAGATCCCTGTGATGTTCTCTGTGATGTATTAGCAAAACTTCCCGAAACCGCCTTGATGACCGATGTTACTCAGTCGGACGATTCGGTAAAATTGATACTGTCGCATCCGTTGAGCTGTTTTGGCACTGATGCTCTGTATAGTACTGCAATACTTCATCCGCGTTCATCTGAAGCAGTGCAGCATCTGTTTTCCAAGTATCGAGTACTGCCTATTGAAAAGATGATTCGGCGGATGACGTCGATACCTGCAGAACGACTACAATTGAGCGATCGTGGAAAAATTGCGGTGGGATACCTTGCAGATATCATTCTTATGCAAAAAGCAGAGATTAAGTTTGTTATGGTCGATGGAAAGCCGGTGTATCCCGAAGCGGATACGGCTAGGGGAGGGATGATCAGGTACTGAACCGGCTGAGGAACCGTCTTGTCCGGTCATTCTGCGTGAGGGAGAAGACCTCCTCAGGAGTACCCTCTTCCACGATCAATCCCTCATCCATAAAGATGACCCGGTTGGAAATATCGCGGGCAAAGGCCATTTCGTGTGTTACCACCATCATGGTCATATGCTCTGAAGCAAGTTCTTTAATTACTGCAAGAATTTCTCCGGTGAGCTCCGGATCAAGTGCACTTGTCGGTTCATCGAAGCAGAGTACCTGCGGTCGAAGAGCAAGCGCTCGGGCAATAGATACGCGTTGCTGCTGTCCTCCAGACAGTTGATAGGGGTAGGCGGAAGCTTTATCCTTCAGTCCCATTTTGCCCAGCAACTCATAGGATCGTTCCTGCGCCTCCTGCTTGGATGTTTTCAGTACATGTACCTGGGCTTCAGTAAGGTTTCTCATCACAGAGAAGTGGGGGAACAGATTGAAGTTCTGGAATACTAATCCGACCCGTAATCTGATCCGTGCAATCGTTGCATGATCTGCATAAACGGCAGTACCATCGCTTCCGGTGGTCACCAGAGAATCCCCTCCGATGGTGATCGTTCCACTGTCGACCGTTTCAAGATTGGTGATACATCTGAGCAACGTTGATTTTCCGGATCCCGAGGGCCCGATAATAGAAAGTACTTCTCCTGAAGATAGTGAGAAGGATATATCCTTGAGCACCTCGAGTGTAGAAAATGATTTTTTTACCTGTGAAACGGTTATGACAGCCATGAATACCCTCTCTATCGGTAGTAATCGAGTTTTCGTTCTATGAAATCGAATGATTTGGAGACTATTGCATTCATTACGAAATAGAACACCCCGGCAAAGAAGATCGGCATGGTGGAAAATTCTCGGGCAGCAGCATTCTGCGCAACGCGAAACAATTCTGCAACACCGATTGTCTGGGCAAGGGCTGTATCCTTTACAAGGGTGATCACTTCATTTCCCATTGCGGGCATGATCCGTTTTACCACCTGCGGCATGACAATGTGGGTAAACGTATGGAATTTCGTAAAACCGAGGACCGATGCAGCCTCCAGCTGCCCGTCTGGGATACTCTGGATGCCTCCACGATAAATTTCAGCAAAATAGGCAGCATAGTTGATCGCATAGGCGATGATCACTGCAGTGAACCGATCAGTGGAGGCTCCAAATATGTAATACGGTGCAAAGTAAACGAATATCAACTGAAGAATCAGCGGAGTCCCGCGCATGATCATGATATATCCATTTACGATAGAACTGATGATGCGATGCCGGCTCATCCGCCCCTTTGCCACGACAAGTCCCAGCGGCAGGGCAAACATGAGGGTAAGAAAGAATATACGAAGCGAAGTGAGTGTTCCCTCGAGCATCAGCATCAACAGTTTTGCCATCTCAAAAAATCCTTATTTTCCTACGACGGTGATATCGCCCTGGAACCAATCGGTTGAGATCTTAGCCAGAGTCCCATCTTCAGCCATTTCATTCAGGTGGCGCTGAACCTCATCTCTGAGAGCCTGATCACCCTTACGGAATCCAACACCATACTCTTCAGAAGAAAGTTCTTCATCGAGGATGACGAAATCTTTTCCGCTTCTCTGAATATTGTCATTTGCAACAAACAGATCAAGAACAACTGCATCCACACCGCCAATCTCCAGGTCCATCAGGGCCGTGAGGTTATCACGTACTTCAACGATTTCAGCAAGGGATTCTGCGAATTCGACATTTCCATATACCGCATCAGAAGCAGTTGAACCTGCCTGAATTCCCACTTTCTTTCCTGCAAGGTCAGAGAGAGAACTCACCGGGCTGTCTGCCCGTACCACTGCCACCTGAGCGTTGTTGACATACGGATCAGAGAAATTGATCATTTCTCTCCGTTCCTCAGTAATAGAAAATCCATTCCAGATACAGTCGATATTACCAGTATTGAGCTCCTGCTCTTTTGCGTTCCAGTCGATTGGCTGAAGCTTGAGCTCAACTCCCATGCGGCGAGTGACTTCACGGGCAAGATCGATATCGAATCCGACGATCTCGTTGTCTTCATTACGATATCCCATGGGTGGGAATGAGTCGTCAAGACCAAGTACGAACACACCCTTTTCGAGCACTTTTTCCAGTGAATTATCAACACCGGCAGCTTCCTGCACCCCAGCTGCTCCAAGCATTGAGAGCGCAATGCAGGAGAGGGCAATCATAAGTAACAGTTTCTTCATCTGTTCACCTCTTTTGTTTGTAGTGGATTCTCCACTTGTAATGTTTTAGGCATGATAGGATGTTTTATCAGTTTTGGAAAGTATTACCTGCATAATAATGGAATAAATATACAGATGAGAAGGTGATATTGCTAGTCGGAACGGGATACGAGCAGGGATAGGACGCTCTGGTAAGATAGGCAAAACAGAAAGTGACGTTCTGGATGGAAAAACTGGTAAAGATATCTATGATAGCGATTCTACTAGTGATACAGTACGTACAGATGTTGCACTCAGTGCACATAGGAGGGGTTATGGCATGGCCGCTGGTGGGAGTCAATCTCCCTAAGATACCAAGTTTTGATCTATTGGATGAAACGCTGGCAAAGATTGCCTCAGAAGGCTTCGATGGGGTGGAGATCAATATTGAGAGCTTTCCCATGATTATCGGTGGAGAACTCTGTCAAATGTGGGTTGATGTGGTGAAATCTGTTTTAGAGAAGCATCAGCTCTTTTATACCGCTCATATCGGAAGAGGCTTGGACCTGAGGGATCTGCCTCGCCGAGAACTGCATCGTAACGTACTTGCTTCATCTATAGAGATCTGCAGACAGCTTGATATGAAAGTACTGGTGCTTCACTATGAAGTACAAAGTCAAAATCAACAGGTGGAAAAATACTTTCTTGATGCGCATCGATGGGTAGCTGATCTTGCGGGAAAGTACGGGATCATGCTTTGTGTCGAGAACATCGAGGTGGAATTGATAGAGCCCGTGGTAGAATTTGTGCAGCAAATCAATCATCCCCATGTCAAATTGACTTTAGATGTTGGTCATGCATTCCTTGCAGCTCACTATTTCCATTTTGACTTCCTTGATACCATTTCGCTCATGGCACCCTATCTTGGGCACCTGCATCTGAATGATAACACCGGAACATTTGAAGAACTGAGAATTACCGACAGGCCGACCTACGATGGTATGATGATGAGTTGGCGCCGGGAGATGGGAAAAGGAGACATCCATCTTCCTCCCCTTTTTGGGAAAATTCCGTTCGATGATGTCCTGGCTCGATTTACCGATTATCGTGGACTGTATATCTGCGAGTACACCTACGAGGATTTTACCCCGTTCAATGCGGCAATACAAAAGCGGGTAAGAGAACATATTATTGCATCACAGAAGTAACGACTGTTCGAGCATTTGGATAAACTGCTGTGGAGCATTGGTGACAAACCACCGTATTCCTTTCTGTATGAGATAGGAGATCTCTTGTGCGGTTGCTCCTATCGGGCAGATCTGAAGGGTTACGCCCGCTGATTCGGTACAGTGGATAGCATAATCGAGAAAATCTTCGGTGAGCCGGTCACTTCCCTGAAATGGGTAATGTAACTGTACTTGCGTAAGTGAGGAAAACTGTGTCCGATGCAATAGCTCAAAATGCGCCCTGATTTGGCTGGAGGATCCCGAGCACCAGGTCATCTTTTCATTTTCCGGCAAGAGCTTGTGGACCTGCTGAAGAAATTCCTGCTGTTCGTGGACAAATAGGATCCGATGAGTCACCTGGTACGCACTGAGTAGATCAAGTACATCGGTGAGGTTGGCATCTTTGATTTCCAGGTACAGACGCAGATTCGGGTTGCGGGCCATGATTTCCAGCACGGAAGAGAGCAACGGTATGTGGTGGCCTTTCCCGAGGTCGATGTATCTGATTTCTTCCCATGACAGTGATTCAATCGGGGTATCAAGTAGGGGAGTGAATGAAGAACAGACTCGTCTGAGTGTCTGATCATGCAGACAGATGAGCGTCCCGTCAGCAAGCTGACGGACATCGGTCTCTACGATGGCCTGGGGAAACTGCCATGCATGGATAAAAGCGGCAAGCGTGTTCTCCTTTCCCTCATCAACAGTTCCTCGATGAGCCTGAAAAAACACTTTTTGCATAATGGATGATGAAATCATGGCTTCCCCCAGAGTCAAAACAGACCGGATTCTTATGAATCCGGCCTGCAGGTGTGAAAACAAGCGCTAGCGCATCAGTACGTTCTTAACGAATTCACTGATCATATAATCCTTGTAAGGAGCCGGGAACCATGCCAAAGCATTGTCTGCCCGATCCTTTTCGGTCAGGAGTGTATCGCCAATTTCGATGTCAATACGTGCAGGATAGGCTCCGAGCATCTCATACTTTTTCAGCTGCTGTTCCGGACTGGTGATGTGAGCAATGAACAGGAGCGCAGCCGCCTTCCGTGGAGAATTCTTCAATACGCCCATGGTATCACCACCGCCTGCAGCACCCATTGTTGGGATATACATACGAGCACGGGAGAAAAGATTTCCCTTGTTTATCATATCTTTCACATTGTCATCCCATGCAAAGGTCATGGCGATTTCACCATCATTGAGCCGGATAATGGAGTCATTGTTCGATACGGTGAAGGTGAGCTTATCCTTGCGTGAATTAGCCCATTCCCAGGCAAGATTCCAATTGGCAACTTTAGCAGGATCCACCTCGGTGTCACCCACATATTTTTCCAGACCGCCAGTGGTTTCCTTGATCATCGTATGGACAAATGATTGTCCGGAGCCACCCTTGGAAGGATCATTGAAACCGAATTTTTTCGGATTGGCATCAATCCATGCTTCCAAATCCTCCCAGGTCTGTGGTGGGTTGGAAACGCGCTGTGGATCGTAGAGGATACCGGTCTGGTTGCGGTGGAACGGTGCAAGATATCCCTTAGTCAACACTCCCTCCTGTACCTCCCAGAGAGAAGGAGCGAGCATATCAGCTTCAGGAATTAGATGCTTGATCGGTCCCCAGAAGAGATCGAGATCCATGGTGGTCTTGACCCACTGGCCACCGACGATCATTGCATCAATGGTTCCTTTTTCCATGTCTTTTTCACTGATAGCTTTATTGAAGTTGGCCGTCTGGTCTCCGATGATCAAGTTGACTTTGATGTCATACTTTTCTTCAAAATCGTTGGCAGCTTCTCTGAAATAGTCAGGGAAATACCAACCGTAGAAGGTGACTTCACCATCAGCTTTTGCTGCTTCAACAATTTCCTCCCAACTTGCATTCTGGAGATCAATCTCCACGCTCGGTCCCTGATCTCTTGCCCCCGCTGCGAATCCCATGGAAAGGGAGAGCAGCAACACCAATGCGAATACTACGATTTTTTTCATACGCAGAACCTCCTTGTTTTGCGTGATAAATTACATCTTCCCGAGCGAAGCCGAAAGATAATCACTCTTGAGGAATCGCTCGACAAGAAACAGCATGATAATATTCGGGGTCATCATCAGAAGAGAAACCACGGCTGCATTAGTTCTAATGAAGTTATACCCCATAAAAGAATAGAGAATCGTCGGAATAGTCTCAAAAGTCGGTGTACCGATAATGAACGTGAGATTAAACTCCTCGATGCTAGTAGTGAAGGCAAAGATCATTCCTGCAAGTAATCCCGGCCGGATCATCGGAAGAAATATATCTTTGATTTTTACATACGTTGAGGCACCCAGATTTTCTGCAGCATCAATGACATCCTGAGGAATTGCGGCAAAACTGGTAGTCATAACCCTGATCATATAGGGCATACTCATGAGGGTATGGGCAACGACCAACCCAAAGAATCTCTGACTCAGACCGAGCAGAGAAAAGACCCTGCTGAGAAAGAGTGCAACCACCATGCCCGGCATGATCATGGGAAGCAGCACTACAAGCATGAAGACTTTTTTACCGGGAATATTCTTTCGTCCAAGAATATAACTAGTCGGTAGTGAGAGAAGAAATGAGAGGATGACAGCAAGCGGCGCCACCGTATAACTCGTCCTCAAGGCTCTGCCGATATTGGTATAGCTAAATACATAACGCCACTGTTCGAGCGAGAATGATGGGGGAAAAATATTCGGGTAGGACCAGGAATCATTGGGATTTACCAAAGACCACATCACGGCCATCAATATGGGAATACCGACCCATAATAACTGTACAATCACAAAAAAGGCGGTAAGCCCCAGGTAAAATCGATTTTTTCTTCGTTTCTGAATCAGATGGAGGGGTAATGGAGCAGATTGTTTTTTCATCTCAATTATCCCCCTGTACCAGTTCTGCAAATCGTGAATAAGCCCAAACGACAAAGAATGTCGTGACGATGATAATCACTCCTAATACCGCTGCCTGATTCCATTCCTGGAAAATGTGGGCCATAGTCTGCATCCTCATAGCGACTGAGGCAGGATAGATCGGTCCTGCAACGCTGGTAATGGGGAAGTCTCCAAATGCCTTGATGAACATCAGGATCATAGCGACCAGAATTCCGGGCATGGCTAATGGGATATAGATTCTGAAAAGAATCGACCAGTATCCGGCTCCCAGGTTGCGTGCCGCATCGATCGTATCATCCCGGATCGATGAAATGGCACTCATGAGAATAAGGAGCACAAATGGAAGATTTTTCCATACCTGAATGGTGACCACACCCCATCCGAAACTATCGTTCAGCATCCGTTTGGGTTCGCTGATAAGCCCAAGACGCATGAGGACGGTATTGATCAGGCCATGATAGGAAATGAGATTAAGGATTAAGAAAGCGGCAACCAGAGCGGGAATGAATAGCGGAATCTTGATGATTGATCCTAACAGTCCTTTTCCTGCTCCCGCCTTTCTGAAAAACAGTGCCAGCGGGAATGCAACCAAAACGGTTCCCACTGAGCTGAGCAACCCCATCTTCAGTGAGAATTTCAGACTGTCGAGCGCTTCACGTGATAATAGAATCGATTTCCAGAAGGAGAAGGTGAATTGACTTTCTCCTGTCAGACTGTACAGACCGAAACTCTGCAACACGGTTAGCGTGATAGATGATCCAATGAAAAATACGATAAACCCGACACCGGGCAGAAGCATGAGTATGGTGGTCAGACTATAGGGGTCTTTCTTTGCCATACGCGCTACCTCCGCAGGATGCTGAACGCTCGCGGTGATACTCCGAAGGTCACCCTGTCTCCCGGAGAAATTTTCGCTTCGTCATCAGACTGGGCACGCATTTTGAATCCTTTCACTTCGATGAACAGATCCGTCACGTCACCCATAAACACCACCTGATCCACGATTCCGGTAATCTGATTCGCGCTCTCCCGATCTCTGATTTTCATATCTTCGGGTCGGAAACTCAGGTACACCGTATCCCCGGGTGCCGGTAGCTCTTGACCGGTGGCATCGATGACAATCTGACCGAATGAGGTGTTCATGGTGCAGATATTCCCAGTAACTGCAGCTACTTCAGCGTCAAAAATATTTGCCAATCCGATAAAGCCGGCAACAAAGCGGGTTTCTGGCTTACGATAGATCGTGTACGGGTCTCCCAGCTGCTCAATTCTTCCCTGATTCATAATGACAATGCGATCACTGATAGCGAGAGCTTCGTCTTGATCATGGGTAACATAAATGGCAGTGATTCCCAACCGTTTCTGCATTTCCCGGATCTCAACGCGCACCTGGACTCTGAGTTTTGCATCAAGGTTTGACAGTGGTTCATCAAACAGAAGTGCCTGTGGTTCAGTGACAATCGAGCGGGCAAGGGCGACCCGCTGCTGCTGCCCTCCTGATAATTGTCCGGGTTTTCTTTTTCCTAAATCTTCAAGAGAAAGCATTTCCATTGCTTTCTCGATACGCTTTTTCTGCTCAGATT
>CAYZXD010000007.1:11791-89195 GCA_964482325.1 uncultured Spirochaetaceae bacterium | reverse complement strand
TATATCGGATTCAGCACCTAATTCTCGTTAGGTGTTTCGGGAAAGCAGGATTCATCAGTGGTACCTGGGTGTAAAGAAAGCATCACCATACATTGTCTGCGATTACATAACCAAGGGATGAAACATGAGGCCAGAATTACTGCATGTAATTCTGGCCTCGTAGTATCATGATAAAAGGCTATTTTACCAATGCCTGCATCTTTGCAGCAAGTGATGCTGCATCGAGTTTGGCATGCTGAGTCAATTCTTTATAGGTTGCTGAGTGGATGAATCGGTATGAACCATCATCCCGGTTCATGTTGACCGGTACCAGACGGCTGGTATCTACCGAAAGCTGTCGGTCTAAGATCATTTTCGCTGTGGCGTTCCATAAATAACCATTATTCTGTTCAGCAAAAACAATCGGCATTTTGGTTTGAGTCAATAACTGCTCAACGGTCTCTGGGTCGAAAGAAGGCATATCATACATCGCTGCAGCAACACCCGCTTCTTCCAACTGCCGTGCAGCTGCAAGTGCTTCATGACTCCCTCTTCCGCTGGAGATGATCGCCACTTTTGCATCGGCACCTCCTGCCAGCTGATAAGCCTTGCCATACGCAAATTCACCGGTATCGGCATAGAGGACCTTGCTTGCTGAACGCATAATCCGCAGATATACCATTCCCTTATTTCCTTCCATGATCCAACGTATGATCGAGACGAGCTGATTGGGACATGATACATCAATGATCTTCAAACCAGGAATGGAAGAGAACAGCAGATTATCATCATTACCCATGTGGGTCGCTCCGTTGACCTGTGTATCAAGGTTTGCAGCTGTCGCTACAAAGGTGAGATCAAGTCCATGACCATCTGAGAGCCAATTATTGGGATCTTCCATGGCTTCAGATCGTTCCTGCTGACTGACTGCTACACGCCTCATTACCTGCCAGTTGAAGAACGGACAGAACGTACTTACCCAAGCATTACCCCCAGCTGCTGCAACCGCTTCACCGATACACATCATATTAGCTTCGGCAATACCCACATTAATCGCACGATTCTGATCAACATACCCGACACCGCCCTGGAGCCCACTGGTGGATCCAAGATCACTGTCTACCGAATATACACGACTATCTCGGGCATAGAGTTTCATGCATCGGGTGATGACATCATTTGCCATAACAGTATCGGTAAGCTCAAATTTAGGAAGAGATTCCTCAACAGATATGCACTTGTTACGGGTAGGAACTTTACCGGTACGTACCGCAGCCCGACAGTCTTCCTTTTCATCAAGAGCGAGGTACATCTTCTTGCGTAGATCTTCAAGAGCAGATTTTGCATCTGCAGTTATTGATGCTGAATATTTCAGATAGGCCTGAGCACGATAATCGCGACGCTGCTGCTGAAGGGCAACTTCCTGCTGGTAGACCTTCGGATCCATAGTTACTTTATGCTTGTCCAGACCGCTGGAGAAAGCACCGAACCCCTTATAGGTTTCACAGATGATTGCAGTGGGTTTGCCATTCGGTGTTCCGAACGCAAAACAGTCCAGTGCTTCAAGGAGTTGATCATAACGAGTCCCATCAACAGTAACCACATTCCAGCCGAAAGCATCAAGCTGCTTATCCAGATTCTCCATACTGTAATGGAGCTTGGAATGATCATCCAGCTGCCCGTGGTTCTTATCAATGATGACACACAGATTGTCCAAACGCTTCTGTGGAGCGAACATGAAAGCTTCCCAGACAATCCCTTCCTGCAACTCACCATCTCCGGTGATCGCATAGACACGGTTTCCTCCGTGCTGTTTTGCATGAAGAGCAAAACCCTGTGCAACCGCAACACCCTGACCAAGGGGACCAGTGGCTACGGCAATACCGGGAAGAATCGGTCCGGGATGCCCATTGAGGATACTCTCCCGACTTCGGGAATTTTTCAGTACTTCAGGCGGAAAATAACCGACATCAGCATACACTGAAGCCATAGCAGCGACAGCATGTCCCTTACTGAGGACCATCATATCCTGATCGGCTCTCGTAGGATCCTGCACATCATAGTCCATATACCCCGCATAATAGAGGGAAACCATCGGCACAACAGCAGAGAATGCACCACCGATATGCACTCCCTTATCGACTGCGTCCATTCCCTGGTGCAGTATTGACAATCGGATATCTGAATCCTTGAGTTCCAATAATTTAATCAACCCGGCACGGTCGGTGACCTGGTTCGTTGTATTGCTCATGACCATCTGAGCCCTCCTTTCATAGTTGAGACAAGCAACAGCATATGGCTGGAGTGGACCACATCTGTTGCTTGTCTCTCAGTCATCAAATAATATGTGTGCATGAAAAGCTTTCAGTACAGGCAGGATATCACCCTCCTGCACGTACTGTGTTACCCCTTCAATGACTTGATCTTTCGTGCCTGCAGCAGATAGAGAATTCCATCTTCGTAGGCCCACTCCACATCCTGGGGAACTCCGAAGACAGCTTCAACTTTCAATCCGATCTCAGCAAGCTCATACAACTGCTCATCTGTAAGTGTGCAGTCAGTAATCAGGTTACCGGTCAGATCATATTTTTTCCGACCAATTCCCTTATCCTTATCAATGGTGACCATAATATTTTTATTCATCACCTTTTTTGTCGTAATCTGCATCGGTTCAGTTCTGCTGACAACAAAATAGTCGACGATTGCTTCACCAGAGACCAACGATTCTCCCAAACCCCAGTTTGCTTCAATCACAATATCTTTGCGATTACTCGTGATCGGATTAGCGGTGAATAACACACCGGCAACATCCGAATTAACCATTCGCTGCACTAGGGGGGCAATTACGCCTTTATCCTGGGGAATATGCTGCTGGTCCCTCCGATAGATACCTCGAGCAGTATACAGCGAAGCCCAGCAGTTACGGATATATGCGATGATTTGCTCTTCACCCTTAATGAAATGATACGTGTCCATCATACCGGGAAAGCTGGTGATATCACTGTCTTTCACCGAGACGGAAGAACGGACAGCCACAAACGGGTCCTCGCCCTGATCATTTTTCAATTCCTGTATGTTATCCTTGATTTCGTCAAGCAAATCCTGAGGAATAGGAGCATCAATAATCATATTGCGAATAGTTTCTGATTTCGCTTCAATGTCCTGGTAATTAGCAAAATCCATGGTGCCGATAATTTCCATGATCTGCGGCATCAGGTTATTGGTTTCCATTAAGTAATCCAACGCAGGGCCGGTGACATTGAATCCCTGGGGAACGCGAAACCCGTTCATGGTCAGTTCTCCGAGGTTTGCGGCTTTTCCACCGGTAATGGTCGCTTCATCTTTTCGTAAATCAGCGATCTTTTTTACATATCCCATAAGGGCCCTCCCCGATTTCATCCACACTGGTCTCATCAGATAACCAGTACAATTGAGAACCGTCGACAGTATGTACTAAGCGCCACTACTTATTACATCAATTATCGATTATCGATAGTCTATCACTGACATGAAGCTCTGTCAATAAAAAAATTGGCTACCGGATGAGGAACCCGGTAGCCCGATTGGTGATTATTTTGCAGCCAATTCTTCGGCAGTTTTTTTCACGGTTTTCACGATGCGGGTATAGCCGGTACATCGACAGAGATTGCCCTCCATCAGCTTCCTGATCTCAGGTTCCGTCGGATTACCGTATTCATCAATAACCGCTTTTGCGGTCATGATCATGCCTGGAGTACAGAATCCACACTGTACAGCACCCTCATCAATGAATGCCTGCTGCAATGGGTGCAGCTTTTCACCATCGGCAAGTCCCTCAATAGTTAGGATCGTACTCCCTTCGGCTTCAACAGCGAGCATGAGGCAGGAGTTGACCGGTTTACCATCAACAAGTACCGTGCATGCACCGCATTCACCTTCGTTACACCCTTCTTTCGCACCGGTAAGACCAAGATCTTCCCGGAGGAACTCAAGCAGTGTCCGGTTTACGGCCACTTCCCGGGTATATAATTCATTATTAACCGTTAAAGTTATTTCTTTTTTATACATGCCATCACTCCTGATTCAATGTTCCGTAAGCTGTCCGTACAGTTCGGGGTACGAGAAGACGGAGGAGATCCTTACGGAACTGCCCATCAGCTCTCCAGCTATGACGGGGAGATGCGTCTTCAAGAATGAGAGCACTACCACCCTCTACCGCTGCACGATCACTCAAATCCTTTCCAATATAATACGCTTCAGTTTTTGGTGCCCGAATGGGTGTCGGAGCACTCGTTCCCAGCGCAATACGCATTTCTGTACAGGTCTTTCCATCTGTATCCACTTCAAGGTAGACGGTAACACCGAGCAAAGCAATCTCCATGGCATTTCGACGACCGTATTTGAAATAAGCCCCGCCATACTTTTTAGGTGGTGGAGGTAGAATTACCCGAACTAGGATTTCATCCTGGGCAAGTACGGTCTTTTTCGGACCGGCAAAGAACTCAGCCAGGGGAACAGTTCTTTCTCCATTTACGCCATGTACTACACAAGTTGCCTCGAGTACCAACAGTGGTCCCACAGCATCCGCTGATGGTGCTGCGGTACAGATGTTTCCACCGATAGTTCCGCGATTTCTCACCTGTAAGGACCCAATGGTTCTTACACCCTGAACCAGCACCTGATATCGTTCGTTGATCACCTCGTTCCGTTCAATTTCATGGTGGGTTACTGCAGCACCCAGAGAAAGTCCGGCTTTTTCATCCCAGATAATTCCATGCATTTCAGGAATCTTTTTAATATCAATCACATGATCATAGACATGATCCCCACTGTGCAGTTTTGCATACACATCAGAACCACCTGCAACAACAATTGCCGATTTACCCAACTCTTGCTTGAGTACACATGCTTCATTAAGAGTAGCAGGTGCATGATAATCAAATTTAGCTATCATGATTTCTCCTCCAATCGCTTCCTGCAAGCTGCGAGAATATGCTCGCCCTTGATCGGAATTTTGGTCACCGGTACGCCGAGAGCGTGTGCTACCGCAGAAGCAACCGCAGACTGCGTTGCACACATTGCCGGTTCTCCGATTCCCTTAGCCCCATAAGGACCTTCGGGATGGGGAGAAGATTCGACGAGGCGCATCTGGATATCGACATCGGAATCCATTGATGTCGGGATCTTGAAGTCGACCATATTGCCATTCATCAGATATCCATCCTTATGGATGAACTCTTCAAGTAATGTATTACCGATACCCATAATGACACCACCTTCCACCTGCTGGAGACAGCCGAGAGGATTCAGTGCCTTTCCGATATCATGAGCCGCTACGACCTTGACCACACGAATTTTACCGGTGTCAGGATCAATCTCAACTTCTGCTGAGTTTGCTCCGAAGAACCACATGGCGGTCAACCGTTCAGTCTGATAGGTTTCCAGATCAGGCTTGTGCCAGATATTTGTGGTCTCGTAACTACCATAACCCAAAATAGGTTCACCGTTACGAACCAATCCATTCTTAGCCAACTCTGCAACATGAGCCTGTTTACCAGTCGGTTTCCCCTGTTCATCAAGCTGCACAATCAAACCGCCGCGCTGCACATCGACTTGCTCGGTAGGAACTTTCCATTTAAAAGCAATCCACTCTCGAAGTTGCCGCCTGGCATCATCTGCAGCTTTAATCGTTGCATTACCTAGGTGGAAAGTTGCACGACTGGAAGTCGTAGTCTTATCAAGCGGGGTATGGTCAGTATCGACCTGGACCGTGCTGATCAGATTAAGTGGGATTCCCAACTCCTCAGACACAATCTGCGGAATCACAATACCAACACCCTGACCAAGTTCTGTGGTTGAGTAGGCAACTACCGCACTGCCATCAAAGTTCATCTTTATGGTGGCTGACGTATAGGAAGGAGTTCCGGTGAACTTCATAAAGGTACCAAGCCCGCGTCCTCTGATCTTGCCATCTTCAGTTATCCAGCTGATCGGATGCCCATCCCAGCCGATTCCTTCTGCAGATTCTTTGAGACACTCTTTGATACCAACGGAGAAGAGTTTCTCACCAGTGGATGCACGACTGCCATCCACCATGACATTCTTCATTCTCACTTCGTACGGGTCCATCCCCAGCGCTTTAGCAACAGCATCCATCTGCTGTTCATGAGCATAAGAAGCTTCTGCAACACCAAATCCTCGCTGAGCGGTTCCCAGCTGCTTATTTGTTGCTACACAGTACCCATCCATTTTGATATTATCGACTTCATACGGCCCGGCAAGAATGACATTTGCTTTTAGCGTAACGGTAGGACTGATAGTCGAATAGGCACCTGCATCCCAGTAGTTTTCCGATTGCACGGCAAGAATTTTTCCATCTTTTCGTGCTGCTGTTTTGATCTTGAAATGGACTCCGGCTCGAACGGTTCCAGCCAGGAAATCTTCTTCCCTGCTGAATTGGACCTTTACGGGTCTTCCCTTGGTTTTCATAGCCAGAGAAATGGCTAATTGCTCAGCACGCAATTCCAGTTTTCCACCAAATCCTCCCCCAATGGGTGGTACGATAATACGGATTTTGTTCTCAGGAATACTGAGGGCTCGAGCCAATTCACCACGGATGTAGTATGGCGACTGACAGGGCGTCCATACCGTGATCTTTCCCGATGCATCCACTTTTGCAGTCGCCATGTGATTTTCGATTGCGGCATGGTGCAGAATCGCACATTCATACTCATTCTCAACCACCACATCAGCTTCAGCAAAGGCTGTATCTACATCACCCTTTCTCAGGGTAAAATGATCGTAAATATTAGTTCCATCGACCGGGCGGATTGTTTCCACGTGCGGGTAAGCGGTGAGCTTGTCATGCAGCAGAGGACTTCCCTCTTTCATTGCTTCAAGCACATCATTTACCGCGGGGAGCGGTTCGATATCTACGCTGATGAGTCTCACTGCTGCATATGCCTGCTCCAACGTATCTGCAGCAACGAGTGCAATCGGTTCTCCTTCATACCGGACCTTGTCGATGGCAAGGAATGTCTGATCAAGAATAGATCGACCTATCCGATAGGGAACCTCTTTTCCGGTCACTACAGCTCGCACACCCTCAGCCTTTTCTGCAGCTGATACATCCAGCGATTTGATAATGCCGTGGGGCACCTTGCTTCGAAGTACTGCGCCATGCAGCATTCCAGTCAATGAGATATCGGCACAAAACTGTGCTGTCCCGGTGACTTTGTCGTGGGAATCCTTCCGTAATTCCGGATTCCCTATCACAGTAAAATCACTCATACTATGCTCCTGTGCTCAGGCATGAGATTTGACGTACCCAAAATGCTCGTCAAATCCTAACCTGTGATACTGTTGTGCAACCGGCTCTGTACGTACGGTTACACCTCCTTCCAGTTCTCTTATTATACAACTTTTATGAATTGAATCCAATATTGCATACGTAGGGACTCCGTATTTATGAGCAGAAAGCTCACCCGGGTTCACCACGAGACAATCCCCCCTCCGCTCAATCGAGCTTCTGTGTGAATGACCGTAAAACACTGCATCATAAAATTCTGAGGCCACTGCCATATCAACAAGGTCATCATGATGAGTGAGAAAATAGCGCTGTCCTTCAGCAGCAAATTCCCCATAGGTACGAGGATGCAGCTTCATCGTGCTTTCCCGTTTCAGTGATTCCCGATAAATAGCAAGTTTGTCGCCATCATTATTTCCGAAGATGGCGTATACCGGAAACCCTGCTGTTGCAAGCATTCGGGCAATTCCTGCATTCATAAAATCACCAAGAAACAGCACCTGATCTATCTGCTGTTTACGCATATCTTCAATACAGAGATAAAGATTGTGGTAATTTTCATGGATATCAGAAAGAATTGCACATCTCACGTCTAGTCCTCCGAGTACGGGAATCGGTTCTGCCGTCCGTTTTGTACCGACATACAAAGTACTGCGGAACTCGTGGTATTACCTACTCTCGATTTTCGATTATAGATGAGTATCAGTATCCCGTCAACGTTTTTCCCCCGAATATCTCGGGTTTAACGGATAATGAGCGGTCCTGTAACCGGACCGCTCATCACTACATACCGTAGAGAGTATGTTCAGAAAAACTACATGTTCTCGATGATCTTATCAACTTCATCAAAGAGAATCTGAGGTGTCTTCGAACGGATCAGATAACAGGGGATGTCGCGAACGAGATCAGCAAGGAACGCTCCACGCTTCTGGCGCAGTGCATCATTGTCAAGAATCGGCATAGCCAACCCATCTTCTCCACTGAGCAGCTGATTCATACCCATGAAGTTCATCATGGAGTGATATCCCTGGTAAGCCTTCTCGAACTGACCCATTTCAAGAACCTTGGTATCGAAGTGTCCGTCAATACTCGGCTGAACAATCAGGTCGATCTTGACAGGCTCATCGTATGATTCGTAGGTAGGCTCCTTGTCGAAGAACTTGGCAACACCTTCATCCTGATCTGGCAGATCAGAACGTTCAGTTCCCTTTGCACGCTTCTTGATATAGACATTCTTTGAACCGATGATTGCCAATTTCTCTTCATTGACGACCGTTGTTTCGGTTGAGAACATCTTACCACCACGTCTGCAGCCTTCGAGCTGACTCATGCTCTTACCATGGTTGTTTTCTCCGCCAAGGAGCAGAAGACCCTTACCCTTGTACACAACCATTGAGGAGTGGAAAGGATACAGGCCAACATGATTGAGTTCCATGGCGATCATACTTACCAGAATCTTGTTGATTTCACCCTCTTCCCAGCGGCCGTCAAGAATGAGCTGCTGCCCGACATAGCTGATTGCTTTCTTAGGTCGATCGTAGTTCCAGATGATATCTGCCTTCCCCTTGGAAGGTTCATCATGCACGGTAACTGCTGCGAGACGGTAGTTAAGGAACGTGGAATCCTCAGTAACAACCGTACGTTCCGGTCCGCCGATGACGTCAACTCGTATTGCGGCATCGGCACATCTGAATTCAGTAGTAAAATAGTTCATTTCATTCTCCTCTCTATTTTTTACCCTTAGGATAACTGTGGTTTCATAATGACTTTCAACGAATTGTCTTTTCTTCCGTTGAAGATATCAAAGGCCTTTTTGTACTCTTTCAGCGGGAATTCGTGAGTAATGAGACGCTGCATCTCATTGGGGAACATCGCAGCGAGAGATATAGCCTTCTCAAGAGTGTTCGGATTCGCTCTATTACCGACCAATTCGATCTCTTCAAGCACAATTCTGCGAATGGGAACGGGAATATCGCCACCGGGGAGACTTACCATGGAGACCACCCCACCTTTCGATACTGAGTCGATCGCCTGCTGAATTCCCACCTGGGTTCCCGCACATTCGATGACTCGCTTAGCACCTTTTCCGTTGGTGAGTTCCTTTACCCGTGCAGGAACATCTTCTTCTCGGTAATTAATGCCGATGGCACCGAATTCACGAGCGACATCGAGGCGGAAACCGCTACCACTGACCATAATTTTCCCTGCACCTAAAGCTCGTGCACATAAAATAGCCATTAGCCCCTGTCCACCAGAACCATTGATCAACACATCATCACCCGGTTCAATGCGAGCTCGCAATACCATGTGCAGTGCAATGCTCAGCGGATCCATACATGAGGCTACATTAAAGTTCATTTCATCAGGAATTCTCGCGATGGCTTTTACATTCGTGCGCATGTACTCTGCATAGGCACCCTGACTGTAGTGTCCATACTGACGGTGCCCGAACTCTTCGTGACCGTAGTTGTCACATAAGGTATAACGACCTTCCATACACATCGCACAGTGACCGCATCCAACGTGGCTGATACCACACACACGATCCCCTTTCTTCCAACCGAGAGCTGCAGCATTCTCGCCGACAGTCTCTACTACACCAGCCCATTCATGACCGGGAATCAAAGGGAATGATTTCGGCCAGAAATTGGGGAAATCACCATTAATAATATGGGGGTCGGTGCCACAGATGGCGACTGATTCCACCCGACAGACAACTTCCATATCTGATGGAACTGGAATGTCAAGTGATACGAACTCCAGTTCATTCGGGGCATTCAGCTGAATCGCCTGCATCTTTTCACTTTTACTCATGTATATCCTCCAAGTAATTGCTAGAATTTATCATTCCAGTGAACCATGGGAAGACCCGGCACTGGAGCAGTAAAATAGGGAATGTTATTGCCACGTAGGCATCCGATATAAATGGTGGAAAGATCGGGTCCGCCAAAGGTGACACTGGCCATCCAGGGAGCAATCCCTCTTCCTGTTTCAAACAGGATCTCATTGGTTACCCGTTTTTCAAAAAAAGCATCATCAAGAGCTTTTACTTTTTCCGGATCTCCCTCATCAAGGAGCACTTTCAACTCTCCATCCGGGGTAAGGACGAACAATTTATCGGAATACACCATAGTTCCCCAGAGATTGCCATATATGTCAAAGGCAATGCCGTCAGGATATGCCCCGGTACCGAGGCTGGACGGTCCGAAAATTTCCCGGTTATGCAGATCCCCGTTATCATCAACACGGAATCTCAGGATTTTTCCACCGGTAGTTTCGACTACATACAGGTACTCTTCCTTTGCATCAAATCTCACTTCGTTGGTAAAATGAAGCCCGTCAGCAACGATGTGGGCACCCCGTTCATCAAATCGGATGATATACCCATCGTCAAGATCGGGAACCAAGGCATCGAGCCAGCTGGTAAGCCGCGTGGTTACCGTAATCCAAAGCCGATCTTTGGAGTCCCGCAGCACGAAATTCACCTTTCCAATCTTCCTTCCGTCAACATTATCCATCAAAACCTTGGTCTCTCCAGTACGTTTCATCACTTCAAGACAGTCAGTACCGAAATTTGAAATAAGAATGTCTCCATTACGGGCAAAAGCGAGTCCATTCGGGAGGGTTCCCTCGAAAAACCGATTCACCTTGTCGGACGCATTTTCAAAACCGACACCATGCTTCTGCGTGATGATCTGCTGCGACCCGTCAGGGAAGATATGAACCACACCGCCACGGGCATCAGCAGACCAGAGACTCCCGTCACGTTCCGCTAAAATACACTCAGGCCGTTGGAGATCTTTACCGGTAGTCCGGATCATGTCAGGTTCTAACGTAAAATCACGGATAGGATTATTTTTTAACATTGCTCCACTCCTTCATCAAAATTGATTTCCGGGTGGAACTCATACTCATCGAGACTCGTCTTCGGTGCAAAGAAACAGATCACTTTCATTTCAGTAGAGCCGCTGTTTCGCACCATATGCTTGGAACCTTTTTCAAACAGTACCGCGGTTCCTGCCTTCATGGGTTTGATGATGCCATCAACATATACTTTGCCTTCACCTTCAATGATGTAGATCAGCTCTTCACCATCAGGATGACAATGTGCCGGCTGAACCGTACTTCCGGGCTCCACACGCATCACACAACTTGAACAGAATTCTGGATCCAGACCCTCGCCATCTTTGGCAATCCATCGCAGATAGCGACCGGGAACTGCCTTTTCCGGAACGTCAGTTTCATGGATGATTTTCATAATATCCTCCTACAATGCCAAAGGGGAGACTATCGATTATCGATAATCTCCCCATCATCCTACAGCAGCCAATCTCTGTTGTCAAGCAGAAAGAGTCGATCAATTTCCCAGCAAATACGGACAGACCCAACTCCTTGATACGGTATTAATAAACCGTATCGGAACCGATTCAATTATTGACTTGCAGTTACTCCACCATCAGCAAATATGATTTGCCCTGTGACAAAATCGGAAGCTGGGGCGGCAAGATACATCGCCATACCACTGATATCCTCAGGTTCGCCGACACGACCAAGGGGGATACGCCCTACCAGACCTTGATAAAATTCCGGGTCATTCAGATATTTCGCAACCTGTTCAGTACGAATGAAGGTTGGTGCAATAGCGTTGACGGTGATATTGTATTTGGCCCATTCAGTTGCCAACTGCTTCACCATCAGATTCATACCACCCTTGGTAGTACAGTAAGCAATGAATCCACGGCGAAGACCCAACTGGCTTCGTACAGAACTGAGGTGAATGTGCTTACCACCTGAATTGTTTCGAATCTGGACTTTTGCTACTGCCTGAGAGAGGAAAAACCCGGATTTCAAGTTGACATCAAACAACGTATCCCAGTCCTCTTCCCGGTATTCTTCAGCAGGATTTTCGATCTGCATACCCACACAGTTGACCATAATGTCAATATTACCGAACTCTTTGGCCCGCTGTTCTACAAATTCAGCGGTTGCACCGAGATCAACAATATCCAATCCATAGCCGTATGCTTTTCCACCAGCAGCAACGATCTTTTCTGCAACTGCTTTGGTGTTCTCTTCTTTTCTGCTACAGACTAAAACGGTAGCACCCTGTGCTGCAAGACCTTCACAGATTGCAATGCCGATTCCACCAGCCCCTCCAGCAACAAGAGCAATCTTGCCATCAAGACTGAATAGATTCTTGTAATCATCCAATAATCCCATGCGGACCTCCTAATCTATTATCGATAATAGATACATAATACCAGATTAGTACACTCATGGAAACCTGTCAAACCCAACGTTGGTGCTTTTTCACAATTTCTTTCTCATGCATATACACTGACAAATCATGGAAAGATCGACAATTAGAGACGAATCCTGTATCGAGTATATTTTTGTGGACACCACAATGTATCGCATGATATATTATCGATTATCTATAGTTAATGGGAGTTCTATGAGAGATATCGTTTACTACAGTCCAAAAACCATTGCAGAAACACTGAAAATCCTTCAGGAATACGGAGAACAGGGACGCCTGTTCTGTGGCGGGACTGATACCCTCGTAAGATTTCAGAAGGGGGTCCTTGACTGTGACGCACTTATTGATACGAAACAGATACGTGATATAAGTGATCGGATCACAGAGGAAGAACACCGGATCATCATTGGGTCCCGCGTCACACTTGATGACCTCATCACGGAAAAACTCATCATCAAGCATTTCCCTGCTCTGCGAGCAGCAGCTTCCACCGTAGGGTCTGTGCAGATTCGTAATCGCGCAACCTTGACCGGCAATATCTGTAATGCTTCACCTGCAGCTGACACCATTCCGGCGCTGATGGTATATGGAGCAATGGTGCATATTATCGGTGGAACGGGAATCCGTACGGTAGGGCTCGAGTCCTTTTTTATCGGACCGGGGAAAACCGTCTGCGGACCAGCCGAGCTAGTGAGCGCGATCAGTCTGCCGATTCCGAACCGACCACATGCAGCAGCCTTCAGACGATTGACCAGAAGACGGGGAGTAGATCTTGCAGTAGTCAATACTGCCTGCGCTATTGATGCTGACGGTCTGGTTACGTTCAGCCTCGGTGCTGCCGGGCCCACTCCCGTAGTGGTTCGATCTGCAGATCCCGTCTTTACCGATCCGCAGGCAACTGAAGAAACACTCACGCAGAAAATTCGTGAAATGACAGACAAGGGAAAACCCATCACTGATATACGTTCAGGTGAGGAGTATCGAAAACAGATGCTCTTTCATATCAGCTGGCAGGCATTCGTGCAGGCACGAACCGATTATCTGAACAGGCAAGCTTAGAGGTCTTCACCTCTGAAGGATTGTATATGAGTACTACAGCTATCACGTTACATCTCACCGTCAATGGTATTGCCCATACGGTAGAAATCGAACCCCATGAAACGCTCCTGGAATTGCTGCGCGACCGATTGGGACTTACCGGCCCGAAAAAATGTTGCGGTGAGGGGGAATGTGGAGCTTGTACCGTGATACTGAACGGCAAATCAGTCAATTCCTGTATCATCCTCGCTGCAGAGACGGAGGGAGCACAGGTGACCACAATTGAAGGTCTTTCTCACGATGGACAACTTGCTATCATCCAGGAAGCATTTCTTGATGCAGGGGCTGTCCAATGCGGGTTCTGTACGCCTGGAATGATCATGGAAGCCCATTACCTGCTATCGATACATCCTTCACCATCAGATGAAGAGATTCAAACTGCGATGGAAGGGAATCTCTGCAGGTGTACGGGGTACAAGGCAATCAGAGAAGCAATCAACATTGCGGTCAAGCGGGGGTATCAGGCATGAAGAGTATCGGTAATTCAGTACCGCGTTCCGGAGGCAGAGAACGGGTTTCCGGCAAACAACGGTACGTAGGCGATATCAAGCTTGCACAAATGGTTCATGCGAAACCGGTTTCGATCAACTGTGCACACGCACGAATTACCGGTATCGACACTTCAGAAGCGGAAAAAGTATCCGGAGTACTCGCTATCATTACCAGTGAAAATATCACCCAGCCGATCAAGCGATACGGACCGACATATGCTGACAGGCCATTGCTTGCCGATAACATGGTACAGTATCATGGGGAACCTGTGGCACTGGTTGTTGCAGAAACTTCTCATGCAGCAGCAGTTGCGGCCTCTCGGGTAGCTATCTCCTATGAGGAACTCAAACCGATTCTTACGGTAGAAGAGGCTCTTGATCCTCATGCGGAACTCGTTCAGTCGCCGCAGCTCAGAAAAAATCATCCATTAAGAAATACGAACATTCTGGATCACTGGGATTTTGGGTGGGGTGATATCACGCAGGCACAGCCTGATATCACAATTACCAATACGTACCGCTTCAATCAACTGGCACACTTTGCTATCGAACCTTACACCTATATCGCAGATGCCTCTGCAGATGTTATTACGGTGTATAGCCCTACACAAAACCCGTTCCGGCTCCAGAAAAGTATCGCAGATACGTTCGAGTTGCCGCTTTCACATGTGGTCATTCATGCCCCGGATCCGGGCGGAGCCTTCGGTGGAAAGCAGCATCCGAAATTTGAACATATCTGCGCTTATGCATCACAAGTAGTTCAGCGCCCGGTTCGCATTGAACTCACCTTGGAAGAATCGTTTCAGGCTGCACGCAGAAGTGCCGCAACCATTACTATGACCAGCGGCTTCACACACGACGGAATCTTAGTGTCCCAAGACATAGAGACATGGTATCTCGCCGGGGCTTATGCTGATATTGCACCGCGTGTAGCATCCAAGGGAAGTTATCTGGCTGCCGGTCCATATGTAGTTCCCCATGTACGTACCAGTGCAAATGTGGTGTTGTCGCATACCGTACCCAGTACCGCCTATCGGGGATTCGGTAACCCACAGGTAGCCTGGGCTTATGAATCACAAATGGATGCTGCTGCAAAAGCGTTGGGACTCGATGCTGTCGAGATACGTATGAAAAACCTTCCGAAACGGGGCCAGGAGTTTATTGCCAACGACAAACCGGCAGACGGTATCTGGTCTCAGACACTCCAAAAGGCTGCTGATGAAATCGGCTGGAACAAACCGCTGCTTCCCGATCATGGGCGCGGCATTGCTCTCGGCATAAAGATGGGGGCTACCTCCGGAGCATCGTATGCCATTGTTCGGCTGCATATGGATGGAAGCGCTACGGTCTTTTCCGGCACATCAGATATGGGCCAGGGGGCACGAACGATCTTCACTCAGGTAGTTTCTGAAGAACTTGGTGTCCCCTTTGAGAACATTGACATGGTCATGGGAGATACGGAAAAAGTGCCATACGACCTACAGACTTCGGCAAGTCGATCCACGGTATTCATGGGGACGGCAATACAACGTGCTTGTGATGATATCAGGGCGCAACTCAAGAAACTTGCCAGTGAAGCCTATAAGATTGAAGAACAGCAGATATCCGTTGAGTCAGGGACGGTACACCTGTCCGATGGTATCTGCAAGACCTATACGGAACTGTTGAAAGATCGGTTCGGCAAATTGGGGGGCGAAGTCATTGGGGTTGGCCAGATGCGCAGTGAACTGGTAGCCGGTCATCCACTCGGCGGCCAACCGGCATTCTATGAGTTTGTCTGCTGTGCCGCTGAAGTCGCTGTTGACCGGAATACTGGAGAGATTGCGGTGGACAAGCTCTATATCATCAGTGATGTCGGGAAAGCACTGAACTCACAGCATGTAACGATGCAGGATGAAGGAGCCGCGGTAATGGCTGTGGGCCATACCCTGATGGAACACTACATCTATGATGAGCATGGACGCATACGTAATCTCGGTGCTCTGGATTATCGAATCCCTACGATTAAGGATATCCCCCGGGATCTCCGTTCGTATCATATTGAAAATCATGACGGCCCGGGCCCGTATGGTGCAAAAGGTATGAGTGAAGGGGGTACGCTGAGCGTATCACCGGCCATCGCATCAGCAGTGGAGCAGGCTACGGGTGTCCGCATCAGAGACCTACCGCTCACTCCTGAAAAAGTCTGGAAAGCATTGCAGGAAATAGAACAGTAGGTATGAAAGGTATTCATACTAAAAAGGACAGCCGGTTCTCTGTGCAACTGGCTGTCCTTCTGTTATAAACCCGATTGTTACTTATTTAGGCATTACCGGCATTTTTGCAGTAAGCTTGCGATACAATGCACGGATGTTATTGTTAGTAACGGTATCAAGCATGTATTCCTGACCTACATCCACCGGGAACCGATCTTTGAATCCCAGCTCTTTAGCACACTGTTCTTCTGACCAGCCTTTCCCCACAGCCACAGCAATCTGAGTGACCCATTCCAGAAGGAATGCACGCTGCACATACAGTTCCTGCTTCGTACAGACGGGACCATGACCGGGAACGATCATATCAACATCCACTTCAAGCAGACGATCGATTGAGGCGATCCATTTCTCGATATCTGATGCATGCAACCAAGTCTGAACATTGTTGAAGACCGTATCACCAAGGAACATCAACCGCTCTTCGGGGATGATTACTGCAAGCTGTCCCGGAGTATGTCCCGGAGTATGCAGGATCTGGAAAGTGTGATCTCCAACGCACAACTCGATATCACCATCGATGATGATGTTCGGCTTGTTGGGTTTTGCGAAATAATCCTCTTCACTCGGGAAAATCTTCTCTCCTTCCGGATCATCGGTAGGAATAGCCTCTTTAGCATATGCGTACGGATTAATGTCGGGATGAACCACCATAAAGTCATCATACGTTGCCCGGTGAGCAAGAATGTTCTTCACGTTGTCGAAATAGTAATTCCCAAAAATATGATCGACATGATGCTCGGTATTGATCAGGTATTTGATCTCACCGTGCTTCAAGGCTTCTTCCCGCATCTTCACGGCATAGGTAGGAAGCTGCGGAGTATCAATTACCACTACCCCTTCGCTGGTCACGACAAACCCGGGAACACACCCGCGAACATCATCCTCAATAAATACATTCTTCGTAATACTCTTGATCATATGTCTCTCCTTCAGATCAGCATGCATCGTGTCCCCTGGCAAGATTCATTCCGTTGTTCACAGACCTGCTTCATCCAAAAACCTTGGTAAAAAACCAGATGCATTTATTTCTCGATAATCGATTATACAGTATGATTTATAGCATTTCAATGAGTTTCATACAAGATGCTCATACTTTACCTAACACATCTGTTGGGACGAATCTTTCTGATATATCATGAATATTTTTACAGATATATATAACCAATGCCCCATATGTAGATAAAAATAAAGCATTGTCCATCTGAATTGCACCTGCTATAGTACGAGCAGTTATGGCACTGTAGGAAAAAAAATGGAAACAAAGACACTCAGGCAGGGCATGGTACCCCTGTTACTGATCATTCTCATCTTCTTCTTTCGCGGGTTCTCCAGAGCTCTCCTTTCCCCCCTGTTGTTGGACTTGGAACGGGAATTTTCCCTATCGCACACGCAATCAGCAAAGTTTTTCATCTACTTCAGCCTCGGGGCTTCTGCAGCTACCATTCTATCGGGTTTTGTTTCAGCCAAATTACGACACCGAGGCACCGTAATCCTCTCTTCGATAATTCACATAGCTGCTCTCCTGTTCATGTCGAGCTCCGTCTCTGCATGGATGCTGCATTTGGGGTTGATCATCATGGGAATCGGATCCGGGTTATATCCTCCTTCAGGGATGTCGATGATTACCGGGATGCTGGAACAACGAGACTCGCAGAAAGCCCTTGCCTGGCATGAACTGGGACCGCATTTCGCTATGGCCACGGTGCCGCTGTTTACGGTGGCGTTACAGCCGCATCTTTCCTGGCGGGGCTTCTTTGCGGTAACAGCCGTGGGCTATCTTATTGCCACATTGATTTTCAACCGCTATGTAACCGTGGGCTATGAAGCAGGAGAAAAACCGACATTTTCCAATCTGCTCCCATTGATCCGCCTCCCCTCATTCTGGATATTCATGCTTTTTCTCGGGTTTGCATTGGGCAGCATTCAGGGAATTTATCTGCTGATCCCCACGTTCATGATTACCGAGGCAGGATTTTCACCCGTATATACGAATACAGTTTTCGGGATATCGCGCTTCATTCCCATCGCTTCACTACTCATAGGGGGCTTCATTCTCGGCAGAATGGGAATAAAGAAGACTCTCTTTGTCATGATGATTTTAGCAGGCGTGAGTATTGTCGGTCTTGGCATCTTTTCGGGCCCTCTGCTTACTTTCGTGATCTTCCTCCAACCGGCATTCGGTGCCCTTGCCGTCCCTGCGGTCCTTTCCGCAATTTCTCAAACAGGACCGAAAGCTTCAAGAAATATTGCGCTTTCCATGACCATCCCGGTAGCTTCGTTTATGGGAAATGGGGGAATCCCCGCATTTGCCGGATTCATGGGTGATGCAATCTCATTCTCAGCCGGTTTTATCGTAATTGGAATGATTATGGTGGTGTTGGCTTTTCTCTCAATCTTTATCAGACTGGGTACTCACGAGGGGTAATTGTCCCCTCTTTATTCCACTTTGCTTTCGCTATGATACTATCGATTATTTCAATCGACAATTTTGTTAACCTAATATCTTACAAATAGTTGTACCTTTATTCTTTACCATCAAATATGATATATCATATGCTCTCTGCCCTATTCCTAGAGTTTCGGTATATTAATGCAAAAAATCCTTGACAGCAGAGCAATCTGGCCTCAGAATAGGTTATCGATAATCGATACTATATAAACGTAATTCGTTTATGTAGAGGTCTGTGAGCTGTCAGCTCCCAACGGGGAGGTTCAGTCAGAACAGGCCATAAAAACGTAACGAGGAGCAAAGTTGGTATGTCATTCATCACAGATTCGTTAATCCTAGGTGTTATTCAAGCAGCTCCATTGGTGTTGGCCGCCGCGGGGTTTACCATGATTTTTTACCTCAATGGGTTCATCAATGTAGCTTATGCTGAGAGTATCACCATGGGAGCCTATTTTGCGATCATCTTCAATACCATGCTGCATGTGAATTTCTACGTCGCGATCATCCCTTCAGCACTGCTATCGGGAGTTGCGAGTGTGATCACCTACCTGCTGGTCTTCAGACCGGCCTTTAAACGTGGGGTAAGCAGTACCGAGATGATCATTCTTTCTGTCGGACTTTCTTTCTTCATCCGATATGCAATCCAGCTGATTTTCGGTGGATTGCTCTATTCGTTTGAAGTAGCAAGTCCTGCGAGTGTACAGATTCTCGGAATCGGTATCACCACTATCCAGATGACAGCTATCTTACTGGTAGCAGCTATCGTCATTGGACTGTACTTCTTCATCTATCGGACAAACTACGGACAAATGATGCGTGGTCTGGCAAACAATGAAGAATTGGCCATGGCAAGTGGTATTAACCCGGTGAGAGTATCGATCCTCATTTGGTTCATAGCAGGAGTGCTTGGAGGACTTTCCGGGGTTTTCTACGGTGTGTTCTCATTTGTGAATCCATCAATCGGCTGGTCACTGATTCTGATTATCATCATGATCACCATTGTCGGCGGAATCGGTAATGTAAAAGGAGCTCTCATCGCCAGCTTGCTTGCTGGAGTGGTGATTGCCGGCGTCACATTGCTGGTTACACCAATCTATGGAGAAATCATTCTTCTTGTGGTGTTTATCATCGTGCTGCGCTTCAAACAGGTAAGGAGGGTAATCTGATGGCAGGTTCGTACTACTTCTACATCTTCTCAAACATGGCGATTTTTGTAGCTCTGGCTACCCTACTTCATCTGCAGTTCGGACGGACGGGTATCGTCAATTTTGGTGTGGTTGGTTTTTTTGGGCTGGGTATGTATGGTTTCGGGGTGTTTCTCATTCAGCTCAACATCCCCTACTTCATTGCATTACTGATGGCAGTGGCTTTAACTGGTGTTATCTCATTTCTTTTGGGTCTGGTTATATTAAAATTAGACAGTCAGGAAGTGCTGGTTGCCACCTTGGCATTTGCCACGATCATCGCTGATCTCGTGGTGGTGCAGAAAGGAGTCACTAAGGGAGTTATCGGTCTTGGCTCAGTACCATTCCCCATTCAGGCTGGCCTCTATTCACAGCATGTATTCTTCATTGTGGTGCTGATCATCGCAGCGTTGCTCATCATGTATGCGAAGAAACTGGAACAATCACCCTACGGTCGTCTGTTAATCAGTATCCAGGATAGCGAACTGCTTTCCCAGAGTCTGGGAAAGAAAACCTTCCGGGAAAAGTTGATATTCTTCACTATCACCTCTGCAGCAATGGGATTGCTCGGTGCCTTATATGCAGCAAACGTACACTTTCTGGTACCACGCTTGCTGGGACCGGGAACCACTTTCACCATCTGGATTGCGTTGATTATTGGTGGTCGTAAGAAAGTTTTCGGCGGACTCCTTGGTGTACTGGTTACCGTTGGTATTTTTGACTTCCTCGTCGAAACCTATGTACCGATTCCCACCGGACAGGCACAGTTACTGCCAGTCATTAAGATGATGGTGTATGGATTGACGCTACTGCTGGTATTGATGTTCAAACCGTCAGGGCTGCTTGGTACCAGTAAGAAAACAACAAAGTAAGCGAAAAGGGGCACGAGTACATGTCTGGAAAACTATGTCTGAAAGATGTAAAGAAAAGTTTTAATGGCCGGGTGGTCGTCGATGTCGGCGATGTCACCTTCGGAAATCACCGTATAGAAGGACTCATCGGCCCTAACGGCGCGGGAAAGACTACGATGATGAAGCTCATCACCCGTCGTCTCAAAGCTGATTGTGGTGTGATTACCTATATGCGTGATGGATTTGATGATGTTGTAGTGAATCCTCACGAAATGGAAGATATGGCACGAATGGGCTTGGTAAGAACAAACCAGATCATTCATGACTTTGCCAGCCTTACCATTCGTGAATCACTGTTACTTTCTCTTGCAACAGATCATCACGAAAAATTCTACAAGATTTTTAATGATAAACAGCTCCGTAAAGAAACTGAGAAAGAAATCGAGTGGTACCTGGATTATTTCTATTTTGAAGATCCAAATGGACACGCCCTTTCCGGCGGAGAAAAGAAGTTATTGGATATCATCCGCTGTCTGGTGTTGAAACCGAATTTCCTGCTTATGGATGAGCCGACTGCCGGATTACCCGAGGATGTCACGATCAAAGTGATGGAACTGATGAAGAAAAAGGCTCAGGACGAAAATATTTCGGTTTTGATCGTAGAACATGATTTGGATCTGATCTGGAATCTCTGCGAATATGTCCACTTCATGGCTGAAGGCCAGGTGATGATTCAGGGAACCCCGGAAGAGATTAGAGCGAATGATATTGTTGCTGAGAAATATATGGGGGCTGCGGTATGTTAAAAGTAGCAGAGTTGGAAAGTGGATACGGCGAGATCACCATTCTGAAAAAAATAAGTTTTGAGATGCAGCATGAGATCTTTGCAGTCCTTGGAGCAAACGGTGCAGGAAAAAGTACTCTGATGAAAACTTTGGCAAAGCTGCTGCCGGTAAAGAAGGGATCAATACGGTTCTTTGATGAAGAGGTCTCCCAGATGCCTCCCTATGAACTTGCGGCTCAAGGGCTTGCATATGTTCCACAGGAAGGAAACGTATTCCCCAATCTGTCAGTGAAGGAAAATCTCTCCATAGGAGCATTGATCGGGGAACGGGATAAAGAAGAGAAGATGGAAGAGATTATCTCCCTCTTCCCTGATATCGCTGATCGATTTAATCAGAGTGCAGGAAGCCTCAGTGGAGGCGAACGGCAGATGGTGGCTGTAGGGAGAGCATTGATGCAGGATCCAAAGGTGATTTTGCTTGATGAACCTACTGCGGGACTTTCACCGAAATACGTCGATAACTTCTTCTGCCGTATTGAGGAGATTCATAAGACTAAGGATGTATCGGTGCTTCTTGCCGAACAGAATGCCGTCAAGGCACTGGAAATCTGTGATCGAGTCATGCTGCTGAGTCTGGGAAAGATCGTCAGCATCAGTGACAAACAGGATATCGATATCGAAAAGCTTCGTGAAGGCTATCGAATATAACTAATTGGTCAGTAAGAAGGAGGTTTGTAAAACGACTGACTTACTACGTATCTAATTTTATTACAATCTTTTTTAGGAGGACTCACAATGAGAAAAAGAGGGGTTACGAAAATTGCAGTTGTGCTGATTATGCTGATTGCACTGACAACAAGCCTGTATGCTCAGGGACAAGAAGAAGGGACTCAGCCAATCAAGGTTGGACACCTTACCTATCACACGGGAGCATTTGCAGATGTAGGACCATGGTTTGATGCCATGACTGAATTCAGCCTTGACATCATCAACGAAGATCCCCCACTGGGCAGAGAATTCGTTGCGGTTCATCAGGACATCGGTACCATCGGTGAAGCTCAGGCTGCTCGTAAGCTTATTGAACAGGACAGAGTGGAAATCCTTTTCTGTGCTGCACATGAATATCTTTCGTACCGTGACTGGATGCTTGATTATATCAAGGCCAATGATGCTCCTTTGATGCCGAGTATTCACGGCGGCGGTATCCAGCGCCAGTATGGTGGAACTGTTGAAGAGCCGATCATGCGCGGAGCTCCCATGGATTCTGGACAGGCAGTAGCTGCTGTTCTTAAGGCAAAAGATATTGGAGCAAAACGTGTTGTTATTGTAGCAACAGAAATTGAAGGCAGTCAGTTGCAGCTCGAGTCAGCTCTTGCAGCGGCCGATGCTATTGGATTGAACGTTGTTGACCATTTCAGCGTTGTTCCTGAAAAGAATTCCTACCGTAATGAAGTACAGAGAATTTCCGGAACCAATCCGGATGCCCTGTTGTTCTTCAGCCAGGCACAGGATGGTGGAACACTGGTAAAACAGTCGGCTGAAGCCGGATTGTCATTGTATGTTATCGGTACAACCGAGTGGTTGGGACAGGCATTCCCTGAGACCGCTGGTGAAGATGCTCTGAACTCACACAAGGCTGTCTGGATTTCTGGGTTCACGTACGTTGATGGTCCCGCATGGGCTTGGTACGAGCCACGGTTGACCAGTTCTGAGTATGCTGAAGTAGTCGGCGATCCTGCGAACTCCTACAATATTCAGTACACTGATACCCTTATCATTACCGCTCTTGCTGTTGAGCAGGCCGGTTCTTTGAAAGCCAGTGATTGGGTTCCTGCAATGAGATCTGTTGCTATGGCACCAGGAAAGAAAGTCAGTTCGTATGCTGAAGGTCTTGCGGCAATCCGCGCCGGTGAAGAGATTGACTATGAAGGTCTTACCGGTTCATTCGACTATACTGAAACCGGTGTTGTATCCGGACTGTTCGGTATCTTTGAATGGCAGGATGGCAATCTGGTCCAGGTTGACCAGATCGATGACGTTGAAGTCCTGAAGTATGACACACTCTAATAGTTACTAGTCATTTGATATCTTGCCCCCTGGTTTATTATTTCGCTCCAGGGGGCTTCATGTTTCAGGATGACAGATATATTAGGGATGAATTTGTACTACTGTGTAATTATCGAAAATATGTAATCCATAATTGACACTTGCATGATGGTGCAGTAACCTATTGTGGAATCATTAACAATGCAACAAAGAAGTAGGAATCGAATATGGCAAAAATAGGGAGCACAAGACCAAGGTTTATCAAAAAAGTATTGAGTGAACAGATTAAAGAACAATTGATGGAGGATCTGCTCCACAAGAAATATAAAGCGGGAGATCGTCTTGTCGAGAGCGCCCTTGCGCGTGAGTTCAACGTCAGCCAGGCACCGGTCCGTGAGGCAATTAAAAGTCTTGTGGAGATGGAGTTACTTGATTTTGAACCTTATAAAGGGATTACCGTACGATCCTTTACGGTGAACGACTTAAGCGAAGTCTTTATGGTACGGGCATCCCTTGAATCACTCGCTGCACGATTGGCAGCAGAACACATTACCGACAAAGAACTGGAACATCTCGAAGAGATTTTAGACAATATGCTTGAAGCAGCAAAGAATGGGGATGTGGTTAACAGAACCGCTTTTAACAATGAGTTTCACGATGCAATCATCTGTGTTTCTGGAAACAAGCTTATTGCTCGACTTTCTAGGAATCTTCGATTTGCATCATGGTCGCACACTTCAGGATCATTGACGAGTATGGATCATATCGGCATTGCAAAGCGACATACTCTGATTATCGATTCACTGAGGAGCAGAGATCCTGATCGGGCTGAAAAAGTGATGCGTGATCATATCATGAACAGCTTCAAAGGCCTTGTTGAAAATCTGAAGAAACAGGAACTTGCCGAGCTTGCGGAGTAAGAGTCTATCGATATCCGCGCTCTTGAAGGGCTGAATAGCTTTCGCGCAGCCCATCTAGTGTTTTTACTTCAATGACCATGGGAATCTCGTTGTCTGCAGCAAGGCTGAGAGCCTTATCGCAGTCAACCGTACCGGTGTACAATGGTCTGTGATCTGTTCCGTCTTTGGAATCATGCAGGTGAATTTCCCGAATCCTGTCCAAGTGATCAGTGAAAAATGGAGTATCAACGAGTCTGGCCGTGGTATCGTGCCCGAAATCCCAGGTAAGCCCGATATGTTCACAGCTGAGGAGCATTTCCAGGCCCTTGCTGATGAAAGGCAGATGAAAGTTCCCGAGATTCTCCATGCATAACGTGCAACCACTATCACCAAGAACCATATCCAGCGCACCGAACACATCTTCAAGTGCGTCAAAATATTCATGATCATACCGATCGTAAATATAGACCTTCTCTGCAGGTAACGTTACACCGATACCACTGTTCATATGACAGACAATCCGTGTTCCCGGTTTCACTGTGGCTGTGAGAGCAGCAATCATAGAAAGCGCAGCATCACGCAGCTCTGACTGGAGAGAACCGAGATCCAATGGTTCAGGTAAATGGAAAGAATATCCAAGCCCCTCCCCTTCCAGACGATTCAATACATCATGTTGTAGCAGTACGGGAAGGGTATACTGCGGAAAGTTCGTGTTCAATTCAATAAAATCATACCCAGTATCCTTACAGAATCGGATCAGATCATCATAGGTTTTACATTCCATAGGGGTCGGCATACCAAAAGAAATAGCACGAGGATTCTTCATCTTTTCTCCATTCATAGCATGACCGTACCGCATTAATTCATATTGTTCCAGTCAGCTCGATTCGTTCACCTTTACAAAGCGATGGTGCTACCTGTCGGCAGCACCATCAATTACATTACGTTATACAATCACACGTATTGATCAATAATTAGGCAAGAATGGTTACTACGCCCTTGTCTCCATCAACACGAATCTTATCACCGCTCTTGATTTCACGGGTTGCAGTACCGGTTCCCACAACAGCTGGCATCATGAATTCACGAGCAACAACTGCTGAGTGAGAAAGAACACCACCACTATCGGTAACAATACCGGCAATTTTGGAGAATACAACGACCCATGCGGGGTTGGTCATGATACAAACCATGATATCGCCCTGTTTTACTTCGTTGAACTCCGCAGGGCTCTTAACCACGCGGGCAATACCTTCAACAACACCAGGAGAAGCAGGAAGACCCTGAACTTCGCCCTTCACCTTTGCCTGTGATTCACGTTCGAACTTCTCAGGATATCCCCAGAGAGTGTGGTACGGTTCCTCGTACATATTCTGCTGAGTAACAGTTCCAACCCAGTCTCTCGGAGTGATCTGCTTTGCCTTTTCATTATAAGCCTTAGCATCAGCAATAATCTTCCGGCCAGCATAGTTTTCAGGATCAGCTACGTAGCGGCGGAGTTGCTCGTACTCAAGGTACATGATGTCTTCAGGATCATCAAGAAGACCCATCTCAACCATCTTGCGAGCAACGCGAAGCAGTACGATACGCATGCGAGCGTAGGTACCCTGGTCGAAATAGAAGTGGTGGTCAGGAGTAAGCGGAAGCATGGAAAGGTTGAGCGCCAGAGCGTGCTCAAATTCTTTCTTCTCTTCTTCCGTTCTATCCTTGATCTGATCACGCAGGTATGCGATAGCACGATCCTGTTCAGCAATACACTTGTCATAGACTTCGTTGTAGTCGAAGTTGGAAATAAGATAACTTCTCAGCTGTTCAAGAATAGGTTTCTGATCTTCAACGTAGAGAGGGAATACATATTCATGCGTGTAAACAGCCTTGTAACCGAATTCCTTGGCATATTCGAATACATCATTGAGGAAAGACTTGCCCTTTTCGCTCTTCTGAAGTGCAGCTTCAATATCTGAAGGATCTTCATTATCTTTGAAGATTTTATTCAGATCACTATCCTTTCGGATTTCTTCTTTCAGCTGCCACAGAGCCTTGAGGCTGTCCCAGTTTCGGTCTTTACGGGAAACGTTGACCTTTCCAAGAAGGTCCTGATCAACATTACCAATCAGAGAATTAACCACTCCATTGAATGTCATGGATGCAGTAAACTGTGCCCAGTTGAGCACCCAGTGCAGTCTGAAGTGACGTTCCTGAATATCGATCATCTCTTCGAGATGGATCATCAATTCCTGAATGGTCGCATTTTCAGCATCAAAGGTGTCCACATACTTAAAGTTATTCAGTGTCTCGGGGAGATACCGATTTTCCCACCAGTCGAGGAAGTTTTCAGCATAGGTAGGCATGATCCAACCATAGTACTTGCCTGACTCCTCGGCATCTTTCGCGTCTCTGCTCTCAATGGCTGTGTAGACATATCCATTTACCCGCTTCGCTTCCCAGGTTACACCTGATGGAATGTCGAATCGGCGGAACAGATATTCACATGTCGGACCCCACCAACCGTCGAGGCTGAAATACATTGGTGAAATGGGAAACGGACAGTGGTTATCATCAAACCACCAGAAGAGACCCTTCTCTTTTTCATCTTTCCACTCTACGGGAAAACTCTCGTCACCTAAAAATTGGGCGAGTACTTTTGAATTATCCATAAGCCCTCCTTATAGAATCTCGATTATCGATAGTTAGATACATTGTCAGCCAGTTCGTCGAATCTGTCAAGGATAATTTTCAGAGAATCCCTCGCAGATTGAGAATCAATCATCGAAGCGAAATTCTCCATCCAGTATACACCTACGTGGCGATTCATGTGAAAAACCTCTGGCAATTTATCTCGTGATTCCGCTATGCTGAAAGAGATGAAGGAGTCAGTATGAATCGCGTGTATGTTATAGGAACAAGTGATACCAAATCAGAAGATCTTGTGTATGTATCACAGGAAGTACATAAGGCGGGAGTGCCGGCTGTCATTACCGATATTTCGCTCAGGCTACATCAGCACACCGCAGATATACTGAACACAGAAGTGGCAGCATTTCATCCGACAACGCCGGATTTTATTGCAAATGATGCTGACAGAGGTCTTTCCGGAATGCTGATGGGAGAAGCGCTCAGTGCATTCCTCCGATCGCAGGATGATCTCGGGGGTGTTATTGGAATCGGCGGGTCGGGAAATACGGCAATTATTACTGCAGCAATGCGGGAGCTGCCTATCGGGGTACCAAAACTGATGGTCTCCACCATGGCCAGTGGTGATGTCGGTGGGTATGTAGGACCTAACGATATCACGATGATGTATTCAGTGACCGATGTTGCCGGTATCAACCCAATCTCCCGGGTAATCCTGGGTAATGCGGCTCACGCCATTGCAGGCATGGTCCGTACACCGGTTGAACAGGTTTCACAGGACAAACCGCTACTCGGGATGACTATGTATGGAGTTACTACACCCGGAGTTACTGCTATTCAGCGTCAGCTGCGAGATGCATATGATGTTCTGGTTTTTCATGCCACCGGTCGTGGCGGGCAGTCGTTGGAGAAACTGATTGAATCGGGCTTGATCACATCAATAATCGATTTGACCACCACGGAAATAGTCGATTATTTATATGGGGGTCTGATGAGTGCAGGAAAAGATCGCCTGGGTGCCATGATACGGACCGGCATTCCGTACGTCGCTTCGGTCGGAGCCTTCGATATGATCACCTTTGGTTCGCCCGATCAGGTCCCTCCGGCATATCGTACTCGGCTTTCACACCGACATAATGCGAATATTACCCTGGTGAGGACCACCGCTGAGGAGTGTTATGAATCAGGAACGTGGTTTGCTCAACGGATAAATGCAATGAAAGGGCCGGTTCGCATTATTCTTCCAACAGGAGGACTCTCACAGCTTGATGCTCCGGGACAGCCCTTTTATGATCCAGAAGCAGATGCTGCACTATTTGAAGCAATCAAAAAAACCATGCAGATCACTGATGATCATCAGGTGATATCATCACCGTACCATATCAATGATCCTGAGTTTGCTCACCAGGTAGTAAATCATTTTAATCAGCTTCATCAGATGTAAACGATAAGTTCGCAAGACGTTCAACAACAAAAAGGATCTGATCGGTACAGTCTTTCTTCCACTTCCCCGCTTCGATGAACTGATCATGTTCTCCCGGTACCGAAAAATCGAATCCACTGAGCGCACTGCAATCAACCGATCCGAATTGTTCTGAGAACTGCGTCATCAGATCAATCATAACTTGACGCGACTTCCGCTTTGCAATGGCGTGATCATCAAGCATGCGTTCGGCAAGTTGTCCAACTGCAAGAGCAGCTCCACTTAGTGCACCACAGAGGCCTCCTCGATAGGCAAAGCCCCCGTTCAGCACCATAGCAGCGCTGCTGTTCTCTGATTCAGGCAGGCCATACAGCCGTTTCAGTACAATATAGGTTGTCTCAGCGCATCCGTAGGTGTTTTCCGGTCTGAGAAAATAATAGGTAATGAGATCGCGATAATTCATAATGTGACCAGTGTGTACCGGCAACACCGTTCCGTCAAGTAGACATATCCTATCAATTCACAGTACTATTGATTGAAACTGCTTGAATTTGTTGCGATTTGTTGTACCATTACAGCAGATACTTTCTGCACCGGGACGCTGTGAGGACCGGGAATAACTGCTTCGAGCAAGTGAAAGTTCATCCTTAGTCCCGAGAGACTGTCAGAGAGGGAGGAGATCATGGGAATTATCGGTACACCGCTATCACGAGTGGACGCAAAGGAAAAAGTAACCGGTACCGCAGCATATACAGAGGATCTACTCAGTGCACATGCACTGATAGCCAAGGTACTGCATAGTACCATTGCCCACGGAGTCGTAAAATCTTTTGATCTATCCGCAGCCTGGGAAGTTCCGGGGGTTGTGGACATCGTGACCTGTTTTGATGTTCCCGATATCCAGTTCCCCACAGCCGGACACCCCTGGTCAACAGATCCGAAACATCAGGATATTGCCGATAGGAAGCTTCTCAATACGCGAATCCGTTGTTACCACGATGATATCGCTGCAGTAATCGCAGAAACGGAAATTGCCGCTATTGAGGCAGTACGTAAAATTAAAGTTACCTACGAAGAGTATGATCCGATTCTCACTATTGAAGATGCCATGAAACCGGGAGCACGGGCAATTCACGATGAGAAACCCGATAATGTGATCGTCCATTCTTCCTACGAAATCGGATCCTTTGAAGAGGCTTCGAAAGACCCGGAACTAATTAAAGTAACGGGCCATTACGAAACTCCGATTGTACAGCAGTGTCATATTGAAAATGCTAATTCTTTCGCGTATATGGAAGCGGGAAAAATTGTCGTAGTCAGCTCCACACAGATTCCCCATATTGTACGAAGAGTCTGTTCACAGGCACTGGGTGTTGGTTTCGGTGATATCAGGATCATCAAACCGTACATCGGGGGAGGATTCGGTAATAAGCAGGACGCACTTACTGAACCATTGAACGCCTATCTCACGACTCGTGTCGGGGGAAGAGTGGTACAACTGGCCTATACCCGTGAAGAAACCTTCGCCTGTACTAGAACCCGCCATGCCATGCAATTTAACATCGTATCATATATACAAAAAGATGGCACATTTGCCGCTCGATCAATACAAGCCTATTCGAATCAGGGAGCCTACGCTTCTCATGCTCATGCTCTGGTAGCCAATGCAGTGAACGGATTCAGGATGATGTACCCAGTCGGTGCCATTAAAGGTGATGCCTACACCGTGTATACCAATATGCCCACCGCAGGCGCGATGCGCGCCTATGGTATACCGCAGATCGGTTTCGCTTTAGAAGCCCATGTAGATGATATCATTGACAAAGCAGGATTCGATCCGATTGAATTTCGCAAAAAGAATATGATGAAACTCGGATACGTTGATCCCATAACTACGATTACGTGTCATTCCACAGGTCTTTCCGAGTGTATCGACAAGGGGGATGCATACCTCGACTACAGCAAAAAACGTGCAGCCTATGCAAAACAGGATGGCCCGGTACGGAAGGGAGTCGGTATGGCCATCTTCTGTTACAAAACAGGCGTGTATCCCATCAGTCTCGAAACAGCTGCCTGTCGTATGGTATTGAACCAGGATGGTTCAGCCCAATTACAGGTCGGCGCTACCGAGATCGGGCAGGGAGCAGATACCGTGTTCTCCATGATGGCCGCCGAAGCAGCAGGATTTACAACTGATCGGATTCATCTGATCAGCAAACAGGATACTGATGTCACCCCATATGATACTGGAGCTTATGCATCCCGGCAGACGTATGTATCGGGTATGGCAGTCAAGAAAACCGCAGAGGCCTTCAAAGCAAAAATACTCGCTTATGCAGGAACAATGCTGAACCGCGATCCGTGGGATCTTGATATCCGGGACAATATGATCGTACATACCAACCAGACAGAACCCCTGCTCTCCGTTGCTGATGTCGCACTCGAATCCTGTTATAGCCTCAAGCAATCGGAACACATTGCAGCAGAAGAAACGCATCACTGTGCAGACAACACCTATGCATTCGGTGTGTGTTTCGCAGAAATTGAAGTCGATATCCCGATGTGCCAGATCCGCGTTCTCGATATCGTCAATGTGCACGATTCGGGAATCATTATTAACCGCCAGACCGCTGAAGGACAGGTCCATGGAGGTATGAGCATGGGATTAGGCTACGGGCTCTCTGAGTTTTTGAAGTTTGACCCGAAAACGGGAAGAATGCTTAATGACAATCTTCTTGATTATAAACTTATGACGGCAATCGATACGCCGGAACTTCATGCTGATTTTGTAGAACCGCATGATCCCACGGGACCGTTCGGCAACAAAGCCCTCGGTGAACCGCCGATTATCCCGGTTGCCCCCGCATTGAGGAATGCTATGCTCAATGCAACTGGAGTAGCCTTCGATTCGATTCCGCTCAATCCGGAGAAAATATTCTTTGCCTTCACCAAAGCGGGACTGATTAAATAAGGGAGCACGAGTATGTATAATTTTACCAATCTGTATGAAGCCAATTCCGTTCAAGAAGCACTCGAGCTCAAAAAGCAGTATTCGAATGCACTCTTTCTCGCGGGCGGTAGTGATATTCTCATCAAATTACGAGAAGAGAAGATTGCCGGAAGTGATCTCATCAGCATCTATATGCTCGATGAACTGCGCGGGATCTGTCTTGAAGAAGATGGCACGTTGCTGATCCGTCCGCTGACCAGCTTTACCGATGTCTCTATGCATCCGCTCATCAAAGAGCACGTCCCGGTTCTTGGAGAAGCGGTAGACCAGATCGGTGGACCGCAGATCAGAAATATTGGAACTATCGGGGGGAATATCTGCAATGGCGTTACCAGTGCTGATTCTGCTTCAACACTGAAAGCCTATGATGCGGTTCTTGAACTGGCCAGCCTTGAAGGAACCCGGGAACTTCCCTATGGGGAATTCAACTTAGGCCCGGGGAAAGTTGATCTGAGACCGGGAGAACTGTTAACCGGTATTCGCATTCCAAAAGAGAGTTACGAACATACATATGGGCACTACATTAAATACGCCATGAGAAAAGCAATGGATATTGCAACCCTTGGCTGCTCGGCAAATGTGAAACTCTCTGAAGATAAAACAACCATAGAGCGGATTCGTATTGCCTATGGTGTTGCCGCTCCCATTCCCGTGAGAGCTACTACAGCAGAGCGGGCAGCAACGGGGAAACCGGTTAATTCACAGCTGTTGGAAACAGTTGCTGAACATGCGTTAGCTGATGTTACACCAAGAAGCAGTTGGCGTGCTGCCAAGGAATTCAGACTCCATTTAGTTCAGGAACTGGCACGACGAGCAGTGAAAATTGCTATCGAAAAAGCAGGAGGAACCATCGCATGACCCATAAACTCGTTACCTGTACTGTAAATGGTAAAAAACGACACTATCATATTGATGTCCGCTCATCTCTCTCTGATATGCTTCGCGGCCAGGAGGGTCTTTTCAGCATTAAACATGGCTGCGATGTTGGCGAATGCGGAGCATGTACCGTGCTGATAGATGGTAAACCGTTCAATTCCTGTATTTACCTCGCCGTTTGGGCTGAAGGGAAAGACATTCTTACCCTTGAGGGACTCAGTGATACCCGCGGTACGATCAGTGATATCCAACAGGCATTCATTGACGAGGGGGCAGTCCAGTGCGGATTCTGTACTCCCGGCTTCATCATGTCTTCAATCCCGATCATCACAAAAGAGACTCCCTCAACAAGGGAAGAAATACGGAAGCAGATTGCTGGAAATCTGTGCAGATGTACCGGATATGAGAAGATTGTTGATGCAATTGAAAAAACCCAGAAGAAACGAATTGAGGAACGAGAGCATACGAGTTGATAATTTCAATGGGACTGCGGTGCCATCGGTGGTACCGCAGATATTCAATTAATTAGACTTGCTGTTTTCGCAACAGAATATCCCGTACCTTACATCCAAGTAATGCAGCTATTGGTTTACATTTAGCAACAAAGAGGAAGTAGATAGGCCCAGGAACATCAAATAATCCTTCAAGGTTTCCCTGTCCCTTGCTGATGATCAGATCTGAGGAGGAAAACAGTTTTTGAAATTCCTCCGATGACTCATTGAGTATCAGCCCGGGGGTACCGGTTCCACTGGAGACCACCGTCACGAGCTTATCGAGGCCTACCCAGCTGGCATCTTCTAAAAGAATATCATTGAAGATAGGTCGCCCCCGTGTGGCAAACGTAATATCGAGGTGGGGATAGAGCCGTTGAAGTGTTACGATCAGTGCCTTGTCAAAAACAATTTCACCGGCATTATCACCAATATAGAGTACCGTACGGACGTCGTTCAGATCTTCTTTGAATTGATCATAGGCAAATAACTCACTCGACTCATGTTGTAACAGAGATCGTTCCTGATCCATTATCCGTCGAAGTTCCTCTTCCACCTGAATATCGTGAATAGCTCCATAGTCAATAATATTTCCGGCAATTGCTGTCTGCAAAGCAGTGAGTAACGGATCGTGAGATTCAGCAATCATTTGCATGGCACTGTCGTACCAGGCCATAGCAGCTTCATTACTTTGTTGTTTAGCCTCTTGTAACGGATCATGAGTACCAAGCGCACGGGTTACTGTCTTCTGCAGCCTGGCAGCCATTACCGGAGGAGGATCCTCCAACGATACGGCAGCTAGCTGCGATCCGAGCTTACCCAACAGTTTCTTGAGTTCTTCATCCGGTAACCCACACAGACGACCGGTCTGTATGGTCTGCTGCAAAAAACAGGGAATACACTCAACAAATGATTTCATAACAGCACCATCTCCTCCTGTTCGATTATATACGCATAAGAAAAACAGCCTCAGGGGAGATCTGATGCAGCTTAGTTTTCTTTGCGAACGACTATCTTCGGTTCAATCGAAACCTCAGTCTTCATTGAATTGGAAATCAAGCAATACTTTTCCGATTTCTCCAGTATCTTTTCCGCCTTATCGGTATCTTCGCCGGGGACAATCACCACTTTGGGATAAATAACGATTTTTGTCATTACCATACCGGCATCGGTTTTCTCCAGTATCCCTTCAGCTTCTGAAGAGTAATTGGTAAACTGCAATTTCGATTTCTCAGCAATTGAAAGAAATGTAGTCATGAGACAGATTTCTGCAGAAGCTACAAAGAGATGTTCCGGAGACCAGATTCCCTCATGTCCTCCGGGAAACTGTGGCGGGGTGGCAATCTCAATAGAAGGCAGCCCTGCAGAACCAAGTTTTCCCTTACGCTGTGTACTCCACTGTACGTTTGTTTTATAGCTATGAGCATCTGACATAGTATTCCTCACTTTTCCTGTATTTTGAGAAAATATAGTGAAAAAATGAGGGAACGCCTACCTTTCATCTTCGCTTCCTCAGCGAAAGATTTCTCATATAATACCGATACCCGTGATATTCCGACTGCAGAATTTTGTGGTTTTCGATCAATTGATCGAGGAGTTGAACAGCATCCCCATTACGTGCAATCAACTGATGAACGGCATCTTCCCGCATGGGATGTACCGTAGTGATACTGAGAATATCCTTGAGCGAGTCACCTGTGGCACTAAATGCATTTCCCTCATATCCCGTGATGAGTTCCACCGAGGGAACAGCTGAGGAGAAATGATGATAGGCCCGCATCAGAGCATCTTCAGAAGCAGGGAAGGCATATGATTCAGCCGGGGGACGGGTGGGAACTGAGATGTATGCAGTATGTACTCGACAGGAGGATAGATGTTGTGCGATGAACATCAGCTGGTCTTCATGTGTATTATACCCTTCAATTAGCATGGTTTCAGTCATTAGCTTATGTGTATAACGCTCAGAGAAGTGTCGCATACCATCAAGAATCTCTTCTAAGTGTAGATTCTTATGAGGTCGATCAACCGCACGCCATGTAGCTTCACGTGCTGCATCAATTTTCAGCGAAACCCAGTCAGCTTCTAATAACTCGTCCTGCACATCCTGACGAGATATCAACGATCCATTACTGATAACAGCTACCGGGACATCCAGAGATTTGAGCAACCTGATAAGCTTACCAAGATTCAGATCAAGTGTCGGTTCTCCATCAGGGACAATCGTAAGATAATCTACCGATTCTCCCTGTTTATACAGCGCTGCAAGTCGCTCTTTGACTTCCTCAAACACTTCTTCGGGATCAAGAAAGACCTGTCGTTCTGTGCCCATATGAATCGCCTTACCCAGTTGGCAATATATACAGGCATATGAGCAGTGTTTGGGAGGAATCGTGTTAATCCCAAGACTCATTCCCAAGCGTCGGGATGGTACAGGTCCAAATACATACATGGGGAACCTCTATGATGGCCGCAAAGGAAATTCCTTTGCGGTCATACCATGTGAAATTAGTTTCGCATCTTCTTTACAATTACTTCAGCTGCTTTGATCAGCGGATAACCGGCAGGAGATCCCGTGAGTAGCGGCTGTGTTCCGATCTGCATAGTGAGCAGTGCTTTAACCGTAACACGATTCTGGATCAGAAATCCGATAGCATTTGTGAGTTCACCAGTGCTATACCCACCGTAGACTTCTCCCCCGAGAATCATTCCACAGTCTGCGGCAACGATTAATTTTACGGTCTGTTTGTGTGAATGACTGAGATTACCTGGATGGGTATCCATTCCGGTAAAACTTCCACTGATAATTGCAAAATCTTCCTGAATTGCACGAGCTTCGGTAATACCGGCGGTACCAAACGCATGATCCCCGATAGCTGTAGCATAGATGGCTATGGTGCCGGTAAAGGGTTTACAGGGACTCAGTGTGTATAAATTCATACCAGCTGTCCGTGCTTCTGCACATGCGGTTGAAGCAAGCATGGTACGATCAAGCTTTCTGGTGACAAAGTCCCGTTTTTCGGCACAGTCACCGACGGCAACAATGTCAGTAGAACAGGGAATCACACGCATATACTCGCACGTCCGAATAAAGCCAAACTCATTCAGCTCCAGACCAGCTTTTGCTGCCACTTCAGTATTAGGAGCATATCCCATTGAGAGGACTACCGCATCGGCTGCAATTTTTTTTCCAGATGATAGAACGATACCATTTACTTTTCCATCCTTTGCAGTAATCTCGGCAACACCCGCTCCAGTAACGAGATTCACCCCCCGTTCCTTGAGATGCTCTTCGGCAATCTTTCCGAATTCTTCGTCAAAGGCTTTGCTGAGAATAGTCTTTTCAATCTCAACCAGAGTGACTTCATATCCCTTCTTGTTCAGCTCGTCGGAGACTTCAACACCTATGAAACCTGCACCCACGACTACAATACGTTTGGCTTGGGAGATTTTCTCCAACATCGCATCGAGATATACTTTATTTTTCGGGATAGTGAACACATTCTCAAGGTCTGCACCTTTAAGCCATTTCGGACGAGTGGGGATGGACCCCAGAGCAAGGATCAGTTTCCCATAGATATAGTTTTCACCACTTTTTGTTACGCATGTTCGCTCTTCAACCTGAATATCGACCACTTCGTCAATCTGAATTTCTACACCGACACTGGAAAGCAGCTTGTCAGGAAGAATGTCCTTAGTACTGTCACTGAGAGTCCCGAAAATGTAGGGAATACCACAGGGAATCAACACCTGTTGTTCTTTTCTCACGAGAACCACTTCCTTCTCAGGATACGTTGATTTTGTGGTAATTGCAGCCTGCAACCCACTGGCTCCACCACCGACTACGAGTACATCAATTTTTCGCATGTATTTTGCCTCCTTACTATGATCAATTGCTCATTGGGCGACCACACAGCTCACAGTCCTGAGGTGCTCGAGGCCGACAGGATCCTGTTTCATCGCGCTGTGTTTCCGTCATCACGGCAAGAGCGTCTGCAAGCCCATTCAGTACGCTCCGATCCACCTGATAATGCATGAAGTATCCGTGTTTAACTCCGCGTACTAATCCGGTATCTTTCAAAACTTTCAGATGCTGAGAAACTGCTGCTTCGGAAATCCCTAACGTCCGTGCGAGTCCACCCACACAGAAATCTCGGCTGAGTAGCAAAGTTACTATATGAAATCGAGAGGGATCAGAAAGAGCACGGAGTACTTCATATAACGGTGGAATACGGCACCTCCAAAACTAATTAAGTTATTACTTAATCAGACTAACATATCAGTCACTCCCTAACAAGGGGAGATAATTCTCATAACAGGAAAAAGCGCTGTATTTTTAAAACAGGAGTCTCTTCAGCATGGTATACTGCACCTATTGAGGAGGCGGCTATGGAGCGAGCACCATACAGCTATACACCTGAGCAGATTATCGAATTATTGCAGACGAATGCCACTGAAGGGCTGACACAGATTGAAGCCGAAAAGCGTCTGCAGGATTATGGTCCGAATGCTCTTGAAGTTTCTGCGTCTGTGTCACCATGGAAGATACTTCTGCACAATCTCAACAACATCATTGTATATCTGTTATTAGCTGCCGCTGCAGTAGCCTTTCTGATGCATGACACGGTGGAAGGTGTTGCCGTCCTGATTGCCATTGTAATCGCCGTTCTTTCCGGATTCTTATCAGAGTATAAGGCACAAAAGTCAGTTGAATCTCTCCAACGCATGGTAAAAACTGTGGCAAAAGTGGTTCGAGATGGTGAGATCAAAGAGATAGCCTCATCAGATCTCGTCCCGGGCGATCTTGTATTCATTGAGGAGGGAGATTCAATTTCTGCAGATGGGCGGATCCTGCAGGAGAAGAACTTTTCAGCTGACGAATCAGCATTGACCGGTGAATCAGAACCGGTGGCAAAGCAAAGTGATTCCCTTACTGAAAAAGAAGTAAGTATAGGTGATCGAATCAATATGGTGCATGCAGGGACTGCGGCAACCCGGGGGAATGCATATGCCATTGTTACGGCCACCGGCCAGGCAAGTGAACTCGGCAGAATCAGTGAGATGCTCACCGAAACAGAGCAACGGGACACTCCCCTGGAGCAGCAACTTGACCGACTGGGCAAAACACTCATGATCATATCTGCCGTGGTAGCTGTTGTTGTGATCATAGCGGGTATTTTTACCGGGCAGGGGCTCTATGATATGATAAAAATCGGCATCATTCTTGCTATCGCTGCGGTTCCGGAGGCATTGCCTGCAGTTTCCACCATTACACTTGCTCTCGGTATGCGCACGATGGCAGACAACCATGCATTGGTAAAAAATCTTCCGGCTGTAGAAACTCTCGGGTCGACTACACTCATCTGTACCGATAAAACAGGAACGCTGACTGAGAATCAGATGACCGTCACTGAAATAGTCTTAACCTCATCCAAGACATATATCGTATCAGGCAATGGATATGAACCAGAAGGAATGATACAGGATGTAGAGGATGAAAAAGAATCTTCACATGATCCCGATCTGCAAAGACTTATCACTGCAGGTGTGCTATGCAGCAATGCATCGCTCGTTCGGGATCCGCAGTATCGTATAATCGGTGATCCGACCGAAGGAGCTTTAGTCGTACTGGGAAAGAAGGTACACATTGATCGGGATGACCTTGAAGATGATACCTATTGGAGGATTGGTGAGATTCCTTTTGATTCATCAGCTAAATATATGGTAACTGCCTATACTCATAAAAATGGCACCTCGATATATATCAAAGGAGCCCCTGACGTATTGTTTGATCTCTCTCGCGCAGATTCAGCTGCAATACAAGTTTTGCAGGATGCAAATGATGCCCTTACCGGCAAAGGAATGAGAGTTCTCGCTATCGGATCTATCGACAAGGATATACAGGATGCAAGCGAAGCATCACTCAGAACAGCTGTTGAACACGGATTTACCCTTCTCGGAGTCGTAGGAATTATTGATCCACCCCGGGAAGATGTTAAACAGGCGGTCATGGAAGCACAAGAAGCCGGAATCCGGGTTATTATGATCACTGGAGATCATCCAAAAACTGCTCAGATTATCGCTGAGCGTATCGGCTTGCAGGATAATAAAGTCAGTATCACCGGAAAAGAGATGGATACCATGAGTGATGATGAGCTTGCTCACCACCTGAAAACGGTATCCGTTTTTGCTCGGGTATCACCAGAAAATAAATTACAGATTGTTCGTGCTTTGAATCTCTCGGGAGCGGTAACTGCAATGACTGGGGATGGAGTAAATGATGCTCCAGCACTCAGAGGAGCAGATATTGGTATCGCTATGGGAATCCGTGGGACTGAAGTGGCAAAGGAAGCCTCTGATATGATCCTTACCGACGACCGGTTCTCAACGATTGTTGATGCAGTACGTGAAGGACGGGTAATTTTCGACAATCTTGAGAAATTCATCAACTTTCTCTTTTCCTGCAATTTTATCGAAATACTCGTCGTGTTCGCAGCGGTGATGATGGGGCTTCCGGTTCCGATCGCTGCATTGCAGATACTGTGGCTGAACCTCGTAGTGGATGTGCTTCCCGCTATGTCTCTTGCCTGGGAACCGGGAGAACCGCAGGTCATGCAACGACCGCCGCGGGATCCGCAAACGGGAATTATTACGAAGAAATTTATCCTTCAGGTACTCGTGAGTGGCATATTACTCAGTGCCGGTTCGTTAGGAGTATATCTGTGGGCCATGCATCGTAATCTTGATGTAGAAGCAGCTCAGAGTGTAACATTCACCACTATGGCGATTGCCCAGCTACTTCATATCTTTAATGTCAGAAATAAAAGTGGTTTCGGCCTGAATACTTCGATCTTTCGGAACCCCATGCTTATCATTGCGCTGGTAATATCAGTTGTCCTTCAACTCATTTCGCTGTATATTCCGTTCTTCAATAACGTATTGGGAACCCGTGGGCTCACGGTAGAGCACTGGATTTGGGTCATTTCAGGAGCGATAATTCCTATGGTTCTGATTCAGCTATGGCATACCATCACTACACGGAGACCCGGAGGTAATCCATGAGGAAATTTTTTGTTATGCTGCTCTTTCTTGTTGTCATTTCAACACTGTCCGGTGGTATGATAGCTCCAATCGAAACAGAAACACTCGACGGGGATGCTTTCATCTTTCCTACAGAGGCTGTCAAAGGGTCTGTAGCAATAGTCGGTTTGGCTATGGGAACCAGTCGTGAAAACGGAGAAGTCCAGCAGGCGCAACTAATTGAATGGCACACCCGCCTTGGGGCAGCACCTGAGCCGCTTAATGGGGCGAAATTATACCATATCCCTGTGATTGACGCTCCCCGCTTTATTCAGGGGATCATTAGACGAGGCATCATCAAGAGTTACGAAGAAGTAATCCCTCTCGATCAGGTAGCAATTCTCTTTATCAAGAAACCGGAGCAGTTTGCCTCTGATGCAGGAATTCCCATTGATGATGATGCTACCGTAGCGGTAATTTCCCAGGATGGTACTGTGGCCGGATACGTAAAAGGATCTCCTACTGTACGAACTATCACTGAATTACAGGCAATATACCAAAGGGAGCTGTTATAGTTAGAGATATTTTTGCAAGTCACTTGCATTTTTTCGTATCCGTACCTATATTCTCAATACAAACATGTTGGAAGAATTTACAGGAGCGTATAATGAAAAAAAGCATCATGTTATTTATTTGTGTACTCATGGTTACCCCCCTTGTTGCCCGCGGTACTATCGAGGAGAAACCCTCAACCATCACTATTGTCACCAGCATTCTTCCGCATCAGTATGTGGTTGATCGTATTGCAGGAGATTTTGCTGAAAGTTTGGTACTCGTTGGTCCTGGCCAGAGTCCCCATAGTTACGAACCGTCTCCCCGTCAAATGGCGCAGCTATCGCAATCCGATGTGTGGATTACCAGTGGGACAGATTTTGAGACAGCACTGGTACCGAAGATATCCTCTCTCTATCCCGATCTAGATATCATTGATGGAACTGAAGGAGTACAGTTTCGGTATCTCGACGCACATCATGAGGAGGATGATCATGATCATCATGACGACGATGAGCACAAACATGATGAGGACGAAACACAGGATCCCCATACCTGGCTTGGACGTGAACCCATGAAATTGTTTGCAGAACACGTTACCTCTATGCTGGTGATGCTCGATGCAGAACATGCTGACATATACCGGAAGCATCTCGGAGAATTCCATCAGGAAATCGATCAATTGTATGACCGCCTGGAAACTGATCTCAAGAACCTTGCAGGAAGCACAGTGTTTGTTTATCACCCCTCATTTGGGTATCTGTTTGACGAGTTCTCCATCACACAACGGGCGGTAGAAACCGGTGGACGTGAACCTACAGCGCAAGCACTAACCCGCCTGATAACTCTGGCACAACAGGAGAACCCCCCCGCGATTTTCGTACAATCACAATTTCCCGTGCAGGCTGCACAATCGGTGGCTGATGCCATCGGGGCTGAAGTACTCGCATTGGATCCGCTTGCATATGATTGGCCGAATAATATTGCCCGTATAGGACAAATCCTTGAATCGGCTATGATCCAAAATCAGTAAAAGAGGCAGGTAATGATAATACAGCATCATCCCGACCGACCGATAATTCTCCAGTTTGATCAGGTTTCTTTCTCTTATGGCTCTGTTCCCGTGCTTGAAGCAGCATCATTTCACATCCACGAGGGAGAATTCGTTGCCTTGATCGGTCCAAACGGAGCGGGAAAGACTACCGTACTTAAACTTGTCCTCGGTCTCGCTTCAGCAGAGTCGGGAACCATATCACTATTCGGACTTCAGCCTGATGCAGGGAGAGAACATATCGGGTATGTCCCGCAACATGCGGATTATGATCCTACCTTTCCGATTTCTGTAGAGGAAGTAGTCCGCATGGGCCGTATTAAGCCGTTCTCTCGCCGATATACACAGGAAGATGCAAAAGCGGTGGCACAAGCCTTGAAGATTATGGAACTCTCAGAGCTGGCAAAAAGACCCTATCGTGCCCTCTCCGGAGGTCAACGACAGCGCGTACTGGTTGCTCGTGCACTCAGTGCTTATCCGAAAATGCTGGTCTTAGATGAACCGACATCCAATATGGATGGAGAGAGTGAACAACGACTGTTCAGTGCACTTGGTCAGATGAAGGGAAAAACTACTATTATGATTGTCACTCACGATACCGGGTTTGTGTCTGCACTTACCGACCGTGTGCTGTGTGTCGGAGAATTTGGACCAAATCGCAGAGGACGGACGGTCGTACAACATCTTATCGAACCCACGGAAGAGGCTCCTGCGCAGATGTTCGGAGGATCGGCACTGAAAGTTCGCCATGACAGCTCTCTCTTTGATGACTGCGGCTGCTCACAGGGGGATTCTGTATGACCGGTTTTATTGCTGCCCTATTTGACCCATCTATGCCTTTTGTACGAAACGCCCTCTTTGCCGGTTTACTTTCAGCAGTTCTCTTTGGCGTACTGGGAACCATCGTTACGGTCAAACGGATTGCGGGACTTGCCGGTGCCATCAGTCATGCGGTACTTGGAGGTATCGGAATGGCGCTTTACCTCTCGGCTACCGGTATTGTACCAGATCTCCCCCCTATCGTCGGGGCTATTCTCTTTGCCGTCCTCTCCGCATTAATTATTGGTATTGTCTCTATGCGTGCTCATCAGCGCGAAGATACCGTGATCAACGCAATCTGGGCAATCGGTATGAGTATCGGGGTCCTGTTCATGGCCAAAACACCGGGTTATACCGATCCCACCAGTTATCTGTTCGGGAATATTCTTCTCATTTCCAATAGGGACATCGTGTTACTCGGTATTCTTGATCTGATCGTTATTTTCTTGGTATGGAGATTTTATCCACAACTGGAAGCATCATCGTTTGATGATGAATTTTCTCAGGTAAAAGGCATTTCCACCCATATGGTATTTCTGCTATTGCTGGGAATCACCGCAGTGGCTATTGTACTGCTTCAGACGTTTGTCGGGATTGTCATGGTAATCGCTATGCTGACACTGCCTGCCGGTACAGCGGGATTTTCCGCACGAAATATGATTTCCATGATGATATCAGCCGGGGTGTATGCATCGATTTTTTCTGTTGGCGGTCTTGTAACCGGATGGACCTTTGATCTGCCCGTGGGAGCAATGACGGTAGTACTCGCTGGTGCCGTCTTCCTTTCCTTCTCCTTGGCAAGCATGATCAGACGCAAACGGAAGTCATCACAAACACCGGAGGTCCCACTATCATGACAAGAGCACGTCAAGCGACGTTGCAGGTGCTGCAACAAGCCGATAGGCCGCTTTCAGCAAATGAGATATCGGAAAAGATGACCCTTTCCTGTGATCCAGCCACTGTGTACCGGACTCTTCACTATCTGGAAAACAGAGGCTTCACCGAATCTTTTGTTCTCCATTGTACAGAACATGGAACTGAGCGCTATTACACCGTAAAAGATGCCGATTCACATCACCACTGGTTTCACTGCAAACAGTGTCACACGTTCATTGATCTGGGAGACTGCAGCCTTTCACCTCTGATTGATGGATATGAAAAACATATGGGAATTGAGGTAACTGGACATACTCTCTACCTTACCGGTCTGTGCCAGGGTTGTGTGCGGAAGAACTCACGGAAAAAAACATAATCACTGAAGCAATAATTCCAGCTGCAAGCAATACCGTGAAAATCACGACTTCAGCAACAGCAAGTGGTACTCCAGAGTGTGACATCATCAGCATCATGGCGAACAGAGCAAGCGCCATGGTCAGCAATTTGATAAACAGCACTCCAGCTAGAGTCGCACCAAGTGCACGTTTTTTCAACAACAATACTCCCGTGATAATCGCAGCCGGTACCACAACAGCAAGATCACTTGCCTGAATCACCAGCGTGGTGTAGTGCTCAAGCCCTACCGGGGGAAGGCCTGCAAGCAGGGAGGGGACAATCCTCGCAATCCACATCAGAGCCAGCAGCACTCCCATGCCAATGAGATATCCTCCCAGGAATCTTCGCGGGAAGCGGGGTTTCAAGGCTTGCAGCACCTCTTCGGGACCAAAGAGGCGTAACGATACGATAAAACCATACAAGGACATACCAAACAACGCTACATAGAGCAGAAAGAGCGGATTGTACATTGACAGATACGAGTACGAACCATACGTATATAAAAAATACCCCAGAGCCCCTGCCTGAAGCATCCGGCCATGCAGATTCCCCTTCTGTGCAAGAAACAGTCCTATACCTAACAATGGAATACCTACTGACAGCGTCACCCAATCCTGCCCACGTGCCTGAGCAGCACAGGACACTGAATCGCGTGCATAGAGCCCCTCTCCGTCAAGGACTACCTGTTCTCCATACATTGAGATAAAGGAATCGGGAATATCGGCAGAACTGCTTAAACTCACAAGACCACTGATCGCTGCTACTAAAGCTCCTATGATGATCAAAACTCCAAGAATGGTAACGGTGTGCTGCAATTTTTTCTGTGCTGACATGGGATTCTCCTTCAGGGGCCAGAGTAAGAATCATGAAGCTCCATGTCAATCACTTATAGTAGTAATATAAGTGTAAATATTAACTGATATATGACATTTTTTATGACTTATTGATTGATATTAATTGACTGTACCCATATTGCGTCCTACACTTGAAAAGAAGTGACTCGGATACTGAACCGTGCGCCGAATCCCACCAACCGATCACCCCACACCATTATCTATGAGGGGGAAATCTATGAGAAAATATCTATGTATTGTCGTGATGCTCTGCATCATGCTGACATCCATTTCAGCAGGGCCGATCTCTTTTGGTATCGGAAACTATTCCCGATCGTACCTATCATTAGCAGAAGGAATTCATATCGAGGATTTTGACAGCCCCAATCATTGGTCTTTCGGCACTGAGCTCCGATTGAACCTCTTCTTCCTTGAATTTACGGCTAACGGAACCTTTTCCGGTATAATCTGGCGTGATGATGGGGTTATCACCAGGGTAACACATAATGGATGGTTTGATGGCATGATGACCGTTGGAGTCAATGCCAAACTGTTTGGGTTTCTTGATATCGGGACGGGATTCGGTCCATTGTATGGATTCATGTTTCTTCCCGATGAAGTAAGAGTAATGACGGTCTCCCCTGGTTCTTGGAATACGTCTCCAGATAATACCTTTTTAGATATATTTACTGAATCCATGATGGGCTATCGGGTCCACCTTGATGTACGAATTGCTAAGTTATCATTCGGTCTGGCTCTTGAGATGCCGACTGTCGGATTTACTATGAATAGTCCTGATGTTGAGCTGCTTGACGTAGACCTGGACAGAAGTCGAGTCGGCCTGAGTGCCATGTATTGGCTTTTCTAATCATGTAGCGTCCGACATACCGGTTCTTCCCAGAGATCTAGATACTCTGAAGCTACTTCAAGAAGCATCGGCATGACTGTTTCTCGATCAATCGCTCCTGCATACGGTTCTATTTCTTCATGGGCTTGCTGATGATACAGAGCAACCATCGGTGCGGAAGTATAGTGCTTCCCTTCTGGCACCAGATCGCGAAGTCGTTCACCGGTCATCTGCGCCAACACACGATAATCTGTCTGCTCCAAGACCACACTGAGAATATGACGGTTGTGTGCGTCATAGCAGGCAAGAGCAAAGGGAAATAGCAGGAACCCAATTCCATGGACATTCGTCGGATTAATCTGCTCAAAGGCACGAAGGTGATTACGGGGCCAAATCCATACCCGATCACTACGATCTAACGGATCGGGCATTGCGGGCCATCGCAATACATCAATTTCTTCACTCATCAGAACTCCTCCCCTCAGACCCGTTCTACCAGATTTGCCACACTCAGATTCCCAAGCGTCTTGATACCTCGTGCATGTATCTGAGAGGCAATTGAATCACCGATCGTATCAAGATTCTGTTCGAGATAGACCTCACCATACAGGGATTCTACCAAATGCACTACTTTAAGATCCTCAAGAGGACGAGCAGGCACATAGGCTGTACGTGTAGGATTGGTAGGCAGAATAAACTGTTTTTCCATAAGCGCATCAAGAACGGTGAATAACTGTCGTTCGTTCATCAGCAGACGATCGGTAATATCACGGATCTTTGTCTCGCCATGTCCATTCCGGTACTTTTGTCCGATTACCATCATGACATTGATTCCATTTGCCAACTGTTCGGCAGGGGAGACCGGATGTACCAGCGTGGTCTTCTCCGGTTGATACTGGTGTACATAGCTTACTTCGACAGCTCCAAGAATCACAATCCAGATCATATAGACCCATAAGAGAAACAGGAAAATTGCTGCAAGTGATCCATAGATTACTGAATAGTCGAGCACTTTGCTGATCAATGCCGTGAAAAGAAGATTGACGGCGAAGAGTCCTGCAGTTCCAACGAGTGATCCGATGGAAGCACTTACTTTACTGACCTTAGCATTCGGGGCAATCATAATTATGAGGACGAGGAATAGATATCCGATAATCCACGGGCCTACTTCACGGATAATAATCCACAAAGCATCACTGCCGAAACTCCAGTCCAACAGTTCCACTACCCATGCACTGAGCAATGATTTCACGCTGATATAAGCACTGAGCAGTACTGCTCCAACGACAAGGACCGTGAGAAAGCCAACTGTTCGACGGACCATATTCATACGCCCTGACGCTGCACGATAAATCTGGTTAACTACCGCCCAAATCCGATTGAACAGGAGAATTGAGGCAATGATGAAAGTGATCAGTCCGAAAGCGCCAAGCCCGCTGGCATTCGTACTGTACCGTTCGATCATAGTAACAAGCTGTCCACCGGCATCCTTCCCGAAAATTCCCGTGAACAAGTCTGCGAGCAGCACATAGAACGGTTGCAAAACATTAAATAGCGAAAGAAATGCTACTAAAAAGGAGATAAGGGGTACTAACGAGATCAGTGTTGTATACACCAGACCGGAAGCCAGGATGGTAATGCGATCCTTGGAACACTTACCGAACCAGACTTCGGTAAAGACTACGAGGCGGTGGATGAAGTGACTTTTTTCTTTGGGTTTTTGCTCTTTTGGTTTCATTAACGACTTTTCCGACTTTTATGCGATTCCAACCAGGTCCCGATGATGGTATGAATCTCATCGCGGTTAGTCTCATTCAGTAATTCGTGCCGTGCTCCATGGATAAGCTGCAACGTCACATCTTCTATACCCACATCACGATAGGTCTGATATACCTGTTGCACACCTTTACTAAAATTACCGACTGGGTCATTGGATCCACTGATGATCAACAACGGGAAATCCCGTGGTATTCTCTGCATGAGACGCCTGCTGTTCGCCATCGATATCCCGGCTAACAAGTCAACAAAAAATCGGGAAGTACAAACAAAACCGCAGAGCTGGTCATCGATATATGCCTGCACTTCAGCATCATCGCGGCTCAGCCAGTCAAAACTGGTCTTTGCCGGTTCAAAAGCTTTGTTGAAGGCACCAAAGCTCAACGAGTCTAGCAGCGCGTCGGGTCGCTTCCCATGCTTTCTCAGTGAACGCAGACGGGCAAGACCTTTCCCGGTAATACCCACAATTCCCTGCCCTGCTCCTGTACCGCAAATCACTGCTCCGGTATACCGTGCAGGATGCCGGGCAATAAGAGCACGTACTAAAAAGGATCCCATGCTATGCCCAAAGAGAAACAGATCACTGTGTGGATGATTCTGCGCAATCAGCTGGCTTAACTCATAGCCATCCTGCATCACCCGCTGCCACCCTTTTTTGGGAGCAAACCAGCCAAGATCATCATCACTCGAAGTGTGACCATGCCCACGATGATCCTGTGCATAAACGGCAATTCCAAGATTATTCAAATATCGTGCAAACCGATCATATCGGGCACTGTGTTCCGCCATGCCGTGAAAGATATGGACGACCGAATGGACATTTTTGTTCTCGGGTATCCACACCCGGTAAAAGAGTTGGAAATTGTCGCTACAGATCAGTTGGTTTGTCTCCATAAGCTTACCTCCATCAATATTGTAAATCAGGTCCATCATGGCGGCAAGGCCGTTCTATGTACTTGTCAGAACTTTGGGGATTCTCTACAGTTGAGCGATGGAAAAAATATTCGTGTTCTCCGATTTGCACGGTGATCGACACGCCCTGCAAGCAGTGGAGAATCGTATTACCACTGAATCGGCAGATCAGGTCATCTTTGCCGGTGATGCAGGAATCGAACGCCTCGGGCTGTGGCAGACACCACTCTTTCACACGAAGGCTCCTGTGCTCATGGTACGCGGTAACTGCGATACCAGTTGGGCTTTCTCTGATGCCGGTATGACAGTTCCCCCACTCTATCGTACGATTGAATTTGCACACCGAACGATCTTTATCACCCATGGTCACCTATTCCACTTCCAGCAGGGATTACCCACAGATCTCACCGCAGACGATCTGTTCATATGCGGGCACTCGCATCGGGCACTGCTCTTTCAGGAAAAGGGAGAACCAGTGTATCTTAATCCCGGTTCAGTCTCCAGACCTCGGGATCATATTCCTCCTACCTATGCAGTCATCACGCAACAGGAAATAGCAATCAGGGTTTTAACCACTGGAGAAACCGTAAAAACCCTGCAATTCTCCCGCTAAGTCCTACAACCGACCCCCTGCAGTGAAACGAAATCGAATATAGGGTGTCCATCCATCGGCAAGGATCAAATGTTCCACCCCGTTCATATCACTGTACTGCAAGCCACCTGAGAGTTCCACACCATAGGCAACCCCTTGAAAGGTAATCTGCCCTTCGGGGAAGAATCGGAGGCCAACGGTGGCATCGGCGACAACTCTCACTGCGGAAAAATCTCGAACTCGTCCATTACTGTCTATCGTTGACTCGTCTGCATCTTTCATGATGAGAAATCGTCTCACTCCCATCCCAAGCCCGGCAAACGGACGCATCCAACCGAGTTCCAGCTGTCTGATCTCATAGTCTCCCCCGATAACCCACTGAGAAAGAATTTCTCGAGTTCTTCCTCCATCATCATAGGGAGCCATCTTGTACATGTTGGTAACCGTAATTCCGAAATCCTTGATGAGACGATACCTGAGCGTAGTGGCTAAAATTCCTCGTGGTAAGGTCATTCCCAATGAGAGGAGAATATCGGAGCGAGTCCAACTGACATCGCTATCGAGTCCCAATGAGAATCCAAGGCCGCCATATCCCTGCAACCGATCTAAATACCACGTATAGGAAAAAGCAAAAACGCCAAAATTACCGTTCAGGGATCCGGTGAGTCCCGTTTCACTCATCGTTACCCGTTCATGAGTAATGCCTCCTCCGTCATACGCATGAGCCCAGGTGTACCCCAACCCGATCATGATTTCACTCACCGCTGGAGTAGCTTGCCCAATGGCAACCCCGGCAGAAACCCTACTGGTGAAAAGGAATGAATGGTATACTTCGGCATAGGCATGAAACACCATATCAGATACGGAAAACCAGGGGGCTGGTTCAGTATAAACGAATGATGCCTTCGCACCTGCATACGGTAATACAGCAAGTTCACTGATATCATATTCGAGATGTACGCTCTCAATGGAAAAAATCCTGTGTACTAAATTCTGCACATCTTCAAGGCCAAGATTGCCCATTAAAGAAAGTCCAAAGAAGGGAGTAAGATCGACTCGCATATGCGGATCTTTATCCGAAAAGTGGAAGTGAAATAACTTACCTCCCTGGAGAAATAATTCATCGTATCGTCCTGATTCGTCTTCATCCTCTGAACGATCACGATAGGTCAGCGCGAATATTGAAGTAGAGAATTCCCATCCACTACGATGCCGGTACATGCTCTCCATGCCGAACGACCGTAGGTCATCTGGATTATCTGAAAGGCCTAGGGTCACACTATCGTTATAGATCAGAGCAGTGACTGTGGATGCATCAGTAGCATGCACTACCGAATACGGCATGAGTATAAATAACGCACAAACGACAAGAATCGAATGGATGAGAACTCTATCTCGTCGATGGTTCACGGCTTTTACTCCTTTTCTCGTTTTGCCTCATCAATGGCACGAATAAACTGATACCGCTCAACCAGCTTCCTCCAAGGAACTACCGCAGGTCGTTTACAATTACTCTTACCATCCATCATAAATCGTTGCGGAAGATCAGCTGGAACCTTTTTATCACCGGCAAGATGGTGTTTCATCTGTACGGTATGGCGAGCAGCATTCAGCAGCTGCTCGCCGGTAACCGGCAATCCGGTATAACTCGAAACAAGATGAGCGAGAGTGCTAAAAGATATCAGATGCTGTGCAAAGCGGGGAAAGCGAGAAAAAATACGTAAGAACAACTGTTTCTTTCCATCGAAAAACAGCGGAGTCAGTAACGTATCACAAAGACCGATGGATCGAAGTATCGCAAGATACTGCTGCTGCAGTAATACCCACTCCGCCTTTGCCTTCACCGAAGTAGGATTAAGCCAATCAAAGATAATTTCCACCACCAGAGGAGTATCTTCACCAAGGGCACATAACAGAGATTGTCCCCACGCTCCCCGAGGATCAATGGGGGCCATGGGTCTGCCATCGATTACCACGTCTTTTCTTGCGTTAATATCTCCTCTGCTGATCTGTTCAATAAGCGAACCAATTACTGCGGTATCCCCAAACTGGTCTTCGTCAAGCTGCGATCCGATACTCATTCCTGTTGAAACCGGATGCAGCCCAAGTTCGATACAGCGGGACCTCCATTGCATAACCAGCGCAGGATCAAAGTTCCCTATCTGCGAACCAAGGGCCATCATCTCATATGCATCGGGAAGGATCGTATCTTTCCCTCCAGCACGCATTACCTGTCGCTGACAACCGAGCAGACAGCCATTACAGGAAGACTTCTCGAGCGCATACTTTCGCGAACACTCTTGGCTACTCATATGAAAAAGTCGAGGATCAGTCCGCTTGGTAGAGTTCTCAACAGCAGCAAAGCCTCGCTTTTGTGCTACATCAAGGAGTCCTAACGGACCTGCCTGCTGATACTTTTTCACCCACGATGACTTCTTGAGATGTTGCAGGATTTTCTCCTGTGTTTGGGCAAACAATTCGGTATCATAGGGGGTATACGTGAAACTTCCTGCGGAAAATACTAGAGCTTTTATATGTTTTGCACCGAGAACGGCTCCAAAACCAAAGCGTTCGAGTGCCTTTTCAGCACATACGATAGTAGCCGAGGGAACTTGGCGTTCACCTGCCGGCCCGATGCTCAACACCGAATCGTGAGGATTCTCTGTAAGCAGACGGGTAGCCTCTGTGGTACTTGCGCCGATCAAACGCTCAGAGGGAGTAAAAGAGACAGAGTCACTGGTGATGCGCAGGGTCATCTGTCTCCGTGCAACCCCGGTAATGACAATTGCCTGCCATCCACACGACACAAAACTTTCAGCTGCCGTGGTAGTAGCTGTATCAACTTGTACAGAATTATTTTGTGGTGAAATAGAAGCAAGAGAGAGTGTCTGTGTGCAGGGCATCCGAGACCCGGCAAGCGTTCCAAGAGCTAGACAGAATGGCGCATCGGAACCTGATGTTGCATGTACTGAACACAAATGTAAGGCAAGGGCTTCACCACCGAGCATCTGCCTCTGCAGAGCGTCGGAAAGCAGTTTTACCTCCCACTGTTCTCCAGTGAGGTCAATCACGAGGTACTGTCTTGTTCCCCCAGTTTTTACCATTGATTCCCTCTTGCAGTCTTAAATCTACAGAGACCATCTATATCTGTCAATCACGCACCTTGCAGAACCAGCTCTCTCCCGATAGAATAAACCGAGAGGGAATGTATCATGTTTAGTTCGCGTGTTATCGGGAAACTCGAACGCCTCCATACCCACATATCGGTCTGTGCCCAGATTGATCCCTCAATTGCCCAGATACTTGAAACCATTGCTGATCATACCGTTATTACATGGAGCGTGTACACAGCAGGAGCTATCAAGGCTTTTACCGTAATTAAGCATCCTTGGGGATTTCAGAAACTTGCTACCGATCAGTCAGAACCCTCTTCCGATCTCTGGTTTCATTGTGATGCGCCATACACGTTGGCACAAGTTTTTTCCGCTCGAGTTCCGCTCACTCGATTAATCGGAAGTGAAGCGATAATCGTCTGCGGATCAAATCGCACAACAATGGCTCTCATCCGTCTGATTTCCTTGACCCTCCCCTACCGGTATGGAATGCGCAGGGCAAGAGCCATATCACCAACTATTGCAGTCCCAATTTCCTATAACCGAAGGCGGTTTCAATTTCTTGTGCGAACCATCGTGAGAAAAAGGAGAAACAATTAATGTGTGCAGAAACTGCTCATGATACTTCGTTCTCTTTTCATCTGCACACCTGGGTTGTCTGCTCATCTCGGGCTCTTGATGGAATGCGGGGGATATTGCGCGATGCCGGCATAGAATATCCGTTGTGGGTTCTGCCTCAGAAATCGGTACACCATCGTGCAGTATCACGGATACTGAAACAACTCTATGGCAGAACGGGAACTCAGACCGTGTCGCTTGATACACTCACCGCTGAAGATCAGGTAATAGAGATTGCTCAGCACTGTAAGGCAGAGGGATATGACGGATTCGTCCTCTGTGGTGATGAATCAGATATCACCAAGGGAAAACACATTGCATCACTTTCAGGGTCAGACCATCCTATCGTATTGGTCCCATTTGGAGAGCTCTCCGGTAGTGAGTTCCTCGGTCATGATCCCGCTTCACGTATTCCGATATCTGCAGTCCTTGATGGTCGTTTAACAAAACTGACCACCCTGAAAAACACCGCAAGGAGTGTCTGTTTTGCACTCCTCCAGACAACAACCGCGTTGATAGAACAACCGAATCCGCTGATGCTCAGTACAGCCGAATCTGCTTTTACCAGCGCACAGGAAGCGCTTGATCACATGGTAGAGCCTGCTGAGAGGCAAAGCGGTTTTCTTTCTGCAATCCTCTGTGTCTATTTCGGGGGCATGTGTGCGCAGAATCGGAAGAGTTCAGCAATCATCGATTTTTCACAACGATTAGCTATCGAGGGACTAGCGGACAGCTATGAGAGTGCAGCCGCTATTCTACCGTACGTCTGTACACAACTTCAGAACAACCAGCCGGAGATTTACGAAACAATCAAACAAGCTGTGGGGGGTATGGATCCTATTGAATTTGTACGCACGTGGGTTTCGCTCAGTGATCCACAAGGCACTGATCGTATCATTGCACTTCTTTGCGGTGACATGCATGATCTCCTTACACACCCGCGTAATATCCGGGAATTACAGCCGCTGCTGTCACTCTTCCCAGAAAGTGGAGGTGCCTCATGAGAAATGAAAGCACCTACCGGCTGCATCACCCGGTACGTCTCTATGCCGGACCTGATGTTTCCGCTTCACTTGTCGATGTGCTCTCCTCACTCGGGTGCAACCATCCGCTGATCATAGCAAGCAAGTCTGCGGTATCTACAGGAATCGGTGATATGCTGACATCTGCTGATCCTGAACAGCTTACCATTGATATTCATCAGAGTTTTCAGATTGCTACTGTCGATATTACCACTGAAGTAATTCCAAACCTAGTTGATCGATACCGAACACAGGGACATGACGGCCTACTGGCATTTGGGGGAGGAGCAGTCATCGATCTGGCAAAAACAGTAAAACTCAGCCTACTCGGAACTGATGCTACACAAGAGAGTAATGAAGGTTCCTGTCTTGCCGTCAGACGTGATGACATCCCCTTTATTGCAATACCGACTACAATCGGTTCAGGAAGCGGAGCATCCAGAACTGCTTACATCTACTCAACGGCATTACAACGAGCCCTTCGTTTTACGCAAACAGCGCTATTCCCACAAGCGGTATTTCTTGATCCGAAGCTGTTACGTGTCGTTTCCCCCACGCAGACAGTATTCAGCGTTGCCGCTATACTTGGCCGTGCAGTGGAATCCATCTCTAGCGTACTCTCTCATAAAATCAGTGAAATATATGCACTGAGAGCTATTGATTTACTGCAGACCCATGCCTTTCGCGTGGTACATACGCCACATGACCTGCAATCCCGTCTGGGAATAGCTGTTGCATCTCATCTCGTGGGAATTGCCACTTCAAGCTCCCGAGAATCACTTGCCCACGCAGCAGCAATCGTGCTTGAACAGGATGCCGATATACCCTATGGCCAGGGTATCATGATCCTGCTTCCCCATGCCTTGCGGTGGAACTTATCGACTCAGGAACCTATCCTTACCCATTTCGCAAAACTAGTGGGAGTCTCTCCGAGTACCGAAGATTGTATCACCTGGATTCAGGATTTCTTTGCGCAGTTGTACGCACCTCTTCCTGCTGCATTACCGCTGAGGTTATATGATATAATGGATAGACAGAAGAAAGAACGGTTATTGCACCCTGAGCAACTGCAATTGTTTGCGCAACAGATCAGTGGTACCACTGATCTGCTTACTAGCAGACACCTACCGACAGAACAGGACATCCTGACGGTGCTGGAAGCAGCGTACTGGGGATATCCGTCAGATCGGATGGGAACATCGTCTCCAGTATGATAAGGTAGAATGTATGGAACAGACAATTACTCTGACCTATGAGAAGCAGGAAATACAAGTACCCTCGGGGACCCGAGTTGAAACCGTGGTGAAAGCCTTACACCTCAATCCGGACCATCCGGTCTATGCAGATGATCCCGTGATTGGATTACGCATGAATAACGAGATCCTCTCATTCGGTGCAAAGCTCATGGTTGATGCTGATATCGAACCCATCCATCTCTTCAGTAATATTGGGAAACGGATGTATCGTCACACGCTGAGTTACCTCCTTGCCTATGCGAGTGAACAAATCTTCCCAGAACGTCGTCTCATTGTAGGCCACGCATTGGGCGATGGATTCTACTACACCTTTGACGGCATGTATGCTCTGGATGAAACAGATGTACAGAAACTTTCCGATGCACTGCAGCATATTGTAGATGCCAATTTGCGTATCCATCAGGGAACTGTAGGGTATCAACATGCTCTTACGCACTTCAGGGAGAAGGGGTATACTGCCACAGAACTACTGTTATCCTACCGAAACGATCCAACACTGGAACTCTACCGATGCGGTGATTTCATGGACATCACCTATGAACCCTTACTCCCCTATACCGGTATGATGAGCATATGGGAACTGAGACTGTATGGTGATCGGGGGATGCTTCTCAGATATCCTTTATCGAGTAATTTCCTCGCTATCGCCCCGTTTCGCGATAATCCCAAACTATTTTCCATATTCCGGGAAAATAAAATCTGGGGAAGTATTCTCAAGGTAAGCTGTCTCGGTGACATGAACACCATCTGCGGCACCAGAGAAATCTTCACCTTCATCCGGATGAATGAGGACCTGCAACATCGAAGAATCAGCCAGATTGCCGATATGGTCAGTGAAAAAGGTACCGTAAAGGTAGTTTTTATTGCCGGACCATCCTCATCAGGAAAAACAACTTTTGCTATCCGTTTGGCAATTCAATTGCGATTGCTCGGTTTTAATCCGATTCAGATATCTCTCGATAACTATTACCGTCCAAAAGACCAGGCACCACTTGATGCAGATGGCAAACCCGACTTGGAAATTTTAGAAGCGCTTGATCTGAATCTTTTTCAGGAAAACCTCAAAGCGCTGTATGCAGGAGAGGATGTGGATTTACCGAAATTTTCCTTCAAGGGAAATGGTGAACGATACTATGAGAATAAACCGATCAGTCTCAAGAACAACACGATTCTAGTCATTGAAGGCATTCATGGACTCAACCCCCGGCTCATCCCTGGAGTTGACTCAAGAACCACATTCAAGATCTATATTTCAGCACTCACGCAACTCAACCTTGACGATCATAATCGTATTTCCACCACCGACAACAGAATTCTCAGAAGAATTGTACGGGATAATCGCACACGCAGTACCACCGCACAGATGACATTGGAAATGTGGCCGTCGGTGGAGCGAGGAGAGACTCAGCACATCTTCCCCTACCAGAATGAGGCTGACATCATGATCAACTCGGCACTGGAATATGAACTGCCGGTATTGAAACCCTATGTGGAACCACTGCTCAAGACCGTAAAGCCTGAGGCACGCGAAGCGTACCCCACGGCGCGAAGATTGTTAAGCTTTCTCGAGAATGTCTATCCGATTCCTGCAGACCTTGTTCCCAGCGATTCGCTTTTGAGAGAATTTATCGGTGGCAGTGAATTTCATCAGGAGTGCCATTAAATAAGCCCCTGCGCAGTGCAAGGGCTTGATCGTCATACATTATAAATGTGCTTGAATTCATCAAAGAGCTGCTGCACTTTGAACTGGCATTTCCCGCATACCGTTCCATATCCGGTAATCTCTCTCAGCTCATCCAAGGTGGTTGCTTCTTTGTTTTTCACTAACTCTTCGATCCGCTGATCTGTCACATTTTTACATTCGCAGATCACCTTCGCAACACTCTTTCGGTAGGGATTCTCTCTCCCGTTGCGTTCAAGAAAGTTATCGATTGCGGCACGCAGAGCTTTATCGCCCAGCACTGAGCAATGGAATTTATGCTGCGGCAATCCCCCAAGGCGTTCAGTGATCATGGCAGGTGTCAGTCTGTATGCTTCTTCGAGTGTCATACCAATAGCTATCTCAGACATCATTGAAGTACTGGCAATTGCACTCGCACATCCATATGTCTGCCATTTCAGATCGGTGATCGTATCATCCTTTACCGAAATACCCACTTTCATCTGATCACCGCAGGCCATAGAACCTACGATTCCTTCACCGTCCGGTTCATAATTCATATCTTCCCAGACATTCTTCGGATGCATGAAGTGTTCTTTTACCGTATCTGTATATACCCAAATTGGATTATTTGTACTCATCGTGTTGAAATCTCCCTCAACCGCCGGATAATCGGCGGCAGTTTTTCCAGAACATAATCAACATCATGTTCCGTATTAAATCGTCCAAGACTGAACCTGATAGATCCGTGCGCCAGTTCCACATCAAGGGCACTTGCCAGCAATACATAGGACGGTTCCAAAGAACCGGTAGCACACGCAGATCCGGTAGAAACGGCGATCCCCTCGAAGTCCAGCATCAACAGGATCGACTCCCCTTCTGCACCGGCAAAGGAGACATTTAATGTCCCCGGCAGGCAATCGGAAGGATGTCCGTTGATCACCGTATCAGGAATGAGTTCCTGGATTCCTTTGCGCAATTTTTCCCGTAGACGCCAGAGCTCTTTCTGTTCCTCTTCAGCGGTATCGATAACCAGTTCAGCAGCTCTTCCCATTCCGATAATTGCCGCATTATTGTACGTACCGGCCCGCTTACCGTTCTCCTGATGTCCCCCCTTAACAAACGCTTCAAATGGGGCACCTTTACGTACGTAGAGAGCTCCGACTCCCTTAGGTCCATAAAATTTATGGCCTGATAAACTCAAGTAATCTACTTTCCATCGATGCACATCAACGGCCATCTTGCCAATGGATTGTACGGCATCAGTATGGACCAAAGCTCCATACTGGTGAGCCAGATCACTGATAGCCTGAACCTCCTGAATCGTGCCGGTTTCATTGTTTCCTGACATGATGGAGACCAGCAATACATCGGGGCCAAGGAGTTTCTTCAGTGCATCCAGGTCAACTTTTCCTGTTCTATCTACCGGGGCATAATCAATCCGGTAGCCAAGTTTCACCAGGTGCCGGCACGTTTCAATAATGGCAGGATGCTCAATGGTGGAAGTAATAATCCGCTTCCGTTTGGCACCATCATCAATCATCTCCCGGGCTTGGGAAAATACGGCATTGTCGGATTCCGATCCGCCGCTGGTAAAAATGATTTCTTCTGGATCTGCTCCAATCATTCGTGCTACGGCACTTCGTGCATATTCTACCTGAGCAGAAGCAGCCCGTCCGAAACTGTGCATGCTTGAGGCATTACCAAATAGCTGGTAACTATTCTGCATGATTTCGATGACCTCAGGGGCCATCGGTGTAGTGGCATTATTATCTAAATATACTGTTTTCATGTACCTTCTCTCTTTTCAACATACGGGTACGCAACCCGTGGGGTCAAGTCATCGAAACTGGAAAAAAAGAGGAGGAACTGTCTTCATCATCTGAATTAGCGCTGAGATTCCCTCGCGCAAAACGGATATGACGCCGAATGGCAAAACGGATATGGTGTGAACGAGCCCATTGCACATAGGCACAGCTTTCAGGAAGATATGAGGCAAACATGGCACTGAAGCGGGAAACGCGACGACACCGTGCCTGCTGTTCCAGCCGTTCAAAGTATATTGTACATTGATGCGTTTTAGGATCATAGTACTCACAGTAGGAATCGAGATCATAGACAACAGACCGCCCGTAGATGACCTTCTCATGACAACAAAGGCCACATCGGGAACATTTATCTTCCCACCGCTGTGACGGCTGTTTCATGAAACTTCACTTCCTTTTTGCAGTTTTTCCAACTCCCCTGCTACGGCATTATCCATTACTGGGTGTACGACCAGAGGAGTAACTGAAATGTAGTGTTCACTGAGCAGATGATAATCGGTCTCGCGTTCAGCGTGCACCAGTCTTGGCGGTACATCAGTTTTCAGCAGTAAAGTCATCTCATCACCGATACCCACTCCATTCGAATCGACATCAGCATCACCATAAGCCAAGCCGATTTTGGTCGAAGATGCATCATAACTGGTCGAACGGGCACTCGTCCCTCGTTCAACGACATCAGAATATTCAAGTTTACCGATCCCGCCGACACGCCACTGTCCGTTCGGTTGTGGCGGAACGTTGATATTCAGCAGTACATCCGGAGTACAGAAGGGTAAAAATGATTCAAGGTGTTCAGCAAGAAAAGCAGCGGCTTCGACAAAGGGATATTCACCGGTATCTTTATCGGCACGTGCTGAAATTGATATCGCGCGATACCCACGCAGAATTGCTTCACTTGCAGCTCCCACCGTACCGGAATAAATGATGTCGGTACTGGCATTATATCCATGGTTGATTCCGGAGATCACCAGATCGGGACTTATGGGAATCGCCTTTCCCACTAATCCATAGAGAATGCAATCAGCAGGAGTACCGCCACAGTGATAATGACGCGCATCATATCGGATAAAGCGGAGTTTGCCCCGCAAGGTCATCGCATGCGACTGAGCGCTGCGCTGATCTGAGGGTGCACACACCCACACATCATGCCCAGCCTCTGCGAGCACAGTCTCAAGTATCGTGATCCCTTCGGATTGGTATCCATCATCATTGGTTAGCAGTATGGTCATGTCGTATAAGAGACTATCTTCAGCCCATCAACCGGTTTGTACTGACTCGATATCGGTCTGAATCCGAAGATATGCTCGTATTCCTCCATCCGTGTGGTGTATAAGTCAAGTGAATCCGGGGAGAGCAGTACCAGAATGGTCCCACTGGAACCCATGGCAATCATGGCAGCTCCAAGACATCCGGGAATTTCTGTGGCACGTTTGGTGAGCCAGTCAATTTCCGGGCAGGTAACTTCAAATACGTCCCGCAACCCAGATTGCACCTTACTCAGTACCTTACCATACAGCACCATATCCTTTTGTGCAAGCAGACGAGCGGCCTCTTTGGCTAAACGACTCTCTGAGAGCACATACAGACAAATCCTTTTCTCTTCTTCGGTTAACAAACCGGTTGATTCTTTTACTTCCTGTTCGGATACGTCACGAATAGGACCGGAGGGGAAGGCAACACGAAAGCGTTCAAAGGCCTGCTTACTTTCGACTCGTCTCAGTTCAAGCTCCTCTTTTAGAGCTTGAGGTGAAATCTTACTTTCCACTATATAGGGCACAACCAGTGAATCTTCTCCCATCTGGGCGACCCGTTCAAAAGCGAGATGATGCACATCGTACAACAGCAGTGAGTTTTTATCGACCTGCATCATAGCAAGAAAAGTTACCAGTCGACATGATTCTCCGACAAATGAGGATAAAGCTGAATAACCGATTGTAGGACAGTCGTCGAGGGTCAGATCATGATGATACACCAGCTTGAGTGCAATAGCTGTTCCGAGTGCAATTGCCGAATTCACCATGGTACCTTCACGGTTCAACAGCTTGCCGGAAAGGGTGAGATTGAATCCACCACAGGGGAACCCTCTACTACTGAGTACCGAAACAACCCCTTTCACAACATTCGCCCATCGGTCTTCTCGGCGATATTTTACATTTTGCAGATTGAATCGTTTACGATCCTTCATGGGAGCCATGAAAAGACGGACACTTTGGTCCGAGCGCGCAGAAACAGCAACGGTAAGAGAAGCAGGGGCAGCACCACAGAGGGTATATCCTTTGCAATAATCGGCAAAATCCCCTATGAATGTCGCTATTCCGGGAACTGTTATCACCGCTTCCGGTTTGGCATCGTGTTCAAGTTCATGGAGTTCCGCTATCTGTTTCATTTGTCCCTTTTGCATCAATATTAGGCGAAGAGCTTACATAATGCAATAAAAAACCGCCTCTAGGAAAGAAGCGGTCTGGTTCCGACTGACAGTCATTAGTTGTTTGAAAGGCCGTACTTCTTCTTGAACCGTTCAACTCGGCCGGTGGTATCAACCAGCTTCTGAGTACCGGTAAAGAAGGGGTGACAACTACTGCAGATTTCAATATTCAGATTCTTAACAGTCGACTTAGTCTCAAATACATTCCCGCATGCGCAGGTTACTTTGGTCAATTCATACTTGGGGTGAATTCCCTCTTTCATTGCATTTCCTCCAATCTCTATACTGCTATCTTCTGCTACGGTCATGCCTTGACAGAAGAACAACTTCACAAACAGCTCCGTTTACATGACACCCGTGTTCATGGAACGAAGAAACGCCTCATTATTCTTTGTTTTCTTCATTTTGTCAATGAGCAGTTCAGTCATCTCAATATCTTCCATGGGATTGATCGCATTACGCAGTGCCCAGATCTTTGCAGACTCTTCGGTAGTCAGTAACAGATCCTCACGCCGCGTCCCAGATTTTTTGATATTGATTGCTGGATAGAGCCGCCGCTCTGCCATCCTGCGATCAAGGACAATTTCATTATTTCCCGTCCCTTTGAACTCCTCAAAAATCACTTCATCCATACGAGAACCAGTTTCAATCAAGGCAGAAGCAATAATGGTAAGGCTTCCTCCATGTTCAATATTTCTCGCAGCACCTAAAAACCTTTTCGGCTTATGCAGTGCATTCGAATCGACACCACCGGAGAGTATTTTACCGGAAGCAGGAACCGTCTGGTTGTAAGCTCGTGCCAATCGGGTAAGATTATCCAGAAGGATTACCACATCTCGCTTATGCTCTACCAGACGTTTAGCCTTTTCAATCACCATTTCTGCAACAGAAACGTGACGGGAGGCCTGTTCATCAAAGGTGGATGCAACGACTTCTCCTTTTACGGTTCGACGCATGTCGGTGACTTCTTCAGGTCGTTCATCAATCAGGAGCACCATCAGATAGACTTCAGGATGATTTTCCGTTATGGCATTGGCAATCTTCTGCATGAGAATGGTTTTTCCAGCCCGGGGAGGTGCCACAATAAGACTCCGCTGTCCTTTGCCGATCGGACAGAATAAGTTGATAATTCTCGTAGAAATATCACTTTCGGATGTTTCCAGATTGAGTCGGGTATCAGGATACAGCGGGGTAAGAGAATCGAAACCGGCACGAGTACGTGTTACTTCAGGGGGATCATGGTTGATCGTCTGTACTTTGATCATGGCAAAGTACCGCTCAGCATCGCGCGGTGGACGAATCTGTCCCTCAACGGTATCACCCGTTTTCAGACTCAGCATCTTAATCTGAGATATAGACACATAGATATCTTCAGGGCCACTTAGATAATTGTTCTGTGGGGACCGAAGGAATCCATACCCATCGGGAAGCACTTCGAGAGCTCCGTAAGCCATAATCACTCCACCTGAGGTGGTATGCGCTTTGAGAATCTCAACAATCAGATCCTGTCGCTTCAGTTCAAGAATTTCTGTTTGTGATAACCCATATTCGGCTGCTTTCTGTCGCAATGCGGGAAGATTCAACGCAGAGAGGTCATTAACCATAATTCTTGGGGCATTGGGGTCTTCTACGTAGATTTCTACCGGGATATCTTCAACCTGGGCATGGGATCGCCCAGTCTGTCGGTTATGATTATTTTTCTGATAATTGGATTTCTGTCGGTTGTTGTTTTTTCCTCGGCCCTGTGACCGATTATACTGCTGGTTTGAATAATTCTGTGTCGGTCGTTGTTGCACTGCGCTCTTTTCCTGTGGTTTTTCCTCTACAGGAGGAGGGGGTGCCTGTTCAACTGGTTTTTTCCGAGGAGGTCTGCCCCGCTTCTTGGGTGCCGGTTTTTCAGCTGGTGGCGGCGTTGCAGCAGTATTGTTGCTGCTCACTTTTACCACTGCCGGAGTTGCACTCTCGGAAGCTTTCCGTCGAACCACTCGCTTAGTAGGCTTTTGTGTTTCCGAAGACACGGAGCCACCCGTTTCAGGTGTCTCGAATAATTCGGGACCTTTCTCGTATTCTGATGTCATTGATAATCTCCAAAGAGTCGTATCCCTAGGGATGCGAACCAGATGGCGTTGTAGCCATTATGTACTCGTGTATGATTTCGCAGGTACTCTCGTGCTGACGTGGGACGTAAACCTGCTGGATACTCTAAATATATTGCCAGGATGCAGTGATGTCAAGCAAGTGGTCCCCTTTTACGTAGAAGTAGGTAAGTAAGAGTGCTGCAACAGCAGCTCTTCTTCGCACTGAAGACCGCCCATAAGAACTGAAATGGAGTCGAAGTGCCACTGAAGGACGATCACTGCCGGAAAAGCCGAAGCACACGGTTCCCACTGGCTTATCTTCAGTACCTCCCTCCGGTCCAGCAATTCCAGAGATTGCTACTGACACTTCCGCTCCGGATAGTTTCCGTACCGCTTCTGCCATAGCGGTCACCGTCTCCTCTGAAACCGCTCCATAGGTAGTGATGAGAGATTCCGGTACTCCTAACAGCTTGTGCTTTGCATCATTTTTATACGAGACTACCCCACCCCAATAATAATCGGAACTTCCAGGCAGATCAGTCATCATTTTCCCCACGAGGCCACCGGTACAGGACTCTGCGGTTGCCAGATGCATGACACGCTTTCGAAGCAGATCACTCAGCATCTGTGTAACAGAGAGATCTCCTTGTACCAGCAATCCAGTCCCCAACTTCCGGGAAGCTGCTGTTGCCATTTTCTGCCGATCTGATTCACTTGCTCCACTTACATAGAGACTGATGCGGTACTCTTGTACCCGGGTCCCCCAGAGAATACCGGGTGCCGCTGTAGCATAACAGACTTCCTCCAGTTTGGATTCAGGGGTGAGAAAGCAGGCGTATTCATCTCGTCCATGCGGTGTAATTCCCGCAGCCTGAGCAAGTTCGGGAAGCACATAAGTATACAGCATAGCGTGCATTTCGACAGGTGGACCCGGCATAGCATAACACGTCACGGAATGTTCATCAGAGATTTTAATGGTGCCGGTAAACCCGGGGGCAGTCCCCTGAGCATTGGGAATCACCCGGAACCCTTCAGGAAAACATACTTGTCGTTGATTTGCTCCGTGAATTCGATCTCCAATTCGATCATACAGCTTCTGATAAGCTTCATCATTCTGGACTAGGGGAACCTGGGCAAGGTCAGCAACGACCTGTCTGGTCATATCATCACTTGTTGGGCCTAACCCCCCTGTAAGAACAATGATATCGGCTTCATGTGCACACTGGCGAAGCATTGATTCAAGTGACCCGTCATCCGGTACGATGATAATCCGATTCACTTCATATCCCAGATTGGTCAACTCTCTCGAAAGCAGATTACCATGCTTATCGGCAATGATACCGCGCGTAATTTCAGTCCCGATGATGCACAGAGAAACTGTGGTACGTTGTTGTGTCATGCTAGGATTCCTTTCTCCTGCGTATAAGGTGTCTGACAAAACCGAAGATCAGGAGAATTGCTGATGCATATATACAGGCGTAAGCGAGGATATCGACATACCGGGTATACACAGTAAACGCATCAGAGTCGTAGACGGGAACGTCATAGATATGCCAACCGCGGGTAAACGGCTCCATGGGATCAACCACTTCACCGGTGGGAAGCAGAACTGCAGTAATACCCGAGTTGGTTCCCCGCACTGTGGTTCTTCGGTTCTCTATTGAGCGGAAGACGGCTAGGGCAAGATGCTGCATTTCTGCAGATACCGCACCCGACCAGCTGTCGTTGGTCATGTTTACAATCACATCAGCACCGTTTCTCACAAATCCGGCAGATAAATACCCGAACACATCTTCAAAACAGATCGGAGTGGAAAAATGCACTCCTTCGTCAGTTACAAAGACCACAGGATCGTATCCCTTTTCCCACCAGTTATAATCATTTGCTAACAGCAGATTATATAACCATGGCAGCTGTTTTTCGTATGGGAAGTGTTCAGTGAACGGAACGAGATGCTGTTTGCGATACGTCTCTCGTATCTCTCCACCTTCGAACATAATTACCGTGTTGTAATCTTTTCGGTTCCATGATCCATCAGGATTCAGTGGAGGAGCAGAGGGATCATCAAGTACACCCTCAGGATTCCCCGTGAGCAGCGGAACAGGAAGCGACTTGCCGAATGTGACAAATTCATCGACAAGATCGGCAGTAGCCTCATCAGTTTTATACGTAGTGTGCCAGTGAACCGAAGGAACGAAAGCAGTTTCGGACCAGATGATCATATCAGGATTTTCCTGCAGAGCCTGCAGGCTCATCGTACGCAAATTATTAAAATTCCGTTTATAGGTTGCATACCCACCTTTCCAGGAATCGGCATTATGCTGCACCGTAGCCACTCGCCAATTCTGATCGGGTTCTCGATCAGCCCACTGAGCAAGCGTTATCCACCCATAGATCAAGATGCCGGCCATCGCAATGCCATACAGGATAACGGGTATCCGGTAGGAACCGAGGAAGGTTACCATACGCTGATGAGCTCCTGCGTATTGATCGGCAACATACCTGCCAAAAAATGCCTGAGGAAGAATCATCATGAAGGTAATACCCCAGATACCCGAAAAATCAGCAATCTGTATAAATGGGAGAAAGGTGTAGACAGCCGAACTGATCGTTCCGTAGGGATAGCCGGCAAACCAGGATTGACTCAGATAGCTGTATGCAACCCAGATAATTGCCTGTACGACAAACCCCCAGCGTTTAAAATACCGATCTGCTGCCTTGAGTGCAGGAAACAGCATCACCATCTCCCCACCCTTGATAATGGGGACCAGCAGGATAGCAAGCGGATGGAAAGTGGTGAGCCAATAATTGAATAGGGTATAGAAGGAGAATCCGAAGAGGAACCCATAGAAGCAGATTGCTTTCCAACTGGTCTGACGGATAACTGCAAAGAGGGGAATCAGAGCAAAAAAGGCAATTACTCCAATCCCCTTCTCTGAGAGGAATCCCGGAAACGCGAATGAAAACAGCAGAGCCGTTCCCAAGAGGACCAGGATTTCCGCGACGTATGTGGTGAATCCTCTTCTTCTGTGCAATTCCACGGCAGTTAAGTTACTTATCGCCGTTCTGTCTGAGTTTCCAGACAAAATCCTTCAATTCTTTTCCAGGCCGAAAAATTGCGACACCATGAGTATCCACCGCAACCAGCTCTCCGGTCTTTGGGTTTCGTGCCCGTTCTCGGCCTTTTCGAGTTCTCACTTCAAAAGTACCGAAGCCACGCAATTCAATCACCCGATCTTCTTCCAATCCGCGTTTGATTTCTTCAAAGAATTCATCAATCACGCTATGAACATCGGGACGATTCAGACCAAGCTTGGCCTGTATGCTCTCAATAATCTCAGCTTTTGTTAGTTTTTTGTTTGCCATGGACCTACTCCTTAATGAATTCAGAATCAGTAGTACTTCGGTTACTCGGCCTTGGCCAATCCCTGGTACTGAGCAGAAAGTCTTGATTTCTTTCGAGAGACGGTATTGGCATGAAACACGCCCTTTGAACCGGCAGTGTCGATCAGTTTAATAGCATAATCTAGCTTCTCTTTTGCAAGATCCTTATCCTGAGTCTGAACAGCAAGCTGGAACTTCTTGACTGCAGTGCGCACTGCACTCTTTGTCTCTCGGTTCCGTAATCTTCTCTTCTCGTTCTGGCGCTCTCTTTTAGCAGCTGAACTGGTGTTGAACACGTAATACCTCCAACGGTTTATCAATTATATAAGTTCAAGGGAATTATTTGTATCTCTGAACCAACGGATACACAAAATACCATACTCCGTAATATCGGTCAATACAATAGTTTGTATCAGTTTGAGAGAAATTCGTCTAGATAGCCACGGTCCACTTCCCATCGAGAGTTGTTTTCATTATAAGAAACTGCGGTGAATGGAATGGTGAGATGCCTACCCTCTGACCCAATCAGTGAAATCTTACGAGAGAGAATGTTCACTTCCGAAATCTTCATGAGTTCATGTTGAATCTTCAGTCTACTCCCCTCCTGCGGCAGATGCCGTTTTTCTTCAAGATAGAAGTCGTATTCGTACGAGAGGCAACACAGTAATCGCCCACAGGGACCCGATATTTTCGTGGAGTTCAGAGAGAGGTTCTGCTCCTTAGCCATCTTGATGGATACCGGATTGAGTTTGTCCGTGATGGCATGACAACAGAAATCTCTACCACAGACAGCCAGCCCCCCGAGTACTCGAGATTCATCTCTCACCCCAATCTGACGCAACTCGATACGAATCCGGAAGACTGAGACGAGATCCTTCACCAGATCTCTGAAATCCACACGATTTGCTGCAGTGAAGAAGAAGATCACTTTCGGCTCACCGAAAAGATAGTGTGCCGAGACCAACTTCATATCTAATCCGTGCGCAAGTACTTTCTCTCTGCAGAGCACGAGCGCCTCGTCCTCCATTGCACTGAGCTCTAGGAATCTGGCATGATCCTCCTGTGTGGCGATTCGGTCTATCCAATCGATTTCACCAGTTAGCTTGACCGGCTTCTCGTTTCGGTACTGGTGTTTCGCCGGATTGCAGCCGGTGCATCCTGAACAGGGTTCCCGCTCCTCTTTTTCGTACACTATTCCAGAGGCCAGATAGGGAGGGTCCGCCTCTCCGAGCTCTTCTCCAGGCTCTCCCACTGCGAGAAGTTCCCCCTCTCCCTCTCTCTCTTCCAAGGGCTCCCCGTGGAGACAGGCTCCCTGAAACTCGGTGGAACCGGGCTCATACTGCCCCATATCCATGGCAGATCCGACGACCATTCCGTAGTCGAGACCATACCGGGAAGGAGCAATGACATGAGCACCGCGCTCAATCTGATCATCCGATGCACAAACGGTCAACTCGTTTGAGGAGGGATTCTTTATCAGATACACATATCCATATTCGGGCCGCTGGGAATTCCTCTTCTGCTGAGGCTCTCCATGCTGGTCACCATGATGTTTTCTATCTTTTCTCATGAATTTCCTTATTTGCTTTTACTGGAAAACATTATACCCAGAAAGCCTATCCTAAGCTACCATGTGAGGGCAAAATTGTCAAATATAAATCCACCTTGACGGGTACATATCTTCGTGCTATCTTCTTGTATAGTCTCCAAGAGACATATTTCTTATCAACGTCAGGAAAAACCATGAAATTATTTGATACTCACGCCCATATCGGCCTGATACATGAAGATCAGATGGAGCAGTTGCTCATCATACAGCTCGCGAAACGAAAAGATGTTGCTCATATTGTCAGCATCTGTAACAGCCTGCACGATTTTGAACAGGTATATGATAACCTGCGGACCGCCAGCGGGGTGTATCATGCGGTGGGAGTTTCTCCCTCCGAGGTCACAAACCCCGGTCTGAATTGGGAACACAAGATCCAGACATTTTCAAAGTACGACCGGGTTGTTGCCCTTGGTGAGACCGGTTTGGATTATTATCGGAATTTTGGGGATAAAAACTCTCAGGTTGAATTATTCATCCGTCAGCTCGATATCGCGCGAAGCCTCGATATGCCGGTAATTATTCATAACCGGGAAGCAGGAAGAGATATTCTCGACATCCTCAAGACCCGACTTGGTGAGAAAGGCGGCATCTTCCATTGTTATTCCGAAGACTGGCTCTATGCCTCGGAAGCACTTGATCTGCCGATGTACTTCTCGTTTGCTGGAAACATCACCTATAAGAATGTACGGCATTTGCATGAAACGATCGCAAATCTTCCGCTCGATCGGATACTCATCGAGTCGGAAAGTCCTTTTATGGTCCCAGCTGCATATAAGGGGAAACGGAACAAACCTGCTTACTTAGTAGAAACTGCACAGGCGGTTGCCGATATCAAACAGTTATCGCTTGAAGAGACTGCTGAAGCACTCTACCAAAACAGTCTTCGTGCCTTCCATATCAGCGAAACAGATCAATAACCTTATGGTATCTGACCGGCAACTATACCATCCCGTCACAATCGGTTCTGTCCATTGTGATGGGAATCTTTTTCTTGCCCCGCTCGCCGGCTATACCGACCGGGCATTTCGCTCTATCTGTATCGACCACGGGGCTAATCTTACCTTTAGCGAGATGGTGAGCGCAGAAGGTCTGGCCCGAGAGAGTGAGGCAACAAAAAATCTGACTGCACGCGCAGAGAATGAAAATCAGCTGGCGATCCAGATTTTTATGCACGCCGCTTCGGTGGTGGAACGAAGCCTCGACACATTGCTCCAGTGTAACCCCACGATCATCGATATTAACTGCGGGTGCCCGGTTCCGAAAGTGATCAAAACAGGTGCAGGATCAGCGCTGTTAAAGGATCCGCAATCCATCTATGATATTGTGCATACCATTACTTCGCGTACATCTGTGCCGGTTTCAGTCAAGATTCGATTGGGATGGGATGCATCATCCATCAATTATCATGATACGGCAGATGCTGCTCTTTCAGCAGGAGCTGCCATGATTACCATGCACGCCCGTACGCGAGCCATGGGATACTCAGGTACTGCTGATTGGGATGCGTTGTATGATCTCAAACAATGGGTACTCAAGCGGTATCCTTCGGTACCAGTCTTTGGATCTGGGGACCTGTTCACCTATGAGGCAGCTGCAACTATGCTGAGACAAACGCATGTTGATGGCCTTATGTTCGCCCGTGGTGCACTGGGCAATCCATGGATTTTCCAGGACACAAAGACCTATCTGCTTCATCAGAAGTTGCCGGATTTTCATGTGGTTCAAGAACGCGTCTCGGTACTGTTAGCCCATCTTCATCGGGCAGGGGCCAATACGGGAGAACAACATGCCTGTCGTGAAATGAGAAAGCATGCCACCTCATATCTGAAGGGAATCCCGCATGCGGCCCAGGCTAAACAAGCACTGGTGAAAGCTTCCACCTATGCTGCTTATGAAGATGTATGTGCACAGCTCGTACAAGAGCTTGAGTAAGCACGAGTTGACCTTGCCAATCGTTACATGGTAGTTTTCTCATTGTCCGAAAAGAGGGGGAAGGAGAAATAATGAGAGTTCTGGTATTGGGCTCTGGGGCAAAAGACCATGCAATGACCTGGCTGTTTTCTCAAAGCAAGCTCATCAGCGGTCTCTTTGCTGCTCAGGGTAATGTTGGTACAGCCGCGATTGCAGAAAATCTACGGGATGTTGATCCATCATCTCCCGAATCGGTGTATGCAGCCTGTCAGAAACACGATATTCACTTTGTCTTTGTCGGAACTGAAGCACCATTATTTACGGGAGTCATCGATTATCTTAACAGTAGGGGAATTGCTACCTTCGGAGCTCCAGGGAATGCCTTAAAACTTGAAGGAGACCGATACTTCGCACGAAATTTCACAGCACGCCATAATATTCCTACTCCTCCCTATAAACTGTTTTCTGATGAGGAGTCACTCTCAACGTACCTGAAGCGACATGAAGGTGAATATTTTGTATTAAAACGAAATACCATGGCTCCAAGTAGAATCATGGTCGATTCCAAAGATTATGAGACCCTGATGAGTTTTGGCCGCGGCATGCTGCAAACCGATAACTTGTTAGTGGAAAATCATCTCGATGGTCTTTCTGTGACTATTACCGTATTTACTGACAACAACGGGTACCTGATGCTTCCCCTCTGTTCCGATTATACGAAGAGCGAAGCGGGCAGTTCCGGTGCAGCCACCGGTGGTATGGGTTCCATATGCCCTGTGCCACTGCCAAAGCAGGTACAGCAGCAAATCATCGATTTGATTATCGAGCCTACGTTGTATGGTATGCAGGTTGAGCAATTTGCGTATAAAGGAGTCCTCACATTCAGTGTTATCCTTACGGCAAATGGCCCTGTGCTCGTCGATTATCATGTACGGTTCAATGATCCTGCCACCCAGGCCATTGTCCCGCTCATCAAGAGTGATATTATTGAAATTCTTGATGCCATGAATGAGGACCGAGTGAAGGATTTCACTTTGGAAGTTTCCCATAAATCGGCAGTTGCCGTCGTGGTAGCAAGTGAAGGATACCCCGATAAACCCATCATTGGAAAGGAAGTTTCTGCTCTTCCGAATACTATCAGAAATAATCTATTAAAAACGATGCCCATGGTGTTCTATGGTGCAATGATGGATCAGGACGGGAAGGCTGTTACTACCGGAGGTCGTAATGTAACGATTGTCGGGATTGGGCAGAATATCATTGAGGCGAACAAGATGGCTTATCAATACATCGATACGGTAAAATTTGATGGCGCTTGGTACCGCAATGATATCGGTAATCGATTCTTTGAAGATTAACGGTTCGTTTGTCGTCTGAATTCGTAAAGTAAAATGCCTGCCGCTACCGATACGTTGAGAGAATCGATGTGTCCAGTAGTAGGAATGGCAATATGATGATCACATCGCTTCTGTACCAGTTGACTTAACCCCTCACCTTCCGAACCGAGTACCAATACCGTTCGTGGCGGGAATGACGTCTCATAACTGGACGAACCGGCCATATCAGCTCCATATACCCAAAAATTATGCTTCTGCAACAATTCAATTTCTCTCACCAGATTCGTAACTGATGCTATGGGTACATACTGGGACGCCCCACTAGAAATTCGTTGTACGGTATCTGTAGCTTGAGCGCTCCTTCGTTCAGGAACGAGCACCAGATCTACGGAGAACTGATCGGCACTGCGAAGAATTGCTCCCAGGTTGTGCACATCGGTAATCCCGTCAAGAGCAAGAATAAGTGCAGGAGCATCCTCAGGAAGCTGTTCAAGGAAACTTCTTACCGTCATCTGCTTCTTTGAATCAGATGTACTGGTACCTCTACTTCCCAATTCCAATACCGCTCCCCGATGATCGGCTTGTTGTGTCATTCGATCCATTTCAACTTTCGCAATTTTGCGCAAGGTGACCGCCCGGTTCTGACGGGCAAGAGATTCCAACTTGTTGTTCCGCTTTTCCATATTCCGACAGAGATAGAGAATACTCCCCTGCGGGGCTTGCTTCAAAGCCTCTTCAATGGCATGAAAACCAATAATCCTGTCACCCATGAAATCTCCTAGTCGTCAAAGGGAACCGGCTCTGGCCGTGTATTTTCACCCAGCACCTCTGCAAGTTCCTTGAGCAGTTTTTTTGCTTCACGGTTGGGTTTGCGCGGGGTTTCAACCACCAGCTTGATATACTGATCTCCCCGTTGATCGAGTGATGCTCTGAGTTTTGGCACACCCCGATTTCGCAGGCGCAACACCTTCCCATTCTGAGTACCGGAAGGGATGGCTACTTTAACCCGCACATCATCAATCGTCATCACCTCAATGTCCGCACCAAGGGCGGCTTGGGTGAAAGATATCGGTATCTGACAGTATAAATCATTTCCTGAACGTTCAAAATACGGGTGGGGTCGTACATTCACATACACAAACAAATCACCGGAGGGACCACCATTCGGTCCGGCATCACCCATACCCGAGATGGAAATTCTGTTTCCGGTATCAACACCGGCAGGTATGGTGACTTTCAGCTTCTGCTTCTTACGCATCAGACCAGTACCATGGCACTCGGTACAGGGATCCTCAGAGATTCTCCCTTCCCCGCCGCATGTGGGACAGGTTGAGGCAATGGAAAAGAACCCGGAATTTCTCCGCACCTGACCGACACCATTACAGGTAGGACAGATTTTCTTTCCTGATCCGCTTTTCTCCCCGGTTCCATGACAGACTTCGCAGTGAACCTGATGGGTATAGGATACATCTACTTTTGTACCGAATACCGCTTCCTTGAAGTCAATTTCCACATCATACCGTAAGCTTGAACCAACAGCGGGACCTCGTGAACCGGAGGAGCGGCCTCCACCGCCCCCGCCGAAGAAGGAACCGAAGATGTCTCCGAAACCTCCTCCAAACAGATCACTGAAATCCCGATACACGTTTGAAAAATCCTGTGCACCGTTAGAGTCAACTCCTGCGAATCCATACTGATCATAGGCTTGTCGTTTCTGTTCGTTACTTAATACTTCGTAGGCTTCGCTGGCTTCTTTGAACCGCTCTTCAGCTGCCTTGTCACCCGGATTCTTATCCGGGTGATTCGCCACAGCCAATTTGCGGTAGGCTTTTTTGATCTCTTCCTGAGAAGCTCCTTTCGAAACTCCTAGGACTTCGTAATAATCACGTTTTGCCACGGTGCAACACTTCCTTCAGTACAGATTCAATTAGTCTACTACTTCGTAGTCGGCGTCTTCCACCCCATCGTCTTTAGCCTGCTGTGCGGTACCAGCGGTATCAGATGCTTCATCTTGTTCTGCACCCTGCTGAGCCGCAGTTGCTTTATACATCTCTTCTGCAAGCTTATAAGCTGCCTGCTGAAGGGCTTCGGTTTTTGCCTTGATCTCTTCGACAGAGTCGGATGCCATAGCACTCTTCAGCTCTTCCATAGCGCTCTCAATCTGAGATTTTTCCTCGGCTGAGATTTTATCACCATAGTCTTTCAGAGACTTTTCAGTCGAATAGAGCAGACTGTCGGCTTCATTTCTCACCTCGATCTTTTCACGCTCTTTCTTATCCTCTTCCGCATGAAGTTCCGCTTCCTTCACCATCTTCTCAATTTCAGACTCGGAAAGTCCTGAAGAAGATTCAATCCGGATCTTCTGTTCCTTCCCGGTACCGAGATCCTTTGCACTTACGTGTACAATACCGTTTGCATCGATATCGAAAGTAACCTCAATCTGGGGAACTCCTCGAGGAGCTGCCGGAATACCAACAAGGTCGAACTTGCCGAGAGTTCGGTTCTGACTTGCCATCTCACGCTCACCCTGCAGTACGTGGATGGAGACTGCCGTCTGTCCATCAGCTGCAGTTGAGAATATCTGGCTCTTACGGGTAGGAATAGTCGTATTCCGTTCAATAAGCTTGGTAGCAATACCACCAAGAGTTTCAATTCCCAGTGAAAGCGGTGTGACATCAAGCAAGAGTACATCTTTCACATCTCCGCCAAGAATACCACCCTGAATAGCAGCTCCCATGGCAACCACTTCATCAGGATTCACTCCCTTATGGGGCTCTTTCTGGAAAATTTCCTTTACAATCGCCTGAACAGCAGGAATACGGGTTGATCCACCGACGAGAATTACTTCATCTATATCTGACGGAGAAAGTCCAGCATCCTTTAAGGCATTGAGACACGGCTTTCGGCTTCGCTCCACTAAAGATGAGACCATCTGTTCAAACCGTGCACGGGTAAGATCCATCTGGAGATGTTTTGGCCCTGACGCATCCGCAGTAATGTATGGCAGATTAATAGAGGTATCCTTCGTACTGGAAAGCTCAATCTTAGCTTTCTCTGCAGCTTCTCTCAGTCGCTGCAAAGCCATCTTATCCTTAGAGAGATCGATTCCGCTATCCTTTTTGAAACTTTCGACGAGCCAATCAATGATTACCTGATCGAAATCATCACCACCGAGGTGAGTATCACCATTGGTTGATTTTACTTCAAAAACTCCGTCACCAAGTTCCAGAATCGAGATATCGAACGTACCACCACCAAGGTCGTACACGGCTATCTTCTCCTCCTTACTTGAATCCTTGCCAAGTCCGTATGCCAAAGCAGCTGCAGTAGGCTCGTTTACGATACGTTTCACATCCAGACCTGCAATACGCCCTGCATCCTTGGTTGCCTGACGCTGTGCATCGTTGAAGTATGCGGGAACGGTGATAACAGCTTCAGTGACGGTTTCACCGAGATAGTCCTCAGCCGTTTTCTTCATTTTCTGCAAAGTTGCTGCTGAAATCTCCTGTGGTGAAAACTCCTTATCACGAATGACAACGCGAATTTCATCAGACGGTCCTGCCTTTACAGTATAAGAGACTTTCTTGATTTCTGAGGGAACTTCAGCAAACCGTCTTCCCATAAATCGTTTAATTGACGATACGGTATTCTCCGCATTCGTCACAATCTGGTTCTTTGCAGGTTGTCCTACCAGACGTTCACCTTTTGCGGTAAAACCGACAATCGAGGGGGTGGTTCTCTGCCCTTCTGCGTTCTGAATTACGGTTGCGTCACCATTTTCCATGACTGCAACACATGAATTGGTTGTTCCTAAGTCAATTCCTATTATTCTACCCATGGTTCTTCTCCTTGAAATTTGCCATCAACATTTGTACACAAGGCAGAAACTATATCCGGTTCCATGCCTGCAATTGTATGCATAAAAAGTATTACTGAGGCTTGCCAACCTTTACCTTAGCGGTTCTCAACACCCTGTCATGAAGATAATAACCCTTTTGCAATTCGGCAAGAACGGTCTCAGTATCATACGCATCGCTCTCTTCCATCATCATTGCTTCATGTTCATGGGGAGAGAACTCCTCTCCGACAATATTATCCATCCGTTTCAGACCCCAGTTTCTGTTCAGCATCTCCAACAACTGTTTTCTGATCAGTTCGATGCCGTTCGCATAGGATTGCACATCCTGAGCTTGAGAAACTGCTTCAACTGCCCGATCAAAGTCATCGAGGATAGGAATGAGGTCATTCAACAGGCGTTCATTGGCAAACTGTACTGCGGTCTCTTTTTCACGAATCAACCGCTTACGGTAATTATCCATATCAGCGGCTTTCCGCATGTATTGTTCTTTCTCTGAGGTCACCTCTCGCGTAAGTCGATCCACTTCTGCTTCCAATTCCAAAATTCTTGCCTCCTGTGGCGAGAGAGTTTCCTCCTGCGGTTGCTCAGAAGTCAGTACTGCCTCATGCTGCATTTCACTTTTCTGCATAGATTCACGATCCTGAACATCTTCAGGGACTGCAGTTTGTGCTGTTTTTTCTTTCTTCTCTTTTTTACTCATATCAATCCCGTCTATACATACATATTTTCTGCCAATACTACGAGGTCATACAATTTTTGTGTGATCCGCCATCCACCCCTGGCAGTCCCCATAAACATACTCACTCTGAATTAAAACCGTCAAGTGATTTACACAAACTCTCTTAAGCTCCCGTGATAGAAATTGCAGCTTGAATAAAATCTCTGAATAACGGATGCGGATTACCTGGCCGACTTTTAAACTCCGGATGGTACTGAACACCGACGAACCATGGGTGATCGGGTAACTCTACGGCTTCAACCAATTTCCCATCGGGAGAAAGACCCGATAATCGCAATCCTGATTTCTGCAAGACTTCTCGATAGGCATTGTTGAATTCATATCGGTGTCGATGTCGTTCTTCAATGGCGTTACTGCCATATGCACGGTATAACAGCGTATCGGTATCTGCTATCGCACAAGGATAGCTTCCCAATCGCATCGTACCTCCAAGATCCACATCTTTTTGATCACTCATCAAATCAACAACTGGATAAGCAGTACCGGGATACCACTCAGAACTGGAAGCATCTTCCAGGTGTGCTACATGACGGGCAAATTCCGACACGGCACACTGCATACCCAGACAAAGACCAAAAAATGGGATGCGATGTTCTCGTGCATACTGAATGATACGAATTTTTCCCTCAATACCACGTAATCCAAATCCACCGGGGACTACAATACCGCTGATCCCAGAGCATATACGACTGAGTTGCTCATCACTGGCAGTTTCGATCTCTTCGGTGTCCAGTTTAACCAATTCTATCTGCGTTTGGTGAAACATCCCCCCATGGTGCAACGCTTCAGTAACACTGATATAGGCATCTGCAAGTTCCACATATTTTCCTGCCAGGGCAATGCGAATTTTTCTCGCTGGATGTCTGCGATTTTCCACCATCGCATGCCATTTCTCCATATGACGGGAACGGGATTCCAGCCCCAGTCGTCTGAGCACAAGTAAATCAAGATTTTCCTGCTCAAAGAGTAAGGGAACTTCATAGATAGAGGGAAGATCCGGATTGGGAATCACTGCTTCAAGGTCAACATCACAGAACATAGCAATCTTCTCTTGCATACCATCAGGAAGCGGTCGATCGGAACGACAGATAATAAAATCGGGATGAATACCGATACCCCGCAACTCTTTTACACTGTGCTGAGTCGGTTTAGTCTTCAGCTCTCCTGCTGCTGCTATGTACGGAACCAACGTAACATGAAGATATAAGGTGTCCTGTTTACCTAAATCACGCTTCATCTGTCGTATTGCTTCAAGGAACGGCTGACTCTCTATGTCACCTACTGTTCCGCCGATCTCAACAAGCACGATATCAGCCTTACTCGATTCTGCAACGGCAAATAGCCTGCTTTTAATTTCATTGGTAATGTGGGGGATGACCTGAACCGTACCACCTAAGAATTCGCCCTGTCTCTCTTTTTGAATAACTGACCAATAGATTTTTCCTGCTGTTACATTATTCTGTTTCCCGATGGAAATATCGAGGAATCGCTCATAATGTCCGAGGTCAAGGTCAGTCTCAGCACCATCATCGGTCACAAAGACCTCACCATGCTGATATGGACTCATGGTACCCGGGTCAAAATTGATGTACGGATCAAATTTTAATACCGTGACAGAAAAGCCGCGACTCTTGAGCAGACACCCCAAAGAAGCCGCAGTAATCCCCTTCCCAAGTGAAGAGACTACTCCACCAGTTACAAAAATGAATTTAGCCATAGCCTACCCTCTCCCGTATTTCAGGATTTCACAAGGCTAGCAGATATACTATTTGGGGATGCCTGCCAACCGTTGCGCTGCGCACCGGTTTTCGGCGGGTAGAAAAAAAGCCTTCACAATTTTGCCGATTCCTCGGTACTTGTGGACTGTATCACAGAGAAATC